>JABMNH010000008.1 GCA_013205245.1 Flavobacteriales bacterium | reverse complement strand
GACCGTAACACTTCTAAAATTTTATTGTAATTTGCTTGAAAGTTGTTCATTATATTTATATGTTTGATATTCAAATAAATATACGTCTTTTTTAGACAATTGAACAACTTTTTTTGTTAAATTATAATGCACAACGGGTTATATTTGTATTTATAAAGACTTAATTAATGATTTTAACCGATACACATGCACATTTATACAGCTCTCAATTTGATGCTGATAGGGCAGATGTTATTCAGCGCGCATTAGATGCTAATGTAAATCGGTTTTTTATTCCTGCTATAGACAGCCATTATCATGAAAATATGTTTGCTCTTGAAAAAGAATATCCCAATATGTTTTTGATGATGGGCTTGCATCCCACATCCGTAAAGGAAAATTATAAAGAAGAGTTGGCCATTGTTAAAAAGCATTTAGAACAAAGATCTTTTTTTGCCATTGGCGAAATTGGCATCGATTTATATTGGGACAAATCATTTCTAAAACAGCAGCAAGAGGTTTTTAAAACGCAAATCCAATGGGCAAAAAAATATAATTTACCCATTGCCATACATTGTAGAGATGCGTTCGATGAAATATTTGAGATTCTTGAACAAGAGAAAAGTGACAGTTTACGTGGTATATTCCATTGTTTTACAGGGACTTTAGAACAAGCTAAAAAAGCGATTTCTTATAATATGAAATTAGGCATTGGTGGTGTGGTGACTTTTAAAAACGGAAAAATAGACCAGTTTTTAAATCAGATTCCTTTAAGCAACATTGTTTTAGAAACCGATGCGCCTTATTTGGCACCAATCCCATATAGAGGAAAACGAAACGAAAGCAGTTATCTTATTTTGGTAGCTCATAAATTAGCCGATATTTATAATGTATCTGTAGAAGAAATAGCCGACATAACCACACAAAATTCAATACAAGTTTTTGGAATCTAATCTAACGGCATATTGTAAAACGCCTATTGGTACCGCTAAACTTATTGGCGATGCGCTTGGTTTGCAATCGGTTTCTATAACCGATGAAGATTACAATTATGTATCACACGATGTGCCAGAATCGCTTAAAGAACCCGTTAAACAACTAAGCGCCTATTTTAATAACAACTTACAGCAGTTTACCTTAAAACTAAACCCAACTGGCACCGATTTTCAGAAAAAAGTGTGGCAGGTTTTACAAGAAATTCCTTACGGAAAAACCATGACTTATCTTGAGCAATCTAAACGTTACGGCGACGCTATGGCCATACGTGCTATTGCCCACGCCAATGCTGTAAACCCATTGTGGATTATTGTGCCTTGTCATAGGGTTATCGGTACAGATGGCAGTTTAACTGGATATGCAGGTGGTTTGTGGCGCAAAAAGTGGTTGTTAGATTTTGAAAATGGCTGTCAGCAGACCACACTATTTTAAACTAAAAAAGACTTTTATCCGTTAACAGCTTATATGAATTCTAAGTTTTTTTTTATTCTGGTTTTTTGGACTTGTTTTGCCTTTTCGCAAAGCGATGTTCCTAGAGCTAAAATAATAAAAATTGAAGTTGTTAAGGACACGATTCAACTTGAAAAATTTAGTATCAGCCCTTTTAATTTTAAGATTTTAGAAAATAGTGGAGCGCCTATTCTAAAATCTGATTATAAAATAGATTACGCTAAGGCGATGCTTGTAATCTCGGCAAAAAAGTATCCAAAAATATATGTGTATTACAATTTACTACCCGATTTTTTAACCAAGACTTATAAAAAATTTGATACAAACTTAATTGTGCCAAATGACTCCGATTTAAGCAAAGCGTATCGGTTAACACAACCAAAAAAGCAAACACAATTTCAGCCTTTTGAAGGTTTAAATTCAAGCGGAAGTATTTCGCGTAGTATAAGTTTAGGTTCCAATCAGAATTCTGGATTAAATTCTAATTTCGATTTACAGATTTCAGGAAAGCTCTCTAAAGATGTTGGTTTAAGAGCATCTATTTCTGATAATAATGTGGCATTGCAAAATGGTGGTTTTACCCAGCGTCTCAATGAATTTGACCGTGTTTTTATAGAGATGTATGCTAAAAACTGGAAAGTCCGTGCCGGAGATGTGGACTTGCAAAACGACGATACAAAGTTTTTGAGATTTACAAAAAAGGTATCGGGTTTGGCATTAAATGCAACTATTAAACCAAACAAAATGGAAGCTATGGCATCTGGGGCTGTGGTAAAAGGTCGTTTTTCCCAGTTTAAATTTAACGGACAAGAAGGCAATCAAGGGCCTTATAGAATTAAAGGACCAAACGGACAAGAGTTTGTACTTATTGTGGCAGGCAGCGAAACGGTTTTTGTAAATGGTTCTCCACTTAAGCGTGGTGAAAATAACGATTATGTGCTGGATTATAATGCAGCTCAGATAACGTTTAATGCCACATATCCGGTAACAGCAAACATGCGTATTGTTGTTGAATTTCAATTTACCGATAGAAATTTTACCCGATTTGTTTCGTATGATAATTTTAAATTTAAGAGTGACAAACTTTCTATTGGGGCGTATTTTTATAATGAAAACGATGCTAAAAATCAACCAGTTCAACTTAATTTAACACCAGAACAACAAGCTATTTTAGTCCAAAGTGGCGATGTGCAAACCGACATGGTTGTCTCATCTGCGATAGCTTCAGAATTTGATGTTAATAAAGTATTGTATAGAAAAGTTGAAAGAAATAATGAAGAAATATTTGAAGTTTCTACCAATCCTTTAGACGCTCTTTTTAGTGTGAATTTTAGTTTTATCGGGGTAAACCAAGGCGATTATATTTTAAAGCAAAGTACCACCAATGGGCGTATTTTTGAATATGTTGATCCGATAAACGGTATAAAAAAAGGGAGCTACAGTCCTGTTGTGCAATTAGTAGCACCAGATAAATTGCAGGTGGCAGTTGTTAATTCAACTTTTACGCCCAATGATAAATCGGAAATTAAGACAGAAGTGGCGTTGAGTAATTACGATAAGAATCTATTTTCTAGTTTGCAGGACGGTGATAATAAAGGTGTCGCTACAAAAATTAATTACAATCAGATACTTATTGATAAGAAATGGCAATTGTCAACCGATTTGGATTATGAATATAATTCAGAAAATTTTAGATCGGTAGAGCGTTTTCAAAATGTAGAATTTACAAGAGATTGGAATTTAAGTCAAATTAATGGCAAGCAGAGTTTGCTTAATGTGGGAGCTACATTGCAAAACAAGAAAACAAAGCTTAAATATGCCTTTCAGAATTTGAGTTTTGGAAGCAATTTTACAGGAAATAAACACTTTTTAGATGGGAGTGTTTATCTCGATAAGTTTTCGGCTCATTTTAATACGAGTTATTTGCAAAGTGAATCGGCCATTCAAAAAGGCACGTTTTTTAGATTGCAATCTAACTTGACAAAGTATTTTTCTAAAACTTGGATTGGTTTATCCTTAAATGCAGAATCGAATAAACTAGAGCTTAAATTAACACATACTTTATTGGGTTTAAGTCACGAATTTAAAGATGTATCTGCTTTTTGGGGCCTAGGCGATTCTACGAAAGTGTTTGTTAAATTAGGTGTAAATTATCGTGAAAATGATAGTATTTATAATGCAAAACTACAACAAGTAAGTGCAGCAAACACATACTTTATCGATTCAAAATTAATTCAAAATAAAGCTGCTAATTTGAGCGTTTACGCCAATTATAGAACAGTTAATAACCGTTTTCTTGCTGATGATGTCTCGCTAAATTCAAGAGTTGTTTATGCGCAAAAGTTGTTTGATAATAAGCTGCGGTTAAGTACAGTTTACGAAACCCAATCGGGGAGTTTGGCACAGCAAGAGTTTACTTATGTTGCGGTTGACGACGGGCAGGGTTTTTATACATGGATAGATTATAATGAGAATGGCATTCAAGAATTAAACGAATTTGAAATAGCCATGTTTAAAGATCAGGCTAATTTTGTACGGATTTTTTTACCAGATGTTAATTTCTTGAAAACACATTTAAATAAGTTTAGCCAATCTGTAGTTATAAATCCGAGTTCTTGGCAAACCAAAAAAGGGTTTAAAAAGTTGGCGTCGCATTTTATAAATCAGACTTTTTTATTAATTGAAAATAACAAGCTCCGTACCGGAAATAGCTTTAATTTAAATCCGTTTGATGTTGCTAGTAAATCGGTTATTGGTTTGCAATTCAGCTTGCGGAATAGTCTGTTTTTTAATAGAGGTAAGCAACATTTTTCAACCACATATTCTTTTACCAACGCTAAGAACATCAGTAATTTGGTAACAGGAAGTCAAGAGAATTTAAATAAAATTCATCAAGTATTATTTACACATAAACTAAATAAATTTTGGTTATTAGATATCGAAAGTCAGTTTGGAAGAAATAACAATACAACAGAAAGTTTTGCCAATAGAAACTATGTTTTAGAAAATTATAGGCTCGCACCAAAACTCACCTATTTGTTTAATACCAAAACCAGCTTTGAAGTTAAGTACACTTATGATGATGTAAAGAATAAAGCATCACAATTTGAAGCTTTACAAACACATAATTTTGGTATGAATTTACAGTATAATAGCAAACAAAATTTATCTGTGCAAAGTGGGGCAGATCTTTTTATAAATAATTTTACTGGCTATAGTAACAGCCCTGTGGCATTTCAAATGCTAAAAGGTTTGCAACCGGGCACCAATTTTACTTGGCATATTATTGTTCAAAAACAGTTGTCTAATTATTTAGATTTTAACCTCAGTTACTTTGGTAGAAAATCAGAAAACAGTAAGACTATTCACACAGGTTCAGTACAATTACGGGCTAATTTTTAAGCTTCGACTCCGCTCAGCTTGACAAAAGTACTCGTTTTTAGTTTATAGTCAGGCTGAGCGGAGTCGAAGCCTATTTACATCATTTATCTAAAAGCCAATCGCTTTATCATCACCACGATGATCAGCGCCACCCTCTAGAGAGCCATCAGGCAAACGTAAAATAGCATCTACTTTACCAATAATACGTGTTTTTCCTTGACTGATATGATAACCTTTATCTTCTAAATTTTTAACCATTATACTGTCAAAACCTTTGGGTTCTAAAACAACAACATCGGGCAACCATTGGTGGTGAAAACGCGGTGCATCTACAGCTTCTTGCATGCCTAAACCAAATTCATACACATTTAAAATAGTTTGCATAACAGAGGTTATAATGGTAGAACCTCCCGGCGAACCTACAACCATAAATAATTTGCCATCTTTTTCTACAATGGTAGGTGTCATAGAGCTCAACATGCGTTTTTCTGGACGGATCGCATTGGCCTCAGCACCTAATAAACCAAACATGTTTGGTGTGCCGGGTTTTGAGCTAAAGTCGTCCATTTCATTATTTAAAAAGAAGCCACCATCAGACACATAAACTTTAGAACCATAGGCCCCATTTAAAGTGGTGGTAACTGCAATAGCATTGCCAAATTTATCTACAATAGAGTAGTGGGTTGTTTCATCGCTTTCGTAACCCACAATGTTTCCGTGTTTCACGTCCGCAGACAATGTGGCTTTATACCAAGAGAAATCGGCCATACGTTTTTGCGTATAATTAGCAGACATCAAGGTGTCTAGTGGAATTCTAACAAAGTCGGGATCGCCTAAAAAGTATGACCTGTCGGCATATGCACGGCGTTCGGCTTCGGTTATGAGTTGAATAGCCTTAAGTGAGTTGTGTCCGTACGAAGCAATATCGTACGGCTCTAGAGCTTTAAAAATTTGTGCATTGCAAATGCCGCCACTTGAAGGTGGTGACATGGCAATTATTTTTAGGTCTTTGTAAGTAAACTCTACGGGTTTTCGCCATTTGGCGTTGTATGATTCTAAATCTTTTTTAGTAATAATACCGCCTAATTTATGAACATAATTCACCAACATATCGGCCGTTTTTCCTTTGTAAAAACCGTCTCTGCCCTGTTCTTTTATACGCGTAAAGGTTTCGGCTAGGTTTGGATATTTAATGGTGTCGCCTTCTTTCCACTCTTTATCTAATAAGATTGTATGGTCGTTGGCTTCGGTAAAATATTTTTTGTATTTGTTTAATCTTTCGGCTTGCTTTTTTGTAACAACCACACCTTTTTTAGCCAAATTTATGGCAGGCTGAATCAGTTTTTCGAATGGCAATGACCCAAATTTTTCATGTACTTCAAAGAGTCCAGCTACCGTGCCCGGGATGCCAATAGCCATAGCCCCTAATGTGCTTTTTCCTTTTATCACATTGCCATCTTTATCGAGATACATATTTTTTGATGCTGCCATAGGTGCTTTTTCACGGTAATCTAATGCGCCGGTTTTGCCATCTTTTGTGCGGTATACCATAAAACCACCACCACCAATATTCCCTGCAAAGGGATAAGCAACAGTAAGTGCCAAATCGGTTGCAATCATGGCGTCAAAAGCATTGCCACCTTGTTTCATAATATCTATGCCAATAGCCGACGCTTCTGGCCTGGCACAAACCACCATGGCATTGCTGGTAATAAGACCGCGCTCAATAATTTTAGCGTTTTTATTAGGGGTTTCTTTACATTGGATGATAAGCAATGAAATGACAAACAGCGTCAGTATTTTTTTCATAAAAAGGGGTTTGTTATTATGGGATGTCTAAAATTTTATTGGCTGAAAAGGTACGCAAATTTTCAAAGAAGTCTGTAAAATCGGATTCAAAATCGGTGTAATGTAATTTTAAATCGGCAATAGCCAAATGCATTTGCGATTGTTTATGGGTACGTTTGTTCATCCCGATAAGTGTTTTTTCGATGCCTTCGAAATTGGTGTAATTGAGCAACCAATTATCCTTTATTAAATAAGGCAAAAACTGCATGACACTATCTGGAAGAACTTCTTTATTTTCTTTTAATAATTTATAAAACTTATTTGTGTATTCTGCCAGTGGTATTTTATGATATTTCGACCAATTTTTGGCTAGAAAATGGTCGTAAAAAATATCGATAATAATACCGTTGTAATGCCCGTAACGTTCGTTAAGACGGCGTTTGCTTTGTTTTACTATTGGGTGGGCATCTGTAAAGGTGTCAATTTGGCGGTGTAAAAAAATGCCTTGTTGAATGGCATTTGGCAAATGGGTGTATTGATTAGCCTTTATAAAATCGGCTATAAAATTGCCAATTTGTAACTGCTCATTGCCATTTGATAAGTAGATATGTGCCAAAAAATTCATAAAGTGAAGGTATAAAAAAAGTCCGCTTTAAAAAAACGGACTTTCACTTTATATATTTTGTTTAACTTTTAGTTGTTTAGCATTACAGGCATGACTAGCATGGTTACTATTTCGCCTTCGTCTAAATCGTCAAGAGGTGTTAGGATACCGGCTCTGTTTGGTAAAGACATTTCTAACATGATGTTTTCTGAGCTCAAATTGCTCAACATTTCTACTAAGAAACGCGAATTAAAACCAATTTGCATGTCGTTGCCATCGTAGCTACACATAAGACGCTCATCGGCTTTGTTAGAATAATCAATATCTTCGGCAGAAATATTTAGTTCTGTTCCCGCCATTTTTAATCTGATTTGATGTGTTGTTTTACTTGAGAAAATAGACACACGACGTACAGAGTTTAAGAAAGAATTGCGATCTAAAGTTAATTTATTTGGATTTTCTTTAGGTATAACAGCTTCGTAATTAGGATATTTTCCGTCAATTAAACGACATACCAAAACCATGTTATTAAAAGTGAATTTGGCATTTGCTTCGTTGTATTCTACTTTTACTTCATCTTCATCAACATTAGATAAAATATTTTTTAAAATAGTCAATGGTTTTTTAGGCATGATAAATTCTGCAGACTCTGTTGCAGTAACATCAGTACGTTCGTATTTAACCAATTTGTGTGCATCGGTAGCTACAAAAATAAGACCTTCTGAACTAAATTGAAAAAATACACCACTCATAACTGGGCGTAAATCATCGTTTCCCGCTGCAAAAATCGTTTTGTTTATAGCCGTTGCTAAAATACCTCCAGCAATATTTAGAGTGCTAGGCGCATCTAATTCTATAGCCTTAGGGAATTCATCGCCATCAGCGAAAGCTAAAGCATATTTACCACTCTCAGAACTAATTTCTATGGTGTTATTTTCTGAAACAACAAAAGTTAAGGGTTGCTCAGGAAAAGTTTTTAGCGTGTCTAACAAAAGCTTAGCGGGCACAGCAATGGCGCCATTCTCATTAGATTCTACATCGAGCGTTGCGCTCATAGTTGTTTCTAAATCTGAAGCCGATATTTTTAAAATATTTTCTGATAATTCAAACAAAAAATTATCTAAGATAGGTAAGGTGTTGTTGCTATTTATGACACCACCCAGCACTTGAAGTTGCTTGAAAAGTTGCGAACTAGATACTATAAATTTCATTTAGAAAATAAATTGAGTTAAGTAGCAAATATACCATATTAAATGCTACGTCACAAAATTAAGTAAAAAGTTTAAATGAATTTAGATAAGTTTCAAAAAGTACACTTCTGTCAGTACTAATAGTGTGCTTAAAATTTATTTTTTTGTACGTGTCTTGCTGATGTTTATGGCTTTGCTGTATCTTAATTTTCTGTAAAAGTTAAATCCAAATCCAAACAGGGCTAAGATTATTAAAGGTAAAACGATATTTAGTAATTGCCAGAATAAGGTTTCTTTTATGACTTTGTTTTTATCTAAAAAACGCAGTTGAAGCGTTTTTGAGCGCAGGTTAAGTAAGGCTTTATCATTTAACATATAATCTACTGTATTGCGTAAAAAGTCTTTGTTTCCGAAGTGTTCACCTGTTAAATAATTGGTGTTTAAATCTACAGGTTTGTTTTGATAGACTTGGTTTGCAATGATATCGCCATCAGAAATGATGACCATAGCATTTGCAAGGCTTGTTTCTTTAGTGTCTGAAAAATCGAAAGGTTTGACACGTCCTTTATAAGCCGATTTAAATTTACCTTCTAACAACACGCCTAAAATTTGAGAGCCATTGTTGTATGTTGCCTCATCGATTGTATTTATCTCATTGAGATTTATTAAACGTGGTGTGCCTGTTTTTTTACCTAACAAAGAGCTTTGTAATAAAACAGTTTTTGAAATATCGTTTTTAAGTGTGTCAATGGCTGTGGAAAATTTTAATTGAACAGGCGCTATTTGATTTGTAATAAGGTGTTTGTTTTTACTTGTGATAAGCGGAAAATAAGGCCAATTAAAATTTTGATATTGTGTTTTATTGCCAATTATACCCGATGCCAGTCTAATTTTTGCACTGTACAAATCTTCTACCAAATCGTAACTCAACCTAACACCATAACTAAAAAGCAAATCGGTTAGATTTAAATCTCTTGGATAGGCCAGCATTTCGCCTTGCTGTTTGGTTAAACTGTCTAAATCGGCCTGTACATTATCTACCAACCAAAGCGTTTTACCTTGGTGCATAATGTATTGGTCTAAGACAAATTTTTCTGCTTCGGTAAATTCTTCGGTTGGTTTGGCAATGATAGCCAAATCGAATTTTTGTAATTGTTCTAAAGTCCTTTGCGGATTTTTAGCCACAGAATCTAATGTAAAAGGCGCTAAATTGTAGCTACCGACCAAGCTTCTTAAAAAACTATCAAGGTAAATATCTTGAAGCTCGCCGTTTCCTTTTAATACAGCAATCGATTGTTTTTTGGATGTTGTAACTTTTGAAAAAGCATCAGCAAAAGCGTATTCTAATTTAGAAATGGCTTCTGTAATTTGTTGGGCTTGCGAATTACTTTGCGTGTTTGAAAGTAAATTTACTTTTTCTTTTTTACCATTATAACTAATTATAGCCCAAGGAAAAATGACCTTTTCGGATATTTCGCCATTTTCTTGAACTGTTAACTTGCTTGGCTGGAGTCCTTTTTTTATCAGATCTTGACCAATAGATTTATGCGATAATGGGTCGATGAATCGGAAAGAAATTTTATTGTTTTGCGATGAAAACTCTTGTAAAAGTTGTTGTGTTTCGGTTTGAAGTCTTTTAAATTCTAAAGGAAAATCACCTTTTAAATAGACCGTAATAGTGAGTGATTTATGTAGACTGTTTATGAGGTTTTTTGTGATAGGGGTTAGGCTGTAACGTTTGTCTTGAGTTAAATCGAATCTGTGATAATAGCCAAAACTTATCGCGTTAAGCAATATAATAATAGCTAAAAATTTAAGGCTGTATAAAAGTGTAGCTTTCATTGTTTTTCTACAATTTTATGAGTGATGGCTAAAAATAAAATACTCAAACTAAAAAAATAAATTAAATCTCTTGTGTCTAAAATGCCACGTGCCAAACTGTTGTAGTGATATTTCATGCCGAAATATTCTAAACTTAAATTTTTGAAAGCTTCTAAATTGGCCAAAGCTTCAAATCCGTAAAACATAATAAAGCACAATAAGACAGCAATTAAAAAGGCCACAATCTGATTTTTGCTTAGCGCCGATGCCAATAAGCCAATAGCGGTATAACTGCTCGCAATAAATAAGAGGCCAATATATGCACCAATTATAGGCCCTAAATCTATATTTCCATGCGGATTTGCCAAGGTGTTAACACTGTAAACATAAATAAGACTAGGAATTAGAGCAAAAACAATTAAAAGGAATGCCCCAAAATATTTACCGAGAACAAGTTGCCAATTTGTAATGGGTTTTGTTTTTAAGAGTTCAAAAGTGCCTTGTGTTTTTTCATCAACAAAACTGCGCATGGTTATGGCAGGAATCAAAAAGAAAAATAACCATGGGCTGATATAAAAAAAGCTGTTTAAATCGGCAAAACCTGCATCAAAAATATTGTAATCAGATTTAAAAACCCAAAGCAATAATCCGTTTGCTAGTAAAAAAAGCGCCATAACCATATAGCCAATTGCCGAAGCAAAAAAGCCAATAAGTTCTTTTTTTAGGATGCTAAACATATTTAGTTTTTTTAAGTACTATTTTAAACTCTCAATTTTATCAACGCTCCAAGCTTGTGTTTTATTTTGAAAAAGCAACCTTGTTTTTGACCACACTTGTGTAAACAAATCGGATGTTCTGTAATTTTCTAAAGCATCTTCGTCTTCCCAATAACTATAGGTAAAAAATATATTGGGTGTGTTTTTATCGCGATATAATTCTAAAAAACGACATCCGCTAAAATCGCGAATTTTAGATTTATTGGTGTGGAATATTTCTAAAAATGCAGGGACATTTTCTGGTTTAAAATCCATTTTTACAATGCGTACAAACATGATTTAATAAAAATTAACGGTTACGCGGTCTCTGTATTTTAGACCAAATAAACTGGCGGCACCACCTACGGTTTTCAAGTTACTTCGGTAAATGGCAATTTCTAAATAGCCACTAGAGTTGTAGATGGCTAGTTTTTTGCCATCGCATTGGCGTTGTTCTTTTGGTATTTTAAAATCGACGATATCGCTGTATTTTGAAAGTATTTTAGTAAAAGTATATCCTCGGGCACTAATTTCAAAAGGCCTGTCTCTACCAATTTCATCCATTAAAGTCTTGGTTATATTGGTAATTAAATTGCCATAATTGTCTATATAAATAATATTGGCTTTAATTTCGGTCTTTTCTTTATTAACAATTGGACTTAGTTCAACAGCATTTTTAAAAGTTTGAACAGGTTTCCCTATAACTTCTAAGGTGCCACCTCTGGCAATATGGCAAGCGGCTTTTACAAAGATATCTAAAACAGGAAAACTTGACGAAAAAGCATCGTGAATGTTAATTTCTACAATTTTTTCTGGTTTTATTTTTGAAGCCAGCATGGCAATGATACCGTTATCGGGACAAATAAAATAATGATGATCTAATAAGAGAGCGATGTGTTTGTTTTCGTCGTTTAATTCGGAATCTACACCTATAATATGTATGGTACCCTCGGGAAAACTTTTATAAGAATTGTTTATAACATAGGCCGTTTGGGCAATGTTAAACGCGTCAATTTGATGCGAAATATCAACAACAATAACATCTTTTAATTCTGAGTAAATAGCCCCTTTTACAGCACCTACAAAATGGTCTTTGGTGCCAAAATCTGTTGTAAGCGTTATTATAGGCATAAATTATAAGTGTCTATTTTTACCGTTTAATGTTTAAATAAAACAGCAGTGAGTATGTTAAAAACTATTACGAAAGCAGCAGAGCTGTTTTTCAATAATTCGTTATTTTTGTTTAGCAAATTTAGTCAAATAAAGTGTATTTAAAAGTACTTTTACCTTTTCAAAATTTAAATTCAGAACATATTGAATGAACGTGTATTATTATTAGAAAACATTAATGTTAAGGAGTTTTTAGGCGCTTATAATCACAATCTAAAACAAATTAAAAGTCTTTTTCCGCAATTAAAAATTGTGTCACGTGGCAATGAGATAAAAGCTTACGGAGAATCTGTTGTTCTTGATGAATTTGAAAAACGACTTGACAGATTGGTTAAGTATTTTAACACTTATAATAAACTAGATGAAAATGCCATTGAACGCTTGGTTATAGAAGATACTTCAAAAGCTGAATCAGACGATGAGGTTTTGGTACATGGTGTTGGCGGCAAGCTTATAAAAGCCCAATCGTTTAATCAGCGTAAAATGGTTATTGAAATAAGAACTCACGACATGCTTTTTGCTGTGGGACCTGCAGGAACCGGAAAAACATATACAGCTGTTGCTCTTGCCGTAAAAGCGCTTAAG
This sequence comes from Flavobacteriales bacterium, assembly GCA_013205245.1. Lineage (GTDB taxonomy): Bacteria > Bacteroidota > Bacteroidia > Flavobacteriales > Flavobacteriaceae > CG1-02-35-72. The sequence continues at coordinate 12,854 of JABMNH010000008.1, read as the reverse complement.
AATAAGGATGTGAAGCGTATTATTTTAACACGACCTGCCATAGAAGCTGGCGAAAATCTTGGCTTTTTACCAGGCGATTTAAAAGAGAAATTAGATCCATACATGCAACCTTTGTACGATGCTCTAAGAGATATGATTCCAAACGAACGTCTAATCGATTATTTAGAACGCGGCGTTATTCAAATTGCGCCTTTAGCATTTATGCGTGGCCGCACATTAGACAATGCTTTTGTTATTTTAGACGAAGCGCAAAATGCCACACATTCTCAAATGAAAATGTTTTTAACACGTATGGGCAAACATGCCAAGTTTGTTATTAACGGCGATCCTGGACAGATAGATTTACCACCCAGACAAATTTCTGGTTTAAAAGAGGCACAAGAAGCTTTAAAAGATATTAAAGAAGTGGCCTTTATTCAATTAGACAATAATGATGTTGTCCGTCATAAATTGGTCAAAAAAATTATTGATGCTTATAACGAGATAGATACTAAAAAATAACACACCTAAAATTTATATTATGCAAACAATTAATCAAACAAATTTTAATTTTCCAAAACAGAAATCGGTTTACAAAGGAAAAGTTAGAGAAGTGTATAATATTGACAATACAATATTGGTAATGATTGCTACCGATAGGCTGTCAGCTTTTGATATTGTGATGCCACGACAAATTCCTTTTAAAGGACAAATTCTCAATCAGATCGCTGCTAAAATGATGAATTTGACCAAAGATATTGTACCGAATTGGATTGTAAATATTCCCGATCCAAGTGTAGCCGTAGGTCATTTTTGTGAACCTTTTAAGGTAGAAATGGTTATTCGTGGTTATTTGTCGGGTCACGCTTGGCGCGAATACAAAGAAGGGAAACGCACAATTTGTGGTGTGGCGATGCCAGAAGGCATGAAAGAGAATGATAAATTTCCAGAACCTTTAATCACACCATCAACAAAAGCCGTTGACGGCGATCACGATGAAGATATATCTAGAGAGGAAATTTTAGCACAGGGCATTGTGGCTGAAGCTGATTATATAATGTTAGAAAATTATACAAGCGCCTTGTTTAAACGGGGTACAGAAATAGCCGCTAAACGTGGTTTAATTTTGGTGGATACCAAATACGAATTTGGCAAATCTAAAACCGGAGAAATTATTCTGATTGATGAAATTCACACACCAGATTCTTCGCGTTATTTTTATACAGATGGCTACCAAGAGCGTCAAGATAAAGGCGAAAAACAAAAACAGTTATCGAAAGAGTTTGTAAGAGAATGGCTGATAGAAAATGGTTTTCAAGGATTAAAAGGACAGCAAATTCCAGAAATGACAGACGCCAAAATACAGGAAATATCTGAACGCTATATTGAGTTGTTTGAGAATATTACAGGTGAAACTTTTGTAAAAGAAGATACCACCAACATTTTGCAACGTATTGAAAACAATGTTAATGGATTTTTGAATAAGAACTAATTGATTAATTTGCCTGCCATACATAACTAATCCTAAGTTTTTTAATGTAAAACCTTATAGTTAGTTCAGTATGACAGATTAGTTACAATAACCCAACTTTAACAAGGCATTTTTTCATATTAATATAGGTGCGTTCAATATCATTATCTAAGCCAATAGAAAAACGAATTAAACCTTCGCTTAAACCCATTGCTGCTTGTTCATTTTCTGGAATTTCTGATGAAGTGCCAGAACCTGGCGCATTGAATAAAGTCTTGTAAAACCCTAGACTCACAGCCAAATAGCCCAGTTTTTCTTCTTGCATAAGTTCCATTAATTCATCGGCTTTTTCTAAAGTGCCTGCATCAAAAGCCAACATGCCACCAAAACCAAATTGGGCATTGTACATACTTTTATAAAGCGTATGTTGCGGATGCGATTCTAAACCAGGATACATAATTCTAATGCCATCTTGTTCGAATTTTTGAGCCAAATACAATGCGTTTTCGCTGTGTTTTTTCATCCTAATGTGCAAAGTCCGCATATTTTTTAAAACACTGGCAGAACGCAGACTATCCATAACGGGACCTAAAAGCATACTGGCACCATCATTCACATTTTTCAAACTATCTATAAAATCTTTAGAACCACACATAACACCTGCTACAGTATCGCTTGTGCCATTAATGTACTTTGTTAAACTATGAATAACAATATCGGCGCCAAGCAACTTTGGTGTAATACTTAAAGGCGAGAATGTGTTATCTACAACAAGTGTTAGATTGTATTTTTTTGCCAATTTTGACAGGCTAGGAATGTCGGCTACTTCTAAAAGCGGATTGCTCACAGATTCACAATAAAGCACTTTTGTTTTTTTTGTGATAGCAGACTCTACAATGTCAAGATTTGTAATATCAACAAATGACGTCGAAATGTTAAATCGAGGTGTGAAATTTTTTAAAAAAGCATAAGTGCCACCGTAAATTGTGCGCGAACACACAATATGATCGCCAGCACCACAAAGTTGAAATAGGGTTGGGGTTATAGCGCCCATGCCAGAAGCCGCAACATTAGCCTTTTCTGTACCCTCCATAGCTGCCAAAGCTTCGCATAAATATAAATTACTCGGACTAGAATGGCGTGAATATAAATAACAACCTTCTGTAGTTCCTTCAAAGGTATCCATCATAGATTTTGCTGCCAGAAAGGTATATGTTGATGAGTCTGATATTGATGGGTTCACACCGCCAAATTCACCAAAATATTGTAAATCTTGAATTTCATTAACTGCTTTGTTTTTCATAATGTGGGTATTTAATAAGTACAACAAAATAACTATATTAATTAAAATAAAACAATAGTATTAATAATAATAAGTAATAATTAAAGAAATAATTAAAAAAAACAGTAATTTTTACAAAAAGATTGTTTAATATTGTCAAATCAAAGGAATAATTACAACATGGCTCTTGATAAAACCGACAAATTGTTGTTGCATTATTTACAACAAGACAGTAAAATGGCAACAAAAGTCATTGCTGTTAAATTAGACTTATCGGTTACAGCTATATATGAACGCATAAAAAAGTTAGAAAAATCTGGATATATAGAAAAATATGTCGCAGTTCTAGATAGAGATAAGATTGATAGAAATTTTGTAGTGTTTTGCCAAATTAAATTAATTAGACACTCACATGACTATATTCAGAGATTTGAATTGGATGTAAAAGATTTAGAAGAAGTATTAGAATGTTATAATGTAAGTGGCGAGTATGATTATATTTTAAAAGTAATAGTTAGAAATATGAAGGCTTACCGCAATTTTATAAATGATAAATTGACAACTCTCAATTACATAGGAAGTACACATAGTACTTTTATTATTACCGAAGTCAAGCAACAGAATGTTGTAAGTTTAACCCCCTGAAGCAAAAAGGCTCAAATTAACATTTGAGCCTTTTTTAATTTATTAAATTAAAGATTAATCTTTAATTTTCTTTTTAAATTTATCAAATTTAGTTTCTTCAACTTTTTTAGGCCAAGAATTATTTTCTAGATTGACATCGGCAGTTAATAAATCTGGATCTAGCTCAATAGATTTAATGGCTTTATCTGATGTAATTAATTTACTTACTTCATTATCATTAAAGCGCCAAATTTGAGCAGGGTAATATTTATTTTCTACACTACCATCATCATACGTAATTCTAGCTACAATTGGCATTACCAATCCACCTGGTTTATCAAAGGTCACTTTATAAAAATATTTGGTATTTTTAAGGGCATCACGCTCTTCTTTTGTGAAGTTTGTAGTCAAATAGTTATCTAAAATTGGCAAATCTTTTGTAGGATTTTTAACGTTTTCCATTTCTGGATTATAGTCTTCACTTTCAGTATCAACTAAAAACACATAGTTTTTTAAATCGATACCATAGCGTTTGCTAATTTCTTTTGCACGTTTATTAGGTGTTGTGCTTACAACATATTTGCTTACACTTTTTATACCAATATCATTAAAATCTGTTGTGTAATACCAGCCTCTCCAGAACCAATCTAGGTCTGTTGCTGAAGCATCTTCCATAGTTCTAAAGAAATCGGCTGGAGAAGGATGTTTAAATTTCCATCTTTCTGCATAGGTTTTAAATGCTTTATCAAATAAGTCGTGACCTAAAATTAATTCTCTTAAAATATACAAGCTGGCAGCTGGTTTAGCATAGGCATTACTTCCAAATTGATATATGTTATTAGATTGACTCATTATTGGTGAAATCTTACTTTGATCTCCATCCATATAACGGGTGATGTTTTTTGGAAATCCCCTTGATGGATAATCTTTATCAAATTTTGCCTCAGCTAACATTTCGGTAAAAGAATTTAATCCTTCATCCATCCAAGTCCATTGACGTTCATCAGAATTTATAATCATAGGAAACCAATTGTGCCCAACTTCATGCGTAATAACGCCAATCATCCCGTTTTTGGTACGTTCTGAGTATGAGCCGTCTTCGTTTGGACGGCCGTAATTCCAACAAATCATAGGATATTCCATACCTTGATTTTTAGAATGAACAGAAATGGCTTTATGATATGGATAATCAAAAAGGTGTTTTGAATAAACCTCTATAGTGTTTGCAACTACTTTTGTAGAATAATCACCCCAAAGCGGATTGCCTTCTTTAGGATATAAGGATATTGCCATAACTGTTCTATCGCCAATTTTGACAGCTTGTGCGTCGTAAATAAATTTACGAGAACTTGTAAAGGCAAAATCGCGCACATTTTCGGCTTTCATATGCCAAGTTTTTGTTTTGTCAGAAAAGCTTTTTTCTGCTTTTTCTGCTTCTTCTTGCGTTACAATAACTACAGGTTTATCAAAAGATTTTGTAGCTTCTTTATAACGTCTCCATTGTTTATTTGTAAACATATCTTTTCTGTTTACCATAAAACCAGTACCATCTAAAATGTGATCTGCAGGTGTTGTAATATTAACATCATAATTTCCAAAAGTCAAAGCAAACTCGCCACGACCCCAAAATTGCATGTTTTGCCATCCTTCAACATCATTATAAACGGCCATTCTTGGAAAGAACTGCGCTATGATGTATAGATTATTGCCATCTTTATCAAAATGTTCAAAACCAGAGCGTCCTCTTTTAGCAACGTGATTATTAATGTTATACCACCATTTAATTTTGAAAGAATAAGTTGTATTTGGTTGCATGGCTGTAGGGATATCAATACGCATCATCGTTCTGTTGATGGTGTATTTTATATCATTGCCATTGATATCTTTTACGTAATCAATATGAAATCCTCCAGGAAAAGATTTTCCCATAAAATCTTCTACATATTGTTTAGGGGCATAACCAAAACCAGGATTTCCACCTTGAATGTCTGGTGTTTTAGAATCTGGCGCACGCATATTTTGGTCTAATTGCAACCATAAATATGTTAAAACATCTGGCGAATTGTTAAAATAGGTAATGGTTTCTTCACCACTTAACTTTTGCGTTTTATCGTCTAGAACGATGTCCATTTTGTAGTCAGCTTGTTGCTGATAATAGGCTGGTCCTGGTGCTCCAGAACCTGTTCTAAACATGTTTGGTGTAGCCAATTCTTCTTTTAATTGTCTGAATTTGCTAATGTTGTAATGGCCCTTTTTATCGGGTTTTTGTTCTTGAGCAAAAAATGTACTTGTAATAAACACCAATGCTAAGGCTAAATAGGATATTCTTTTCATAAAAGGATGGTTTAAATAAGGACTAAAACTAGATAAATTAACAGAAATTAAGAGTTCTTTATCAAAATTTTAACAAATCTTTATCATTTGATTTGTTTAAAATCATGGTGTTTTTCTGATTGTTTATATTGAGTTTGATGATATTTTGTTGGGCGTCAAAAGCATCCATTAAAATAGTATTCTGAACGCCAATACTTTTAATTGAAGAAACACTGTCTATTTCTAAATAGAAATAAACGACATCATCTTCGTACTCTTTACCTAAAAAAGTGAATTTTGTGGGTTTGCCATTTATAGTTATGTTAAAGTTATTACTGAGATAAAAAGCGATAAAATCATTTGTTTTAGGAAGCTCGTTTGGTGTGTCTAACTCAAATTCTTTTTTAAAATTTGATGCCAATGTTTTTTCTAAATCGTCTATAAAGAGGCGCATAGAAATATGTAATGATTTTTCTTGCACATTATAATCTATTTGTGTTAAGCTTAAATAATATTTATGAGCCGAAAAAGCCATTAAAGGAATTATAAATATGAGTAGGTATTTTTTAAAAGTGGTCATGTAAAATGTGTATTTTTGAATACTGTAAAAATATAAAAATTGTTATGAGATATCTATTTATTTTTAGTTTGGTATTATTATTTTCTTGTAAACAGTCACATTCTCAAGATAAGACCAAATCAAATATTGCCATTACCTCTTTTAAAAATGTAAAAATATTTGAACAAAAAAGGGGTAATGGTCTGGGTCCTGCCGAGCCAAGTATTTTTATTAATCCTACCAATACCAATAATATCGTAGTAGGTTCTATCATTAATTTTTACCATACTTCTACTGATGGTGGCAAAACTTGGGAAACAAATCGCGTAAATTCTAGTTTGGGTGTTTGGGGAGATCCGTGTATCACGGCCGATACCAAAGGGAATTTTTACTACGCACATTTGTCAGATCCCGATGGTACAAATTGGCAAAGTGCTAAAATTTTAGATAGAATGGTTGTTCAGAAATCTGTTGATGGCGGTAAAACGTGGAGTGATGGTGCAAGCGTGGGTCTAAATTCGCCTAAACAACAAGATAAAGAATGGATGGTGGTAAATCCGTTTAATAATGAGATTTACATGTCTTGGACTGAATTTGATAAATACAACAGTAAAAAGCCAGAAGATAAATCACGCATATTATTTTCTAAATCTACTGATGATGGTTTAACTTGGACTAATCCGATAAAATTATCTCAGTTTGAAGGAAACACTTTGGATGATGATAAAACTACAGAAGGTGCCGTGCCATCGGTCGGACCAAATGGCGAAATTTATGTAGCTTGGAGTTTTGACAATAAAATCTATTTTGATAAAAGTACCGATGGTGGTATAACGTGGTTAGATAAAGATATAGTAGCTTCAGACCAACCAGGCGGATGGAATTTTGACTTACCAGGTTTAAACAGAACAAATGGCATGCCTGTTACGGGTACAGATATCAGCGAAAGCGCATATAAAGGAAATGTATATATTAATTTTACAGACCAACGAAATGGTGCGGATGATACCGATGTTTTTATAGTAAAATCGGCAGATAATGGCAATTCTTGGAGTAAACCAATTAAAGTGAATCAAGACAAAACAAAAACCCACCAATTTTTAACATGGATGAGTGTGGATGCTAAAACGGGCTATCTTTATATCGTTTATTACGATAGAAGCAAATACACCACCAATTTGACCGATGTGGTTTTGGCCGTTTCTACTGATGGCGGTTCGCATTTTAGCAACACCACAATTTCTGAATCACCATTCGAACCCAATACCCGTATGTTTTTTGGCGATTATTCTAATATTAATAGCTATGATGGTGTTGTAAGACCTGTTTGGACACGTATAGATAAAGATACTTTAAGTATTTGGACGGCCTTAATTGATGTGAAATAACTTTTTAAAACTATGAAAAATTTAATAATTGCCAGTACATCAACAGTTTATGGGAGTGGTTATTTAGAATATTTGTTGCCAGATTTGGCTAAGTTGTATAAAGATGTTTCTGATGTTGTTTTTGTGCCATATGCGCAACCTAGTGGTATGAGTTATGACGATTATACCGCTTTAGCGAAAAAAGCATTTTCTAAAATTAATATTACTGTAAAAGGGATTCATGAGTTTAAAAATCCACAAATTGCATTAACAGAAGCTAAAGGGATTTTTGTTGGTGGCGGCAATACTTTTTTGTTGGTAAACACCCTATATGATCTTAATTTGATGGCTATTTTAAAAGAAGCGATTGAAAAGGGCACACCTTATCTTGGTACAAGTGCAGGCAGCAATATTTGCGGGTTAACAATGCAAACTACCAATGATATGCCCATTATTTATCCGCCGAGTTTTTACACATTAGGCGTCGTGCACTTTAATATTAATCCACATTATTTAGATCCCGATAGAAATTCTAAACACAAAGGCGAAACACGGGAAACACGTATAAATGAATATCATTCGTTAAATGACACACCTGTTTTAGGCTTGCGAGAGGGGAGTTGGTTAGAAGTTAAGGATGAAAAAATTGTTTTAAAAGGTGCATTATCTGCGCGTATGTTTTTACAATATAAGTTACCAGAAGAACTGTCAAATAAAACAGATATAAACAAGTATTTGTTAGAGCTATTTAATTAACAATAAATACTTTTTTGGTAATTAAACCTTTATTTGTATTTAATTTTACCAGATAAATACCATCGCTAATATTTTTAATAGACAATTTTATTTTATCACTATTCTTAATATTTTTCCATGTATTTTTTTTACTCCTTACTAAATTAATTAAGGTAGCCTTGCGGATGCTTAGTCCTTTTTGGTGTATAACAATTTCTGAAGTTGTTTTATCATAATAAATCAACAAATTATTTGATATATTTTTATCTTTATCTGATGTTTTTTTCTTTTTAAAAGTGACAAAAAAGCGATTTTGATAGATTCCCGAATTTAGATTAAGTGTTTTAACACCATCAGATAAATTATAGAATTTTTTATTATAAGCATCTTTTAAATAGACTGTATTATTGCTTTCGGCATCCCCTTCCATTTCCCAAAAAGAGAGTGTCCCTAAAATTGATGATACATTATCTTCAATAAATTGTTCTGCATCTAAGGCTGAAGGATATGGATTACCTAGAAGACTTAATTTTCCAGCAGATATAATTGAGTTATAATTTCCATCATTAGGTGTGCCTACAAAAGTGTAATTTTGAGTACCGTCACCAGGACCTTTCATTATAAAACCTAGTGGAGGTGTGATGCTTAAATTACTCCTTTTTTGTGCCCAATCATAGCCTGAATCGCCATTACTATAAGTAAATACCCAATAATCTGCAATGGTAATTGGGGTGGTTTTACTGCCATCATAGGCTGTTGTATATTGAATGTTTAAAGGCGTAGAATTTTCTGACGTCGGTATTGTTCCATCTTTCATTACATTACCCACAGCAAATGTATTTATGCCAGCTTCAACTACCGGAGATGACCAATAATTATAACGATAGGTTGTTGTTGTTGTACCAAGTTGGTCTATATAAATTTTCCCTAATCCCGATACCTGCGAAGTGCCAGTATGTGTTTGAAGTAATTGTGCATTGCCAACCATTCTAATTTCGCCATCTAATTGTATTTGATTTTGAATGGTTAAAGAATTATAATTATTTATAATTAATTTAGAACCTGTTTTTATCCAAGCACAGTTTATATTGGTTGGCGTATTGATAAATGCATTTGTGAGTGATGTCTCCCCATCAATTATCAATAATTTAGAAGCATCATTGTTTTGATGCGGTGCGCCACTAATTCCACTACCACCTTGCCATGTAGCTGTATTGCCAGACCAAGTGATGGCATTTAGCTCTGAATACGTAAAATACTTTGTGCCATTAAAATCATATAAGGCTGCGTATTGAGGAACATTATCTATGGTTTCTAATTTAACAGGGGTATATTCTACATTGGTGGTGAATGTATCATCATCAGCAATTTTTAAAAATTTCAATGTATTAGGACTATTATTTTTTAAGAGTAAAAAATCATCATTATCTATAACAATTTTAATATTACCTTGAGCTTGAGATGATAGGCTAATAATTAAAGTAGCAATAATAAAAAAGAATTGAGAGAATGGTCAAATCTGATAAAATTTATCAAACCAAAATTATATGTTCCTAACTACTGACCTCAATTAAAAGATATTAAGAATCAATTTAGCGATTGTGTAATTTTAGGAGACAAAGGTTATTTAAGTGCTGACTATCAATTAGATTTATTTGAAAGTAAACGAATTAAATTAGAAGTGCCAATGCGGAAAAATCAACATAATTATAAGATGCAAGCCTATATTTTTAGAAAATCAAGGAAGCGCATTGAAACTTTATTCTCTCAACTTTGTGACCACTTTATGATAAGAAGAAATTATGCCAAGACTTTTGAGGGTTTTAAAACTAGAATACTTTCAAAAATAACTTCGCTAACTGTAATTCAATATATCAATATGTTTATTTTTGATAGAAATATTAACAACTTAAAAATCAACATTACCTAAATGCACAACGGGTAAGTTTATTTTTTTTTATAAGTTACATTAGTAAAAAACAGGAGTTTTTGAGGATTTTATTTTTACTCATAAAGTAAAATAATCTTTGTTGATGTAGATTATCTAATTAAGAAGATTCAGTAATTGGGTGATTAATTCCGGTGTTTTTTATATTTAGATGGTGAAAATATTTCTTACTTTTACTTAAATTTAATAAGATCATTCTAAATTTTAAAATTACTATTATGGCAAAAGGACAAAATGCAAAGAAAACAGTAAAAAAAGAACCTGCTAAAACTGCTAAAGAAAAAAAAGCTGAAAAACGTGCTAAGAAAAACAGTTAACACTTTTATTGGGTGATAAATTAATTACCTAAAATGTTACTTTCCGATACAAATTGTTAAGTTAAAATGTAAAGCCTTGATAGTAAGGGGTTGTAAGGCAGCTGTATTTTTTAGGGCAACGACTGGGCAACAAAGTTCACTAAAACAAGTGAAAGCCCACCACAAAGAAAAGAAAATATGTTGTTCGGTGTAGAGTGTGTTTGTCCTTATCATAAGCAATAAGCGAAGATAAGTTTTTACACTATCTTAATTGACTAACAACCGCTTCCAGTTGTAAGCCCATATACTGGCAGAACTCTTCAATAGTAACAACTTGGTGTTGCTGCTTATTGAAACTCTCTTTAATCCTTTTAATAAGGTATCTACCATATCTGTCGCTTTTGCCTGTGATTATCTGAATGTCTTTCGGATAAATACACAGTCTATTCATTTAACTAATACTCTTTTTATACATTATCCATACTTGAGGTATAGATTAACTGTTGCAAAGATAATTACTTTTTGTGAGTGGTAAAAGTGTGTTTGTTGGAATAATGTGGCAATAACGGAAATGACGGAAGTAGTTATTTGCAGAGGCTATTAAAGCAATATATTTTTGTATCGTGATGAAGAAAATAATTGTATCGGTTTTGTTTTTAATGGCTTTTACAGCCGCTTATTCGCAAGAAGAAGCAAGGGTTATGAAAGTTAAGGATGGCGATACATACGTTCTTAAATCAAAGGAAAAGGAGCATACAGTAAGGTTATTAAATGTTGATGCTCCCGAACTAAATCAACACTGGGGTTTTAACTCTTGGCTCAATGTGAAAAACTTGATACTTGGTAAAGTGGTAAGGTTTGAAGTATTGAAAACTGATTTGTACGGTAGAGAATTAGCAATGGTTTATGTGGATGGGCAAAGACTGGATGAAATACTTATTGCGAATGGTTGGGCTTGGCACTACATCAATTTTGATACTGATGCAAGCCTTGAAGATTTGATGCGTACAGCATCAATAGGAAGAAAAGGACTTTGGGAATGTGGGGCTGAAAAAGTTTGTCCGCCCTGGCTATTCAGAAAGTATAATGCAAAAAATAGATACAGATTTTGTAAAGGCTGTATCGCAACAAAAAAGTAATTACTAACAATTTAAATAAATAAAAAAATGGCACGTTTAAAAGGCTTACTAAAAATAGAAGGTACATTGGATAACCTTACTTTCTATAAAACGCAAGATGGACATCTTGTTAAAACTAAAAGTGGTGTATCTGGTGACAGAATAGCCAATGATCCTAACTTTCAACGTACCCGTGAAAACGGTAGCGAATTTGGAAGCTCTGCAAGTGCAGGAAAATTGCTCCGCAATGCAATTCGTAATTTGATGATGAATGCAAGTGATAATCGTGTTACAAGTCGTTTAACGCAAATTATGACACAGATTAAAAACTACGATACTACTTCTGTAAGGGGTGAAAGAAATGTAGGTATTGGAATTACTGACCCAATGGCACAAACTTTATTGAAGGGTTTTGATTTTAATGATAGTGCAACTTTAGGTAGTGTAGTATTTGCACCTTTCAATGTAACTGTTGGTACTGGTGATATTGCTTTCCCTGCATTTACACCTATAAATGATATTTACTATCCTACTGGTGCAACCCACGTTAGTTTTAAATCTGCGTTTGCTGATGTAGATTTTGTAAATGGAGTGAGTGCAGTTGAATACAGCCCAGTGCAAAATTTGGCAATTAATGGAACAAATACTCCTTTCAATTTAACTCCAATAGGTGTACCGGCTGGAGCAGGAACAAAACTGTATTTCTTGACAATTGAATTTTTCCAAGAAGTAAACGGTATTCAATACTCTTTAAAAAATGGTGCTTACAACGTGTTAAACATTGTTGAATTAGCCTAATAGCTTTCTTTCTTATCGGTTAAATAGAAACCCTGCCCTTGTGGTGGGGTTTCTTGTTTTAAAGCAATAGCAAAGCCCTAAAAGGGCAATGCTGAAAGCTCACGAACACCTGATGGATAACACCAAACGAAACAACCACAAGGAAGCTGATAAACCTTGATGCTAAAAACTGGCTGATGGGCTAACGAAGACCTGCGGATGTAACGCTGATAGGCAAAAGGTGAAAGCTGCAAGTGCTGATGGAGAACCTGCGGAGTAAATGGACAAATGCCTAACTGGCTGCCTGCTGAAATACGTGGATGATTTTGCATAATGAAATAATTTATATGCCTCTCACAGCAAGGGGGATTAAAAAACCAAAAGG
>JABMNH010000007.1 GCA_013205245.1 Flavobacteriales bacterium | reverse complement strand
TAAATAAATATTTACGAGCTAAAATTACTTATACGGTAGATTCTTACACACCAAGTAATGTTGGCTTGGGTTTCTCGTCTCATTTTTGGAATTTTAATTTATATGGTAGTTTTAACAATCTTTTTTCAACCGATTTTTATAATTCAAATTATAACGCTTTTCAGATTGGGATGAATTATATATTTTAAAATGATTTTTGTTATGAAAAAAACGATTTTAATTTTAGTCTTTTTATCAACTTATCAATTTAGTTGGGCGCAACAGGATTTAAATAATTATAAATACGTTATAGTGCCAAAACATTTTGATTTTCAAAAAGCTCCAGATAGTTATAAAATAAATTCATTAACAAAATTTCTAGTCGCCAAAAAAGGGTTTCAAACTATTTTTGAAGACGAAGTTTATCCAAATGAACTCATCTCTAATCAATGTTTGGCTTTAAAGATTAATCTTTTAAAGGAGTCAAATTTTATGCGAACTAAAATTAAAATCGTTTTCACAAATTGTCAGAATAAGACTGTTTATGAGAGTGGAGTAGGCGTGAGTAAATTAAAAGAATATAATAAATTATATCCCCAAGCTATAAGACGCGCCTTTCAAACTTTTGACGATTTTCAATATAGTTATACACCTAAGAAAGAAGTGGTAGTAAAAGAAATGCCATTAGTATTAGAAGTTTTAAAACCTACGGAAAAGCCTTCAACAAAACCAGCAGTGGTTGTAAAAGAAGTTAAAAAGGTTCAAACAGTAGAAAAAAAAGCTAATATTGTTAAGCAAGAAGATCCTATTGTAGGCTTGTATAGCAGTGATGATATGATTTACGAAATTGCGGCTTTTCAGAATTATTATATTTTTTCTAAACGTATTGTAGACGGAAATTCATTTCAAACAAAACCCTTAGGTTTTATCTATAAAACATCTAAAAAAGGAAATTATCTTATTAAATCGACCGATACTCTTACAGGATATCTTTTAGATGAGGGTCATTTTATTATTGATGAAGTAGGAGTAGACGGCATTGTAAAATCTACAACTTACACTAAGATAAATAATTAGTAATTATATTTTTTTCGCCAAAGACTTTTTAAATAAACACGTAATTGATTCTCTCTTGCGTTATTACCTGGATCGTACAGTTTTGTATTTGCGATGTCGTTTGGTAAAAATTCTTGCTCTGCAAAATTAGATTCATAACTATGAGCATATTTATAATCTTTACCATAGTTCAAATCTTTCATCAACTTTGTAGGCGCATTACGTAAGGGTAGTGGTACCGATAAATCGCCTGTTTTTCTAACCAATTCTTGAGCATCACCAATGGCTTTATAGCTGGCATTACTTTTTGGTGATGATGCCAGATATGTTGCACATTGACTCAAAATAATACGCGATTCAGGATTTCCAATAATCGATACAGCCTGAAAAGTATTGTTAGCTAAAATTAAAGCAGTTGGATTAGCATTCCCAATATCTTCGCTTGCCAAAATAAGCAATCGTCTGGCAATAAACTTAACATCTTCACCACCCTCAATCATGCGTGCAAGCCAATAAACGGCTGCATTTGGATCGCTTCCGCGGATAGATTTAATAAAGGCCGAAATAATATCGTAATGTTGTTCGCCAGTCTTATCATACCGTGCGGGGTTTTGTTGTACCGATTGTAATACCAAAGCATTGGTAATTTCTATTGCATCATTATTGCCAACAATTAATTCGAAAATATTTAATAATCTTCGGGCATCACCTCCAGAAAGTTGAATTAGTGCCTCAGTTTCTTTTAAAGTAATTTTTTTGTCTTTTAAAATGATATCGGTATGTAAAGCACGATCTATTAAAGCAACAAGATCGACTTTATCAAAGGCATTTAAAATATAAACTTGGCAACGTGATAAAAGTGCAGGAATAACCTCAAAACTCGGGTTTTCTGTTGTAGCTCCAATCAAGGTAACCCAACCTTTTTCAACCGCACCCAGAAGCGAATCTTGTTGTGATTTACTAAACCGATGAATTTCATCAATAAATAAAATAGGATTTTTAGTGGTAAATAACCCACCACTCTGTTTGGCTTTATCAATAATATCTCTTACATCTTTAACGCCAGAATTAATAGCACTTAAACTGTAAAAAGGACGTTGAGAAGTCGTGGCAATAATGTTTGCTAAAGTGGTTTTGCCAATGCCAGGTGGTCCCCACAAAATAAGTGATGGAATGATGCCATTTTTTATATGTTGTGTTAAAGCCCCATTTTTACCAACCAAATGTTGCTGACTAATATAGTCATCTAAACTTTTTGGTCTAATTCTTTCAGCTAAGGGTGTATTCATCATGTAAAAATAGTAATTTTAACACTTAAAACGATATTTAAAAATGTCTTTAGAAAAAGATACCCCCTTTAATTTTAAGCTGAGTATTTTAGCAATCCCGCTTTATGCAGTGTTGTTATTATGGGTGCTATTATGGTTAGATTTTCGCTTTAATTTGCATTTTAAAAACTACGGCGTCTATCCAAGAACGGCACATGGTTTATGGGGTATCATTGCGTCACCTTTTATACATAAAAACGTATCGCATTTAGCGCATAACTCATTGCCTTTATTCGTTTTACTTATGGCTTTGTTTTATTTTTATAACAGAATTTCTTATAAAATATTAATTTACGGTGTTTTAATTTCGGGTACACTTACGTGGATAATTGCACGACCTGCTTATCATATTGGTGCCAGTGGCATTGTTTATTTATTGGTCAGTTTTATTTTTTTTAGCGGTATTTTTAGTAAATATTACAGATTGATTGCTGTTAGCCTGATTGTTGTTTTTCTTTACGGAAGTTTGGTGTGGTATATGTTTCCGGTACAAGAAGAAATGTCATGGGAAGGACACCTTTCGGGATTTATTGCAGGTTTGTTATTGGCCTTTATTTATAGAAAAGTTTTGCCCGAACCAGAAAAGTACGATTGGGAGCACGACACCTATCAAGAAGATGAATTTGATGCCCTTTTTGATGATGATGGTAATTTTAATCCGCCTCAAGAAGATATTAAAGACAAATCTTTATAAAGTCTTATAAACGCTGTCTCACTGCTTCATATAAAGCCACGCCACATGCCACAGATACATTTAAAGATGCAATATCGCCAAGTAATGGCAATTTTGCTTTGTTGTCAGAATTTTTGAGAATGGCAGGTGTAATGCCCTTATGCTCAGAACCCATAATGAGGGCAGTTGGTTTGTTAAAATCGACTTGATAGATACTTTTATCCGTTTTTTCTGTAATAGATACAATATTTATATCTTCAGCTTTAAGCTGATAAATGGCGTCTAATAAATGACTTACTTTACAAATAGGGACTTTAAAAGCAGCGCCAGCAGATGTTTTAATGGCATCGGCATTTAAAGGTGCACTTCCTTGAAGGGACACAATAATGGCAGAAACGCCCGTGCATTCGGCCGTTCTTATAATAGCGCCAAAGTTACGCACATCGGTTACCTGATCTAACAAAAGGTAGAGCGGGTTGGTGTCTTTATTGGCAATTATAATCGTTTCTAAATCGGCAAAAGCAATGGCAGAAATTTTAGCCACAACACCTTGATGGTTTGAATTTTTAGACAAATGGTCTAATTTTTCAACAGGTACAAAGCTTGTTGAAATAGTGTTTTTTTTTACCAAGCTGTTTAGCTCAGAAAATAAAGCGCCACTAAGCCCTTTCTGAATATATATTTTTTCGATTGTTTTTTCGGCTTGTATGGCTTCTATACACGCGCGAATACCAAAAATTGTAGAATCATTATTTTGCATGGTGCAAAAGTAGGGATATTTATGACATAAAAAAGCCATCAGTTAACTGATGGCTTTTTATTTAAATTATAAC
>JABMNH010000006.1 GCA_013205245.1 Flavobacteriales bacterium | reverse complement strand
ACAGAAAGTTTTCTAAAAACCGAAGCTTCTTGTGCCAAATAACCCAAACCTTTTTGGGCACGTTGATACATTGAGAGCTTGGTAATTTCTTCGTTATCTAAAAATATAGCACCTTCGTTAGGATTAATCATACCCACAATCATGTAAAAGGATGTGGTTTTTCCTGCACCATTTGGTCCTAAAAGCCCCACAATTTCACCTTGTTTTACTTCTAAAGAAATGCCTTTAACTACGAAACGTTTTCCGTATTGTTTTTTAATATTTTCTGCGCGTAATATCATAGTGTTTATTTAGAAGATTCTAATAGATTCCAAAATTCGTAAGCACGTCTCAAATGCGGAATAACAATTGTACCACCTACCAATGTTGCAATTGAAAGGGCTTCCATAACTTCGACTTTAGAACTGCCTAAGTTAAAACTTGTTTGTAGATGGTATTTTATACAATCATCGCATCGCAAAACAGCCGAAGCTGTTAAACCCAATAATTCTTTTGTTTTTTCGTCTAAAGCACCATCTTTATAAGCATTGGTATCTAAATTAAAAATGCGTTTAACAATTTTATTATTATCTGCCAGTAATTCGGCGTTCATTCGCTCACGATAATCATTGTATTCTTGTAATGGATCAGACATTTTTATTTTGTTTTTTAATAACCATTTTAGAAATAAAAATACTTACTTCGTATAAAAACATAATTGGAATTGCCACAATAATCTGACTAGCTACATCGGGTGGTGTAATAATAGCAGCTAAAATTAAAACAACAATAATAGCATATTTTCTCGAACGTTTTAAAAATTCGGGTGTTACTAAACCGATTTTAGTTAAAAAATAAATAACAATTGGCAATTCAAAAACAATGGCAACACCTAGCAAAGTATTTGTTATCATACTTATATAAGAAGAGAAGTTGAAGTTATTTTGAATCATGTCAGTAATCTGATAATTAAAAAAGAAATACACCGATAATGGCGCAATTATAAAATAGCTAAAAGCAACGCCCGAAAAGAATAAAAATGATGATATAAATATAAATCCTTTTGAACTTGTGCGCTCTTTTGGGTTTAATCCGGGGCTTATAAACTTCCAAACCTCAAATAAAACATATGGAAAAGCTATTATAAAACCTAAAATAATAGAACTCCAAATAGAATTTGATAGTTGATTTGTAGGTGATAAACTTTGCAATACTGTAGGGTATTTTACAGTGCAAAAACCGCTATCTATATTAAAAACAGCAGATAATTTACAAAGCCATCCGTAAGATGGAAAATTGCCATTTAAATGGGCTAATAAGAAGTTTTCGTAAACTTGTTTTTGATAAACGAACAACACAACGCCAACTGTAAAAATGGCAAATGCAGATCTTATTAAATGCCATCTTAAAACTTCAAGATGGTCTAAAAAGGACATTTCTTTTTCTTGCTCTACAGTGTCTTTCATAATTAATAAATCCCTTCTTTTAAAAGGTCATGTAAATGTACAATGCCTTTATAATTATCATCTTCTACCACTATTAATTGTGTAATGCTATTGCTATTCATAATTTGAAATGCCTGTGTAGCCATAGCATCTGGTGCAATTGTTTTAGGTTTTAGGTTCATTATATCTTTAGCCAATACAGCATTTATTTCTGTGCTGTTATTCAGCATGCGTCTTATATCACCATCGGTAATAACACCCACAACTTTATTATTTTCTAACACAGCTGTGGCACCGAGACGTTTATGCGAAATTTCAATAATTACATCTTTAATACTACTCAATACATCAACTTTAGGTATCTCATTTTTGACTACCAAATCGCTTACGCGGAGGTATAACTTTTTACCCAAAGAGCCGCCAGGATGGTATTTTGCAAAATCTACACTGGTAAACTCTTTTAATTCTAAAAGACAAACCGCAAGCGCATCGCCAATAACCAGTTGGGCTGTTGTGCTACTTGTGGGTGCCAAATTATTAGGACATGCCTCTTTTTCTACAAAAGCATTGAGACAAAAATCAGATTGTTTGCCAAGTTCCGAGTCTATATTTCCAGTTATGCCTATAACCTTATTACCTCGCGATTTTATTAAAGGCAATAGGTACTTAATTTCTGGTGTATCACCACTTTTTGAAATACAAATAACCACATCGTTTTTTTGAACGATACCTAAATCGCCATGAATGGCATCAGCAGCATGCATAAAAATAGCAGGGGTGCCAGTAGAATTAAAAGTGGCTACAATTTTGGTAGCAATATTGGCACTTTTACCAATTCCTGTAACTATAACACGACCTTTAGAGTTAAAAATAAATTCTACGGCATGTTTAAAATTTTCATCAATTAAATTTGCTAGATTTGCTATAGCGATACTTTCTTCTATAATAGTTGCTTTAGCAATCGAGATAATGTTTTTTGAGGTATTCAAGTGGAAAAGTATTTTAAATAAATAATTTTGTATCTTTATGCAAATGTATCTAAAAAATTAGATAAAAAATAAAAATGACATCAAACGGAATAGATTTACACGCAGCCTTAAAGAAACATTTTGGCTTCTCCCAATTTAAAGGATTACAAGAAGGTGTAATTAAGAGTATTTTGAACAAAGAAAGCACCTTTGTTATTATGCCAACTGGAGGCGGTAAATCTTTGTGTTATCAGTTACCAGCCATTATGCAGCCAGGATGTGCCATTGTTGTTTCTCCTCTAATTGCTTTAATGAAAAATCAGGTAGATGCCCTTAGAGGTATTTCTACAAATCAAGGTATTGCACATGTATTAAATTCCTCTTTAAATAAAGGACAGGTAAAACAAGTAAAATGCGATATAGAAAGTGGTATTACAAAACTATTATATGTAGCCCCAGAATCTTTAACCAAAGATGAATATGTTGAATTTTTACAAAGACAAAAAATATCTTTTGTAGCAATAGACGAAGCGCATTGTATTTCTGAATGGGGTCACGATTTTAGACCAGAGTACAGAAATCTAAAAAATATTATAGAAAAAATAGGAAATGTTCATGTGGTAGGCTTAACTGCTACAGCAACACCAAAAGTACAAGATGATATTCTTAAGAATTTAGGCATTGTAAACGCAAACACTTTCAAGGCTTCATTTAACAGACCAAACTTATATTATGACGTTAGACCAAAAACAGCTGATATTGAAAAAGATATTATTCGTTTTGTGCGTCAATACAAAGGAAAATCGGGTATTATTTACTGTTTAAGTCGTAAAAAAGTTGAAGAAATAGCCCAAGTTTTACAAGTAAATGGCATTAAGGCTGTGCCTTATCACGCAGGATTAGATGCTAAAACGAGATCAAGACATCAAGATATGTTCTTAATGGAAGATACAGATGTTGTTGTGGCTACCATTGCTTTTGGTATGGGTATAGACAAACCCGATGTGCGTTTTGTCATTCATCATGATATTCCTAAAAGTTTAGAAAGTTATTATCAAGAAACAGGGCGTGCCGGTAGAGATGATGGCGAAGGCTATTGTTTGGCATATTATGCCTATAAAGATATCGAAAAGTTAGAAAAATTTATGAGTGGCAAGCCCGTTGCCGAACAAGAAATTGGTCATGCCTTATTGCAAGAAGTTGTGGCTTACGCCGAAACATCTATGTCGCGTCGTAAATTTTTATTACACTATTTTGGTGAAGAATTTGATGAAATTAATGGTTTAGGTGCCATGATGGATGATAATTCTACGCATCCAAAAAAGAAGCATGAAGCTCAAGATGATGTTGTGAAAATACTTCAAATTGTTAAAAAGACAAATGAAAAGTATAAATCTAAAGAAATTGTAAATACCTTAATAGGTCATGGAAATGCGATGTTAAAATCGCATAAAACCCACGAAAAGAGTTTTTTTGGATTAGGCAGTGATAAATCTGATAAATATTGGATGGCACTTTTAAGACAGGTGTTGGTGGCGGGATTTCTTAGAAAAGAAATAGAACAATACGGTGTCTTAAAACTAACTGAAAAAGGTGAAGCGTTTTTAAAAAAACCAGCTTCGTTTTTAATGACAGAAGACCATTCATATTCTGAAGGAGACGATGATTCAATCATAACAAATGCTGCCGGATCTGGTGCTACCGATGAACGATTAATGGCTATTCTCAAAGATTTACGAAAATCGGTTGCTAAAAAGAAAAGTGTGCCACCATTTGTGGTTTTTCAAGACCCATCTTTAGAAGATATGACACTTAAATATCCGATAAGTATAGACGAACTAAGCAATATTCATGGGGTAGGCGAAGGCAAGGCCAAAAAATTTGGTAAAGAATTTGTTGAATTGATTGCCAATTATGTTCAAGAAAACGATATTTTAAGACCAGACGATTTAATCGTAAAAAGCACAGGAACTAACTCTAGTTTAAAACTATTTATAATTCAAAATTCTGATAGGAAAATCCCTTTAATTGATATTGCTAATTCTAAAGGCCTAGAAATGTCTGAGCTTATTACAGAAATTGAGCGTATTATTTATTCGGGTACCAAACTGAATATAGATTATTGTATTGATGAGCTTTTAGATGAAGACCAACAAGAAGAAATTCACGATTATTTTATGGAAGCCAAATCAGATAAAATACAAGATGCCCTCGATGAATTTGATGGTGATTATGACGAAGAAGAATTGCGCTTAATGCGGATTAAATTCTTGAGCGAAGTAGGTAATTAATTAGCCATTAAGGCAATTAAAATCCCCAAGCCTATGGCTATAAATTTCTTGTAATTAAAGGTGTGATTTTCTGAACTTTCAAAAAGAATGATAGAAGATACATGTAAGAAAATCCCTACTATTACCGCTGTTATAGGTGCTTGATAGGTTTTGAAAAATGGCACACTCTCACACACAAGACATCCTAGTGGACTCATCAAAGCAAAGATAAGTATAAATAAAAACACCTTGAATTTTGGTAATTTAGAGTGTAACAAAAATGTAGCTAAAACAATGCTGATGGGAATTTTATGAATCACAATAGCCCAAAGAAGCATGGTGTCTTTAGCTTCTCCTAAAGGGATACCTTCTGAAAAAGCATGAACACTTAAACTTATAAAAAGCAACCACGGAAAATTTTGCTCAATTATATGGCTATGAATATGACCGTGTTCGGCGCCTTTTGAAAAGAATTCTAAGAGCGATTGGATTAAAATACCTAGTAAAATATAAAGACCTATATTTTTACTGCCAGAGTTATAAACTTCGGGTAAAAGATGCAACACAGTAACAGCCAATAAATAAGCCCCACTAAATGATAGAAATAATTTAACAATGCTGTTCTTAAGGTTGATTAAAAAAACCAAACTGGCACCTATTAAAACCGATAATATAAGGGCTAAATATGTCATTTTATAATGAGAATTAATCTATCCGAACTTTCTTCATCAAAAGCTTGCAAATTGTAGTCGCCAAAAACAGCTACTAATTTCAAATTGCATAAACTTAAATAATGTTTAAAAGTGTCTAGGGTTAAGCATTTAACACGCTCGGTAAATATATAGTCATGATTATCTGCTGTAAACTGAATATCTTTTACAATAAAATTATCGTTTACATGGCGTTTAATATTAAAATCAATGTCCCCACGTTTTTGAATTTCGCTCGGAATCATTTGAGCGATGGCTTTAGTAACATTTATATAATCTATGACAGCAACACCATCGGTTTTTAAGCCCAATTTAATATTTTTAAGTACAGTTATATCTTCTTTGTCATCTTCAAAATAACCAAAACTTGTGAATAAATTAAAAATGGCATTATAAGTATTTTTGAACGGCAAACGCATGTCGTGAACATCAAAATGTAAAGAAACATTGCTATGAGTTTGGGCTTCTTTTATACTGTTTTCAGACAAATCGGTACCTGTAACATTAAAACCCAAACTGTTTAAATAAATGGAATGGCGGCCTTTGCCACAAGCTAAATCTAAAATAGTATCGGCGTTTTTTAGTTTTAAAAAGTTTACCAAATGCGACATAAATATTTGGGCTTCTTTATAATCGCGTTTGTTATATAAAAGATGGTAATAAGACGTGTTAAACCACGATTTAAACCATTCTGAAGGTGTGTTCATAATACTAAAATGTTTTGCAAAGTTAAGAATACACCTACAATTTATGCTTAATTATTTATTTAATATCGCGTCAAGCCAAAACAGAAAATTATGTATCTTAAAAAACGTACTTTTGCACAATAATTTAGACAATGCAAAATAATTTCAAAATGGTGGCTACAACCCTTTATGGGTTGGAAGATATTTTAGCCGATGAGCTGCTAAAATTAGGTGCTCAAGACATTCATAAACAAGTAAGATCTGTGTCATTTTATGGCGATGATGGTTTTATGTATAAAGCCAATTTAGCCTTGAGAACAGCCATAAGAGTTTTAAAAACATTACAGACTTTTAAGGTATCTGACGAAGATGAAATGTATAAAAAAATCAATGCCATTGAATGGGATAAATACATTGGCGTTGATGAAACATTTGCTATTAATGCTGTTGTTAATTCAGATAATTTCACCACCAATTCGCATTATATTTCTTTAAAATCTAAAGATGCCATTGCCGATTATTTTAGAGATAAATATGGCAAGCGCCCCAATGTTGATATTAAAGAACCGAATTTAAGAATTAATGTGCATATTCATAACAATCAATGTACGGTTTACCTAGACAGTTCAGGGATGTCATTGCACAAACGGGGTTATAAAACAGCTACAAATATTGCACCTATAAACGAAGTTCTAGCCGCAGGTTTATTGATGTTGGCCGGTTATGATGGTACAACACATTTTATAGATCCTATGTGTGGCAGTGGTACTATTTTGATTGAAGCCGCCATGATTGCCAATAAAATTCCGCCTAATATTAATAGAGTAGAATTCGGATTCGAAAATTGGCGCGATTTTAACGAGCCTCTTTACGATAAAATTCACGATGCTTTGCTCAATAAAGTAGTGTCAAATCCCAATAAAATCATAGGTATAGATAAAGCACCATCTGCCATAAATAAAGCAAATCAAAATATTGAAAACGCCAATCTACAAGAGTTTATAACGATAGAAGAAGCCGATTTTTTTGCCTCATCAAAAACATTAAGTGGGCCTACAATAATGGTGTTTAATCCGCCTTATGGCGAAAGATTAGCCATACAAGCCGATTTGTTTTACAAATGTATTGGCGACACCTTAAAAAAATCTTACAGCAATGTTAAAGCTTGGTTTATAACGTCAGATTTAGAAGCTATTAAACATGTTGGTTTAAAAACATCAAGGCGTATTCCGTTAAAAAACGGCCCTTTAGATTGCCGCTTTGTGTGTTATGATATTTATGAAGGCAGCAAAAAAGCCAGTAAGAACGAGTCATATTGAAAATAAAATTTAAAATATATTTTGTAACATTGCACGTATCTCAATAAAGAAATAGTGTTAGTAATTAAAACCTTTATTTATGTGTGTTGCATTTTGGCTGTAGCCGATGCCGATTTAGCTAAACAAACAAATACATTTTCTGCTGATGAACTGATTGGAAAAACACCACCCAAACTTTATGGTACCGATTTTAAATTGCAAAAAGAAGCATTTATAGCCTTCAATAAAATGCAGGAAGCCGCTTTAAGAGATGGTATTAAACTACAAGTAGTGTCTAGTTTTAGAAGTTACGGCCATCAAAATGCTATTTGGGAGCGTAAATATTTAAACTTTACAAAAAATGGCAAAACATCACAAGAAGCCATTGCCGAAATTATTAAATTTTCTACAATTCCAGGCACTTCAAGACATCATTGGGCAACCGATATTGATATTGTTGATGGCACTATTAAAGCGCCAGCTGATGATGTTTTACAAGCCAAATATTTTAGTGATTCTAAAATTTATGGCAGGTTAAAAACCTGGTTAGACAAATATGCCAATCAATTTGGATTCTATTTGGTCTACACCGATGATGCCAACAGGAAAGGATTTGAATACGAGCCTTGGCATTACAGCTATGCAGCGATTTCTAAACCAATGTTACAAGCGTATTTAAAATTAGATTTGATAAAAATATTGCAAGAAAACAAGTTGATAGGAAGTGACTGTTTTACCAAAGAATTTATTAAAGCTTATAAAACATCCCATGTTTTGGGGATAAATAAAGAATTAAAGTAGTGCTTGTTTTTTTGGTTATAAGCAAAAAAACACGTTTGAAAAATCAAACGTGTTTTTGTAGCGAGATCGAGAATTAGCTACGCTGAGTCTCAGTTGGGGGAACTTAACACCAAAACCCAAGCCTTACAGGCTTTGTCTTTTTTAATTTTACCTGAGCTCTCAAACAAGTTTGAGCTTGTTAAAATTAAAAAACCCACTACAAATGTAATGGGTTTTGTTGTAGCGAGATCGAGAATTGAACTCGAGACCTCCGGGTTATGAATCCGACGCTCTAACCAACTGAGCTACCTCGCCAACTTAAAAACAGACCAGCTATTTTTAGAAGGTTGCAAATATAATAACAAATTGTATGGTGTCAAATTTAAAAGACGAATTTATTTAAAGAAAAACGTTTTTTTTTGAATAAATTAATACATATATTGTCAAACTTAATAAAATAATGAATACTATGAAAAAGTTTGAACTAGAATTTCCCCTTCAAGCTTCACCGAGTTTTATATCTCAATATCTTTCAACCCCAGATGGCCTAGGCGAGTGGTTTGCAGACAATGTTAAATCACGGAGTGAAATATTTACCTTTATTTGGGATGACACCGAAGAACAAGCCAAAATGATACCTACAAAAGCAGATAATGTTATTAGATATAGATGGCTAGAATCTCCACTTGATGTTTATTTTGAATTTAGAATAGAAGTTGACGAAATAACAAAAGATGTTTCTTTAATTGTAACCGATTTTGCTGAGGATGATGAATTAGATGATTCTAAAATGTTTTGGGAAAATCAGATAGCACAGCTTAAGCTTGCTATTGGCGCGTAACGCTACTTTTAATAAAATTTGATGTTAAATTTTAACGGCAATCTGCAAAAAGCAGACACTTTTTATTTGTCTTACTCAAATAGAAGTATTGCTTATGGCGATGCACTTTATGAGACCATAATTGTAACATCTTCCAAAATTCATTTTTTAGAAGCGCATTACTTTAGACTCATGGCAAGTATGCGGATGTTACGCATGAAAATTCCACTATATTTTACTTTAGAATATTTTGAGGAGCAGATATTAACAACTGTTAAAGCCAATATCTTAGACACTAGGGTAGCTGTAAAGTTGACGGTTTTTAGAGATTCAGAAGGCGGTATATTACCAGTTTCTAATACTATAAAATTTTACATTACTGTCAAAAACAGCAAAACAAGCTTACCTGAATCTGACTTTGAAGTCGATTTATTTAAAGATTTTTATAAAAGTCAGGATCAATTATCTACACTTTTAACATCGGCTCAGCCTTTACAAATAACGGCAAGTATATTTGCCAATGAAAATAATTTCGATTCATGTTTGTTGCTTAATACTTCAAAAAATGTTATTGAAGCCATAAATGCCAATATTTTTTTGGTCAATGCCGATAAATGTATTGTAACTCCACCTTTATCTGATGGTTGTAGAAATGGCATCATCAGAAAAAAAATTATAGAAATAGTTAAAAAGAGTGCCGATTTAAAATTAGAGGAGCGTTCAATATCTCCTTTCGAAATTCAAAAAGCCGAAGAGTTATTTTTGACAAGTGCCATTATAGGCATTCAATCTGTTACAAAGTATCGAAAAAAAGTTTTTTTGAAAGAAATGGCTTCTCATTTAAGAAACCAATTAGAAAATCTAATTTAAAGTAGGGTCTTCTGGGGCGTTTGCCCAAATCTGATAATCGCCACCAAAACGCATTAATTCGTCTTTCCAAAACGAGTTATGTTTTGTGCTAAAAATATTTTCATGATCATTATCAATAACAAGCCATGACTCAATCTTTAATTCATCATCAAGCTGTTTGCTAGACCATCCAGAATAGCCCAAAAAGAAACGGATGTCATTATTATTGAGTTTGTTCTCATTTAACAATTGTTTTAAGATTGTAAAATCGCCACCCCAATATAAATCGTCAGATATTTTTTCGCTGTCTGGTATGAGTTGCGCAATATTATGGACAAAATATAAATTGTTTTGCTCAACTGGACCTCCATTGTAGATAGGTAAATCGGAATCTATTTCTGGAATAATATCTCTTATTTGCAACTCAAGCGGTTTGTTAAATATAAAACCCACAGACCCTTCTTGGTCATGTGCTGTAAGTAATATTACAGATCTGTTAAAAGACTTATCGGCTAAGATAGAAGGTTCTGCAACCAATAATTTACCTTTTGTAGGTTTTAAACTTATCATTTGTTTTTTATTGTGTGTTTAAATGTAATAAAAAATATTGAACAAAAAAAACTCCCTTAAAAAGGGAGTTTGATTTTTTCAATTTTATAAGACTAGTTTACAGAACCGCTAAGATCAGCACCAGCTTTAAATTTAACTACATTTTTAGCAGCGATTTTAATAGTAGCCCCAGTTTGAGGATTTCTACCGTCTCTTGCAGCTCTGTTAGAAACAGACCAAGAGCCAAAACCTACCAATGAAACACGGCCACCACCTTTAAGAGTGCTAGATACACATCCCATCATACAGTCTAATGCTTTTTTTGCAGATGCTTTAGAGATTCCTGCGTCAGCAGCCATTGCATCAATTAATTCAGATTTGTTCATAATTTAATAGTTTTAAAATAATGGTTAAACAATAATTTGCTATGTTAGCTTAACAAATATAGTATATACAAGGGCTTACGCAAGTTTTTGACTTAAAAAGAGGGTATTTTGTTAATAAATCTGAATAAATTGTTGATAACCTTTATAAAATAAGGCTAAAAAATATCAAAATCCTTATAAATAAGGTATTAAAGGAGTTTTGCGTCTTTAGAAAATTGGAGTCCATTTAGCAAACTAATGGCATCCATTCTCTTTTTTCCAGCAAGTTGTAGTTCATTAATATGGAGAAATCCGTCTTTACATGCAACTTTTAGCATCTTTTTATCGGCTATAATTTTACCGATTTCAAAACTATGTGACTCAAAACTTAGCGTTGACTTATATATTTTAAGTTTTAATGTCTCATTATTATTTAGCAAGTAACACCAAGCAGCAGGATAGGGACTGAGTCCTCTAACCTTATTATTAATTCTTGTCACTGATTCTTGCCAATCTATTTTACAGTTCTCTGGATTTAATTTTGGCGCTAAGTTACTGTCTGCATTGGGCTGATTAATTGTAGTTACGCTGCCATCAGCAATAGCTTTTACTGTTTTAATTATCAAATTACTTCCCAATGCCATAAGTTTGTCATGCAAATTACCTGCATTTTCATCTGGATTTATATCAGCTTCAGCTTGATAAATAATAGCGCCGGTATCAATTTTTTCATCTAAAAAAAATGTGGTCACACCAGTTTTAGTCTCTCCGTTTATAATAGCCCAATTAATTGGGGCAGCACCGCGATAATTTGGTAGTAAAGAAGCATGAAGATTAAAAGTGCCTAATCTGGGCATTTGCCAGACGTTTTTAGGTAACATTCTAAAGGCAACAACAATCTGTAAATTGGCATTTAGATCCTTTAAAGATTCTAAAAAATCTGGCGATTTTAGATTTTCTGGTTGTAATATTGGAATATGGTGTTTTAAAGCTTCTACTTTAACATCCGACATTTGAATTTTACGTCCTCTGCCAGCAGGTTTATCGGGTGCTGTTATCACGCCCACAACATTATAACCATTAGAAATTAATGCTTTTAACGCCGGTACAGCAAAGTAAGGCGTTCCCATAAAAACGATGCGTAAATCGGACATTATTGTTAGGTGTTTAAGAGAAATTTATGTTGCGAATTTACAATTATTTTATGGTTATCTAAAAGCAATTGAAGCGTGTATAATACTTGCTTTTCATCTAAATCTAGTAAGGCTACAATCTCTTTTGAATTGAGATTTTTTTGTGTATTTAAGAGGTTTAATATCGCTTTGGCGATGCCTTTATAATCGGTAGCCGTTTTAGATTTTTGAGAAGATATACAGACATCGCAGATATTGCAATTTTTCGAAATATTTTCGCCAAAATATTGTAATAATTGTTTGTTTCTACAAACAGATTTATTTTTAACAAAACTGATAACAGCCTGTAGTTTTTCTTCTTTATGTGTGTTATAAGATTGAATATTTTTGGCAATTTTATTGATTGTAAGCTTATCTTCTCTTGGCTGTAAAAACTGAATTTGAGTGGCGTTATTTGATGTGCTTAAATCAATTAATTCTTCATTTTTTAAGGTATTTAGTAAATGTAAAATATGTTGCTTAGTTACACCCATTTTTGAAGCCAGAACACTGATGTTTACAGCCGATTTATGCTCAAAAAGTCCACCATAATTTCTTAAAATAGTCTTTATTAAAAGACCTAATTCGTTAGTTGTTTCAGCATATTTTAAAACCTGATTGTTACTGGCTATAAATTGAATTTCTGTGCGGTTAAAAAAATCGGCATTTAATAACAAGACACCCTCTCTATCTAAAGTTTTTAAAGCATTAAAAGAGATGAGCACATCTAAGGCATAATGTTTGCAAAAGTGGACTAAATCAAAGTCCAACCAATCTTCATTTAATTCGCCATAAGCAATCTGAAAATACTGACACAATTTGCTGTAAATCTCAGACATTTGTATGACAGTAGGCGCGTTGTTTTTTAATTGTGTTTGCAGGTAATCTATATCGGCATTATTATATAATAAAAAGGTATATGCGGCTGTGTTATTTCTACCAGCCCTACCAGTTTCTTGCATGTAATTTTCTATACTATTTGGTATGTTATAATGTATTATTGTGTTTACATTATCTTTATCAATGCCCATTCCAAAAGCATTTGTAGCCACTATTATAGGTGTCTTTTCGTTCATCCAATTAAGATAGGCCGTATCTTTTTCTTCTAAATTTAAACCACCATGATAAAAACTGCTTTTTAAATTATTTGCATTCAGAAAATAAGCGATTTCTTTTGTTAATTTGCGCGTATTTACATAGATAATACACGGTCCTTTATGCTTTTTTAAGAGCAATAAAAGCTTGGTGTATTTATCTTCTGTTTCAATTATTTGATATGAAATAGATGGTCTATAAAACGATTTTGTAAATAGCTTTGGTACATCTAATTTAAGATGTTGTTTGATATCTTCTAAAACCAAAGGTGTAGCTGTAGCTGATAATGCCAAAAAAGGCACACCCGGCAATAACGGTCTTAAAAGAGCTATTTTTAAATATGATGGTCTAAAATCGTGTCCCCATTCAGATACACAATGTGCTTCGTCAACAGCCACAAGATTAATGGCAAGCTCCTTAATTTTTTGCTGGATGAATTCCGATTGTAATCGTTCTGGCGATAGGTATAAAAATTTAACACCTCCAAATTTACAATTATCAAATAGCCTGATAATATCGTCTTGTGTAAGTTTTGATTGTAAATATTCTGCCTTTATTCCTTTGAGTTTTAAACCTATTACTTGGTCTTTCATTAAGGCAATTAGAGGCGATATAACCAAACATGTACCCGGATTCATTAAAGCGGGAATTTGATAACAAACCGATTTTCCGCCGCCCGTAGGTAACAAAGCAATAGTATCTTTATTATCTAAAATAGATTGAATTATAGCCTCTTGAGGCGATCTAAATTCTTTGTGATTAAAGTAATTAACCAAATAATCTATAGGCTTTTGCATAAGCTTTAGCGCACGGTTTTTAATATAAAATCTATACGCTCATCAATACTGCCAAACGGCACTTCAATAGTATCATAACCTAAAGAATTGTAGGTGTTTTTTAGATGGTTATGAATAGCCAAAGATTGCTCAAAATTTTCGTAGCGTTCATTGTCGGTGATATAAATTTCTTGCCAAGGCGGCATCAAAAAAACTTTATCATATGTATATTTATTACTTTTTATGATATAAAGTTCAGGATACTCAATAGCCAAATAATTCATATAGGCATGAACATCTGGAATACCACGATCAAAAAAAACAAAATCACCTTTCTTATTTAAAGCATCTTTAAACTGTTGAATTCTTCCTTCTAACAATAACTTACTAAATAATAGAGGGTCTTTTAAAAACAGCTGTTCAATACCATTTTCACGTGCCATTAAAATTATCCGTCTTGATACTTCCTGTTGGCATAAATAGCCTCTTTTATGTAATTCATCTATAATTGAGGTCTTACCTGTTCCTGGACCTCCAGTTAAAACTATCTTTTGCATCGGTCTATATAATTTCTTGACTTAAGTATCTTAAGTACTAATTAATACGCGTTTTTAGTGTAATTTTGACGTCTTAAAATTAGTTAAAATAAATTTTAAATTGCGATTGATGTCTAAAAAAGAAGCAGCATTTTACAAAAAATTAGAGATAACTCTGAATGAAACTTTGGTTTTTCCAGCAGATTATATGTTCAAATTCATTATTCCGAATCAATTAGAGCAGAAACAACAGATAGAAACTATTTTTGATTTTGTGGGCGCGGTTATTAAAAGCAATCCGTCTAAAGCTGGTAATTATCTTAGCATAACGGTTATAATTAAAGCAAAATCGGCTATTCAAATTATTGAAAAATATAAAGAAGTTGCTAAAGTTAAAGGCGTTATTTCTTTATAATTATTTTAACACCACTTAAGAATTAAATTTTTAATTTTGAGCCATTAAAAATCAGAAATACTTTTTTACAAAAATGAAATTTAAGTCACTTTTATTATTCCTTTCTTTATTACTGATAAGTTCATCTATTTTTTCGCAAAAAAAGAAGGATATTTTATTTAAAATTGATGGTGAGCCACAATTGGTATCAGACTTTTTAAAAAATTACAACAAGAATATTGATATAGTTGCAGATTCTAGTCAGAAGAAAATAAGCATTTACTTAGATTTATATATAGATTATAAATTAAAAGTTAAAGAAGCCCAACTTTTAGGCTTAGACACATTGGCGACTTTTAAAGGTGAATTATCGCGTTATAAACAACAATTAATGACACCTTATCTAAAGGACTCTACAGTCATAAAGAAGTTGGTTGACGAGGCTTATAACCGCACTAAATACGAAGTAAATGTCGGTCATATATTAATAAAATTAGCCGAAAATGCTTTGCCAAAAGACACGCTTATGGCGTTTCAAAAAATTATCAAAGCACGGCAAGCCATTGTAAATGGCGAAAGCTTTTCTAAAGTTGCAAAACAGTATTCGCAAGACCCATCCGTAAAGCAAAATAATGGTGATATTGGTTATTTTAAAGCTTTTCAAATGGTGTATCCGTTTGAAAACATGGCTTATAAAACACCAAAAGACAGTATTTCTGAGCCTTTTAGAACCAGATTCGGATATCATATATTAAAGGTGAATAACAAACGCTTGTCGCAAGGCGAGGTAGAAGTGGCACATATCATGCTTAAATATACTGATAGTCTTTCTAGTTTAAAATCTAAAATCAGAATTGACAGTCTTTTTAATAAATTAGAAAATGGTTCAGATTTCTCTGATTTAGCTAAAAAGTTTTCAGACGATAAATCTTCGGCTACTACAGGTGGTAAAATGCCAAAATTCAGCATCGGAAAAATGATTCAGCCTTTTGCCGATGAATCTTTTGCTTTAGACAGTATTGGCCATTATTCTAACCCTTTTAAAACCCGTTATGGATGGCATATTGTTAAACTGATTAATCGTTTTCCCGTTCCTGGTTTTGATGAAATGAAATCAGAACTCACTAAAAATGTGAAACGTGGTGAACGTGCTGAGAAGATTGAGGCATCAATAATAAATAGATTATTGGCAACTTATAATATATCAGAATGTCAAACAGCTTTAGCCGATTTTTATAAAGATGATTGGTTTGCAAAATCAGACAGCTTAAATAAACCACTGTTAAAAGTGCAAGACAGTATTTTTACACAGCATGATTTTGTTGTTTACCTTCAGTTTAAGAACATAAAAACACCTGTACCTTACTCGTTATTTAAACAATTTAAAGGGCGAAAAGTTTTAGATTATTATAAATCGAAATTAGAAATTACAAATCCAGAATATGCAGCTTCTGTAAATGATTTTAGAGAAGGATTGCTTTTGTTTGATGTGATGCAAGAAAAGGTTTGGAACAAAGCTAGAATAGATAGTGCTGGCTTAAAAGCATATTTTATGCTTAACCGTTCTAAATATCCCAAAGATTTCGAGAAAAATAAAGGCATCGTTACCAATGATTATCAGAATTTTTTAGAAAAGGAATGGGTGGCTTCATTGCGTAAAAAGTATCTGCTCGAGATTAATAATAAAGCTTTAAAAAAGCTGATTAAAAAGTACAATTAATTTGAAGATTAAAATCTACATATTATTTTTTATAATTGGATTGACGATGGTTTCGTGCGATTATTTTGCTTTAAAAAAATCAGATGAAAATCCAGCTTTAGCTAAAGTATATGAAGAATACTTGTATTTAAACGATTTAAAATCAGTAATTCCAAAACAAATTTCTAAGGAGGATAGCTTGGTGTTTGTCAACAATTTTATAAATAATTGGGCACGTCAAAAATTATTGCTTAAAAAAGCTAAAATTAATTTAAACGAAGAAAAATTAACTTTCGATAAATTGGTAACACAGTACAAAGAAGATTTATACATCAATAAATATAAAGAAGCCGTTGTTAAGCAATATCTAGATACGCTTGTAACAGATGGTGATATATCTATTTTTTACGATAATAATCATGAAAATTTTAGACTCAATGAAATTTTAGTTCAGTTAAAATACATACAATTTGGCAATGATGTGTTAAACCCAAAAGAGTTTATAAAGTTGTTTAAATCAGAAAATAAAGAAGATTTAGAAATGCTAGACGATTTAAGTTTGCAGTTAAAATCGGCTTCATTAAATGACTCAATTTGGATACGTTATAGTGATGTATTGAATAAAATACCATTTCTAAAGTCTGAAGATCCAGATAGAATTTTAAAAAAATTAAATATCATAGAAAACAAAGATAGTTTAGGCTTATATTTGGTGGCTATAAAAGACGTGCTAAAACGAAATGATTTTGCACCTATAAGTTACATAGCGCCTACTATTAAAGAAATTATATTACACAAAAGAAAATTAAGTTTAATAAAGAAGATAGAAGAAACACTTACCGAAGATGCAATTAAAAATAAAGAATTTGAAATATTTACAGAAAATTAAATACCTAGTTATTTTAGCAGTTGTTTTTAGTATGACAACTACCATAGCGCAACAAAAGAAAATAAAAGTAGATGGTGTGGCCGTTGTTGTTGGTAAAAATGTTGTTTTAGACAGCGATGTTGAAGTGTATAGAAAAGAACTCGAAACGCAGAGCGAAAACAAAATAAACATTACAGATTGCGAAATGTTAGAACAAGTTTTGCAACGTAAACTACTGGCACATCATGCTGTAATTGACAGTATTGAAGTATCTGACGAGGATATAAACTCAAATGTAGATAGGAAAATAGCAAACTTTAAAGAGCAGTTAGGGTCTGAACAAAAAATTATTGATTTCTATGGTTTTAATAGCATCGAAGATTTTAAAAAGGAGTTTTTTAATGTTGAAAAAGAAGCCACTTTAATATCTAGAATGCAATCTAAAATTGCAGAAAAAATAAGTGTAACACCAGAAGAAGTTCGCAATTATTTTAAAAGTTTAGAAAAAAAAGGAAACCTTCCTAATTTTGGTGCAGAAATAGTTTTAGAACAAATAGTTATTAAAATTGAGCCTTCAGAAAAAGCGATAAAAGATGTTTTAGATCGTTTAAAAGAATACAAAAAGGAAACTGATAATGGCTCAAGCTTTAGAATGAAGGCTATTCTATACTCGCAAGATCCTGCTGTAACAACGCCAGATGGCGATATTTATTCAATTTCACGCGAAAGTGGTTTTGTAAAAGAATTTAAAGAAGCTGCTTTTAGTTTAGAAGAAGGAGAGATTTCTGAGCCTTTTAAAACAGATTTTGGGTATCACATCTTAAAAGTTGAAAAAATTAAGGGTAAAATGAGAGATGTACGTCATATTTTATTGCAACCAGAAATAGATGATAACAGTCTCGAAAAAGCCAAAGATTCTCTTACCAAGATGAAAGATGACATTATATTAAAGAAAATAACTTTCGAAGAGGCTGCATTTAAATATTCATCCGATAAGGAAACAAAAAACAATAACGGTTTACTTATAAATCCTCAAACCAGTGATAGTAAATTTGATTTAACACGTATGGATCCAACACTGTATGCTCGTGTGAGTAATTTGGCTAAAGATGAAATGACTTCTGTTTTTTATGATGAAACCAGAGAAGGCGAAAAAATGTACAAAATTATTTTAATGAAAGATAAAATTCCTGCTCATACAGCAGATTTGGTAAAAGATTATGAAAAAATTCAAAGCTTGGCTTTACAAAAAAAGAGACAAGAAACTATAGATAAATGGGTTAGAAATAATATTGTTGACACTTATATAAAAGTAAATAATACCTATAAAAAATGTAACTTTGAATTTAACTGGAAAAAGGATTAAATTATAAAAAGATGTCAGACGTAGAAGCTTTAGAAAAATTAATAAAAAAATACAATTCTTTAAAGCAAGAAATATCAAAACGGATTGTTGGTCAAACCGAAGCCGTAGATTATTTGCTCATTTCTATTTTAACAGGCAAGCATTCTCTTTTAATAGGTGTGCCCGGATTGGCAAAAACACTCTTAGTAAATACAATTGCAGAAGCTATTGGTCTCGACTTTAAACGTATTCAATTTACACCAGATTTAATGCCCAGTGATATTATTGGCAGCGAAATTTTAGGAGACAATAGAGAATTCAAATTTTTAAAAGGGCCTATTTTTTCGAATATTATTTTAGCCGATGAGATAAACAGAACGCCACCTAAAACACAGGCCGCATTGTTAGAAGCCATGCAAGAACATTCTGTAACTGTGGCAGGAAAAAGACATAACATTACAAAACCTTTCTTTGTTTTGGCCACGCAAAACCCTATTGAACAGGAAGGTACATACCCATTGCCAGAAGCGCAATTAGACCGTTTTATATTTTCTATTGTATTAGACTATCCAACTTTTGAAGAAGAAATAGACATCGTGAAAACCACAACTACAGGTTCAGATGTTACTATAAATCCACTTTTTAATGCCCAAGAAATTTTAGATTATCAGCACTTAATTAGTAAAATTCCTGTAGCCGATAACGTTATAGAATATGCAGTTAAACTGGTTTCAAAGACCCGTCCAAATTCTAAAAAAGCGCCTAAAAAAGTAAAGGAATATTTAGATTGGGGTGCTGGTCCGCGCGCTTCTCAAAACCTCATTATTGCCGCTAAAGCCTATGCCGTAATAAACGGGAAATATTCGCCAGATATAGAAGATGTTCAAGCTATTGCCACTGCTGTTTTGCGCCACAGAATTATTAAAAATTATAAGGCTGAAGCCGATGGCATTACAGAAGAACAGATAATAAAATCACTTTTCTAAAATTATTTTTCAATAATACAATTTAAACTTCTTTTTTTTAAAAATAGTCGTATATTTGCACGCCTTTTTTAGAGTAGAGGATTTGAAAAAGGATTAAAAACATATTATTAAAAACTCTTATTGTTTTATCTGTTAAAAATCCTCAAAAACAATAAGATACAAAATTTATTATCAGCAATGGCTGAAAAAGAAACAAAAAAAGTAGCCGATTCTAAAGAAGCTACTACAGAAAAAGCAGTTAAAACTACAAAAAAAACTGTAAAAAAAGAAACAAAAGAAACACCTAAAACAGAAAAAGCTCCTGAAGTTGTTGCCGAAGTTGTTGAAGTAAAAGTTGAAGAAACTCCAGAAGTAACTCCTGTTGAAGTAGCTGAAGTTGTTGAAGAAATTCCAGAAGTAGCTCCTGTAGAAGAAGTTGAAGTTGTTGAACCAGCACAAAGTCCTCAAGAATTTTTAGATGGTTTTGACTGGCACATGTACGAAGAAGGTATTGAGGTAGTTAACGACGAGCAACTAAAAGCATTTGATAAAGCTTTAGACGGTACTGCTGGTTTTGTTGACGAACGTCAAGTTATAGATGGTATTGTTGTGAGAATGACAGACAGAGAAGCTATAATCGACATCAACTCAAAATCTGAAGGCGTTATTTCTTTAAACGAATTTAGATACAACCAAGCGTTAAAAGTTGGTGATACTGTAGAAGTATTGATTGACAAACGCGAAGATAGTTCAGGTCAACTCGTATTATCACACAGAAAAGCCCGTGTTATAAAATCATGGGAGCGTGTTAATAATGCACACGAAACTGGCGAAATTGTTAATGGTTTTGTAAAATGTCGTACTAAAGGTGGTATGATTGTAGACGTATTTGGTCTAGAAGCATTCTTACCAGGGTCTCAAATTGATGTGAAACCAATTAGAGATTACGATCAATTTGTTGAAAAAACAATGGAATTCAAAGTGGTTAAAATCAACCACGAATTCAAAAACGTTGTGGTATCACATAAAGCCCTTATCGAAGCCGATCTTGAATTACAAAAACGCGAAATTATTGGCCAATTAGAAAAAGGCCAAGTTTTAGAAGGTGTTGTTAAAAACATTACTTCTTATGGTGTATTTGTTGATTTAGGTGGTGTTGATGGATTGGTTCATATTACAGATTTATCTTGGAGCCGTATCAATCATCCAAGCGAAGTTGTAGAATTAGATCAAAAATTGAATGTTGTTATTCTTGACTTTGATGATGAGAAAACACGCATCCAATTAGGTTTAAAACAATTGAGCAAACATCCTTGGGAAGCTTTAGATGAGAACTTAAAAATTGGCGATAAAGTTACTGGTAAAGTAGCTATTATTGCAGATTATGGTGCTTTCTTAGAAGTAAATTCTGGTGTAGAAGGATTGATTCACGTATCAGAAATATCGTGGTCAACTCATTTACGTTCAGCGCAAGATTTTGTTAAATTGGGTGATGAAGTTGAAGCTGTTATTTTGACTTTAGATCGCGATCAACGCAAAATGTCTTTGGGTATGAAACAATTAACTGCAGATCCATGGACAGATATTACCAAAAAATATCCTGTAGGTTCTAAACATTCTGGAACAGTAAGAAACTATACCAATTTTGGTGTGTTTGTTGAATTAGAAGAGGGTATTGACGGATTGGTTTATATCTCTGATTTATCTTGGACTCAAAAAATCAAACATCCATCAGATTTCGTAAAAGTTGGCGATACTTTAGAAGTTGTTGTTCTTGAATTAGATGTTGAAGGACGTAAACTTAATTTAGGTCATAAACAAACCGAAGACAATCCTTGGGGTGCTAAAGAAACACTTTTTGCAGAAGGTACTGTTCATACAGGAACCATTAAAGAAAAAAATGCAAAAGGCGCTATTATAGTATTTGAAGGCGATGATGCAGAAGCTTTTGCTCCTGCACGTTTACTTGAAAAAGAAGACGGTTCTAAACTTGAAAAAGGCGATACAGCCGAATTTAAAGTGATAGAATTCAATAAAGATTTTAGAAAAATAGTTGTATCGCATACAGCTATCTTCAAAGAAGAAGAACAAAAAAATCTTAAGACTGTCAATAAAAAAGCTGATACTTCAGAAAAATCTACCTTAGGTGATCTTTCTGTTTTAGCCGATTTAAAAGAAAAAATGGAGAAAAAAGGAAAATAATTTCTTTTTAGTAAATATTTAAAGCCGCTTTGTTTTTACAAAGTGGCTTTTTTTTGCGATAAGTTTAGGTGCTTCAGTCACCTTGAGCAGCGTCGAAAGGTCTGCAATAAGTAGAAAACCAATCTGAGATAATTACTTTATATTTTCAACTATTAAACTTACATTTGTTACATCAAAATAATAGTGTCACCCTGAGTGTCCCGAAATGTCGGGAGAAGGGTCTTTTTATAAATAAAATATGACCTTAATAAAATCAATTTCAGGAATTCGCGGTACAATAGGAGGTAAAGTAAATGATAATTTAACACCATTAGATACAGTAAAATTTGCATCTGCTTATGGCACATGGCTCAAATCTCAAAATACACCAGACAAAAAATTAACAGTTATTTTGGGCCGTGATGCCCGAATTTCTGGTAAGATTGTAAGCGGTTTGGTAGGCGAAACCTTGATGAGTTTGGGTATTAATGTTGTCGATTTAGGTCTGTCAACAACACCAACGGTTGAAGTGGCAGTGGTGTTAGAAAAGGCAAATGGTGGCATCATTATTACAGCTTCTCACAATCCTAAAGAATGGAACGCTTTAAAGCTTTTAGATCATAATGGCGAATTTTTAAATAAAATTGAAGGCGAAAAAGTTTTGGCTTTAGCCGAAGCCGAAGATTTTAATTTTACCGATGTAGACGATTTAGGAAAATACAGAAAAATACCAGACTATATAAATAAACATATCAACGAAGTTTTAAAATTAAAATTGGTAGATATTTCAGCCATTAAAGCGGCTCATTTTAAAGTGGTGGTAGATGCTGTCAATTCAACAGGTGGGATTGCTATTCCTGCTTTGTTAGAAAAATTGGGAGTAGCATGTGTTGAACTTTATTGTGAACCCAACGGCCAATTTCCACATAACCCCGAACCTTTGCCAACGCATTTAACCGAAATTTCGAAATTGGTAGTTCAAGAAAAAGCCGATTTGGGAATTGTAGTCGATCCAGATGTAGATCGTTTGGCCATTGTGAATGAAGATGGTAGCATGTTTGGCGAAGAATATACACTTGTGGCTTGCGCCGATTATGTGTTACAACACACACCAGGCAATACGGTTTCTAATTTGTCGTCCTCGCGTGCTTTACGCGATGTAACCAATAAACACAATGGTAATTACGAAGCCAGTGCTGTTGGCGAAGTAAATGTGGTTACAAAAATGAAGTCAACCAATGCCGTTATTGGTGGCGAAGGAAATGGTGGTATTATTTATCCAGAAGCACATTACGGACGTGATTCTTTGGTAGGCGTCGCTTTGTTTTTATCGCATTTAGCGCACAAAAAAATCAGCTGTAAAGCTTTAAGAGATAGTTATCCATCTTATTTTATGAGCAAGAACAAAATTGAGTTAACGCCTAATTTAGATGTTGATGTTATTTTAAAACTAATGATAGAAAAATACAGCCACGAAAATGTAAACACAATTGATGGTGTTAAAATAGATTTTGAAACAGAATGGGTGCACATGCGAAAATCGAATACAGAACCTATTATTAGAATTTATACCGAAAGCACATCGCAAAAAGCAGCAGATAGTTTGGCATTGAAAACAATAGCCGATATCCAAGAAATTGCCAATAGAAGTTAATTTATGATTAAAGATTTAGAAACATATTTTGCCCCTTTTCGAGAAAATATTATTGGTCAAAATCAGACTTTTACATCGCCTTTTGGCGTACAAAAAATCATTTATACAGACTGGACAGCAAGTGGCAGATTGTACAGGCCAATTGAAGATAAAATATTAAATGATTTTGGTCCTTATGTGGCCAATACCCATACAGAAACGTCGTTTACCGGAGCTACAATGACCTTGGCTTATCACAAAGCCCGTCATATTATTAAGGCACATGTCAACGCTTCAAAAGATGATGTTTTAATTACCGCTGGTAGTGGTATGACTGGTGTCATTAATAAATTTCAACGTATTTTAGGTTTGCGAATACCTGAATCATTTAAAAATAAAACTAAAATTTCTAAGAACTTAAAGCCTGTTGTGTTTATCACACATATGGAACATCATTCTAACCAAACTTCTTGGGAAGAAACCATAGCCGATGTCGAGATTATTCCATGTCAGGAAACT
The DNA here is from genome assembly GCA_013205245.1 of Flavobacteriales bacterium. Taxonomy (GTDB): domain Bacteria; phylum Bacteroidota; class Bacteroidia; order Flavobacteriales; family Flavobacteriaceae; genus CG1-02-35-72. The sequence goes on along the minus strand of JABMNH010000006.1, from coordinate 4,404 downwards.
GGATTGGTATGTTTTGATAGTTTTAAAAAATTGTTAGAAAAATATAAAGAAAGACCTTATAAAATTGCTTCGGTAACTGCTTGTTCTAATGTAACGGGTATCACAACCGATTATCACAAAATCGCCAAAATTATTCACAAAGTTGGCGGATTATGTTTTGTAGATTTTGCCTGTTCAGCACCTTATGTTGCCATAGATATGCACCCTGACGGAGATGAAGAAGCTGGTTTAGATGCCATTTTCTTTTCGCCGCATAAGTTTTTGGGAGGTCCCGGCAGTAGTGGTGTATTGGTTTTTAATAAAAAATTATATCACAATACAGTACCCGATAACCCGGGAGGTGGGACAGTAAGCTATACCAACCCTTGGGGCGAACATATTTTTTTAGACGATATTGAATTACGTGAAGATGGCGGCACACCAGGTTTTTTACAAACCATTCGCACCGCTTTAGCCATTCAGTTAAAAGAAAAAATGGGTGTTGATAAAATTTTAGAGCGTGAGCATGAAATAAATAAGATTGTTTTTAAAGCTTTATCAGCCATTAAGAATCTACACATTTTGGCAGGGCAACATGAAGACCGTTTGGGCATTTTTTCTTTTTATGTAGAAAATGTTCATTTTAACATCATTGTTAAATTATTGAATGATAAATTTGGGGTACAAACCCGTGGTGGTTGTTCCTGCGCTGGCACGTATGGTCATTTTTTATTGCATGTAGATCAGCATAAATCACACAATTTTAAAGCACAAATTGCCAGTGGGTGTTTGGTTGAACGCCCAGGGTGGATTCGCATGTCCATTCATCCAACCATTACCAACGCTGAAATAGAATTTGTTTGCAACAGCATCAAAGAAGTTGTTGCCAATTATAAAGAATGGCAAAAAGATTATAATTACGATGCTGTAAGCAACGAGTTTGTTTTCAAAAATCAAGACGATGCCGCTAAAAATTTAATTGCCAATTGGTTTAATTTAGATACATTTTAATTACCACCCTGTCCTCCTAAAACACTCACCAACAACTAGAAACCAACAACTACCAACCACCAGCAACTAATAAATGAACAAAATCTTACTCTTCATCATTATCGCCAATGTTTTAATGTCTTTAAAAGGTTTCAGCGACCGATCATTTTTCGAAAAATTCAAATTCAACGTAGGTGGTATTAAAAATGGCGAACATTTTAGACATGTCACATCCGGTTTTTTACATGTAGATTATATGCATCTGTTTTTTAACATGTATGCCCTATATCTATTTGCGCCTATTGTTATTGAGAGTTTTGGCGTTTTATTTTTCGGATTGATATATGTCATTTGTTTAATAGCTTCATCTTATTTTTCTTTTTTTTATCATAAAAATGATAATTATTATAGCGCGGTAGGCGCTTCGGGTGCGGTAGTAGGTATTGTTTATGCAGCCATATTATTGTATCCCGAAATGACTTTAATAATGTTTCCCTTACCCATTCCACTGCCGGGATATGTTTTTGGTATTGGTTATTTAATCTATTCCATTTATGGGATGAAAAAACAATTGGGTAATATTGGCCATTCTGCTCATTTAGGAGGTGCTATTGCTGGTTATTTGCTCACTTTAGCTATCGCGCCAAGCATCATTTTAGAACATACTTTTTTGGTAGTTGGTTTGGCCATTCCTATTGTCATTTTATTTCTGATGCCACAGAATAAATAAGTGAGACGTGAATCGTGAGAATTAAAAAACTAAAAGCCAACAACCAACAACCAAATAAAAGATTCATCATTTTTTAAAACCATATTCCCACAATAACCACTATTTTTACGTTTCAATAATAAGACCTATTTGGAATTTTTTATCAATGTCATATTGCCCATTCCCTTACAAAGGTTATTTACCTATAAAATAACCCAAGCTGAGTCTCATTTTTTACAGCAAGGCATGCGTGTGGTTGTCCCATTCGGTAAATCGAAGTTATATACTGCCATTGTATTTTCTATCCACAATGACGCCCCAATAGCTTACGAGGCTAAAGACATTTATCAAATTTTAGATGAGCAACCAATAATTACCAACAAACAATTAAAACATTGGCAATGGATGGCCGATTATTATTTGTGCACAGTAGGCGAAGTATTGCGCGCAGCTTTGCCATCAGCATTTTTATTAGAAAGCGAAACTTTGATAGTTCAAAATAATTTATTTGATGAAGAGATGTCCTTAACGGATGATGAATTTCTTGTTTTTGAGGCCTTGCAGCATCAACCTGAGCTAAAGATAAAAGACATTGTTGACATTGTTCAAAAAAAGCATGTGGTAAGTTTGATTCAGAATTTGCTTAAAAAAGGTGTTGTTGAATTAAAAGAAGCCTTGTATCAAAAATACAAACCAAAATTAGAAAAGTATGTTAAGCTCAATCCTAAATTTTTGGATAATGGTGCTTTAAACGCTTTTTTAAACGACCTAAAAAACGCGCCAAAACAGCGCGCACTTGTTTTGCAATTTTTTGTTTTAAATCCGAAAGGTGAAAAACCTTTGCTTGCAAAAAAATTATTAGAAAAAGCTCAGAGTACAACAGTGGTTTTAAAAAGCTTGGAATCAAAAGAATTTTTCGAGGTGTTTTACGAGCAAATAGACCGTGTTATTTTTAATAATGAGCTTGTTAAAACCAAGATTTTATCAGCATCACAAAAATCGGCTTTAATCCAAATAAAAGAGTCATTTAAAATACAAGATGTGTGTTTGTTGCACGGTGTCACATCGAGTGGTAAAACCGAAATATATGTCAGTTTAATACAAGAAGCTTTAAAACAAGACAAACAGGTGTTGTTTCTGTTGCCAGAAATTGCTTTAACAACGCAATTAATAAGCCGATTAAAAGCTTATTTTGGCAATATTTTGGCTGTTTTTCATTCAAAATACAGTTTAAACGAAAGGGTGGAAGTGTGGCAAAATTTGTTAGAAAAATCAGATAAAGCAAAAATAATTATTGGCGCGCGTTCTGCTGTATTGTTGCCATTTTCTAATTTGGGATTGATAATTGTTGACGAAGAGCACGAGAATTCTTACAAACAATTCGAGCCTTCGCCTAGATATCATGCCAGAGATGCTGCCATTGTTTTAGCAAATATCCATAAAGCAAAAGTGGTTTTAGGAAGTGCCACGCCTTCAATTGAAAGTTATTATAATGCACAAAATAACAAATATGGCTTGGTTGAATTGTCTGAACGTTTTGGCGAAGGTACTTTGCCCAACATTGAGCTGATAGACTTAAAAGAAAAGTACAAAAAGAAGCGGATGAATGGTTTTTTTTCGGATACACTTCTTGAAGAAATTAAAAGTGCGTTGGCTCTAAATAATCAAATTATTTTATTCCAAAACAGACGCGGATTTGCACCCATTGTAACCTGCACATCTTGTGGCGTGGTGCCTCATTGCCCAAATTGCGATGTGAGTTTGACCTATCATAAGTTAAAAAATACTTTGCAATGTCATTATTGTGGCTATTTTGAACCTTTAGAAACCAAGTGCAAGGCCTGTCATAATCCAACTTTAACCACACAGGGTTTTGGTACCGAGCAAATAGTGGCTTCTTTAGAAGAATTGTTGCCAAATGTGCCCATTGGTCGCATGGATTTTGACACCACGCGAGGTAAATATGCCTATCAAAAAATTATTAATGATTTTGAGCAAGGCGACACAAAAATATTGGTTGGCACACAGATGCTGACAAAAGGGCTAGATTTTTCTAACGTCACACTTGTGGGTGTTTTACAAGCTGACTCGATGCTTAATTTTCCCGATTTTAGAGCTCACGAGCGCAGTTTTCAATTATTGCAACAAGTGGCAGGAAGATCAGGTAGGAGTGCTTCTAAAGGCAAGGTAATCATCCAAACTTTTAATCCCTACCATCAAATTTTAAAGCAAGTTAAAGCGCATGCCTATTTTGAGATGTATAATGAGCAATTAAACGAGCGCTACCAACATCATTATCCGCCTTATCTGCGCATGGTAAAAATTATTTTAAAGCATAAAAATGCTGCGACTTTATTTAAGGCGAGTGATTGGTTGGGTAAATCGTTGCAAATGACTTTTAAAAATGATGTTTTGGGGCCGAGTGATCCACCCATTCCACGCATCAGGAATTTATATGCCAAAACTTTTTTGTTGAAATTTTCTAAAAATCAGCAATTAAAAATATCAAAAGCACAGTTGCTAAAAGTGAAAGACAGTTTTTTGGCTATAGCCGAATTTAGATCGGTGCGCTTTATTATTGATGTAGATAATTATTAAGTTAACCCGTTGTGCATTATAATTTAACAAAAAAAGTTGTTCAATTGTCTAAAAAAGACGTATATTTATTTGAATATCAAACATATAAATATAATGAACAACTTTCAAGCAAATTACAATAAAATTTT
>JABMNH010000079.1 GCA_013205245.1 Flavobacteriales bacterium | reverse complement strand
CATATACATTTCTTTTATTACACTAGGATTTTCGTTTGGCTTGTATTTAACGCTTGCTTTTATTTTACGTTTAAAAGATATGTTTTATACCAAACGCAGTTCTGTTTTTGATTTATGATAATAGTAAATAATCTAAAAAAACCTTTAATACTATTGCTCATTGTAATTGCAGTTGGCACACTAGGTTTTAAAACAATTTCTAACGTTTCTTTTATAGATGCGTTGTATATGACAGTTATAACCATATCTACGGTAGGGTTTAAAGAGATACATCCGTTTAACGAAACAGAAAAACTATTTACAATATTTCTAATTTTAACGAGTATAGGCGTTTTTGGTTATGTTATTTCGGTGATTTCAGAGTTTATTGCAAATAATAAATTATCAGAAGAATTAAAGATTAAAAAGGTGGAAAAACTAATTAAAAAGTTAAAAGACCATACCATAGTTTGTGGTTACGGTAGAAACGGAAAACAAGCTGTTGCTAAACTTCAAAAGTATAAAAAATCTTGTGTGGTCATAGAAAACAATGAAGAGTTGCTTCAAGAGTTAAAACTTATAAATACACCTTATATAGTAGGTGATGCCACAAATGATGAAATACTAAAAAAAGCAGGCGTTGAGAATGCCAATAGTTTGATAACTGTTTTGTCTAGCGATGCCGATAATTTATTTATTGTTTTTAGTGCCAGACAATTTAAAAAAGACCTTGTAATTATAAGCCGTGCCACAGACGAATCTAGTAGTAAAAAACTCAAGACGGCCGGTGCCGACAGGGTTATAATCCCCAATAAACTAGGTGGAGAGCATATGGCATCATTAGTTGTAACACCAGATTTGGTGGAGTTTATAGATAACCTATCAATAGAAGGTCACAGCACCACCAACATAGAAGAAATTTTAGTAGAAGATTTGCCTAAAGAATATATAAATTGTTCAATAGCAGAGTTAGATTTGCGCAAAAAAACAGGCTGTACCGTTATTGGCTTTAAAACGGCAGAAGGCAATTTTGTTATAAATCCCGATGCCAGTATTAAGTTGCAACCAAAATCAAAATTAATAGTATTGGGGCAACCCAATCAAATATTAAAATTACGTCAGATATTTTAGATGAAAAAAATTATAGTAGTTGGAAGCAATGGTTTACTAGGCCAAACACTTATTAATAGCATAAATAAATTAGACTATAAAATATTTGCACTCGCAAGAGGATGTAATAGAAATCAAAATAACAGCAATTTTACTTATTACGATGTTGATATTACTGATAAAAAGTCATTGTTGAATATCATTGATGTTATTAAACCAGACTATATTATTAATGCTGCAGCGGTAACCAATGTAGATTATTGTGAAACACATCAACAAGAGTGCGATGCTGTAAATGTAGAAGCCGTAGATACATTAATAGAAGCCTCAAAAAAGCACAATATACATCTTGTACATATATCAACCGATTTTGTTTTTGACGGATTAAAAGGCAACTATAAAGAAACCGATGCTACCAATCCTTTAAATTATTACGGACTTAGTAAATTAAAGTCAGAGCAATTGTTTGAAAAGACGTCAATTTCATACACCATATTAAGAACAATTTTGGTTTTTGGATATGTTCCTGAATTAAAACAACAAAATATTCTGCTTTGGTTGCTAGATAAAATGCAAAAAAAAGTGCCTTTAACAATGGTAAACGATCAATTAAGAACACCAACTTATGTCGAAGATTTGGCAAAGGCATGCCTTTCGGCGATAAAAACACAAGCAAAAGGAATATATAATATTAGTGGATCCGATTTATTAGACATGTATCAGCTCTCTAATTTAGTAGCAAAAACCTTTAATTATGATGAGAAGTCAATATCTGCCATACCAACAAGCCAATTAAATCAGCCTGCAATAAGACCTAAAATAACAGGTTTTGACATCTCAAAATCTAAGAAAGATTTAAATTTCAGCCCATTATCCTTTACGGATGCATTAGAAGAAATCAAATCTAAAATATCTCAACATAATGTTGATAACTTTTGCTGAGATATTAGTAATTAAAAACGCTTTTTGATGTACATTTGTATCCCTTTAAAAAATAAAGGAAACAGCAAGTTCTACAAGGGTTTTTGGCATTAAAAAAATATTTTAAAAATATTTTAAAATTGTTTTGGTTGTTTAGAAAACCTTTCTATATTTGCACCCGCTTAGCGATATGGTGATTGGAGGAGAGGTAAGGAGTTAGGTGGTAAAGAAGTTCATTGACAATACAAAATTGACAGCGTAAAGAAT
>JABMNH010000078.1 GCA_013205245.1 Flavobacteriales bacterium | reverse complement strand
TTTTAGCAGCAACAGGATGGAATCTTAAGAAAATGATGAAGCAATTGAAAGAAGAGTTCAAAAATCTTGTGCGCTATATTTATAAACTACTCTTTTTTAAAATTAATGCTTTTCTAAAGTTGAGTTATTAAGGCTCGACTAAATAATAGGGGCAAACTTAACAATTAATTTAAGAAAATAACAATTTTTGTAGAATATTATCAAAAAAAGTGAGAATCCTTTAATAAAACTTACATTCAAGTATGTCTTTTAGCAGAAGAAACGGCAAAGTATATGCCAATTAAAACTAAAGGGATACTCAACCATTGACCCGTATTAAGAAGCCATGTTGTACGCTCTTCTATTTGAGGTTCTTTTAAAAATTCAATTAAAAATCTTACAGACCATAACAGGGCAAAAAACACACCAAACAAATAACCTTGTTGTTGCTTTTTATCGGTCTTCCAGTAGATGCGCCAAAGGATGAAGAATATTATGAGGTATGAGAAAGCCTCATAAAGTTGTGTTGGATGTCTTGGAAAATCTTCGCCTAGTTGCTGAAAAACGATACCAAAATTTGAATGTGTGGGTTTTCCTATTATTTCTGAATTGAATAAGTTTCCTATTCTAATAAAAAATCCTGCCAAAGCCACAACAATCCCTACACGGTCTAAAATAAACAACAAAGGTTTTTTGATAACTTTTTTACTATAATAATATAAGGATGCTATAATTCCTATAGCTGCCCCATGACTTGCCAATCCGGCAAAACCAGTGAAAGTATAATTTTTAATCAACCCAAAAAGAATGCTTTGCCCTTGCGCATGTTTAATGGGTAATAAAATTTCTGATAAATGATTCTGAAAATAAGCCCAATCGTAAAAGAAAACATGTCCTAAACGCGCACCCAATATTGTAGCGATAACCACATACATAAACAGCGGATCTAAATGTTCTAAAGAAATTTTATCTGCTATATACATTTTTTTCATCAACTGAAGTCCTAAAACGAAAGCAATGATAAACATCAAACTATAATAACGAATGGCAAAACCACCTATTTTAAAAAGTTCGGGAGAGGGATTCCAATTGATACTTAGTTCGAGCATATTTTATTTTTAATGTGTAAATATATTAAATATTTGGTTGGTGGCTAATGGTTTTAGGTTGTTGGTTTTTGGTCTTTATTTTTTTGTTATCAGGCACTGGGTCATATCCTTTCCCTCCCCATGGATGACAACTACCAATGCGTTTTATGGCCAACCAGCCACCTTTAAACAATCCATGTTTTTGCAAGGCTTCTACTGTGTAATGCGAACAAGTTGGCGCATACCGGCAACTTGACGCCGTATAGGGTGATATGGCCGCTTGATAAAATTTTACCAATAGAATAAACGGATATGCGAGTATTTTTTTTAACATTTCCTTTTGGATAATTACTATAAGTGATAACTAGCCTTCACTCTACTTACGTTAACATCGTCATTAAAATATTATATTAATTAACCGAAAAAGTTGTGCCTTCTTTTCCGTCTTTAAGTTGTACACCATAACCAGCTAACTCATCTCTAATTTGATCTGACAAAGCCCAATTTTTATCTGTTCTAGCTTGATTTCTCATTTTTATGAGCATGTGAACAACATCTTCTAAAACCTGAGTTTGTGATATGCTACCAGCTTTTTCTAAACCTAAAATATCAAAAACAAAAGCATGTATTGCCTTAATGAAATTATCTAAATCGGTTTGTGTTAAACTGGCTTTAGATTCGCTCATTAAATTAATTTGCTTAACGGCTTCAAAAAGTTGTGCTATTAAAATAGGCGTGTTAAAATCATCATTCAGGGCTGAATAACATTTATCTTTCCAAGCGGATACATCAAAAGTTGACATTTTTGCTGATTTTAATTCTGGGATTAATGCAATGGCTTCCATCAATCTGTTAAAGCCTTTTTCTGAAGCTTCTAAAGCATCACTAGATAAATCTAAAATGCTGCGATAATGAGCTTGCATACAGAAAAAACGAACTGCACTTGGCGTAAATGCTTTTTTAAGAAGTGCATTAGACCCATCAAAAATCTCATTTGGTAAAATATTATTTCCGGTAGATTTCGACATCTTTTTTCCGTTAAGAGTCAACATATTGGCGTGCATCCAATAATTTACAGGCGCAAGATTGTTACACGCTTCGGCTTGTGCAATTTCGCATTCGTGATGCGGAAATTTTAAATCCATCCCACCACCGTGAATATCAAACTGCTCTCCTAGATATTTAGTACTCATAACTGTACATTCTAAATGCCATCCGGGGAAACCGTCGCTCCAAGGCGATGGCCAACGCATAATATGTTGCGGAGAGGCTTTTTTCCAAAGTGCGAAATCTTGTGGATTTTTTTTCTCAGATTGCCCATCTAATTCTCTGGTATTGGTAATCATATCTTCGATATTTCTACCAGACAAAATGCCGTAATGTTTGTCTTTATTGTATTTTACAACATCAAAATAAACCGAGCCGTTAACCTCGTACCCCAATCCTTTATCAATAATAGTTTTTATGGCTTCAATCTGCTCAACAATATGACCTGTGGCAGTAGGCTCAATATTAGGCGTTAAAAAATTGAATTTTTCGAGAATATTATGAAAATCGACTGTGTATTGTTGCACAATTTCCATAGGTTCTAATTTCTCTAAACGTGCTTTTTTAGAGATTTTATCTTCGGTAGAATCGTCTTCTAAATGACCCGCATCTGTAATATTTCTAACATAACGCACTTTATATCCCAAGTGTTTGAAATACCTGAAAATCATATCAAACGACATAAAAGTACGCACATTGCCCAAATGCACATTGCTGTAAACTGTTGGGCCACAAACATACATGCCAACACTGTCTTTATGAATGGGTTTAAATACTTCTTTGGTATTAGAAAGTGAATTGTATATTTTTAATGGCGCCATTAAATATCTGTTTTTTCTTTTAAAGTTTCAAAGATACTAAGATTTAAAGAAAGGTTTTTGTTATAAAAAATAAAATTAAAGTGCTAACTTGATTTTAATTAAATTTACCAAAAATAATTGGGTTTTAATAATTGTTATGGCGTTAGACAACAAAAAGAATAGTGCTTTATCAGAGAGAGAAGGCATACCACAACCTGCTAATATTCACAAAAGTTCTGTTTCTAAAATAAAACAGCAAAAGACACAACAGCCCAATATTGACGAATTTGTGAAGCACATTACACAAGGCGATATTTCTTATTTAAGTCGTGCTATTACACTTGTTGAAAGCCTAAATGCCAATCATCATAAAAAAGCCATGCAACTTTTAGAAGCTTGTTTGCCTTTTGCTAATAAATCGGTTAGAATTGGCATTACTGGTGTGCCTGGTGTTGGCAAAAGTACTTTTATAGAAAGTTTTGGAAAGCATCTTACCACACTCGGAAAAAAAGTGGCAGTTCTGGCTGTAGACCCTAGCAGCTCTATTAATAAAGGCAGTATTTTGGGCGATAAAACCCGCATGGAAAGTTTGGTGAAAGACAAAATGGCTTTTATAAGACCCTCGCCTTCTGGCGCTACTTTAGGTGGCGTGGCTCGGGCAACACGCGAAAGTATTTTATTGTGCGAAGCCGCAGGTTTTGATATTATTTTGATTGAAACTGTTGGCGTGGGACAATCTGAAACCAATGTGCATAATATGGTCGATTTTTTCTTGTTGCTTAAACTGGCAGGTGCTGGCGATGAATTACAAGGCATCAAACGTGGTATTATAGAAATGGCTGATGCCATTGTTATTAATAAAGCTGATGGCGACAATAAAAAAGCTGCCGAATTGGCTAAAGCCGATTTTAACAATGCTTTGCATCTATATCCTGTAAAAGAAAGCGATTGGCAACCCAAAGTTTTAACCTGTAGTGCCACAGAAAATAGTGGTATTTCGGAAATTTGGGAATTGATTGCATCTTATATAGACCTAACCAAAAGCAATGGCTTTTTTGAAGACAATAGAAAACTGCAAAATAAATATTGGTTAGAAACAACCATAAAGCAACAACTTCTTATCAATTTTGAAAACTTACCTAAAATAAAATCGGCTTTAAAAGCGGAATTAGCATCGGTTAACAAACAAGAAACCACGCCTTTTTTAGCAGCCCAAAAACTTTTAGAATTGTATTATAAAAACTAAAAAAAGTCCTTTCAAATTACTTTGAAAGGACTTTTTTTAATATTCTATTTTGGTTTATTTCCCTATTTTAACCAACTCTATATCAAAAATTAAATTGGCATTTGGCGGAATAATACCTCCTGCACCTCTAGTGCCATAAGCTGATTTTGATGGAATAAATAAAATGGCTTTTGTGCCAACATTCAATTGTAAAAGGGCAAAATCCCAACCCGGAATTACACGGCCAGTATTACAATTAAACTGAATAGGTTTCTTTCCTTTAGAGGAATCAAATTCAACACCCGTTGTTGATCTGCCTGTATAATCAACAGAAACTAATTCTCCAGTCACTGGATTTTTACCTTTCCCTTTTTTAACTGTAGCTATAATCAAACCGTTATCGTAGGTTTTAGTTTTATAACCTTGTTTTGTCATATCAGCAATAAAAGCTTCGGTTTCTTTAATAGTTACTTCTTTGGCTTTTTCAGCTACAGCTATGGCCGCTTTTTTAAAGTCGTCAAGACTTTTAGAAAGTACAGCATTGGCATCAAAAGCTTTGGCATCTTTTCCTTTTCGGATTATTTCTACTTTAACAATAGAATCGTTTTGTGCAATAGTATCAACTACCGCTTGCCCATCTACTACATAACCAAATATTGTATGACGTCCACTTAAATGTGGTGTTGGCACATGTGTGATAAAAAACTGACTCCCGTTTGTATTTGCGCCAGCATTTGCCATAGCTAAAACACCTTTTTTATCAAAAGTTCTAAGTAGTTTACCTGTAGTATCTTTAGGGAATTCATCCTGAAAATTATAACCTGGCCCACCTCTACCATCATTACCAGCAATGGTGTCTAAAGAATTAGGATCGCCACATTGCACCATAAACTTTTTAATAACACGGTGGAATTTAATACCATTATAAAATGGTTTTCCTTTAAGTAGAGAATCGGTCACAAAAGTATTAGTCCCTTCGGCCAAACTCACAAAATTAGCAACAGTTGCTGGTGTTTCTTTAAAAGTAAGATTTAATAATATTTCGCCTTTATTAGTTTTGATATTGGCATACATGCCATCATCTAACTTGGCTGTTTTTTGATTTTCACAAGCTGTAAACGACATTAATACAGCTAAAACAAAGATCCATTTAATACTTTTCATTTTTATTTAATTTTTATGATTTATAATTTTTTTCAAATATACAGTATAAATTAAAGGTTGATTTGTTTTTATTTTATTTCTATCGCCTAAAACACCGTAAGCCATAAATGAGGGAAATAAAAACACCACTTCTTCGCCTTCTTTTATTAATTTTAAGCCTTGTTGTAGGCCATTTATAATCTCTTCTTTATCTACTCTGTAACGCAATAAACCTATGTCTTCTTTGGTATAAATAAGATGGTTTTCTAAATCTGCAACCTGATAGGTAAATTCTATGTCATCTCCTGTTTGAGGTCTTGCATTATCATCTTCTTTTTGTATTAAATAGCTGTACCAAAAGCCACTTTTAGAATTGATAAAATGCACATTGGGATTTTCACTTATAATTTGTTTAAAAGCTGCATCTTGAAGTTTGACGAGTTGTTTGTTATGTGCTACCGAGGAAGTCAGAATATTGCCGCCATTTTTTAAAACAGGATATCTTGGCACAGGATTATTGCATGCCACAAACATTAAAATAACAAAACCAAATGTGATTTTATTAAAGCGCATCTTACTTATTTAAATCATTTTTGTATTGCGGCAAAACGCTTAAAAACTTTTTAATGGTCGCTTTTAAATCAACATCACTCCTACCACCAGCAGCATTTATATGGCCGCCGCCGTTAAAATGATTTCTAGCAAAATCGTTTACAGAAAAATCACCTTTAGATCTTAAAGACATTTTAATAATACCTTGTACTTTATCTTCTATAAAAATAGCGGCGAGGTTAATATTTTCTATTGACAAACAGTAATTTACAAAGCCTTCTGAATCGCCTTTTTTAAAATTATAGGTGTCTTTATCGGCTTCAGTCAAATACATATAAGCCGTATTGTATTCTGGCAAAACTTTCAAATTTTTAAGCACACTACCTAATAATTGTAATTGATGATAAGAATTGTTGTCATAAACTTGGCTGTGAACATCACTGTTGTCTGCACCACAATCAATGAGTTCGGCAACCACACGGTGTGTTGTACTTGTTGTAGATTTATATTTAAATGAGCCTGTATCGGTCATAATTCCGGTATATAAGCACGTCGCAATAGCGGCATCCATTTTATCTAAATAATCCAATCGTTCAATAAAATGATATACCATTTGACTTGTAGCACAAATTGACACATCAGAATACATAAAATCTGTAAAAACATCTGGTTGCTGATGGTGGTCAATCATTACAAATGTGGCTTTACAATTTTCTAAAACTGTTGCCATGGCATCGCCAGTTCTGTGTAAAGCGTTAAAATCGAGAATAAAAACCATTTCGGCTTCATTTATCAAGATATTGGCTTTACTGTTATCTTTATCAAAAAAGACAACACCGTCTGATTGCGGCAGCCATTTTAAAAATTTTGGATAATCATTTGGCGAAACAACAGCAGCCGCATGACCTAATTTATTTAAAAAAATATTTAAAGCCAAAGTAGACCCCATGGCATCGCCATCTGGATTTTGATGTGGCACAATAACTATTTTTTTTGGTTGGGATAATAGTTGTTTTAAAGTATCAAAAGTCTCATTATTCATAGGATGCGAATATACAACAAAATACTATTTTGCATGAAATAGATGGTTATATTTACAGCTTATAAATATATTTTAATATGAAATTTTTATACACTTTAATTTGTTTAAGTAGCCTGATTGCTTGCCAAACACAAGTTCCAACTAAAACCGTTGACGCCAATCAAAAAAATGCTTCAGATTTCACTTTGTCTTTTGGTTCTTGTAACAATCAAGAAATACCAAATGAGCTGTGGCAAGAAATCGTTAAAAACAATCCCGATGTTTGGGTTTGGGGTGGCGATGTTATTTACTCTGATACTTATGACATGGCTTTTATGAAGAAAAATTATGCCAAACAAAAAGCCGATGCTGCCTACCAAACATTTCTAAAAAAAGTGCCTGTTATTGGCACTTGGGACGATCATGATTATGGTGTGAATGATGGTGGCATTGAATACTCTAAAAAAAATGAAGTACAGAAATTATTTTTAGACTTTATGGATGCCGATAGCACCGATGTAAGACGTACAAGAGAAGGTGTTTATTATAGTAAAATCTATCCTGTTGGCACCTATAGCATAAAAATCATCGTGCTAGACACACGTTATTTTAGAACAGGTCTTACAAATGACCCAAGTGCTAAAAAACGCTATCTTCCTAACAATTATGGTGAAGGTAGTATGCTTGGCGAAGCGCAGTGGAACTGGCTTAAACAAGAATTAGACAGTTCTAAAGCCGATTTTAACATCATAGAAAGTAGCATACAAGTTTTGTCTTATGAACATGGATTTGAAACCTGGGGAAATATGCCACACGAGGTTGTAAAACTCGAAAAAACAATTGCCGATTCTAAAGCCAAAGGGGTTATTATTTTATCGGGCGACCGCCATATTGCAGAAATCTCAGAAACCAATGTGCCAGATTTGGCTTATCCTTTAATAGATATCACTTCGAGCGGTCTCACACATTCTTATACAAGTTATAGTGGCGAAGCCAATAAATACCGAATTTCTGATGTTGTTGCCAAAAAGAATTTTGGTTTGATAAAATTCGATTTTAAAAATCATAAAGCTCTTTTTGAGTTAAGAGGTTTAAATAATAAGCTTTACCAAACTTACACACAGCAATATTAATAGCGATTAATTTTTTGCTTTGATAAAAAAATCTATTTTTGCACAAAATTTAAAAAAATAAAAAAATGTCTACAAACAGAACATTTACAATGCTTAAGCCAGATTCAGTAGAAAATGGCCATATAGGTGCTATTTTAGAAAAGATTAACGCTGCTGGTTTTAGAATTGTAGCGATGAAAATGACACAAATGACTCAAAGAGATGCCGAAGCTTTTTATGCCATTCATAACGAACGTCCGTTTTTTGGCGAATTGGTAACATTCATGACCAGAGGCCCTATTGTTGCAGCCATCTTAGAAAAAGAAAATGCTGTCGAAGATTTTAGACTGCTTATTGGTGCTACCAATCCTGCTGATGCTGCCGAAGGTACCATCCGCAAATTATATGCGACCTCTATGGGCGAAAATGCCGTTCACGGTTCAGATAGTGATGAAAACGCTGCAATTGAAGGCGCTTTCCATTTTGCTGGACGCGAACAATTTTAACTTGTCATTCTGAACGAACAGAGTGAAGTGAAGAATCTCAAAAAGTCTTAATAAAAAAGTCCTTACAAATTTGTTGTAAGGACTTTTTTTATGGAAAGGCATAATCAAAAACCCCCGTGGCAAAGCCTTGAGGAATTCTTACTGATTAAAATACCTGATGACAAACAGCCCGCAATTCTTTAACAAAAATTTATCACTATATATCTGATTATTATAATTTTGATTTGTTTAATTTGAGTAATGAAGCAACTCTACCTGATCATTTTATTATTTATCACAATTAACCTATCTGCTCAAGTAGATAGAGTTATGATTGATGGCGTAATTACAAGTGACTCTCTTACTCTTGAAAATATCCATATAATTAATCTAAATTCAAAAAAAGGAACTGTTTCAAGTACTTCAGGTAAATTTCAAATTCCTGTCAAACTGAATGATCTTATTTTATTTTCAGGAATACAATTTTCTAACAAAGAGCTCCTGATTACAAAACATCACATAGAAAGAAAAAAAATCACCATCGATCTAATTCAAAAAAATAATGAATTACAAGAGGTTATTATTGAAAATATGGCAATGTCATTAGGTTTGCCAAATGCCGGTAAAAAACCTCTAAATAAATTAGAGAGAAATCTCAATGCTTACAGTCAAAAAAGTACGCCCATTGTTATTTTAGAAATGCTATTGACTAAAGGCGGTGGTATTGATGATTTGTATAATATTATTTCAGGAAATCGAAAAAGAGATCGAAAATTAAAAAAATTATTAGATGATGATAAACAAAGAGAAATAGATCTGGAATATATTCTTGAAATTAGAAATCATTTTCATGATAATTTTTTTCTAAAAAATCTACAAATTTCCAAAGAAAATATTGACGGCCTCATAAACTATTGTTTACCAAAAGGAATTGTGTTTTTATTTAAAAGTGAAAGATATTTAGAGGTTATAGATATCTTAATTAAAAATAAAGAGGGATTTTTGCTTACAATAGAATAATCTATGTCCTATTATGCCTTCCTGAAGCCATTTTTTTCCTAACCTTGAAATATAGCTACAGGTTAAAATTAATTTACCTCTATTAATATACTCTTTAAATATTAAACCAACATTTATGACAATCTGTATCTTTTATTATAGAGATTACTTCGTCGTGAGAAACGACTCGTAATGACGTGATTGCGAATATTTAGGTCAGCCGTATCTTTTTAATAAGTGTATCTCCCAAGATTTCGTTCATCATTTTAATGATTTTATCGGAACCATAACTGAGTTCTTCGCGTAAAACAGAAGAGGATAAATGAACAACCAACACGTCGTTTTGTAGTTTTATAGCAGTGGTGTAAGATTGCACGCCATTGCCCATTACTTGTATCCAAGCTTCTTGCACTTTTATTTGCGTAAAGCCTTTGGTTAGGTTGTTTTCTTTAATAAAGGCACCCATTAAATCTTTTATAGATTTTGAATCGGAATAACGTTTGGCCATGCGTGTTTTAACTTAAATTAAACATTTTATAACTCTGATGTATCTGCTTTATCACATTTTCTGTACGTTCTGCATGGGTATCCGAAATAAATAATTGTCCAAAATTATCTTCGTTCACCAAGCTTATTAATTGCAACACACGGCTTTCGTCCAATTTGTCAAAAATATCATCTAAAAGCAAAATAGGCGTGTCGTTTGTTTGCGATTTTATAAAATCGAATTGCGCTAATTTTAAGGCTATTAAATAGGATTTTTGTTGCCCTTGCGAGCCAAATTTCTTGACAGAAAAATCATCAATAGTAAATTGTAAATCGTCTTTATGAACACCTACAGTGGTGTATTGAAAAATTCTATCTTTTGTTAAACTCTCTTTAAGCAGTTGTTTGATATCGGTGTTTTCTAAATCAGATTTATAAATCAAATTAACTTCTTCTTGATGATTGGCAATTAAAGCATAACGCTCTTTAAAAATAGGAATAAAAATTTCTAAAAAGGCTTGTCGTTTGGCGTATATCTTACTGCCTAATTCAATCAATTTATCATCGTAAACTTCAAGATTAACAGCATCAAAAGTATGATTGGCTGCAAAATATTTTAACAAATGGTTGCGCTGTGAAATGACTTTATTGTAGAGAATTAGATCGTTTAGATACACCTTATCCGATTGCGAAATAACACTGTCTATAAATTTTCTACGGACTTCGCTACCCAAAGCAATTAAATCAATATCGGCAGGCGATATCATTACAACAGGCAATAAACCAATATGATGTTGCAACTTTTCGTAAATTTTACCATTGCGTTTTATCACTTTCTTTTGGCCTCTTTTTAGGCTGCATACAATATGTTCTTCGGCATCTTGCTTGTCAAAAAGCCCTTCAATCACAAAAAAATCGGCATCGTGTTTAATTATCTGTGAGGCACTTGGATTAAAATAACTTTTGGTAAAAGACAAACAAAAGACGGCATCTAAAATATTGGTTTTTCCAATACCATTATCACCCACAAAACAATTGATTTTAGAATCGAAATCGAAACTAGCCGATTCGAAATTTTTAAAATTTAAAAGTGTTATTTTTTTTAAATGCATCTTATGTAAATCTATCAATTAGCAAAATAACAAATTTAGGTGTAAACTAATGCCATTTTTAGAATAAAATATTATATTTTTGCGCTTCAAAACTAACCGACGTATGAGTACTTATAAAAAAGTAAAAACACAAAAGACAAATACCAACACACAAGGTGCTGAAAGTACTACTAAAGAAGTTTTTGAAGCTCTTAATGTAACAGCTTCTAGGTCTGAACAGTGGATAGAAAAAAATCAAAAACCCTTACTTATTGCTTTCGCAATAGTTGCTGTGGTGATATTAGGGTATTTAGGATACACCAAATATATACAAGAACCTAAAGAAGTTGAAGCTTCGAACGAGTTGGCTTTTCCAAAACAATATTTTGAAGCGGCTCTTGATGGCAGAACTTTAGATACACAAGTACAAGAACGCGATTCTTTATTGGTTTTAGGACTTGAAGGTGCCGATGGTAAATATGGGTTTTTAGACATAGCCGATACTTACAGTGGTACCAAAGCGGGTAATTTAGCCGAATATTATGCTGGTATTTCTTATTTAAAAATGAAAGATTATAAAAATGCCGTAACGCATTTAGGCAATTTCTCTTCTGATGATGAGTTACTTGCGCCTTCTGCTATTGCTGCTATTGGCGATGCTTTCGCCGAAATAAATCAATTAGACGATGCTTACGACTATTATGTAAAAGCGGCTAATGCCAAAGAAAACGAATTTACAACACCTCTTTTTCTTTTTAAAGCAGGACAAACAGCTTTAAACTTAGGTAAAAACAAAAAGGCTTTAGAATTTTTCAAGAGAATAGAAAAAGATTATTCAACATCTGACGCAGCCAAAGAGATTGATTATTACATAAACAAAGCCACATACACTGTTAAATAAATCGGGGTATGGCTACAGCCGGTAAAAATTTATCATCCTACAAAAAATCTGACATAGCAAATGCTGCTGTCTTAAAAATAGGCATTGTTGTTTCTGAGTGGAACAATGTTATTACCGATGCTTTATATGCAGGTGCGCATCAAACATTAATAGATAACGGCATATTAGAATCGCATATTCAGAGTTTAAAAGTGCCCGGAAGTTACGAGTTGGTTTATGGTGCCAAACACCTTATAGAATCTCATAAATTAGATGCCATTATTGCCATTGGCAGTGTTATTCAGGGCGAAACAAAACATTTCGATTTTGTGTGTAATGCGGTTTCTTTGGGGATAAAAGATTTGAATATAAAATACAATACGCCCGTAATTTTCTGCGTTTTAACCGATGATACAATGCAACAATCTATTGACAGATCTGGCGGAAAACACGGCAATAAAGGTGTTGAATGTGCCGTTGCAGCACTTAAAATGGCAACTTTAAGAGAGATTTAACAACAACTTTTCCACAAAATTTGACCACTCTTTGCAAAATAAGTACTTTTGAGGCACACGCTATTTTATAGATTATGCTAGGTAATTTTTTTAAACAACGCTCACATTACGTTTATAATTATAAACCCCGTTTTTACAACGCCCGTAAAGAACGCTTAGAGGCTGTTAAAAATAAATACAAAGATGTTGAAACTGAAGAGACAGCAGTAAAAATGGCTACTAATTTTAGAGAAGCGTGGAAAAAAAGTAAAAAGGCCTCTAGCAATAATGCCAATCTTAAAACAGCTTTTATAATTGCTGTTTTGGTTTTTATGGTTTACAATTATTTTAAATATTTAGGAATCTCTTTCTTTTAATGTCAGATATCATACAATTACTCCCAGACCACGTAGCCAATCAGATAGCTGCCGGAGAAGTGGTACAACGCCCTGCTTCTGTAGTAAAGGAATTGCTAGAAAATGCCATTGACGCTAAAGCGGATAACATTAAGCTCCTTGTAAAAGATGCCGGCAAAACACTCATCCAAGTCATTGATAATGGCTTAGGAATGAGCGAAACTGATGCACGTTTATCTTTTGAACGACATGCCACATCAAAAATTAAGGAAGCCAAGGATCTGTTTAATTTACATACAAAAGGTTTTAGAGGCGAAGCTTTGGCTTCTATCGCTGCCATTGCGCATGTAGAACTTAAAACCAAACAAGAAGATCAAGAATTAGGCACGCAATTAATAATTGAAGGCAGTACCGTTGTGAGTCAAGAACCCATTGCAAATCCTACTGGCAGCAGCATTGCCGTCAAGAATTTGTTTTATAATATTCCTGCACGACGGAATTTTTTAAAATCGAATACCATAGAAACACGTCATATTATTGATGAATTTCAGCGAGTGGCTTTAGCGCATCCAAACATTGCTTTTTCGCTGTATCACAATGATAGCAATATTTATCAATTGGCATCCTCGAATTTAAAACAGCGTATTGTAGGCATTTTTGGTAAAAAAACCAATGAAAAATTAGTGCCTATAAGTGAGGAAACCGAATTGGTAAACATTACGGGATTTATTGCCAAACCCGAATTTGCCAAGAAAAAAAGAGGCGAACAGTTCTTTTTTGCCAACAACCGTTTTATAAAAAGTCACTATTTAAATCATGCTGTTACAGCGGCTTTCGAAGGGCTTTTAGGTCATGGCTACTGCCCTACTTATTTTTTGTATTTAACTGTGCCAACAGCGCAAATCGATATAAATATTCATCCCACAAAAACGGAAGTTAAATTTGAAAATGAGCAAGCTTTATATGCCATTATCAGATCAACCATAAAACATAGTTTGGGTCAATATCATGTGGCACCTGTGCTAGATTTCGAAAGAAATGCATCGCTTGACGTGCCGTACGATTATACAAATAAACTTGCGGGCACCCCTAAAATTAATGTAGACGCCGATTTTAATCCGTTTAAAGAAAACTATCCGAAAAGACAAGACACATCAAATTGGGAAGATTTATACAAAACCCAATCTTTTGAAAGTAGAGACATAGATGCAGAGCCCATTACAGGAAATCTTTTTGACGGTCGCGAAAAAATTGAAGCACAAGTGTGTATGCAAATTCGCAAAACATATATTTTGAGCGCCATAAAGTCAGGTTTGGTTTTAATAGATCAAAACTTGGCACATCAACGGATTTTATACGAAGAATTTTTAACGAAAATCACTTTAGAAGAATCGGCCAGTCAGCAATTATTATTTCCATTAAACCTCAGTCTCAACACGCAAGATGTTGCATTATTAAAGAATTTAATATCAGATTTTGAGAGTATTGGCTTTATTTTTGAATTTAAAAATGCCGATGAAATTGTTGTTAAAGGCATGCCTTTAACCGTTAAAGAAAGTCAGGTTCAAAGTCTTATAGAAAGTTTGTTAGATGCTATTCAAAATCAGACAAAAGACAGCAATTACAGTCAGAGTGATTGCATATCGAAAAGTTTGGCAAGAAGTTTGGCCATAAAAAAAGGCATGTCACTAAGCACAAAAGAACAAGAAGAATTGCTCAACAATCTTTTTAGTTGTAAAGAACCCAGCGTTTCGCCGCAAGGCAAAGCCACCTTTATAACACTATCTTTAGAAGATATAGAAAAGAAATTTAATACGTTTTAATTAATTATATATGATTCAATTACCACCAGCAATTAAAAACCTCATCATCATAAATGCTATTTTTTACGTAGCTACATATTACATTTTACCTGATCTTCGCTTAGATTATATTTTGGCTTTATATTATCCAACAAGCCCATACTTTCACTACTACCAAATAGTCACGCACATGTTTATGCATGCTAACTTTATGCATATTTTATTTAACATGTATGCCTTGTATGCTTTTGGATCGCCATTAGAACAAATGTGGGGATCAAAAAAATTCTTATTCTTTTACTTCTCAGCTGGATTAGGCGCTGCTGCAATTCATACACTGTCAAACTATTTATTTCAAGTTTATAACATTCCTGCAGTTGGTGCATCTGGCGCTATTTATGGTGTTTTAGTAGCTTTTGGCATGACTTTCCCAAACGCAAAATTAGCCTTGATATTTTTCCCTGTACCAATAGCCGCAAAATATTTTATTCCGGTTTTGATTTTAAGTGATATTTATTTCGGATTTAGCGGCGGTGACAATACAGCACATTTTGCCCATATTGGTGGTGCACTTATAGGTCTTGTTATAATGTTGTACTGGAATAAAAATCAATTTAACAGATGGGATAATTAAGCTTTAGCCGATGACTCATTTAATAGATCAATTAAAATACCGTTATAAAAAAGCAAGCATTGTAGAAAAACTTATCTACATAAATGTGGCCGTCTTTTTTTTAGGATACTTATTTAATACTGTGGCTTTTTTGATAGATTCAAAATCAAATTTTGTATTTGATTGGTTTGCTTTACCTGCCCAATTCGACCAAATTATATACAGACCTTGGAGTATTATTACCTATGCTTTTTTACACGCCAGCCTTTGGCATATATTATCTAATTTATTGATTTTATTCTATATAGGAAATCTATTTTTAGACTATTTTACACAAAAGCAATTTATAAATTATTACTTTTTAGGCGCTTTATTTGGGGGTGCTATCTTTCTATTAAGCTTTAATCTGTTTCCTGCCTTACAGCATTCAAATTCTGTATTGGTAGGGGCTTCGGCAGCTGTTACCTCCATTTTTGTAGGGATTGCCACATATATGCCTCAATACGAAATAAAAATCAGGTTTATAGGTTTTGTAAAATTGTGGACTTTAGCTGCTGTGTGGATTGGCTTAGACCTTATTCAGATTCCTGCCGGAAATGCAGGCGGACATATAGCGCATCTTGGTGGTGCCTTAATCGGATTTATATTGACCACCCAATTACAAAAAGGCAATTCTTTTTTAGACGCTATAAATAAAATATTTACTGCTAAAAAACAAAAACCATTACGAACCGTTTATAAAAATAAAGCCAAAACAAAACCAGTTGCCAATACCCAAAGTAATCAAAAAAAAATTGATGAAATTCTGGATAAAATTAGCAAGTCGGGATACGAAACATTAACAAAAGAGGAAAAAGCTTTTTTATTTAAATCGGGTAAATCTTGAAAAAATTAAGTTTTATCAACAAACTCATCTATTTATTAAATAGTCTTTTTGCTATTTTATTATTACTGGCTTATAGCATTCCTTATATAAAACCCACAACATTCCCTGTCATTTCGGCTTTAAGCCTTATCACACCTATTTTATTAATTATCAATCTGGTATTTTTTATCTATTGGTTGGTGGGTTTAAAAAAGCAATTCTTATTGTCCTTTTTAACTTTACTATTGGGATTCAATTTTTCAACAACTTTCTATAAATTTAGTTCTAAAGATGTCATTAGCACACCCAAAACAAGCATCATGTCTTATAATGTGCGCCTTTTTAATCTTTATAATTGGATAAAAAACAGCGACACAAAAGATAATTTAATCGATTTTATTGTGGGTGAAAATCCAGATATTTTGTGCTTACAAGAATACCATCAGCAAGAGCGATTGGAAAAATTATATCCTTATAATTACACGTATTTTACAGATAATAAAAATAAAATTGGTCAAGCAGTTTTTTCGAAATATCCCATTGTGGCTTCTGGTTCACTCAACTTTAAAAAATCAACCAATAATGCCATTTATGTAGATGTTGTAAAACACGAAGATACTTTAAGGATTTATAACATTCATTTAGAGTCTTTACACATCAATCCCGCAAAGGAAACTGTGAGCTCAGATAATTCGCAACGACTACTCAAAAATATTGGCAAAACATTTTCTAAACAGCAAGAGCAAGTTTTATTAATTAATAAGCATCTTTCTAAAACGACATATAAAATTGTGCTTTGTGCCGATTTTAACAATACGGCCTTTTCTTGGGCCTATAAAAATTTAAAAACTAATTTTAGTGATGCTTTTGAAGAAGCCGGTTCGGGTTTTGGTACCAGTTACCGATTAAAACACATCCCTTTACGCATAGATTTTATTTTAACCGATAAAAAAATAAATATCCTCAATTTTAAAAACTACAGTGTCAAATTTTCTGATCACTACCCTATTGAAAGTCTGATTAATTTTTAGTTTTTTTGCACCCATTTTAATTGCAAGGCATTGATAGGATTCACTTTTAAACCCGTTACATTTTTTTGCGCAAAACGTACCACTTGGTCATAATACAAAGGAACAATTGGTGCATTGGCAATAATCAAACTATCCATTTTTTGATACAATTTATAGCGCTCTTTTAAAACCACAATATCAAAACTCTTTTCGTAAAGCACATCGAATTCTGCATTTTTAAAATGGGTATAATTAGGCCCATTTGGTGCAAAGTTTTTACTATAAAAAAGCGATAAATAATTTTCGGAATCAGGGTAATCAGCAATCCAGCTGGCACGAAAAACAGGTAATTTCCCGTTTGCTTTGGCTTGTCTTAAAGTGGCAGGTGGGTTGACATCTACAGTCACTTCCAATCCGATTTTCTGTAATTCACGCTGAATGTATTCGCATAAATCTAAATAATTAGCATCGGTATTAATGGCTATTTTTGGATTGGCATCACCCGTTTCTAAAGTGTATTTTTTAAGATATTTTTTGGCTTTCTCAGGATTATAAGCATAACCCTTTATATTGTTAAAAGCGGGTAATCCTTTTGGTATAATGCCATTTACAGCAGGCGTGCCAATACCATTTCGTAAAAAACGAATCATTTTTTTGCGATCAAATCCGTAATTCACTGCTTTTCGCAACCAAATATTCTGAATGGGATTGTTTTTATTTTCATCCAATAAAAATCCCAAATATTCAGTATTCAAGTAAGCCCCAGACAACATATACAATTGTTGGGCATATTGTGGATTTAATTGTCCGTTAAAATCGATGATATCATCTTTATATGAAGGGTCTAAACCTGTTATGAAATCTAGATTACCCTGAATTAATTGTAAAAATTCACTTTGCTTGTCTGGTAAAAAGGTAATGGCAACGGCATCTAAATATGGCAAATGTTTTCCTGTAGAATCTAGCTCATAATAATGTTTGTTTTTTAAATAAACAAGCTTGGTGTTTTCTACCCATAACTTAAATTTAAAAGGACCTGTTCCAATTGGGTTAGATCTAAAAGCATCTCCAAAATAATTTACGGCTTCTTTTGGTACAACCGAACAGTATTTCATTGCCAATAAACCTAAGAAAGGTGGAAAGGCTTTTGTTAATTGTATCTGAAAAACAGAATCGTTTAGTGCTTTAAACGATGCCACATTTTGTAAAATCCAGCCGCCAGGTGAAGCTACTTTTGGATCATTTAATCGGTTAAAACTATATTCAAAATCTTGAGCTACAACAAAACGTGAGCTGTCTTTTCCAAACAATTTATGTTTGTGAAAAAATACGTCGTTTCTAAGATTAAAAGTGTAGGTTTTTCCATCATTACTAATTATCCAATTTTTGGCAATATCGGGTCTTACAAGTAAACTGTCATCTAATTGTATCAAACCGTTAAACAATTGTGATACGCCCCAAATATTGGCTATGGTTTTAGAAAAAGCTGGGTCTAAAGAAGAAATATTACTGTGCTCATTATATCTAAAAACCTTTAAATTATCAAGAGGTTTGTATTTAGGTTTACAACCCGAAAAAATGAGCAACAATCCTGTAAAAGCGATTATAAAGCAATATCTATTTTTCAAAACCATAATCTTTTTCAACTTTACAAATGCGCACTTTAAAGGATTTATACCACAACTCACGCCCTTTTTCGCGTACTAAACTATGCTCAGAATTCTGTTTCCAATTTTTTATGGCCTCCAAACTATCCCAATAAGAAACAGTAATACCAACATTTTCTCTAGCCGATTCTACACCTAAAAATCCGGGTTGTTTTTGTGCCAATTCAAGCATTTTATCCGAAGCATCGTTATAATTGTTATCGCCATCTGTACGAACCGACGTAAATATTACGGCATAATAAGGAGCGCTTGGCGTTTTTGCAATCATAAATAATAGTGTAAATTTGCAGTCCATAAATATAGACTAATGCCGGCACAAAACAAAGTTGCATTTTACACCTTAGGATGCAAACTTAATTTTTCTGAAACCTCTACCATTGCCAGACAATTTACATCAGAAGGTTTTGATAGGGTTGATTTTGAAGCTGTAGCCGATATCTATGTTATAAACACCTGTTCTGTTACCGAGAATGCCGACAAACGCTTTAAGACCATTGTTAAAAAATGTCTCAAGCAAAACGACAAAGCTTTTATAATTGCTATTGGCTGTTACGCCCAATTAAAACCAGCATCTTTAGCTCAAG
This sequence comes from Flavobacteriales bacterium, assembly GCA_013205245.1. Taxonomy (GTDB): domain Bacteria; phylum Bacteroidota; class Bacteroidia; order Flavobacteriales; family Flavobacteriaceae; genus CG1-02-35-72. The sequence goes on along the minus strand of JABMNH010000078.1, from coordinate 30,900 downwards.
TAGATGGCGTTGATTTGGTATTAGGTGCCACAGAAAAATTTAAAGTAACCCATTATCTAAACGATTTAACCAAAAACGATTTGGGTACTGTTCACGCTTGCGAAATTGAAGAAGCCAACAGTTACGAAAGCGCCTATTCTTTTGGCGATAGAACCCGTGCCTTTTTAAAAGTGCAAGATGGTTGCGATTATAAATGTACCTATTGTACAATTCCGCTTGCCAGAGGTATTTCTAGATCTGATACATTAGAAAACGTTATTTCAAACGCTAGAACAATAGCCGCCAAAGGCATCAAAGAAATTGTATTGACAGGTGTTAATATTGGCGATTATGGCAAAGGCGAATTGGGTAATAAAAAACACGAAAATACATTTTTCGATTTGGTTAAGGCTTTAGATAATGTGGATGGTATTAGCCGATTGCGCATTTCGTCTATTGAACCCAATTTATTGACAAATGAAACAATCAGATTTGTAGCACACTCCAAAAGTTTTGTGCCTCATTTTCATATCCCGCTACAAAGTGGCAGCGATGCTTTACTGAAATTGATGAAACGTCGGTATTTAAATGATGTTTATGTTAATCGGGTTTCACAAATAAAAAAACTCATGCCCCATGCGTGTATTGGTGTGGATGTTATTGTTGGTTTTCCGGGTGAAACCGATGCCATATTTTTAGAAACGTATAACTTTCTAAATGACTTAGACATCTCTTATTTACACGTCTTCACCTATTCTGAACGCCCTAATACAGAAGCCGATTTAATGGAAGGAGTTGTGCCAATGAATGTCAGACATAAGCGCAGTAAAATGTTACGTGGATTGTCGGTTAAGAAACGCCGTTCTTTTTACGAAAGTCAGATTGGTAACAGCTTAACTGTTTTGCTTGAAAGCGATAACAAAGACGGTTTTATGCATGGTTTTACCCAAAATTATGTCAAAGTTAAAACGCCATTTAATGCTGATTTAATAAACACTTTACAAAAAGTAAAACTGACTAAAATTGATATGGATGGTGCTGTTCTTTTTGAATTTTCAGAAACTCTAAAGACAGAAAATCAACCTAAAACGCTACAACTATAGTGACCCAACAAAAGACACATATATACTTTATGCCCGGCTTAGCTGCCAGTCCTAAAATTTTTGACTATTTAGAGCTGCCCGAAGATACATATGAATGTCACTTTTTAGAATGGATGCTTCCTATTGACTTAGACGAAAGTATTTCAAATTATGCCCATCGTTTATCTATGGAAGTAAAAGAGAAAAACCCCATATTAGTTGGGGTCTCTTTTGGTGGCATTATGGTTCAAGAAATGGCACGCTTTATAGACACAAAAACTGTGGTGCTTATATCTAGTGTTAAAAGCGACAAAGAATTGCCAAAAAGAATGGGTTTTGCAAAAAACACAGGGCTCTACAAACTCTTCCCAACAAAATATCTAAAATCTATTGAAAAATTTGCTAAAGATAATTTTGGAGGTAACATTAAAAAAAGAGTGGCTTTGTATGAAAAGTATTTGGCTTTTTCTGATCCGCGCTATTTAGATTGGGCTTTTCATACTATTTTGCATTGGAAAAAAAATTACGAGACACCTAACTTATATCACATTCATGGTGATGCCGATGGTGTGTTTCCTGTTAAACATATTTCTAATTATATAAAGGTAAAAAACGGCACGCATATCATGATTTTAAATAAAGCCAAAGAAATTAGTGAAATCCTACAAGAAATCATTTAACTTTTTTACTTTTAAGCTTTAAACAAAATGTCAAAATACTTAAGCATTTATGCAAATTGAACACACACCTTTTGAAGGTCTTTTTATTATAAAACCTGCCATTTTTAAAGATGACCGCGGTTACTTTTTAGAAAGCTATAACAAGGAGAAAATGCAAAAACACATTCAAGACGATTTTGTTCAAGACAACGAATCTTGCTCTGAAAAAGGTGTTTTACGCGGTTTGCATTTTCAGACACCACCTTTTGGTCAGTCAAAGTTAATTAGGGTCATAAAAGGCAGTATTTTAGATGTGGTAGTAGATTTAAGAAAAGAATCTAAAACCTATGGACAACATTTTAAAATTGCGCTTAACGAAGATAATAAATATCAATTTTATATACCTGTTGGTTTTGCACACGGCTTTGTTACTTTATCTGACGACACCATTATAAATTATAAATGTTCTGCTTTTTATAAGCCAAGTTCGGAAGTTTCTATACTTTGGAACGACCAAACATTAAACATAGATTGGGGTATTACAAATCCTACGCTTTCTAAAAAAGATTTGGTTGGTTTAAATTTTAGTGATTTTAGCAGTCCGTTTTAACAAATAAAACAATATCAGATGAAAAAAACAGCGCCTTTAAACATCGTTTTAAGCTTAATTTTAATTGCTTTTATATTTATAAATGCAACATCCGATAATACTATAACCTATACAGGTCCAAAATACACAAGCGATACTTATAAAATTAAAGCCATTAAATTACCTGAGAATTTAAATTTTGCAGGCGAATCTATTCCTATTGGCAAGCAAGATATAAAAGAGCGCATGGATAGAGAATTATTGGTAAATACCTATTGGCAATCTAACGGGCTTCTCTTAATAAAACGCGCCAGTAAATACTTTCCAATCATCGAACCTATTTTAAAAGAGAATGGTGTGCCTGATGATTTTAAATACTTGGCTGTGATAGAAAGCGGTTTATTAAATATTACCTCGCCTAAAGGTGCCAAAGGATTTTGGCAATTGATGAAAGCAACGGCTAAAGAAAATCATTTAGAAGTAAACAGCAATGTTGACGAGCGCTATAACTTAGAATTAAGCACACAAGTGGCTTGTGATTATCTCCTTAAAGCCAAAGAGAAATTTGGCACTTGGACATTGGCTGCGGCCTCTTACAACAATGGTATTAGTGGTATTGCTAGAAAAATTGAAGCGCAAAAAGTGACCAGTTATTACGATTTATTGGTTGGTGATGAAACAGGAAGATATATCCCGCGTCTCATTGCTGTTAAAGAAATACTTTCACATCCAGAAAAATATGGATTTATTTTTGAAGCTTCCGATTTATATTACCCCACTCCAACATATACTGTAATGGTAGATACGCCCATACATAATATAGCAATGTTTGCCAAAGGATATAAAATTAATTATAAAACATTAAAATTGTATAATCCGTGGTTGCGCGAAAATCATTTGAATAATAGGTCTCGAAAAAAATATTATATAAAACTTCCTAACCTAAATTAGTTGTTTAAAACTTTCTCGCTAATGCGATTGCTGGCTAGTTTTGAAGCAACAAAACCTAAAACAATCAGCGTAAATACAACTACTAATAAGTTACTTAATTTAAATACAACGGGGTAGGCTAAATTGGCGGTTATCATTAAAAAGCCGAATTGTGACTGAAGGACAACTAGAATTATTCCTAAAAGAAGTCCAATTAGCATCCCAACACCTTGTAATAACAATCCGTGTAAAACAAATATTTTTTTAATTTGATGCAATGGCGTTCCCAGATTATATAAGGTTTTAAGATTTTCTTTTTTGTCTAGAATCATCATTACAATAGCGCCAATAACATTAAAAATGGCAATGATTATGATGAGTGTAAAGATTAAATACGACACCAAATTCTCTGTGTTTAGCATTTTATAAAAAACAGCATTCAATTGGGTGCGTGTTTTAACTTTATAACTATCGCCCAATTTATCTTGCAAAAAGGCAACATATTTATCGGGGTCAACATCTGACTGCAATTTTATGGCAATGCCACTAATCTGATTGGGAGCATAATTTAAAAGCTCTTGTGCGAATGCTAAAGAGCTAAAAACATATTTTTTATCGAGGTTTTCTGTTACAGAAAATACACCAACAGGTTGCGATGCCAACATCTTAAAAGCCTTACTAGGGTCATTAATATAACCTTTTCCTGGCTTGGGAACATACACTTTTAACGGATTAATAAAATCGTTTATACCCAAACTTAATTGTCTAGAAATCTGATTACCGACAACGGTTTGGTCTAAAACATCGGGCGAAAGCCAATGTCCCGCATAAACAGTGGTGTCTAATTTTATGACTTGTGTAAAAACACTGTCAACACCTTTTAAATTGGCAATAACACGCTTATCTTGATAGCCAAAAAAAGCACGCTCTTCTACATACTTTGAATATTGAAGAATACTTTTATCGTTTAAAATTGTTGCCAAACTATCTGTAAAAACAAACGATTTTCCTTGACTGGCCGTGAGACTTAAATCGGGGTCGGCAGCACTGATAAAGTTAACATTAAACGCTTTTAGTCCAGAAAAAACAGACAGCACTATAAACAAAGCCATTGTGCCAATAATGATACCTACCAATGCAATACGCGTAATAATATTTATGGTTGTATTGCGACTTTTTGAAAATAAATAACGTTTGGCAATATAAAACGGAAAATTCAATTTAAATCTTTTTACGACTTGGTAATAGGTCTGGATTCTTTATAGGATTGCCATCTTCTCCACGTAAAGCGGCATCAATAGTTTCTAAATAATCTAAAGTATCATCTACATAATAAATAAGTTCGGGCATTTTGCGCAACTGATGCTTTGTGCGCATAGCTATCTGATGCTTTATTTGTGGGGCATTTTCTTTAATACCTTCTAAAATAGATTTGCTTTTATCGGCTGGAAAAATACTTAAAAATACCTTTGCAATGCTTAAATCTGTTGTAACACTTACTTTAGTTACCGATAAAATAACACCCGGCATGCCATTGCGCGCATCGTTTTGTAAAAGAATGGCTAAATCCTTTTGAATAACACCTGCAATCTTTTTTTGTCTATTCGTTTCCATATTGCAAAAGTAATCATTAATAATGTTTATTTTTGTAGCTACAGATTTATTTTTTTGATGAAGAAAATTGAACATATTGGTATTGCCGTAAAAGATTTGGATGTTGCTGATGCACTTTACGAAAAACTTTTAGGCGTTACTAGCTACAAAACAGAACATGTAGAAAGTGAAGGTGTAAAAACGGCATTTTTTAAAATTGGAACGACTAAAATAGAACTGCTTCAAGCTACAAATGAGACAAGTCCTATTGCCAAATTTATAGATAAAAAAGGCGAAGGTATGCACCATATTGCCTTTGCTGTTGCTGATATAAATGCCGAAATTTTAAGGTTAGAAAAAGAGGGTTTTACCGTGATAAATAAAACGCCAAAACGTGGTGCTGATAATAAGTTGGTGGCTTTTTTACATCCTAAAAATACCCATGGTGTTTTGATAGAACTCTGCCAAGATTTACCGTAAATAATTAGTATATTGCACCAATTCCGTACAAATTTATGAGTGCTTCATTTGAAACTTATCAGAAACGCAGATTAAGATCTTCTTATATTTCTGTAGTCATTAGTATAAGCTTGGTTCTTTTTATGGTGGGTGTTTTAGGCTTGCTTATAATCAACACAAAAAAAGGAAGCGATATCTTAAAAGAAAAAATTGAGCTCACTCTTTTTATTAAAAATAGCACACCAAAAGACTCTATAAATGCCCTTCAAAATCAGTTAAAAAAAGCCAATTTTAGCAGAAGTGTTCATTTTATATCAAAAAAACAAGCGGCTAAAGATCTTATAGCTTCAACTGGCGAAGATTTTGTAAAATACTTGGGTTATAATCCGCTACAAAATGCCATCAGTTTGCGTTTAAAAGCAGCTTATGTGACACCTTATAAAATTGACAGCATTGCTACAGCCATCCATAAAAAAGAATTTATTGATGATGTGACTTACGATAAACCATTGATTGATTTATTAACAAAAAACTTGACGACTATTAGTTTTTGGATATTAATTATGAGTGCTGTCTTTACATTTTTTTCTGTATTGCTGATAAATAGCTCTATACGTTTATCTGTTTATGCCAAAAGGTTCATCATTAAAACCATGCAAATGGTTGGTGCTACAAAAGGATTTATTCGCCGCCCATTTATTTGGCGCAGTATTAAACTTGGTTTTTTAGGCGCATTTATTGCCAATGTGGGATTGGGCATTATTGTTTATTACATTGATAAATATGTCCCTATTTTACAAGTTTTAGATGATAAGATATTATTAGGAAGCATTTTTGCCAGTATTTTTATTTTTAGTTTTTTAATTACATGGATCAGTACATTTTTTGCTGCCCAACGCTTTTTAAATTTACGTTCAAACGATTTATATTATTAAAATTATATTATGAGTAAAAAAGATAAAACTCCAAAAAAACCAGAAGTCCAATTTTTGTTTGGCAAACGCAATTATCAAATTATGCTTATAGGTATTGTTTTTATTGCTGTTGGTTTTATTTTAATGTCGGGCGGTAGCAGTAGCAGCCCCGATACTTTTAACGAAGACATCTTTAATTTTAGGCGTATAAGATTGGCACCTACCCTTGTTTTAATAGGTTTGGCAATGCAAATTTTTGCTATTTTGTCAAACCCTAAAAAGAAATAAATCCCGCTCACTTTATATTAAATGAATTATTTACAAGCTATTTTATTGGCAATAATCGAAGGTATTACAGAATATCTCCCTGTCTCGTCAACTGGGCATATGATTATAACCTCATCGTTTATGGGTATTGCCAGCGACGATTTTACCAAACTATTTACCATCGTTATACAACTTGGTGCCATACTTTCTGTTGTTGTATTGTATTTTAAACGTTTTTTTCAGAGTGTCGATTTTTATCTCAAACTTTTTGTCGCTTTTTTACCAGCTGTTGTTTTGGGTTTACTCTTAAATGATGTTATTGATGAACTTTTAGAAAGTCCGATTACTGTGGCTATTTCGTTGGTTATTGGTGGTTTTATTTTACTCAAGGTAGATACTTGGTTTAAAACTTCAGAAACAGTGCCCGATAATGATAAAATAAGCTACCTAACCGCACTTAAAATTGGTTTTTTTCAATGCATTGCCATGATTCCCGGCGTTTCTAGAAGTGGTGCGACTATAGTAGGTGGTATGAGTCAGAAAATAAACAGAAAAACTGCGGCCGAATTTTCATTTTTTTTAGCTGTACCAACCATGTTTGGCGCTACAGCTAAAAAATTATGGGATTATTACCAAGGTGGTTTAACATTATCTACTGAACAAATCAACTTATTGTTAGTAGGTAATATTATTGCTTTTATTGTGGCGATGTTTGCCATTAAATCGTTTATAACTTTTTTGAGTAAAAACGGATTTAAAATATTTGGATATTACCGTATTGCTATAGGCCTTGCTATTTTAATAATAAACTACTTTTATCCTTTAAGCATGATTTAATGTTAACAGCCGAAGATTATCTAAACGGACAAGTGCTTTTAATAGACAAACCCCTGAACTGGACATCTTTTCAGGTGGTGAATAAATTACGCTTTGCTATTAAAAAAAGATATGGAATCAAAAAAATAAAGGTCGGCCATGCAGGTACACTTGATCCTTTAGCTACAGGATTACTCATTATTTGTACAGGAAAATTAACCAAACAAATTAACACCTACCAAGCACAAGAAAAAACCTATACAGGCACTTTTACTTTGGGAGCTACAACGCCTTCGTACGATTTAGAATCAGAAATTAATCAGACATTTCCAACGGCTCATATAAACGAAGATTTGCTAAACGAAAAGCTTCAAAATTTTATCGGTGTTATTGACCAAAAACCACCCATTTTTTCTGCTATTCAAAAAGATGGCAAACGTTTATACGACATTGCGCGCGCAGGTGAAACAATTGAAATAGAACCGCGTAAAGTAGAGATAAAATCTTTTGAATTAACTAATATTAGTTTACCTGAAGTCGATTTTAAAGTGGTTTGTAGTAAAGGTACTTATATCCGTTCTTTGGCTTACGATTTTGGTTTAGCCTTAGAATCTGGTGCACATTTAAGTGCTTTAAGACGCACAGAAATTGGCAAATTTAGTGTAGAGAATGCCTCCTCTATTGAAGGCTTTATTGAACAGTTAACTACAGACTAGCCTACATATCTGGCTTACAATTGGCCAACATCACAGAAGTCATTTTTTCTAAATCAAATTGTGGCTGCCAATCCCAATCGGCTTTAGCCTGACTATCATCAATACTTTGTGGCCAACTATCGGCTATAGCCTGTCTAAAATCTGGTTGATATTCTATCTTAAATTCTGGAATTTGTTTTTTAATAGCATCAGCTATTTCTTTGGGATTAAAATTTATTCCCGAAATATTATACGCTTTATATGCTTGCAATTTTGGATGCGCCATTAAACTCAAAGTGGCCTCAATAGCATCGTCCATATACATCATTGGCAAAGTGGTTTCTTCCGATAAAAAACAGGTGTAATTTCTACTTTTAAGAGCTTCAAAATAAATTTCGACAGCATAATCTGTTGTACCTCCACCTGGTTTTGTTTTATAACTCACAATACCTGGATAACGGACCGTACGTACATCTAACCCGTATTGAGTGGCGTAATATTGACACCACATTTCGCCAGAATATTTACTAATTCCATAAACTGTAGTAGGCGCCATAATAGTATCTTGAGGTGTATTTGTATGTGGAGAATTCGGTCCAAATGCACCAATAGAACTTGGCCAAAACAACTGTTTATAAAGCCCTTCTTTACCCAATTCTAAAATAGTGAGCAAGGCTGTCATGTTTAAATCCCAAGCACGTAAGGGCATCTTTTCGGCTGTAGCCGATAGCATGGCTGCCATCATATAAACTTGGGTAATATTAAATTCTACAAGAATATTTCTAATTTGTTCTTTATCTGTGGCATCAATTTTTATAAACAAACCAGACGTCATAAGTTGCGGCGTTCCTTCTTTTAAATCGGAAGCAACAACATTAGAGGTACCATACTTATCACGCAATTTTAGCGTAAGCTCTGTACCAATTTGACCGCAAGCACCTATAATTAAAACACGTTGTTCCATCAACCAATTAAAAGTTTAAAATAACGATGGCAAAGATAAATAATATTGTTTGAGCAAAATTAAAATATCGTTAAATAAAGGGCCTAAAAATTATAATTAATTTAATTTTATCTTTGCATTCTATTCTTTATTTATCATTCATTAAATACAACTAAATGACATCAAAACTTTACCTTTTATTTTTTCTATTTATAGGATTATCTGCATGTCAAGAAAATAAAGAAAAAAAGCTTATAAAAGAGCATTTATCTAAAAAAGAGAATGTTATAAGTATAGATGCGCCTCTAACATTAAATAAAGAAACCTCAAAAAGTGTTTCTAAATGGAAAGAGTATGGCGATTTTAAACAATATTTCGATCAGTTTTTAAAAACAACCTCCAGCGAAGCTCTAAACAATGCAGACGAATTAAATACTTTAGCGAAACAGCTAAAAGATTCTATTAGAATCCCAGCTTTTAAAATACCAGCATTTAAAGCCAGATTAAACGTTTTACAAAATGAAACTATGCGTTTAAAAGATATGACTACGATTCCTAATTTAACCGAAAATGATGTTAAAAATCAGCTTATAAAAATTTTAAATGCTTTAGATGCCACCAATGCGAAACTGAATAGTATGATTTTACAACAACAGGTTGAGGAAGATATTAGTGGTGTTAAATTTTTGAAAGACACAATAAACCCACCTCGTAAATTTTTAAAAGAATGAGAAATCTAATATTATCATTAATTACATTAACTTTTTTAAGTTGTAATAGTGCCAAACAACCCAAAATAAATAAAACAGAAACCAGCTCTTCTTTAAATATTTTTATGGATGATTGGCATAAAGATGTGGCTACATTTAATTATAATGCTTATTTTAATAAAATTGATAGCCTTGGTTATTTTATTGGTACTGATGCAAGCGAAGTTTGGACAAAAACAGAATTTGAAGCTTTCTCTAAACCATATTTTGATAAAAAACAAACATGGGATTTTAAAGCTCTAGACCGTCATTTTTTTATAAATGAAACTGGAGATATCGCTTGGTTTAATGAAGTTTTAGATACTTGGATGGGGCTTTGCCGCGGCTCTGGTATTTTGCAAAAGAAAAATGGCGAATGGAAAATTATGCAATATGTATTATCAGTTACCATTCCAAATGACGATATTAAACCTGTAATAGCTGCAAAACAAGTAAATGATTCTATTGCTAAAGCCACATATATAAAACGCTAAAACTTTATATATTTTCTTACAGCCTCATCAATTAAAGGGTATTCGTATCCTTTTCTGAGCATATAATCTATAATTTTTTTCTTCTTTTTATAAGGGTTCAATTCACTTATAGAAGCCACTTTTTTTTCGATTAAATCGGAAATTGTTTTAAGATACAAATCGGCATCTATTTCTTCAAGCCCTTTTTTAATAAGGTAAGACGATATTTGTTTTTGTTTTAGGCCCATTTCAATCCGAATTCTGCCATAATGTTTTATCACAAATTTACCTCGGGCGTAAGCCTTAGCAAAACGCTCTTCGCTAAGAAAATTTTCTTTTAAAAGGTGGAGGATAATAATTTCTTGCGCTTGGGGAATCATATTCATATTATTGAGCTTTGTTTGCACTTCAATATGACAGCGTTCTTGGTATGCACAATAATGTTCTAAAGCTTTTTGAGCCTCGTTTACCGTATATGTTTTATGAGGTTTCATCACAAACAAATGTAACATTAATTCATAAAAAAAGCCTATTACCAAAATTGGTAATAGGCTATAATTTTATTATTAGATTATTTTTGACGTTTGTCTAAAAATCTAAATTCTAAATACTGATAAGCATCTCGAGGTAAAACTTTTATCCACTTTTTGTATTTTAAAAACCATGTCTGTTTTAAAGACGGAAACCCTTGATTTATATAGGCCGCAATAAAAGGATGTACATGTAAAACAATACCATTAGGGCATTTGTTACTTTGAATAACTTGTTCTAGTACATGTTCTATTTTGTCAATTAAAACAATAGGAGCCTCAACTTGTCCGTTTAAATTTGGATTAGGCTCTGTTGTTGTAATTTCCATGACGGGTCTAACACGCTGACGGGTTATTTGAATTAAACCAAACTTACTTGGAGGTAAGATTTTATGCTTGGTCCTATCAAATTCCATTTGCGTTCTTAAATGTTCAAAGAGTTGTTTTCTATGATCGGCATTTTGCATATCTATAAAGTCAACCACAATAATTCCACCCATATCTCTTAATTGTAGTTGTCTGGCTATTTCTGTAGCTGCAACCATATTAACTTCAAAGGCGGCATCTGCTTGCGAAGAGCCTTTACCAGAGCGGTTACCACTATTTACATCGATTACGTGTAAAGCTTCGGTATGCTCTATTACTAAATATGCACCTTTTGCCATAGACACAGTGCGTCCAAAGGCACCTTTAATTTGTCGTTCTATGCCAAAATGTTCAAAAATGGGAACATCAGATTCGTATAAATTTACGATAGATTCTTTTTTGGGATCAATCCTACTAATATATTCTTTTAACGAAATGTACAGCAACTCATTATTGGTTACAATACTTGTAAAAGAATCATTAAAAATATCTCTTAAAATAGAAGAAGCGCGGTTTAATTCGCTTAAAACTTTTGCGCGAGGTTGAGCTGTTTTTACTTCTTTACACATGGCGTACCATCTTTTTAAAGAAGTTTCTAAATCTTTATCTAGTTCAGCTACTTTTTTACCACTTGCAACAGTGCGTAAAATAATACCAAATCCTTTGGGTTTAATACTTTTAACCAGTCTTTTTAAACGTTCTTTCTCTTTAGTATCTTCAATTTTTTGAGATACAGATACGCGATCTGAAAAAGGAACTAAAACCATAAAACGTCCGGCAATAGATAGTTCTGAACTTATACGTGGACCTTTTGTAGAGATAGGTTCTTTAACAATTTGAACCAATAACGACTGACCTGTTTTTAAAATACTTTCAATTTTTCCGTTTTTATCTATATCTTTTTCTAAACGGATATTATTTAAAGTAAAATCTTTTTGTTTACCTGTAGTTAATCTACTTTGGAAGTTTTGTAAAGAAAGTAATTGTGGACCTAAATCGTGATAATGTAAAAAAGCATCTTTTTCATACCCAACATCAACAAATGCTGCATTTAAACTGGGTAATATCTTTTTTATTTTAGCATAAAATACATCGCCTACAGAAAATTTATTCTGATTACTCTCTTTATGTAATTCGTTTAATTTGCCATCTTTTAAAAGGGCAAAATCAATATCAGCAGAACTTGATCTAATGATTAATTCTGTTTTCATATTTTTATTATTAATCACGCTTTATGCGCAATAGTTATACAATAAACTACACAGGATGTGTGTTTTTACGGTAAAATCTGACCTAATTAAAAATCAAATTTTTATGTCAAAGAACTTTTCAATTACACGTATAAAGAAAAAATAAGCCTAAGCTTATTTTTTCTTCTTGTGTCTGTTTTGTCTACTTCTCTTTTTACGCTTATGAGTAGAGATCTTGCTGCGCTTTCTTTTTTTACCGCTTGGCATATTATTTATTATTTTAAAATTAAAGTCCTATTTATTTAACAGGAACGCTTGTTTTAACACCTTCTACAAATGTTTTTGCAGGTTTAAAAGAAGGGATGTTGTGTGCTGGAATAATGATAGTTGTGTTTTTAGTAATATTTCTACCTGTTTTTTCAGCTCTTTGTTTTACTATAAAGCTACCAAATCCTCTAAGGTAAACGTTATTGTTTCCTACTAAAGAACTTTTTACTTCTTCCATAAACGCTTCAACTGTTGCTAAAACATCTGCTTTTTCGATTCCAGTTTTTTCTGAAATACTTACTACGATTTCTGCTTTTGTCATGATAATTATTTTTTAATTGTTATATTTTAATTAAGAGTGTGCAAATATAGCATATATTTTTTAAAACAAAAACAGCTAAAGCCTTAATTTTTAACAACTAAATTATGTATTTTTGTCGGCTATTAAGCCTTATGAACTTCTCTACCCCCTTAATTTACTGGTATTTACAGAACAAACGTGTTTTACCTTGGCGCTTAACAAAAGATCCATATAAAATTTGGTTGTCAGAAATTATGCTCCAGCAGACCACTGTAGCGCAGGGTTTGCCATTTTTTAATCGATTTATAAACAAGTTACCAACATTGAAAGCTTTAGCTAAAGCCGATGAAGAAACTGTTTTAAATTTGTGGCAAGGTTTGGGTTATTATTCTAGAGGACGTAATTTATTAACAACAGCTAAATATATTGTATCAGATTTAAACGGCATTTTCCCTGATAATTATAATGACCTTTTAAAATTAAAAGGTATTGGCCCTTATACTGCCGCAGCTATTGCTTCATTTTGTTATAAAGAACCTGTAGCCGTTGTTGACGGCAATGTAAACAGAGTACTTTCTCGTTATTTTAATTGCGATACGCCTATAAATAGCACTTTAGGACTTAAAGAATTTAACAATTTAGCACAAGAAATACTAGATGCCAAAAATCCAGATATTCACAATCAGGCTATTATGGAGTTAGGCGCTCTCGTTTGCAAACCAAATAATCCGTTATGCACAACATGTCCACTAAATGATAGTTGCTTGGCGCTTCAACATAAAACCATATCATTATTGCCAGTAAAAATTAAAAAAAATGCTGTTAAAAAACGTTATTTTAATTATCTGGTTACCCTTACGGATGACAATACAACTATCTTAAATAAAAGAACTAATAAAGGTATCTGGCTTAACCTATACGAATTTCCTCTAGCAGAAACCGAAAAATCTATAGACCAATCTACTTTAGTAAATCATCCTGTTTTTGTGGAATTATTTGATAACATAAAACATCTGGATATCACATGTCATAATCCAAAGGAAATCGTTCATAAACTAACCCATCAGCATATTTATACTAAATTTTGGATACTCAAAACAGCCACGCATCCTTTGGCAACAATTAACTTTTCTGATATTCATAAATACCCAGTTCCTATATTAATTCACAATTTTATAAATGCTTTTTTATCACATTGATTTTTTCATTACTTTTGAAATAATTAAAACTTAAAAAATAAAGACAAAACATGGCTGGTACACTTAATAAAGTAATGCTAATTGGGCATTTAGGAGATGAAATTAAAATGCATTATTTTGATGGTGGCAACGCTATTGGTAGATTCCCAATAGCCACCAACGAAACGTATACAAATAAACAAACAGGCGAAAAAGTGACTTCTACAGAATGGCACAATATTGTTGTTAAAAATAAATTAGCCGAAGTCTGCGAAAAATATCTTACAAAAGGCGACCGCGTTTATGTAGAAGGTAAAATAAAAACCCGCCAATGGGAAGGTCAAGATGGTTTAAAACATTATACAACAGAGATTCATGTTGTTGATTTGACATTCTTAACCGATAAAAAAGGACAAACAAATACCACAACTTATACAGAGACACAACAACAAAATACTGCTAACAAAGCGCCAGTTGTTGAACCTAAAGAAGCATCTGATGATGATTTACCATTTTAAAAAATAAACATTTCAATTTGGATCCCGAACCCGCGTTACTGTTTTTAATCACCCCAATTTTAATAAACTGGATGCCAGTGGCATATATTGGAAGTCTGCTCATATTGTTATTGCTATCTGCATTAATATCTGGATCAGAAGTGGCTTTTTTCTCTCTCTCACAAACAGATTTAGATCAGGCATTAATTTCAAAGTCAAATAGCGATCAACATGTTGTAAAACTTTTAGAGCGTCCTAAAAAATTATTAGCCACAATTTTAATATCCAATAATTTTATAAATATTGCCATTGTTATTTTATCGCACTTAATAATTGAAAATTACTTTAGTTCTGTGAGCATAAAAGTAAATTTCATCTATTTTACAGCCAATTTAAAAATCTTAATAGAGCTTGTTGCCATTACCTTTGTAATATTACTTTTTGGCGAAGTGCTTCCAAAGATTTATGCCAATAGAAATGCACTCTCTTTTGCATCAAAAATGGCGGGGCCAATACATATTTTAAATAATTTATTGTCTTTTTTAAGCTATCCATTAATTGGATTGAATAACAGCATTGAATCAAGGTTAAGAAAAAAAACAAGCGATATGTCTGTTGAAAAACTATCGCAAGCTTTTGAATTAACAAAAGGAAATGCCACGCAAGACGAACAAAAAATATTAAAAGGTATTGTGAGTTTTGGCAATACAGAAGCACGGCAAATTATGATTCCGCGTATGGATATTTTTGCGCTTTCGCACGATGAAAAATATGAAGACATTCTTCCAATTATTGTAAAAAGAGGCTTTTCTCGAATCCCTATTTATAAAGACAATACAGATACCATAATTGGCGTGCTTTACGCAAAAGATTTATTACCTTATTTAAATGAAAAGAATTTTAATTGGTTACAACTTTTGCGCGAACCTTTCTTTGTTCCAGAAAACAAAAAACTAGACGACTTATTAAAAGAGTTTCAAGAAAAGAAAATTCATATTGCCATTGTTGTAGATGAATATGGTGGTACTTCTGGGCTTTTATCTTTAGAGGATATTATTGAAGAAATTGTGGGCGAAATTAGCGATGAGTTTGACACTGACGAATTAAATTATTCTAAAATTGATGACAATAACTTTATTTTTGAAGGAAAAATCTCTTTAAAAGACTTTTGTCAAGTAATTAATATTGAAGAAGAAATTATTGAAGAAGCCAAAGGCGAAGCCGAGACTCTTGCCGGATTTTTACTCGAATTAAAAGGGAAATTCCCTTCTAAAAACGATAAGTTAAAATTCAAGTTCTTATTATTTAAAATAGAAGCTTTAGACGAAAAACGCATCAAACAAATTAAGGTAACTCTAAACCAAGATAATGCTTAAAAGCCCTTTAATTGCGGCCATTTTTATAGGTTTATTTTTACTATCGTCATGTAAAAATAATTCGTCAGTCTTGCCAAAACCAAAAGCCCAATTAAGTTTAAAATATCCTGATGTTACTTACACTCTTTTTAATACCGACTGTCCTTTTAGTTTTGAATATTCAGATATAGCCCTAGTTACTGTTAAAAATAATTGTTGGATAACCATTAATTATCCTTTGTTAAAAGCATCGATAGACATTACCTATAAACCAGTAACCAATAACATTAAGGCACTTTTACAAGATGCCGAAAAGCTTACCTATAGTCACGCCATTAAAGCCGATGGCATCAGCAGTCAGCCTTACATAAATACATCTAAAAAAGTGTATGCCACATTGTATAATGTAACTGGCAATGCTGCTTCTCAACTGCAGTTTCACGCTACAGATAGCACCTTAAATTTTATAACTGGCGCTGTTTATTTTAAAGCTGTACCAAATTACGACTCAATTTACCCTGCTGTAAATTACTTAGAAAAAGAAGTACGCCATTTGGTGGAAAGTATTTCTTGGAAAAATAAAAATTAATTCCAGACTTCTCTTCTATTACTAACTAATTTTTTCGGATTTTTGCGCTTTATTATTTCCTATGAACGATGCTAACAGACGTTGGGTTTATTTAATTGTATTGTCCTTAATTTGGGGCAGTTCTTTTATTCTTATGAAAAAATCTTTGGTAGGATTAACGCCTATTCAAGTGGGTACACTTCGAATTAGTTTTACTGCCATAACCCTATTTATTGTTGGTTTTAAAAGCTTAAGCCAAATAAAAAAAGAACATTATAAACCTATATTTATTACTGCAGCACTAGGTACTTTTTTTCCTGTGTTTTTATTTGCCTATGCCATAAAAGGAATTGACAGTTCTATAACTTCTATTCTAAACTCTTTAACACCTTTAAATACGCTTATTATTGGCGCTTTAATATTCGGATTTAAGTTTAATAAATTTCAAAAAGCAGGTGTGTTTATTGGTTTTTTAGGCACACTTATTCTAATTATTTCGAGTGCCAATATTAATTCAAATCAGAATTATATTTTTGCCTTATTACCTATTATAGCATCTATTGGTTACGCCTTTAATGTGAATATTCTGAAAAGGGATTTAAAAGATCTAGGCGCATTAAGTATCACAACTGCTAATTTTGCGGTGATGATAATTCCGGCATTTATCATTCTTTACTTTACTGGTTTTTTTAATACATATACAATAGAAAACAAAGCCCTTAATTTGTCATTACTTTACTTGGCTATATTATCTGTTTTTGGAACAGCATTAGCAAAGACAATGTTTAATAAACTTGTTCAAATTTCATCGCCTGTATTTTCATCCTCGGTTACATATTTAATTCCGATTACGGCTGTTGCGTTAGGCGTTTTAGATGGTGAAAAATTTATGTTATCTCAAATTTTTGCCTCTGTAATAGTATTTGCTGGGGTTTACTTATCGAGCAAAAAATCGACATAAAAAAAAGGTGCATTCATTACGAATACACCTTTTAAAATTATCAGTTTAAAGGTCTATTTAAAATCGTCTGCACTAACACCTTCGTTTAGTTTAGCAGAAATTAATTTAAAATCTAAAGTTTGTGGTCCCATTTTCATACTCATGGTATGTGGAAATAAAACGCCATCAACAGCTTTATAATCGGCAAAATTAATAGCTTGTTCAAAGTCTGTTCCATTAGGCAACTTACGCGATGTTACTTCTCTAAGTTTTAACCCTGTTACAACACTGTAATAAGCTTTTTTATTCTTTGTTACTTGTAAAACATAAGCATCTTCTCCATTAATAGTTTCAATTTTTAGAAGTTTGGCTGATGCCAAATATCCCTTTTCGCTAAATGGTTTTGTATCTGATTTCATATTTTCTAAATCTTCACCTGTCACATCCATCTTTTGACCGCCACCTTCGGCATAACCTTTTTCACCATCAAAAACTTGTTTAGACATCACATTACCCATCATAGACATTGTAGCTGAAACACTATTTGGCGACATACCTTTAACTTCTAAAGAAAGACTCATGCCTTGTACAGTAACTTCGTAATTAGATAAAATAGTATTCACTGCATTTATTTTATCTACACCACCAATAGCTCTAAAATAGCTATTTAAAATAGTGGTTGCTGTAACACCCGCAGGAATAGGTTTGCTGAATTCTGGTTTCTTTGTTTTGTTACCAGTGATGTCAAGATAAACAATTGGATAAGGTAATTTTTCTAAAGAAGGTAAAATGTCTGAAGCTTTTCCTACAATTACAATAGCTTCATTGTTGTCTTTAACATATTTACCAGCAGCTAATTGTACACCATCAATTCCTACTGCATTTAATTTTTGCAAATAGGTTGTGTAAAAATTTTCTGGCAAATTTTCACGTTGAATATCTAAAGCATATTGCGCAATAGTTTGAGGTCTTTCAAGTGCCATAACAAAGCTACCTTCGTAATTTGCAATAGATTCTTTCAGTTCGGTTGCGCTTACTTTTTCTGTACGGATTTTTTTAATTTCGCTCATAAATTCAACCACCGCACTATCTGTTACAGCATTTCTAACACTTGCCGAAGCACTGAACCTGCTTGGCGCATATTTACGTAATTGCAAACCAGAATAGGCACCATAAGTAAAACCTTTGTCTTCTCTTAAATTCATAAACAAACGTGCTGTAGCACCGCCTCCTAATATTTTATTTGCTAAAAGCATATCAAAATAATCGGCTTCTTTTTTATTAAGATTTGATGTTTCCATAACAGCCACTTCAGACTGAACAGCATCAGGCATATCTACAAAGTAAACTGTTGTTTTATTAACTTCTGTCACTGCTGGTATATTTACCACTGGCACATCAGCTGAAGCCCAATTTTTAAATTGTTTTTTAATCAATTTTTTGACGTCTTTTACAGTAACATCACCCACCACAACCAAATAGGCATTATTGGGTTTGTAATAGGTTTTATAATGGTTAACAACATCGGCTAATACAACATTTTTAACAGATTTTGCAGAGGTATATTCACCGTAAGGGTGATTTTTACCATAGGCCACAATATTTTGAATGCGTCTGGCGATGGCTTTAACATCTTTATCTTCATTTTTTAAACCTTCTAAAAGTTTGTCTTTTTCTTTATCGAATTCTTCTTGAGAAAAAATAGGGTTTATAACGCCATCGGCCATAAGGCTTAAAATTCTTTCGAAGTATTTTGATAGAGAACTTGCATTGGCACCACTGTCCCAAAAGTTAAGACGTGCCCCTAAAAAATCGACTTCTTCATTAAATTTATCTTTAGAAATAGACGTTGTGCCGTTGCCAAGCAAAGCCCCTAATAAATCATCTTGACCTTTTTTATCTCCAAAAATAGCTGGGCTATTATCTATTGTTAAAGTAGCCGAAACACGTGGCAGTTTGTGGTTTTCTACAACCAAAACTTTAAGTCCATTTTTAAGTGTAAACATAGCGGGGGCTCCTAAATTAATTTTAGGAGCTGGTCCTTTTTTAGGTCTTACACTTCTATCTAGTTGTGCGCTAATTGAAAACGATAGTAAAAAAGCTACCGTAAACGCGAATATTTTAGTTTTCATATATTTATTTTTTAGAGTCTTCTTTAGCTTTAGGTAAGTATTTTAATACCAGACGTTGGTTTGCGTTTAGATATTTTTTAGCAACGTCTCTTATTTCTTCGCGTGTAATTGAACGGTAAATTTTAATTTCATCGTTAATTAAATTGGTATTGCCATATAGCATTTGATATCTAACTAACGAATTAGCAATACCTTGAACGCTAGCATTGGCATTCACAAATTGGTTTTCGAATTTATTCTGAAGTTTTTGATATTCGTTTTCTGATATCAATTCGGTTTGAACCTTATTAATTTGTGTGCCGATATCGGCTAAAACATCATCTAAATCCGTTTTACCCATTGGCAAGGCATAAACTATATACATGCCATAATCTTCTTGACTCAAATTTATAGCACCCACTTGAAGCGCTTTTTTATCAATATCAACCATTTGTTTGTACATGCGAGAGCTTTTTCCATCACTTAAAAGAGTAGATACCATATCTAAAACATAAGCATCTCTGTCTTTCATAGAAGGTGTTCGGTAAGCCGCCATAATAGCTGGAATCTGAATATTAGGATCGTTATACGAAGTTTTTAATTCCTCTGTTATTGGATCTTCTTCAACTTTAGTATAAGTAACTGGGTCCCCTTTAGGGATATCACTAAAATATTTAGCAACCATGGCTTTGGTTTGAACGATATCAATATCGCCAGCAACAACTAACGTAGCGTTATTTGGCACATAAAATTTATGATTGAAAGCTAAAAATTCATCTAAAGTTGCATCGTCTAAATCTTTCATCAAACCGATGGTGGTATGATGATATGGATGATTTGTAAACAGTTTTAATTTAACTTGTTCTAAAAAATGCCCATAAGGTTGGTTATCTACGCGCATGCGTTTTTCTTCTTTAACCACCTCATTTTGTGTATCAACACCTATTTTATTAATAATTGGATGCAACATACGTTCGGCTTCCATCCATAAACCTAATTCTACATTATTTGAAGGAAAGGTTTCAAAATAATACGTACGATCGTCTGTGGTGTTTGCATTGTCTAATCCGCCATTTGCGCTCACAATTTTAGACCACTCGCCGCGTTCAATGTTTTTGGTGCCTTCAAATAAAAGGTGTTCAAAAAAATGCGCAAAACCAGTGCGATTTTTAGCTTCATTCTTTGCACCTACGTGATACATAACCGAAGTTGTTACCACAGGAGCTGTGTTGTCTTGATGCATGATAACGTGCAAACCGTTATCTAAATCATATTCTTCGAATTTGACTTGTTGCGCCATTGTAGTTGTCGCTACTAAAGCGAAAAAACCGACAATGGTAAAAATTTTTAATTTCATAGACTGTTTTTTTTAATGTAATCAAATATAATAAATTAAGTTATAAAGTTAACTACTTTTAAGTTAAATTATTAGTATCATTTTTTAACATATTGTTACATAAAAACCTTGTTTAAAATAATTTGTTATTAAACAAATTAAACTTATATTTGCACCCGCTTTTAAAATGATAAAAGCACTTAATTAATTAAAGTAAATTTTAAATACTTATGTACGCAATCGTAGAGATAGCAGGGCAACAGTTTAAAGTAGTAAAAGACCAAAAAGTATTTGTTCATCGTTTAGCAGGAGAAGAAGGATCAAACGTTAGTTTTGATAAAGTGCTTCTTTTAGATGATGGCAAAGTAACTATTGGCGCCCCAGCTATAAAAGATGCTTCTGTTGAAGCCAAAATCTTAAAGCACTTAAAAGGTGACAAAGTAATCGTTTTCAAAAAGAAACGAAGAAAAGGTTATAAAGTTAAAAACGGACACCGTCAAGCTTTAACTTATATCCAAATTGAAAGTATTGGTACTAAAGCAGCTCCTAAAAAAGTTATTGTTGCTAAAGTTACCAAAGAAGAAACTGCACCAAAAGCAGATGCTAAGCCAAAGGCTGCCGCTAAAAAAACAAGTGCTCCTGCAGCTGACAAAGCTGTAAAAAAAGCACCTGCAAAAAAAGCAGCGCCTAAAAAGGATACAACTAAAAAATAATAAAACTGTAAAAACAAAATATCATGGCTCATAAAAAAGGTGCAGGTAGTTCAAATAACGGTAGAGAATCAGAATCTAAACGCTTAGGTGTAAAGATTTTTGGAGGTCAAGGTGCCATTGCTGGTAACATAATTATCCGTCAAAGAGGTACAACACATCATCCTGGTGAAAATGTTTATATGGGAAAAGACCATACTATTCACGCAAAAGTTGATGGGATTGTAAAATTTACAAGAAAAAAAGACAACAAATCTTATATTTCAATAGTTCCTATTGAAGCTTAATTAAGATTCTTTATAAAATATGAAAACCCTTACCATTTTGGTGAGGGTTTTCTTTTTATATTTGTATTTCTAATATATATTTTTGAGCACTTTAAAATCTTTCTTAAAAGACACTTTTATTTATGGCATAGCTGCGGTATTACCCAGAGCTATAAATATTCTATTAACAAAATTACATACCAACACTCTGGTTTCTACTAAATATGCAGAAAATACATGGTATTTTGTTTTTGCGGCATATTTTATTGCCTTTTTAACCTTTGGCATGGAAACAGCTTTTTTTAGGTTTTTTTCTAAAGAAAAAGAGAAAGGGAAAATAGTTTCAACATCGTTTATCACACTACTAGCTTCTACCCTTTTGTTTTTAGGAATTTTATTTTTGTTTAATCAGTCTCTAGCTTCCGCTTTAGGATTTGCAAATCCACTACACCTTAAAATACTTACTCTTGTAACCGCTTTAGATTTACTGGTTGTAATTCCGTATGCCTATTTACGTGTGACCAACCAACCTGTAAAATTTGCTTTTTATAAAATTTCGAACATCATAATTTACGCCTTTTTTAATGTGTTCTTTTTATGGTTTGTGCCATATGCTATAAAAAACGGCATAAGCTTACCCGAAATAATTACACAATCTTATGTAAATACGCCAACAGTCGTTTACATTTTTATTGCCAATTTAATGGCGAGCTTGGTGACATTTATAATGCTCTTACCTTCTATTCTTAAGTTTAAATTAGAATTTGATGTAACTATCCTCAAAAAAATGTTGCTTTACGGATGGCCAATTATGATAGGTGGTTTGGCCTATATTACCAATGAAAATTTAGATAAATTACTACTCGGCTCAATGATAGGAAAAGAAGATATGGGAATTTATGCCGCCTGTTATAAATTGGGTGTCTTTATGACCTTATATATTATGGCTTTTAGATTGGGTGCCGAACCTTTCTTTTTTAACCATGCCGATAAAAAGAACGCCAAAGAAACCTATGCTAAAATATTGACTTGGTTTACAATTGTTGGTGCCTTATTTATGTTAATAGTTGTGGTGTATATAAACTTATTTGCATCTATTTTATTAGGAAAACCTGAGTATTACCAAGCTTTGTCTATTGTGCCTGTTATATTATTAGCCAATTTATTTCTGGGTATTTATAACAACTTATCTATTTGGTATAAACTGACGGATAGAACTAAATACGGCATGTATATTTCTGTTTTTGGGGCAATTATAACCATTGTTTTTAACCTTGTTTTTATTCCCATAATTGGATTTATGGCCTCGGCTTGGGCCACCTTTTTTGCCTATGGAACAATGACCATCATCTCTTATTTTTACGGAAAAAAATATTATAATGTACCTTATAAAATGGGTAAAGTATTATTATACGTAATGCTTTCGACAGCCTTGTCATTTACTTCTTATTATTACTTTAAAGAAAATTATTTAATATCTACATTCTTTATGTTTTTGTTTATTGTGATTGTACTGATAAACGAAAAAAAGGAATTAAAATCAATTCTAAAATTATGAAAGTTCAAATAATCAACAAATCAAAACATGCCCTACCAAAATACGAAACAGAGGCTTCTGCTGGCATGGATATCAGCGCCAATATTGACGAAGCTATTGTTCTTAAGCCACTCGAAAGAGCCATTGTAAAAACAGGATTATTTATTTCACTGCCCAAAGGAACCGAAGCACAAGTAAGACCACGCAGTGGTTTGGCTGCCAAATTTGGTGTGACTGTTTTAAACACGCCTGGCACAATTGACGCCGATTATCGTGGTGAAATTGGTGTTATTTTAGTAAATCTTTCTGCTGACAATTTTACTATTAACGATGGCGAGCGCATAGCGCAATTGGTTATTGCAAAACACAAACAGGCTGTATGGCAAGAAGTAAATATTTTGGATGATACCGACAGAGGTGCAGGTGGTTTTGGAAGTACAGGTAAATAATTTATCAGACCTCTTTTCGTCTGCCAAACATAGGTTTTAAACTATCCCAAAAACCTTGTTCTAAAAAACTAATATACTCTGCATTTTCTGAATCTATCTGATAAATAGATATTTTTAATTTAATCTCTTTAGGAATCCAATGACTTAGATGAAGTGCCCAAGATTTAGAAGGGCCATATCCAAAATGCTGTTTAATTCTTATTTTTAGTTTATGCTGCTTTACTCCTACATAAAGCATATTGCTTTTAGTATTATTAAACCTAGAAACATAACGCTTATCTCCATTATTTAGTATTTTATTTGATTGCTGAAAAGCTTTAAAACTGTCCATTATTTTAACAACATCCTTTTCATCTGTCAATTCAATTTTATAAATAAAAATGCCGTAATATTTATCAAAACGCGATAATAATGTCTGGCATAAGGCGCCGTTCAATAACATGTCTGAATAGAAATAAATTTCTCCTATTTCAATTACTTCTGTTACCAATAATTCTGTCATTAAGGCATCTAAAGTTAAGCGTCTTTCAGCTAAAACTGTTTGTAATTCGAACACACACACTATATTTAAATAATTAAACTTCCTCCTAAATAGTTTACAAGCAACAAACTATTTATCATAGTAAAGTTAAATAACTTCCTCATTTTTAGAACTAGCGTTTTCAGGTAATTTTAAAATCACCTAAAAACACTAGAAAATAAATAAATTACATTATTGTATGTCAGCATATTAACAAAATTCATTGTAAAATAATCAGATATAGAAACCCTTAAAAAAATAGCCTCTAGCGATTTTAGGTAGTTTTCTATCTAGCGGATTCCGCTAGAAAACTAGCGATATCGCTAGTTTTGGTTATTAAAATAAAGTGTTGTTTTAAAACTAAAAAATTATTTCACTTTTTCTATGACAGTATTTACAATAGTAACTACTTTTTGTGGAAACATGCCTTTTGCCATTAAAAATAAGCCAAAAACAATGAGTAAAATGCCCATGCCGCGCTTAATTTTTAAAATGACTGTAGGTGTCATTTTTGTTTGCAATTGTTTTGCTAAATAAATTTTTATCAGGTCAACTATAAAATATGAAGAAATTACTATAAAGAAAAAATTAAAAATACGGGTGGAATCCATATCTACGTTTGGTCCTACAACCACTACTATACCGATCCAAAAAGCCAAAACGCCAATATTAATAAAGTTTAAAAAGAAGCCTTTAAAAAAGAGTCTTAAAAAAACATACTTATTAATTACTTTTAAATTAACATCTTCAATAACTATTTGTTCTTTCTTTTTAAGTAAACTTATCAAACCATAAACAGCCATTATAATACCCCCAAAAATAAATAAACTAGGCTCATCTTTAATTTTTTCTAATATCTGATGAGAGCCAAAATAGGCCATCATAATAAAAAAAATGTCAGACACAACAACACCAATATCAAATAGAATAGCTTCTTTAACGCCTTTTAACACACTTGTTTCTAACAATACGAAGAACACTGGTCCAATCATAAAAGAAAGGGCTACACCTAACGGAATGGCATTTAAAATATCTTTTAGTTCCATTTTCTCAATTTATTAAACTGCGTCATAATCTATAGTAATTGTCGCAGTAGTAGGATGCGCCTGACAGGTTAATATCAAACCATCGGTTATTTCGTCATCGGTTAAAATAGTGTTGTTATCCATTATAGCAGCACCCTCTGTTATTTGTGCCATACAACTAGCACAAACCCCACCTTGACACGAAAATGGCGCATCTAAACCAGCATCTAAAGCCGCATCTAAAATACTTTCGTTGGCTTTTACAGAAATTGTATGTGTTTCTTCGTCTAAAATTATTGTAAGACTTGCATCCATAATTTTAGAATTATCTTCATTTGAAGATGCTAAAGAATCGGTCATAAGGGGTTATTTCTTTTAAATAAATGGCAGGCAAATATACTTAATTTGATACTGATATTCTTATGGAAGAATGCTATTTTTAACAGCTTACAAAACACTAATCAAAGAAATTTTTCTATATTAATAAGTTCTTGTTTGATGACTTCTAGTTTCACAATCACTTCATTTGCTGTGTTAAGATTTTCGGGTTTTTCTTTAAGTTTTTTCTTAGCACCCTCTAAAGTGTAGCCATTTTCTTTAACCAAACGGTAAATCAATTGCAAATTTTTAACATCGTCTTTGGTAAATAAACGGTTGCCTTTCTTATTTTTTTTGGGTTTAATAACATCAAACTCTTGTTCCCAAAAACGTATAAGCGATACATTTACATTAAAAGCTTTGGCAACTACACCAATGCTATAATAGCGTTTGTCTGGCAGTTCTATAAACATTAGTCTTCTGATTGTCCTTCTTGCGAAGCGATGCGTTGCATTTCTATAAACTCTTCTGGTGTTAAATTGCCATAATAAAAATTGATAGGATCTATGGCCATTTTATTTTTATGTATTTCGTAATGTAAATGATGTCCAGCTGTTCTACCTGTCATACCAACATACCCTATAATATCACCACGTTTTACACGCTGGCCTCGTTTAACATTATACTTACTAAGATGTGCATATAAGGTAACATATCCAAAACCATGATCAATTTCAATATGCTTGCCATACCCAGAAACACGTCTATCGGCGCGCTTAACTTTACCATTCCCAGTTGCATAAACTGGTGTGCCAACAATAGCCGAAAAATCCATGCCTTTGTGGCGCTTTTTAGCTTTTGTAAAAGGATCTATACGCCATCCGTAACCAGACGCCATACGTAATAAATCTTCTCTTTTAACAGGCATAATAGCAGGAATAGACTGTAAAAATTTATCTTTACCTTTTGCCAATTTTACTATTTCGTCTAAAGATTTTGACTGAATATATAATTGCTTTGATAAGATATCTAAGTTTTTAGAAGCCTCTATTACCATTGCAGAATTTTCAAAACCTTCTAGTGCTTCGTATCTATTTATACCACCAAAACCTGCTTTGCGTTGTTCGGTTGGAATAGGATTAACCTCAAAATAAGTACGGTATATGGCATTATCTCTTTGTTGTACTTCGGTCAAAACATCTTCAACCTGATACATTTTCTTTTCAATCAACCCAAAGTTAAGCTTCAAATTAACAACTTCTCTTTTCAAAGCCTTTTCTTTTGAAGATTCAAAGACCTGAGAAAAACCTAAATATCCTGCAAACATTAAAATAAGCACGCCTAAAAATCCAAAAAGTATATTTTTAAACTTATCTTCTTTTTTTATCTTAATTTTATGATAAGATAAAGTGTCTGGATCATAATAGTATTTTACTTTCGACATAAGTTAAATTATATTATTTTTGCATATCAGTTAAAAATAAAGCGAGTAATTTGCATTAAATTAAATGCAAATTTACAAAAACTTTAAAAACTAAATCACTAGCTTTAAAAAGCTAATTTATTAACATTTATGACATCTCAAGAAATTAGACAACAATTTTTAGTATTTTTTAAAAGCAAACAACATAAAATTGTGGCTTCTGCACCAATCGTCATTAAAAACGATCCTACTTTAATGTTTACCAATGCTGGGATGAATCCGTTTAAGGATTACTTTTTAGGACAAAAAGTGGCTATTAATACACGTGTAACTGACACCCAAAAATGCCTTCGCGTAAGCGGAAAACACAACGATTTAGAAGAAGTTGGTATTGACACCTACCACCATACAATGTTTGAGATGTTGGGCAATTGGAGTTTTGGCGATTACTTTAAAAAAGAAGCCATTGCATGGGCTTGGGAATTACTAACCGAAGTTTATAAAATTGACAAAACGCGTTTATATGTATCCGTTTTTGAAGGCGACAAAGCAGATAATTTAGCTTTTGATCAAGAAGCTTTTGATTTTTGGACACAATTTGTACCCGAAACTCATATTATAAATGGCAATAAAAAAGACAACTTTTGGGAAATGGGTGCGCAAGGTCCATGCGGGCCGTGTAGCGAAATTCATGTAGATATTCGCTCAGATGAAGAAAAAGCCACAATTCCTGGTCGCGATTTGGTGAATAATGACCATCCGCAAGTGGTAGAAATATGGAATTTGGTTTTTATAGAATTCAACCGTAAAGCCGATGGCAGTTTAGAATCTTTACCTCAAAAACACATTGATACCGGTATGGGTTTTGAGCGTTTGTGCATGACGTTGCAAGGTGTAAAATCTAATTACGATACCGATGTTTTTACACCGCTTATTGCCAATCTTGAAAAAATTACAAACACCACTTACGGTGTTTCTGAGCAAACAGATATTGCCATTCGCGTTATTGCAGATCATGTGCGCGCTGTTGCTTTTGCTATTGCGGATGGACAATTACCTTCAAATAATGGCGCAGGTTATGTAATCCGCCGTATCTTAAGACGTGCCATTCGTTATGGATACACTTTTTTAAATCAGAAAGAAGCCTTTATTTACAACCTGGTAGATGTTTTAAGCGCTCAAATGGGTGAAAATTTTCCCGAAATAAACACCCAAAAACAGCTGATTAAAAATGTGATTAAAGAAGAAGAAAATTCGTTTTTAAACACACTCGAACAAGGCTTACAACTTTTAGATAAAATAATTACCAACACCAAAGGCAAAACAGTTTCAGGTACAAAAGCCTTTGAATTATATGATACTTACGGATTCCCAAAAGATTTAACCGCCCTTATCTTACGCGAAAAAGGCTTTGATTTAGACGAAGATGCTTTCGGAAAAGCCATGCAAGAACAAAAAAATAGATCGCGGGCTGCGGCAGTTCAAGAAACAGACGATTGGCAAATTTTATCTGATAACACCACACGGTTTGTGGGATACGATGACTTATCGGCAACAGCCAAAATATTGCGCTACCGCAAAGTGAGTAGCAAAAAAGACGGCACACAATACCAATTGGTTTTCAGCACCACACCATTCTATCCAGAAGGTGGCGGACAGGTTGGCGACAGTGGTTATTTTACCGATTCAAGCAATGAAAAAATAAGCGTTATAGACACCAAAAAAGAGAACAACCTCATACTGCATATCACCAAAAAATTACCAAAAGATATTGACGCCAATTATACACTTAACGTGGATGAAAAAGCGCGTTATAACACCACGTGTAATCACAGTGCCACACATTTATTGCACCAAGGATTACGTAAAATATTAGGGACACATGTTGAGCAAAAAGGCTCGGCAGTATCTGCACAAGGTTTGCGTTTTGACTTTTCGCATTATGCAAAAATGACGGCGGAAGAAATTCAAAAAGTTTCAGATTTTGTTAATGATAAAATTCAGGCTCAAATTTCTTTGCAAGAACACCGCGATATTTCTATTGCCGATGCCCAAAAACAAGGTGCTATGGCTTTGTTTGGCGAAAAATATGGCGACACCGTTAGGATGATACAATTTGCCGATTCTAAAGAATTATGTGGCGGTACGCATGTGCAAAACACAGGTGCTATTTGGTATTTTAAACTGACTTCAGAAAGTGCTATTGCCGCAGGTGTAAGACGTATTGAAGCCATTACAGGCCAAGCTGCCAAACAGTATTTTGAACAACTTGACGCCGATTTTAACAGCATAAAATCCACTTTAAAACAAACGGGCAATCCTGTAAAAGCCATTGGGCAATTACAAGACGAAAGCTTTGTTTTACGCAAACAGATTGACCAGCTTTTAAAAGAAAAAGCAGTGCATTTAAAAGCGCAACTAAAACAAAAAATTACCCTTATAAACGGCGTTAACTTTTTAGCTACCCAAGTAGATTTAGATGCCAACAGTATTAAAACTTTGGCTTTTGAATTGGGCGAGCAATTTGATAATCTGTTCTTTTTGGCTGGCACCGAAAACGATGGCAAAGCCCTACTCTCTTTGTACATTTCTAAATCTTTGGTAGAAAGCAAACAATTAGATGCTGGTAAAATTATTCGCGAATTGGGCAAACACATAAACGGCGGTGGCGGTGGCCAAGCCTTTTTTGCCACGGCTGGCGGTAAAAACCCTGCGGGTATTGCTGAAGCATTAAAACAAGTAGCACAATTTATTAACTAATATTTTTTTACTTTTCTGACGCTAAAAACTTTAACCGATAAATAGTTATATTTGTTGGGATATAACGAGTTAGCCTTCATTATGACCAAACAACAAACCAATGATAAAATTTTTTAGAAAGATTCGTCAAAAAACAATTACTGATAATAAATTCAGTAAATATCTATTTTATGCAATCGGTGAAATTATACTGGTAGTAATAGGCATCTTAATAGCTTTAGCAATAAATAATAATAATGGAGAACGTAAAACTAGAATAAAGGAACTAAACTATTTATCAGGTATAAAATCTGACTTGAATCTTAATTTGATCGAACTAAAAACTTATATAACAATCAGAGAAAAATCTATGAATTCTGCTGAAACTATCCTTGGTTTTTTTAAAAATAAAAAAGAAGTCATACCAGACGAATTTAATCTTCATAATTTAAATGTACAGATTTGGTATCCATTTAAAAAGAATGATAATACATATCAAGAATTAATAAACTCTGGAAACCTTGCCATTTTATCTAATGATTCAATTAAGAATATACTCCTTAATATGCATTTGGTTTACAAACAAATAGCCTTTTTAGAAACACATATGCAATATGATTTCAAAAATTATATGTACCCAATCTATTTTAGCACTACTGACCTTGAATCTGATATTTCAAACTATACTTCTCAAGTATCAAATGGAACTAAAGGAGTTAGAACAGTGCTCTCTAAAGAAAAAATTGAAATATTATTAAACAACCAAACATTTAAAAATTCCTTTGTGCTTTCCATTTTTAACAATAACAGAGTTGTTGTTGAATACAAGAATATGATAATTATGACCGAAAAGCTTATAGATTTAATTGATTCTGAATTCAAAAAAGAATAAATAACGAAAGGCTAACACCGTGTATAATTTATTGCTAGTTCTATCCTACTTACGAAAACCCTCGCAACTACTCATAGCCGAAACGTTGTAGCCCGTTTGAGAAAAAACCTAATGCAATTAAAAAAAAATTGACATGAATATAAAAGACAATCATATTACTTACGTGCTAGATTCAGCTATTAAGTGCACCAGCGTGGTTTAAATTAGATAAAAATACTTGATTAGGGGATTTGT
>JABMNH010000077.1 GCA_013205245.1 Flavobacteriales bacterium | reverse complement strand
TTTTAGCAGCAACAGGATGGAATCTTAAGAAAATGATGAAGCAATTGAAAGAAGAGTTCAAAAATCTTGTGCGCTATATTTATAAACTACTCTTTTTTAAAATTAATGCTTTTCTAAAGTTGAGTTATTAAGGCTCGACTACTTAACTCATTTTTAATCAATGTAAATTGAATAAAAATGAGTTAAAACAAAAAACCCCACAATAAATTGTGGAGTTCCTTTTGCGGAGAAAGAGGGTATAGAACCTATACCGTGAAGCCCTGTATTTACAAGGGTTTAAGAAGTACTATTTTTCAACTGACACCGAATTTGTCCCTTTTTATTTATTTTCATTTGATTTAAAATGAATTTCATGTACTTATTATCAATAATTTAAACTATATTTAAATTGATATTTTAAAAGCTTTTTTAATTTTTCACTCGATATAATTTTATAGGTATTCAATGCGTTTTCATTAAATTTTGGATTATAGATATCTAATTTTTTTAATTCTTTTTTATAAAAATCACGTCGTTTGGGATGTGCATCAGCACAGGCATTTAGTGTAATACCCCAAGCATTATTGGCGATAATTTTTGCGATAATTTGAACACAATCATCTCTATGTATAAAATTTATATAACCTTCGGGGTTATCTATTTTTTTATTGCTTTTCACAAAATTACCCGGCTTTCTATCGCAACCAAATAAACCTCCAAATCTTAGAATAGTTGTAACTAATAACTTGTTTGATCTAAAAAGGTCTTCTATTTCAGAAAGCATGGTGTTTTTTACTGGCGACGCTTCAGTTACAATCCTATTTGTATTTGGATAAACAGAAGTTGAACTAATAAATAAAATTTTTCTAATCTGTGATTTTTCTATTTCGCCTATTAAGTTTTTAAAATCCTCAATATTTTTTGACGTTATCGCAATAACTAAAACATCAGCACTTAAAAAATCTGATAAGTCATTATTATTTTGACTAATATCAATCACAAAGGGTTTTATACCTATAGCTTGAAAATCGTTCAACTTTTTTTCTGATGTTGTAGATCCATTGACTTTATAAGTTTTTTGGATTAAATCAATGGCTAAAGCTTTACCTAACCAACCACAGCCTAATATGCTAATTGTATTTTTCAAATTTTTGATTTTTTTTATTTGTTAATAACAACCTCCCACGCTTCTATGCTGCCTTTAACTTTTTTAAAAAGTGGATGCACTTCAATATTTTTTTCGTTAAACAGTCTGTCATATTTTAAGCTGTCTCTTATTTTCAACTTTCTAAGTAAATGCTGTTTTTCATATTCTAGCTGATCTAAAGTCACTGTCAATTTTAATGTTTGCTGTTGTAAACTAAATTTATTAATATTGAAATGATAGCCTCTTATAAGTGATTCAGTATAAATTCCCCCTAAATATTGATTGATGCACTGTAGTGGATTTTCAGCATTTTTAAATCGTGTTAATTGCGGATGATTTTTATAGCCTTTTGTTTTGCCTTCTAAAACATTTTTAGCTAACAAAGTTTCGCGCCAAAGTGCCACCAAACCTTTTGTGTCTAAATACTTTGGATGTAAAGACCAAATTCTCATACAATGTTTTTTTATCCTTATGATTTTGTATCAAAAATTAAATATGCTATAAACAACAGTAAATAGATAATCAGATAAAATAGATAAAAATTTCTAAATCGTTTATATGTTTTATTATCTGGGTAGATATTTCCAAAAAGCCCTTTAATTTCTTTCCAAAACACTGGTTTGATATTAATAATCCAGCTATCGGTTTGATAAACCATTTTACGGAATTTACTTCTATAAAAACTTAGAGGAAGTCCCCAGACTACAAAAAGTATAAACCAAATATTTTTAGTGATAAAATCCATTTTAAATTATTTTTTTGGAAACCACGGCAAAAAAGCATTGGTTTTTTGGATGTATGCTTTGTATTGTGGTTTCGTGTTTTTTAAAGTTCTCTCAAGCAAGCTCACGCCCGATATTTTTATAATTAATAAAGTCATAATAACCGACCCAATAATTTGCCAGTAACTGCCTGCCGCCATACTAAAAATGGCATAAGCCCACCACACGGCAGCATCTCCAAAATAATTTGGATGTCGTGTGTATTTCCAAAATCCGGTATTTAGAACTCTACCTTTATTTGCGGGGTTTGCTTTAAATCTTGCCAACTGATAATCGCCTCCAGCTTCAAAGGCAAATCCAAAGATCCATAGTATTAAACCAAAGTAATCAAGTAAATTTAGATCTCCAGAGCTATCACTCAAAGTAACACCCAATAATGGTAAAGACACGATCATTATTAAAACCCCTTGTAATAAAAAGGTTTGAAAATAACTAAACCACCAATAACGTTTCGGGCCATAGTTTTTTCTAAATTCTTGATATCTAAAATCCTCTCCTTTACCTATATTTCGTATAGCAAGATATATGGCGAGTCTTAGCCCCCAAATACTCACCAAGGTTAAAATCAATATTTTGCGCAGATTTAATTCGCCTGAATTCAATACATAAAAGGCATTGATAAGTACAAAACCAAATCCCCAAAAGATATCAACAATGCTCACATTTTTAATAAAAATACTCCAAACCCAAAGTATTGTAACCAACACTAAAATAACTAGTGATACTTGTAAAAACAAATTCATAATTGTCAATTTAATAATTAAACCCTAAACAAATGATTAAGGAAATTCAATTTAATTTTTCGTGTTAGCTCATCCATCTGACAATGTAATATCCTGATAAACTAACAATTGCTGACAGCACTGAGCCCCATAAAATATCGATAAAAACAATTGTGAGTGGCCAGTTTTTAAGCGTCGCTAAATTTGTTAAATCGTAAGTAGCATAAGTAAAAAACCCAAATAAAGCGCCCATATAAATGGCATTTAAAGCAGATGCTTTATCAACAGCTGGGTAAATAGCAAAAATTGAAATTCCCACAATATAAATACCATAAAAAACAAATGCGGCTGTCCAGTTAACATCATTAGATAAAAAATGACCCAAATATTTTTGATAGAGGCTTTTTGCAATGATACCAAGCCAAATCATATCTATCATTAAAAAAACAATAAGTGTCAATACATAACTGATAATCATATTTTTTATATTCATAACATATATTATTTTATATAGATTTTTGTTTAACTTTTATCAAATTTGTAATATCATACCCCCTTTTGCTCAATCTTTCAAGTAATTCAGAATATAATTCGTCTTCCATTTTCGGTTTACGACTCAATATCCATAAATAGTCATCAGAACTGCTACCAATAACTGCCCATTGGTAATTTTTATCTAACTCGAGCACATAATAATCGCCATAAAAAAACCAAAAAAATGAAACTTTTAATTTTGAAGGCTCATTTTGATTAGGAATTTTAGCTTTACCTATGGCTTGCGAAAATTTACCTTCTAAGCTATTTTTATAACCACTATTTACCACTTTAATTTTACCGTCATTGCGCATTGAATAATGAGCAGTTACGCCAACTAATCCACGTTCAAAGCTATGATCATAACGGGCTATTTCATACCAATTACCTAAATATCTATTAAGTTCAAGTTCCTTTACCACGGTTTTATCAATCATCGTTTTATGGGAATTACAAGATTGTAATATCAGTATAATTATCAAATAACTAGTTTTTCGTATCATTTTTTAAAATTTAATTATCACACCAATGGTTGGCAAAATAGTACCCGACTGGTTGGCAACAGCTTTTAAAACATAATCCGAACCATTATTAATTGTTTTATAGGTGTTGTCTTGATTTTGTTCACGGATGATATAATCTTGTCCTGTATTTTTAAAATTGTAGGCATTTTGAATATCAATATATAACATCAACGTCCATTTGTTATAAAAATAATTTTTATCGATTCTAATATCTAATTGATGGAAAGCTTTGAATCTTTGTTTATTTAACTGATTGTAATCAAAATAAGCCTGACCGTTGGCATTCCAAGCTAGAACTTTTGCCGAGATTTCTAAGTCGTAAGGTGTATAAGGTAACCCGCCCACAAATCGCCATTTAAATCCTGCGGTCCAGTTCTTTTTTAAAGTCTTAGATCCAGTAAAGGTTAACAAATGCTTGCTATCCCAAGACGATGGGACAAAATGATTATTTATATCTGTAAAAAAACTTCTGACATAAGTATACGATGCGAGCCAATTAAAAGTTTTTAAATTCAAACGATTCAGTATTTCAAAACCATAAGCTTTACCTTTTCCATTAAAATTCACGTTACTGGCTCCTGACACATCATAAGACGCACCCTGGTTGGCTAAACTGACGCCATTAATGACATCAACAGGATATTGAAAATAGGCTTTATAAAATCCTTCAACAGACCATAAAGCTTTTTTGTTGTACTTTTTTTCAAATCCTAAATTATACTGATTCAAGCCAATATATTTTACAGAATTGGCATTGATTAATACATTTGTTTGGTCTTTATAACCCTTTGTTGTATAGGCGGCTTGCTGAAAATATCTTCCCAAACCAGCATTTATAGTTGTGTTTTCTGTCAATTTATAAGAGACCGATAATCTGGGAGCAGTTTGTTTTAATAGGTTTTTGGTGTTATCATTAAAATTATTTCCGTCGAAGCGGATACCTACTGACATCAAGAATCTGTTATTATGTGAACGTTTAGATACCTGACCAGAAAAGCCATATTTAAACACATCAATGTTGGTGTAATTATTAAAATTGATCAAGTTGTTATTTAAAAAAACTTGTTGTGCTGTTTGATTGGTATAATTGGCATATTCTAAATTGGTGCTAAAACTATATTTTATAGCTGATTTTATAAAGTTTAATTCATAACGGAATTTATTTTCTACTTCAGTTGATAGATAATCTAGCGTTTTTGCTTTTGATTGATCATTATCTGGATATTTATAGAGCTGGTTATAAAGTCTATTTCGACTCAACACAAACGTATGCAATCCGCTATTAGCGTAATGTTTAAATACACCACCAATAGTATAACTTCTTTGATTATTGACCGGGATTTTACTCAGAATATACGCTTGCGATTCATCAGGATTTTCGATGTTTGCATTTAACTTCAAATGATCTAGTGAACCAATGCTAATAAGCGTAAAGGTATTTTTTTTATCGATATCTGTTTTTAACTTTAACTGATAATCATTATAGGTTGGTAAAAAAGGCAAGCCGATAGCCTCAAACAAAAATTGCAAATAAGATCGACGCACAGAAACAATATAAGACGTATTTTTACCTATAGGCCCATCAATAGTAAAGGCTGTTTCGCTAGCTCCAAGTGTAAACTGATAATTGGTTTCATCCCTACTCCCCTCTTTTAATTTAAAATCTAAAACACCACTTAAAGCATTATATTTTGTTGCAGGAAAAGCTGATGCATAAAAATCTACTTTTTTTATAAAATCTGCATTGATAATACCCACAGGACCTCCAGAGGCGCCTTGCGTAGAAAAGTGATTTAAAACAGGAATTTCAACACCCTCTAAAAAAAATCGATTTTCACTTGGGCCACCACCGCGTATGATAATATCATTACGGTAATTTGGTGTTGAACCCACACCAGGGAAAGATTGAATGACCCGAGAAATATCTCGGTTGCTACCCGGGTTGTTTTCGATCTCTTTTGTGCCAATTGATTGCATAGAAACAATTGATTCGGCGTTTTTTCTAAACGGATCATTGGCAATTACTACCTCATTTAAAGTTTCTTCATCAGTTTCCAATTCAATTTCAATAAAAGGGTTGTTATTGTTACTGATAAAAATTTCTTGGGTGGTTTGTGTTTTATAACCAACAAAAGAGATTTGTAACCTTTGGTATCCTGGTTGTAATCCAAAAATGCTAAAATTGCCATTTAAATCAGTTGTTGTTCCTAAAGTGGTATCTACTACAAGAATATTGGCGAATGCTATCGGTTGATTTGACATTTTATCTTTGACCACACCTGTTACCATTGCTGATTGTGAGAAAATTGACAAAGAAATAAAAATAAATATTATTATTAAAAATGGCTTCATTTACAGTTTTGATTGTATTTTTTATACGTTTATTTAATATTATATTACATTTTTGTATTATATTTGCAAATATATAACGCTTTTGTATTATATAAAAATTTATTTAATATTATGTCAGAATCTATCACATTAATAAAAGAGTTGGTGGACTATGTTGAAGCTTACCATAGCACTTCAACTAATTTAGATATAAAGGAATTTTCGGTATTCTTAACTCAACAACTTTTTGAACAGAAAGCTATAAAAGTTAATAATTTAAGTGATAAGCAATTTGAAAAGGAAGATTTCCAGAACTATAAAACATATAAAGAAATCGAATTCTCTACGCTATTAACAGATCTAAATCGGTTTTCAAAGCATTATATTAAAAAAGCATTTAAAAATACTGATATTAGGACATTAGATGAATTTGGTTTTTTAGCGACCTTACTCAGACAAAAACAGCTTCTAAAAAAGGATTTAATCAATCAGCATTTATTAGAAATTTCAAGCGGTAGTGAGGTGTTAAAACGTTTACAAGCTAAAGGCTTGGTTCAAGAATTAGCTTACGAAGCAGATAAAAGGGCTAAAATGGTTTCGTTAACGCCTAAAGGTGTTGAAACTATTATGAATTCATTTGATGAGATGCACAAAGTATCCGAAATTATCATTGGAAATTTAACTGGAGACGAATTAAAACAAAGTCTTTTAATTTTAAATAAATTAGAAACTTTTCATCAAGATATTCACCAAACAGACAAAATGAGTAGTTTATCAGATATCCATCATAAATATATTGCTCAAGATGAAGTCTAATATATTAATCACAGGCGGGAGCGGTTTTGTGGGTGCTGAAGTTGCCTGTCAACTAGTTTTAAACGGTTATCAAGTTGCTATTCTGTCAAGACAAGATAAGCCATCTGGTATAAAACGATTTATTTGGGATATAGAGAAATCGTGGGTTGATCCAGATGCCATTTTATTTGCCGATGTTATCATTCATTTGGCAGGCGAAAATATTTCGTCAAAACGATGGACAAAAAAACAAAAACAGGTAATATTAGAGAGTCGTAAACACACAACTGAAATACTATACAACGCGATTAAAATATCAAAATCTAGACCTGAATTAATTATATCAGCTTCGGCGGTTGGTTATTATGGCACCCAAAAAAGTGATGTAATATTCACCGAAACCTCTCAGCAAGGTGCTGGGTTTTTAGCAGAAACTGTTGCCAAATGGGAACAGTCAGTAGCTTTATTTCAGGAATTAAACATCAGGACAGTCATTTTTAGAATGGGTGTGGTTATGAGTCCAGAAGGCGGTGCGCTTATAAAAATGCTATTGCCACTAAAACTAGGATTTGCAACCCCTGTTGGAAATGGCAATCAATATGTGCCTTGGATATCGTTAAATAATTTATCGCGCCTGTTTTTATTTTCTATTGAAACCAAAACAATCAATGGTATTTTTAATGCTGTAAGTCCGATACATTTTACAAATAAAAGTTTGATGCAAGAAATTGCTAAAATTAAAGCAAAACCTTTTTTTAATATTGGGGTTCCAGCCTTGTTATTAAAATTTATATATGGCGAAATGTCTGAAGTCATTTTGCAAGGAAATAGAATATCTTCAGATAAAATTATTGGTTATGGTTTTGAATTTTCTGATGACTTAAATAATGTTTTTATTAACGGGTAAATTAATACGTTTTGATAATAATAATGATATTGAAATTTTGGGATTTGTAATTTCAAATTAAAAAAAATAAAAAACCCGTAAACATTTGGTTTACGGGTTTTTAGTGAATTTTGATATTCACTCAGCGGAGAAAGAGGGATTTGTACAACACTCTTTAGGCCTTTATTTATAAGGTACTTTGCAAAATAATATTCTAGGGTCTCGATTTTGAACCTCAAAAAAATCACGCTTTTTTGACA
>JABMNH010000076.1 GCA_013205245.1 Flavobacteriales bacterium | reverse complement strand
GCTTTTAGATACGCTTCTATTTGGTATCTTTGAGAGTCGATTAATTGTTGATAATTCATCGGCAATCAGTTTTTTTTCAAATATCGGAAAGTTAACTTTCCGATATTTGTTAACTGTTGCACTTATTAATTGAACTTAGTAAAGGTTATCTCTTTTTAAAATTGATAGTCTAACAATAAATATAATTTACTTTTGCAGCTAAATTTGAAAATTATGGCTATTAAAAAACAATACTTAAAAAGTAAATCTATTTGTAAAGTAACATTTACAGTTCCCGCAGAAAATGCAGAAACAGTTGCTGTTTTAGGAGAATTCAACAATTGGAATTCTGAAACAACACAATTAACCAAACTAAAAAACGGCACCTTTAAAGGTGTTTTAGATTTAGAAAAAGACAATTCATACGAATTTAGATATTTGATAGACAACAAATATTCTAACGACGAACAGGCAGATTCTTTTAAATGGAATAATTATGCCAATGCAGAAAACGGTGTGTTGAATTTGTAAATCCTAATTGAAAAAGCCTTCTAATAAAAATTATTAGAAGGCTTTTTACTTTAAAAACCAATAAAATCTATTTATTTTCTTTTTAACTTAGTATGTTAAAAGTATTTGCTATCATTAATTTTATTATCAATAATTGAAGCGTTTTTAATGTTAAATCTACAAAAGGACTAATGACATACTTATAATGTTTAAATAAAAATATGCTATTGCCGCTACAACAAAAAGGTTTACTAAAAATTGTTTATTGTTCTGTATGACTTTTTCCAAGGCTTTGTCTTTTTAATTCTTTAATACCACAAATATATAGTGGTTGAATTAACAAGAGCTTAGTAAAATTAGGTATATTTAGAACTCATCATTTTTACAGAGGCCGCCTTTTCTGAAGTTTACAAATTGTATTTTAAACTAAGTAACCAATATCTTGGCTGAATGAAATACTGTGAAGTGCTTGTGATAAATTCAGAAAAACTGTCTTGATTTAAAGAACCTGTGTTTAGTAAGTTTGTTACCGACAGCTTGAATTCCCATTTACTTTTATCTCTCTGAAAATACAAATCGGCATCTAAAAAAGTATAATTATTTTTAATTGTATTAGCTTTATCACTATAATTATAATAGCTATAATTGGCTAATAAAGTAAAGGATTTAAAAAAAGGCACTTCTAAATTGGCAAAAGGCCTATCGGTTGTAAAAGTACTTGTTGTTCGCGTAGTCTCATAATCGTTTACAGTTGTTTGATAACCCACAGTAAAATTGGGCCCTTTTTTAAAATTGGTAGCTACGCTGGCTTTATAATCTTGTGTGGTTGTTTTAGAACTTGACACATCGCCGTTAATAATATTGTTAAAATTAGATATTGAAACACGGCTAGAAGCGTCCGTTTTCAACTTTCCATATCGCTTACTGTAACGCAAATTAGCGCTAAAAGTATCTTCTGGTAAAGATGAATTAATAGTGCTGCTAATCCTATCAATTCCTAATAAAGTAGCGCTACTTTTGATGGTATTAAACTTTTTTGAATAATTTATTGTGCCAAAAATATTTGTGAAAGAAAACATGTTGAAATTAAAATAACGTAATGAATAGTTATGATACAATGGATTTGTTAAATTTTTATTTCCAGAAAACAGGGAATTATAATTGCGTAAAAACAAACCTTCGGCTAAATTATTAACATCTGTAAACTCTGTAGAAGCATTATAATTAAAAGTTATGTTTTCAGATTTTTTAATATCAAATTTCACAAAAACATCTGGCAGTAATTTAGTGGGGTTTTGCTTTAATTCTTCTCCTAATTGTATGTTTTTATAACTATACGAATGTAATTTTAAGCCAGGTGTAAATGTAAAACTACCAGTAATAACTTTGTAATGCAAACCCAAATACACATCGGTAAAATTAAAATTAACATCGTTGTTTAATGTGTCTGCATTAAAATCTATTTTAGTGTCATTTGCAAGTGTTTGAAATATATGTGTGTTTAAATCTTGCTCATTAAACGAGCTTCCAAAAGTTACATTGATGTTGCTTTGATCATTTAAAACATAATAATAATCAATTGTGGCGTCAAGTTTATTTGTGACTAATTTTTTTAACTGTGTTAGATCAAACCGACTATCTGCTTCATCTATAGTAGGGAGAATTGTAAATCGCTGATCGGTATTTAAAGAATTGTACAACGGATTTCCGCGTTCGTATAATTGCTGTACCGCTACAGAAAATATGTTTTTAGCATTTAAAGTGTAGTAAATATTTAAATTTTGATTGACAGAAAAAGGATTGTCATCTTTATTAATATCAATTGTATTATCTCCTGTAATACTAGAAACAGAGTTTATATTATTCGCCTCTTCTAAATTAGAGTTCTTTAAAAACACATCGTAATCTAACTGAAAGTTTAGACTGGGCTTATATTGAGCAGAAAATTTTAACAAGCCCAATTGACTTGTCTGAAGCGTATTGTTTTGTTGATTCTCTACATTACTAAACGCATTGGTTAGCGTGGTAACTGTAGCGTTGGTTTGCATATCTGTTTTTGTGTATGAGTAAATAGCAAATCCGTTAAGATCTAATGCTTTATTTGGCGCATAACTAAAGTTTAAAGCTCCAAATTTTGTTTCTATCTCTTTTGCACGATTATTTTTTGCCATAGAAAGACCCAAACTGTTTGAACTTGTATTAAAGTTAGAACCACTACGGCGATTCATATTTTTAAATCCTCCAGAAAAACTAAAATAGTCTCTAAATGTAAAGGGCACTTCGCCTATATTATTAAAGTCGGTTATAATATTGACGCTTTTTTTTGGGCTGTAATAAAACAACTTTGGATGCGCCAGATAGCGATCGTCTGGGCCACCGCCTGCAGTAACTTCGCCAAACCAAAAGTTCTTTTTCCCTTGTTTTAACTTAATATTTAAAGCCACATTATCTTCATCATTCCCCAAACCTTTCATTTGAGATACTTCGTTATAATTTTTTAAGACTTCAATCTTACTAATGGCATCTGCTGGGATATTTTTAACAGCTAATTTTGAATCGCCATCAAAAAATTCTTTACCATCTACCATAATTTTTGATACTTTTTTACCATCAACTTCAACCTCATCTTCGTCGGTAATTTCTACACCTGGTAATTTTTTAAGCACATCGCCTAACTTTTTCTCTTTGCCGTTTGTAAATGAATCGGCATTATATATTAAGGTATCACCTTTTATAGTAACAGGCATTTCATA
This sequence comes from Flavobacteriales bacterium, assembly GCA_013205245.1. Taxonomy (GTDB): domain Bacteria; phylum Bacteroidota; class Bacteroidia; order Flavobacteriales; family Flavobacteriaceae; genus CG1-02-35-72. The sequence goes on along the minus strand of JABMNH010000076.1, from coordinate 7,244 downwards.
AGTTAATTCAACTTCATTTAATTTGTCACTGTTTTCATATAAAACAAAATCTTTAGTCATGTCTTTTTGCGCATCAGAAGTGCTAACAACAAAAGTTTTTGAAGCGAAACCCAAATAACTTATTCTAAGTTCAAAGGTTGTATTATTAGAAAGGTTGAGTTTATAATAACCTTTGGCATCAGTAATAAAATACGACTCCAACCCTTTTGTTGACTGATTGATGGCGATAATATTTGCCATTTCTAACGGGTTTCCGACACTGTCTTTTACAATGCCCGATATTTTATGTTGTGCCATAGATGTAGCTACTACAAAAAAGGCAAAAACTAAAAGTTTAAATTTCATAACAGAAAAATGTAAAAATTTTATTAATTACTGATCATTCTAAAATGGCCTCCTTTATCGCCTTTGCGTTGCCCTCCTCCATAACGGTCTTGCATTTCTTTCATTTTTTTCTCCATTATTTTATCATATTCGGCTTGTGTTACTTCTTTTCCATTATCAGGAATAGATATCACTTTTTTATCTTTTGGATTCAAAACAATCTTAGTACATAACAACATTGTTTTATCGTAATTAACCTCTAAAATTAAACCAGGCAAACCCCAAAACTCATTTGGTCCCTGACTCACTGGGATTTGTGGCGTGTACCAAGCCGTTACTAAAGTCATTTTTGGCAAGGTATCTTTTTTTGTGTCTTCTTTTTCTTTATTATTTCCCCGTCTTGGCCCTCCAAATCTAAAACCACTATCATTAGATTTTCTTAAAGCTGTGGCTTTAAAACACAGGTAATTACCAATCATTTTTGATTCTTTTTCTAATTTCCAATCTAGTTTTGTCAAATCATCTTTTACTAAAAAATTTTTGCCAAAAAGTTCGGTTTGATTGGCATAGGTGTGGTCTTTTGTGTCTTTGTAATATAAACCATTAGCAGAACCTGCACTCATGAAACGCATACCGCCTTGCCCACCTCCAGATTGTTCTAGTTTGGCTTGTTCTTTATATATAGAAGCCGTTTTATTAAAGTTGAGTTCGTAAGTTTTTTCAAATTGTTTTTTTATCATATCCTGAAAACGCTTTTGTTGTTCAGGTGGAATTCTACTGCTATCAAGTTTCATTTCAAAAACTGTTTTACTTTGGTAAATAGCTTGTCCTTGAAATTCTTGAGAGGTAAGTGTGTTTACCGATAAAAAAATGAATCCTAAAAATAAAATTGTATGCTTTTTCATTGCCTATTAGTTTTATGTGTGGTGCAAATCTATATAGAAAAAGCAAAACTGAGCGTTAACGAGTGTTAACGTTTGTTAAGATTTTAATAATTAAATGATAAGTATGTACTTTTGCGATATGCAAAGCAAAAAATACCGCTATATTATTTGGTTTATTTTTATCACTATTGTGCTTACAATAGCCGCGCAATTTTATTGGAATTACAATAATTACAAAATAAACAAGCAGCATGTTATTAATGAAATCCAAATTAGTTTAGATAATTCGCTAGAGGAGTATTATGCCAATTTAACTAAGGCCAATTACCCTGCTATTTTAGATATTCAAAACTCCCTACAAGAAAACAGAAAGCAATCTTTTAGACATATGAATTTAGATTCTGTTTTTAAAAACTCACAGCAAGGTTTGAGCAATTTCATTAAATCGTTTCCGCCTAAAACACCTGATAGCATTAGAGAAGGATTTGTGATTTTTGAAAGTGACTCAGGAATGACATCAAATAATCCCAGTATTCGATTTACAAAAAGAGATAAAATTTCAGATAGTTTGCATTTTTTTAGACGTATTTCTCATATCTATATTTCTCTGATGAATGACTCTATTAATTTCAATACATTAGATACATTATTAAAGAATCAGTTAGCTACAAAAAATATCAAACTCTCTTATGTGCTTAAACATAAAAAAAACGATAGTGTTGTACAAAGTTCTGACGCGTTGGTTTACACTAAAAACTACCTGCACACCAATTCAAAATCTACTTTTTTAAAGCGCACAGAACAATTACAATTATTGTATAAAAACCCTACGCAAGAAACTCTAAAACGCAGTTCGGCAGGTATTTTACTTTCTTTTTTATTGTCTTTAACTATTATTTCTTGTCTGTTTTATCTTTTACAAATTATTAAAAATCAAAAGCAATTATCAGAAATTAAAAACGATCTTATCAGCAATATCACACACGAATTCAAAACGCCTATTGCAACCATATCGGTAGTTTTAGAGAGTTTGCAAAATTTCGGCACGCTTAATAACCCAGAAAAAACAAGACAATATTTAGCTACTTCTACCACACAATTACAAAAATTAAACACAATGGTAGAGAAGTTGTTAGAGACCGCTGCTTTAGATAAAAGCGAATACCAACTCAATAAAGAAACTATCAATATTGGCAATTTATTAGAAAAACTCATCCATAAATATCGCACCATAGCGCCTACAAAACAGTTTGAATTTAAAACCCTTAATGAAAATATAAATCATTCTGTTGATGCATTTCATTTTGAAAATGCCATTAATAATCTGCTAGATAATGCCGTTAAATATGGTGGAAATCATATAATGATAACGCTCTCTAGCGAGGCGGATATTATATCTATTGAGATAGCTGATGATGGCGACACAATTGGCAAACAACATTTGCAAAAAATATTTGATAAATTTTATAGAATCCCAACTGGCAATACACATGCTGTAAAAGGATTTGGTATTGGTCTTTATTACACCAAAAGCATTATAGAAAAACATAACGGAACGATAGAGATAAATCAAAATACAGAATTTTTTAACACCGTTTTTACAATCCAATTAAAAAAATGAGCAATCCTCTAAAAATAATCTTAGCCGAAGACGAACCTGCTCTGGGACAGATTATTAAAGAAAGTTTAGAAACTCGAAATTTTGAAGTTACTTTATGTAAAAATGGCGACATTGCCTATCAAAAATACAAAGAAGAAAAGCCTCAATTACTGGTTTTAGATATTATGATGCCCGTAAAAGATGGGCTTACTTTGGCACAAGAAATCCGTAAAGAAGATACCGAAATACCTATTATATTTTTAACCTCAAAATCGCAGGTTAAAGACGTTGTAGAAGGATTTGAAGTAGGCGGAAATGATTATTTAAAAAAACCCTTTAGCATGGAAGAGCTAATTGTTAGAATACACGCCTTATTAAAACGCATAAATGTTACTTCTAATGAGCTTAACATAGGAAAATATCTTTTTAATACTACAAAACAAACCTTAATTATTGGTGACAAAACACACACATTAACTCATAGAGAAACCAAATTATTATGGCATCTATATCTACAAAAAAACGAGCTGCTTGAACGTTCTTTTATTCTAAAAAAACTTTGGGGAAAAGATGACTTTTTTAATGCCAGAAGTATGGATGTGTTTATTTCTAAATTGCGTAAAAAATTAAACGAAGACCAAACCATTCAGATAATTAATATTAGGGGAGTGGGCTATAAATTGGTTTTTTAAAAACACCATCTGCCATTTAATAATTTAGTTAGATACCACTACTTTTTCTATTTAAATAACTATTTTTGGAATCTATGAAACATCATATATTGTTTTTAAGTATTGTTTTATTTAACCTCACACTCTGGGCGCAAGATCTTAAAACCTCATTTATTAGCGAAACCCTTCTTGAAGCTGATACTTTTTTTGGCGTAGACACTTTTGATAATACATACTACAGTAAAGATAATATTTTATATAAAAAATCACCTCTCAAAACCTTTCAATTCAACAGTTTGGCTTTGGGCGATATTAGCAGTGTTTCTATTACTAATCCGCTAGAAATAGTTGTTTTTTATAAAGATTTTAACACGGTTATTATCTTAGACAATACTTTAAATATCATTCAGAAAATTTCTTTTTTTGATAAGACAATTGGTTTTGTCGCTAAAGCGGATAAAAATAAATTATGGTTATATAATACGGATGAACAACAATTAGAATTATACAATTACAACACTAAAACCGTTATTGCCAAGTCGCAACCACAAAGTTTGTCAAATCCAAAAGAATTAAAAGGAAATGCCAATTTTGCATGGGTTAAAACGGCATCAAATACAATTAAGGTTTTCAACTCTTATGCCAGCGAGATTAAAACTTTGAATCACACCGTAAATAAATTTGTAATTTCTGAAGCAAACACAGTAGTTTTTGAAGAAAACAAGATCTTCTATTTATTAGATACAATACCTCATAAAATAAATATTGACAGTACAGTACCCATAGAAAATATTGAAGTTACCAACAATAAAATATATATTTTTGGTGCAAATACCATTTTTATGTTTACACTTTTAAAAAATTAAGTACCTTTAAACTCTTATTTCTTTGACTAAAAAAAGACACTTATGCATGTAGCAATTGCCGGAAACATTGGCGCAGGAAAAACAACTTTAACGGAGTTATTAGCAAAACATTATAATTGGAGCGCCCATTACGAATCGGTTGATGAAAATCCTTATTTAGATGATTTTTATGGCGAAATGGAACGTTGGTCTTTCAACCTTCAGGTGTATTTTCTAAACTCGCGCTTCCGTCAGATATTAGACATCCGCGAAAGTAAAAAAAGCATTATTCAAGACCGTACTATTTACGAAGATGCCAATATTTTTGCACCTAATTTACACGCCATGGGTTTGATGGCTAATCGTGATTTTAGCAATTATTCATCCCTTTTTGAATTGATGGAGCGCTTGGTTGAACCACCAGATTTATTGATTTATCTACGGGCTTCAATTTCTACATTGGTCGATCAAATTCACAAACGTGGCCGCGATTATGAGAACTCAATTAGTATTGATTATTTAAGCCGTTTAAACGAACGTTACGAGGCGTGGGTTTCTACATATACCAAAGGAAAATTGCTTATTGTGAATGTTGACAACCTTGACTTTGTTGACAACCCAGAAGATTTAGGTAAAATTATAGACCGCATTGATGCACAAATAAACGGTTTGTTTTAATAATTTTATTTACTTCTTTTATAATCTAAAAAAATAAACGTCTTCACGAATTCCGATTTATCGGGATGTGGTGATCTCTTTAATTAAGAGACTGCATCGCTATGCTCGCAGTGACGCATACTTTAATCCAATAAAAAGGGCGCCAAATTGGCGCCTTTTTTATACAATATATTTACGCCATTAAGCTTTCTTCTCATTTGGACAAGATGCACCTGATTTCCCTTTACAACAAGATTTTGTCATGGCTGTTTTAGCAGCTTTATTTTTACAGGCAGCACATAGCTCTTTACTCCCTTTGCAATTTGCACACCCTGCTACAGTAACGTTAACGTCTTTAAGTTTATCAACTTGGGCTTTAACCTCTTCTTCTGTTCCTGTAAAAATTTGCTCATTGGTATTAACCTCGCCATTTTTGGTTATAGAAGTAGCAACTACAGCTTTAAAAGTACCATCATCTAATTTGGTCATTTTAACTTCAACTTGTTTAGATGTATCTGCTTTATGCATATCACAAGCTTTAACAGTTGTTGCGTTAACATCTGCAACTTGTGTGGTAGATATAACAGCAATACTAGGCGCGATTACCAATGCAACCACACTCATTAATTTTATCAAAATGTTTAATGATGGCCCTGATGTATCTTTAAATGGATCTCCAACAGTATCACCAACAACAGCTGCTTTATGAGGCTCAGAACCTTTTTTATAAGTTACGCCATCAATTTCAACACCTTCTTCAACCATTTTCTTAGCGTTATCCCAAGCACCTCCAGCGTTAGACTGGAAGATTGCCATAAGCACACCGGTTACGGTAACACCTGCCAATAAACCACCTAACATTTCTGCGCCACCAACAAAACCTACTAAAACGGGTGTTGTAATAGCTAAAACGCCTGGTAAAACCATTTCTTTAATAGATGCTTTTGTAGAAATATCTACACATTTATCATACTCAGCTACACCATCGGCAGCATCAAATATAGCACGGTCTTCAGCGGAAGCTTTAGACATATCAGAATCGTATTTACGCATCACTTCAAGAGCCGCTTTTAAAGCAGGAATATCTCTAAACTGACGTCTTACTTCTTCAATCATCGCCATAGCGGCACGACCTACAGCATTCATAGATAATGCAGAGAATACAAATGGCAACATACCACCTACTAATAAACCTGCCATTATAGTAGATTTAGAAATATCAATAGCTGTAATGTTTGCTTGTTGCATAAAAGCAGCAAATAATGCCAAGGCAGTTAAAGCTGCAGAAGCAATGGCAAAACCTTTACCAATGGCAGCAGTTGTATTACCAACAGCATCTAATTTATCTGTACGTTCACGTACTTCTTTTGGTAGTTCGGCCATTTCGGCAATACCACCAGCGTTATCAGAAATTGGTCCGTAAGCATCAACAGCTAATTGGATTCCTGTATTGGCTAACATTCCAACAGCGGCAATGGCAATACCATATAAACCTGCAAAGTGGAACGATAAAATAATCGCTGCAGCGATTAATAAAATTGGAATAGCTGTACTCATCATACCCACACCTAAACCTGCGATAATATTTGTAGCCGCACCTGTAACAGATTGTTTAACAATACTCATTACTGGTTTTTTACCTGTAGCTGTATAATATTCGGTAATTTTACCAACACCTAATCCAGCAGCCAATCCTACTATAGTAGCAATAAAAACACCCAAAGAAGACATTTCTTTTCCTGCATATACCCAAGTTTCTGGTAAAAAGGCATCAATCATAAACCAAGAAATCGCAACCATTAAACCAGCAGATAAAAATTCGCCCATGTTTAATGCAGATTGTGGATTTCCGCCTTCTTTTACTTTTACAAAGAATGTTCCAAAAACAGAAACGATAATCCCTGCTGCTGCTAAAGCCAATGGTAAAAGTACTGCGCCAATTTTAAATTCAGCGAAAGCTGGAATATTAAAATAAACAGCTCCTAAAACCATGGTTGCTATAATTGAACCTACAAAAGATTCAAATAAATCGGCGCCCATACCAGCAACATCACCTACATTATCGCCTACATTATCTGCAATAGTAGCAGGATTTAAAGGATGATCTTCTGGAATACCAGCTTCTACTTTACCAACTAAATCTGCGCCAACATCAGCTGATTTGGTGTAAATACCGCCACCAACACGGGAGAAGAATGCAATTAAACTTGCACCGAGTCCAAAACTTATTAATAGTGAAACAAAATCAGGTCTTGCATAAAAG
>JABMNH010000075.1 GCA_013205245.1 Flavobacteriales bacterium | reverse complement strand
CAAACAGACCGATGATTTTATTTATTTGGACATTTTTAGGAGCTATTGCAGGAGTTGGGATGGTGTTTGGAAGAGATTATCTTGGGACGATTAAAGAGAAGTGGGTTAACAGTTAGCAGTTATGCGTTATCCGCCTGCCTGACCGGCAGGCAGGGGAGGAATTTATTCAAGAATATTTAGGGATTCATAAATTCTTATTCCCCGGCCCTAAAGGGAGGAATTTATTCAAGAATATACGAACACCTGCTTTTTCATCACCCTTTAGGGCTGGGGTAAAAATGAAAAAGCGGTACCAAAGCCAATCTTTAGGGAGGGCAAAACAAAAAACCGGAAATAAATAAAATTAAATAACAGCAACAGCCAGCAGCTAACAGCTAGCAAGATTCATAAATTCTTATTCCCCGTCCCTAAAGCTTGCCTGTCCGGCAGGCAGGGGAGGAATTTATTCAATAGAAATTATTTTAAGAATGTATTTTGATTTTTTGGCTCCCATGTCACCCTGTCCCGATAACTATCGGGATAGAAGTTCAATGATTTTCTAACCTTAGAACCTTAAGCCTTGAACTTTGAAGATCAAATTAGGTCAACGTTATTTAGGTATCGTCATCCTAAATCCTTAATCTTAAATGTCAAATCTTAAATTTTAAATCAATCCAGTAAACACTTAGTGCAAAAAAATAAAATATTTTGCATTAGTAAGATGCTTATTGCAACTTTTATCGTTATTTTGCATTAGTAAAAAAGATAACGCAATAATTAGGACAATTATGCAACAGTTTAAATCGGGTAACTACATCAATCAAGGCTATTATAAAAGCTTTCAACCTACGCTTATAAATAAGCAATGGGAGCTTAACGATATGGAACTTTTACAACTGCTATCAAAAGCCGATAGGTATTTGGGGCGTTTAGATATGTACAGTGAGCACATACCCGACATCGACTTGTTTATAAGTATGCACGTGCTTAAAGAAGCCACGCAAAGCAGTAAAATTGAGGGCACACATACCAATATGGAAGAAGCCTTATTGGATAAAGAAAATGTAAGTCAAGAAAAAAAGGACGATTGGGAAGAAGTGCAAAACTACATCGCTGCAATGCATCAAGCCATCGAAAAGTTGAAAAAACTGCCGTTCTCTTCGCGCTTAATCAAAGAAACACACAAAACATTATTGCAAGGCGTTAGAGGTGAACATAAATTGCCCGGTGTTTTTCGTACCAGTCAAAACTGGATTGGGGGTGCTTCTATAAACGATGCTACATTTATACCACCCGTGCATACCAGTATCAATGAGCTAATGAGCGATTTAGAAAACTTTGCCCACAATAATGAAGTGTACTTTCCCGATCTCTTAAAAATTGCCATCATTCATTACCAATTCGAAACCATACATCCTTTTTTAGATGGTAATGGTCGTGTAGGGCGCTTATTAATTACCTTGTATTTGGTTGATAAAGAAATTCTTAAAAAACCAATATTATACCTGTCCGATTTTTTTGAACGCAATAAAACTTTGTATTACGATAATTTAATGAAGGCACGAACCGAAAACAATATTGTACAATGGTTAAAATTCTTTTTAGTAGGCGTTATAGAAACTGCCCAAAAAGGCGTACAAACATTTGATGCCATTTTAAAACTAAAACAAAATACCGAGCTAAGCATCCAAAACTTAGGTATTAGAGCCAACAATGCGCAAAAAATAATACATTATTTATTTAAACACCCAATGATTGAAGTTAATAAAGTGGTTGAAATTACAGGCGTATCTAAACGTACAGGCTACCACTTAATAGATGATTTAGAAAAATTAAAAATCTTAAAAGAAATAACAGGCAGTAAAAGAGATAAATTATATGTGTTTAGCAGCTACTTAAACTTATTCAAATAATGGATTAATCTTTAGAGAAGCCCTAATCTGATAACAGCCAACCAATCCCGATAGTCCCGATAGCTATCGGGATCGGGATCGGGACCAACAACTAACAGCCAACAACCAAATTCTAAGTATTACTCCAGAAGAACAAGAACTTATCAAAGGCTTAACAAGCCAGATTAACATAGAAGCCAATAAAAAAGACGGTTATATTACCTTAAATACCAATATGCCCGAAGCTTTAGCGGCTGCCCAATTAGCTAATAAAGCGCAACAACTATTACAAAGCTTTATCATTAAGCTTAAGATTCAAAAAGCAACGGAACAACTGAAATATATTGAAGACCTCTATATTGAAAAACAACGAGTTTTTAAAGCGATACAAATAAAACTAGCCAATTTTAGAGACCGCAATCAAAATGTAACAACTGCCATAGCGCAAACCGAATTACAAAGTTTGCAATCGGAATACGATTTGGCTTATGGCGTGTATTCCGAATTAGCAAAACAACTAGAAACCCAACAAATTCAAGTAAAAGAAGATACGCCTGTTTTTACCATTTTAAAACCAGTGTCCATACCTATGGAAAAATCAAAACCAAACAGACCGATGATTTTATTTATTTGGACATTTTTAGGAGCTATTGCAGGAGTTGGGATGGTGTTTGGAAGAGATTATCTTGGGACGATTAAAGAGAAGTGGGTTAACAGTTAGCAGTTATGCGTTAT
>JABMNH010000074.1 GCA_013205245.1 Flavobacteriales bacterium | reverse complement strand
CCATACTCCTGATGGAACATAAAGTCCATAATAAGATCGGTTTAGAGAAAATGTTTGCTTATTGACTCCATCATTAACAACCACATCAAAGCTTCCTGATAAAGCAACAATGAATTCTTTCTGTTTTTTAAAAGCGTGTCCCCCTCTCACTTGTCCTCCTGGCACATCATAAATCCAATAAGCTCGCTTAATTTTAAAGGGTATATGCTTATTTTCTTCAATAAAAGAGAGATTCCCACGTGGGTCTTCGAATTTGGGGAGATTGATGATCCTAATTTGTTCCATTTATTTTGTTTGTATTATTTATGAACCTTTTCTGTAAGTCTAGTTGAAGTATCCACAGAAATAAATATCATCTAGGCCTCACCAATTGCTTTTTCTACATCGATAGATTTGATGATGTGCTTCGCGTCAAATTCATGCTTCAAAAGCGCCATGAATCAAATTGTTTTGAATAAGCATATTATCCATTAAAAATTGATAGGGATACGTATTGTTTGCCAATATACCTCCCTGACCTTGCAACCCCGTGTCAACAACAATTTGGGGTTGTTCTTTTCTAAAAAATCTTTCAACAGCGGCTTGATTTTTTAAATCTAGTTCTTGACTTGTCATCCCAACTAAATTAGTATAGCCTTCGGCTTTTAACATTCCCCAAATAGCACGACCAACCATACCTTTATAACCTGCAATGTATATTTTTGTAGTCTTAGTCGCGTTTATCTGATATTACTTCGTTTAACAAAAAACATATAGCAGTTAACTTAAATATTTACGCGTTTTCATTCCATTTCTCTTTTAATTCCTTTAAATACACATTCCCAAAAACCAAACTAACCCCTAAAATTGCTCCTAAAATTGTCCAAGTAAATAAAATCAATGGTCTGTTTGGTTTTGATTTTACCATGGGTATTGACACGGGTTTTAAAATGGTAAACACAGGCGTGTCTTCTTTTACTTGAATTTGTTGGGTTTCGAGTTGTTTTGCTATTCGACAGTATTTACCGAATGATAAGGAATCACACTAATGCCACTACTCCTTTTTTGGGTTATTTTACCTCCATAAACCACGAAGCCTCCTACATTTTGAGTCAATTTGTTCCAATACAGTAATCCTTTAAAATAATCATCGGTTAGCGTTTGTCCCGATTTAATTTCAATAGGTATAATAGTGGGTCCATTATCTATCAGCAAATCGACTTCATTTCCAGCATTGTCTCTCCAGAAATAAAGATTATTTGTTTTTGCCTTATTAAATCTGGTTTTAAGAAAATCCACCACAACCATATTTTCAAAAAGGGATCCCCTAAAAGGATGCAAATCGATTTGGTCACTGTTTTGAATCCCTAATAATGCTGAAGCCAAGCCTGTATCATAGAAATATAATTTAGGCATTTTAACAATCCGCTTGTTGAAATTTTTATGATAAGGTTGCAATCGAAACAACACAAAACTAGTTTCCAAAACACTGATCCAGGCGCTAATTGTTTTCGTATCAACACCCAGCTCAACTGCCATACTGTTCATATTCAACAGTTGTCCAATTCTTCCTGCGCAAAGACGTAAAAACCGCTCAAAGCTAACTAAATTGGTTATATTTTTTATCAACCTAACATCTCGCTCAATATAGGTTCTAATATAATTAGCATACCACTGGCTTGCATCAATGGCAGTATTATATAAAGAAGGATAACAGCCTTTAAAGAGCATTTGACTAATACTGCTTTCTTTGTTGTTTATTTCGTTTAATGTCAATGGCAATAAATTAAGATAGCCTACTCTACCTGCTAAACTTTGTGAAATATTTTCCTGAAGCAAAAAGTTGTTGGATCCCGTAATTATAAACATTCCATTGCTGGAGGATTCATCTAAAATTTGTTGCAGATAAGAAAAAATTTCGGGAACTCGCTGGGCTTCATCAAAAACCGCCCCATCAGGATAGTTGGACAAAAAACCTCTAGGGTCTTCAAGAGCGTACAAACGGACATCTGGGTTTTCAAAATTTACATATTCCTTGTCTTTAAACAGCATTCGAACCAAGGTTGTTTTACCGGATTGTCTCGGGCCAACAACAGCAACCGCTTTGAACTGGGCGGCTAAATTTATAATTTCTTTTGCTGCTTCTCGTGTTATCATTGTGTAAATATATACAATTTCGGAATTAGATTCCATAATTGTACAGTTTTTTATCTCATTTTCAATTTGGTACTGCTTTTTCATTTTTACCCCAGCCCTTCCTTCGACTCTCCTTCGACTCCTCCCGATAGCCATCGGGACAGGATGACATTGCTCTGGATGACGTTTGTGGCGGAACAGTTCTATTTTTTGTTTTGCCCCTCCCTAAAGGGAGCCAAAAAAACAAAATACATTCTTAAAATAATTTTTATTGAATAAATTCCTCCCCTGCCTGCCGCAGGCAGGCGGATAACGCATAACTGCTAACTGTTAACCCACTTCTCTTTAATCGTCCCAAGATAATCTCTTCCAAACACCATCCCAACTCCTGCAATAGCTCCTAAAAATGTCCAAATAAATAAAATCATCGGTCTGTTTG
>JABMNH010000073.1 GCA_013205245.1 Flavobacteriales bacterium | reverse complement strand
CTTGACGATTTGAACGATTTTAACCCCTTTGTTGTTAACAGCTCTTTGCCAGGACGCACACATGTGTTTTCTAATGTTACGGCTGGTATTCATAAAGTCTTTATTAGAGATAAAAACGGCTGTGGGCTTACCATTAAAGACGCTATCGTTATCGGATTTCCGCATTTTTTAACGCCTAATGGCGATGGTATTAACGACACTTGGAATGTGGCTGGGGCTTCATTACAACCCAATTCTCTTATCTATATTTTTGATAGATTTGGTAAACTTTTAGCCAAAGTTAACCCAACTGGTTCAGGGTGGGATGGTACTTTTAATGGGCGTAAATTGCCTTCTAACGATTATTGGTTTACTGCCAGACTCCAAGATGGACGTATTCGAAAAGGCCATTTTAGCCTTGTGAGAAGGTAACACTAATAAAAAATTAATATGGATACTAAAACTGTTATAATTTATGCGTCTACAGACGGGCAAACACTAAAAATTTGTAACGCCCTTAGAGCACAACTACAGCAAAACAATCAGAAAATAGACCTCTTTTCGATTGAAGATTTTAATGAAAAAATCACCAATTATGATAAAATTATTATAGGCGCAAGCATTAGATATGGTGTTCATAATAAAAATATAATTGATTTTATTAATACTCATAAAGAACAGCTAAACAATAAAAAAACAGCTTTCTTTTCTGTAAATCTGGTTGCCAGAAAACCAGAAAAAAACACCCCTAGTACGAACCCATATGTTGTAAAGTTTTTTAAAACAATTGATTGGAAACCAACTATAGTTGAAGTATTTGCAGGAAAACTAGACTATCAAAAATATCCATTTTTTGATAAAATTATGATTCAATTTATTATGTGGATGACCAAAGGTCCCACAAATTCTGATGCAAAAATTGAATACACCAATTGGGAAAAAGTAAAAGCTTTTGGTGTACAGTTAAGCAATCTTTAAAAAATAAATCCTATCTGAAATGAAACTTCCACAACTAAAATCGCTTATCCTAACTTTAACTTTTTTCTGTTATCTGGGCGCAAACTTTGCTTTTGCCCAAACCTCACGATTCAGCAAAAATATTTACACTAATACCAAAGGCGATAGTTTAAATTACCGATTGCTGGTTCCTGATTATGACACCATCCGAAAATATCCGTTAATCATTTTTTTACATGGTTCAGGTGAACGTGGTAATGATAATGAAGCCCAATTAAAATGGGGTGTTGCAAATTTCGCCACCGATCAAGCGATGACGCAATTCCCGGCATTTGTAATCGCACCGCAATGTCCAAAAAATCAAACTTGGTCGAATGTTAAAAACTACCAACAAGGCGGTGTTTTAACTTTAAATCCCGACCCCAGCAAACCCATGGCATTGTTAATGGAACTCATTCAGAAATTTACAAAAAAGTTTAAAGTAGATACTAACCGCATTTATATTACCGGATTATCAATGGGCGGTTATGGCACTTATGATGCACTTGAACGCTATCCCGATTTGTTTGCCGCTGCCGTTCCGGTTTGTGGTGCAGGCGACTCTTCAAGAGCTAAATCTATTGCTCATATTCCGATGTGGATTTTTCACGGAAGTGAAGATGCGGCTGTAAATCCGCTATATTCTGTTGAAATGTATCAGGCTTTGATTAAAGCTGGTGCGCATCCGGGTTTTACCATGTATCCCGAAACTGGGCATTTTTCTTGGTTGGCCGCTTACAGCGATCCGTTAATGAGGACTTGGTTGTTCAGACAACACAAATAAAATTATGATTTTGTATGTAACAAACGTATTGATTTCATCCGCTTCCAAGCTATTTTATGGCGCTGTTTATACAACCATAAACAGCCCAAATCTAATCCAAAATAAAAAAGGCAAATACCACTTGGCGGATTGGCACTTTTCAGAAAAGGAACCAAACCAAAGGCAGTATCTGGCCAATACCAAGATTGATAACTCGTTCCTACAATCTCTAAAACCGCTACCACCGCATACATAGATAAATAAAGAAGTCGCTCTCTGGGTTTATTTCGCAATATCCACACTACCAAAAGGGACATTACAAAGCCAAAAACATCGTTGGCAAATACCAAAAAAAGAGTGGCATAAATAATAATACATCCTATTAATATTTTCTCTATGGTTACTCTAAATTTTTTAACAGCCGCCCTTCTTGTAAAATAGACCGTAACTATATAAATTATGGCATGCCCAAGTGGTACATATATGGGTACTCTATCAAGCCTGTAGGTGTACATTTCAAAACCAATAGAAAACAAATATTCACCACCAACACCTATCAATACTGCGTAAATCATAAGTTCTCGCGATCTTTTAGTTCCATGAGAAAAAGCACGCCAAAACATCAAAAACATAGCAAAATTCGCAATCCACTGTCCGTTGGGGTAAATCTCAGAAAAATATATGCTATCAACATACAAACCTATACCTATAAATAAAAAGAGGCGTCCTAAGGTTTTATAAAAAGAATACCAAACATCTATAGGTTGATAATTTTTAGCAGCGTAATACAATTTCATTAAAGTCTATTTCGTTTTTAAGATAAAAAAGCAAACATAATGAAATAGTTTCTTTCTAAAGTTTAGAATAGGTAAATTTGCAAAATGCCTTTTAAACTCGTTTCAGATTTCAAACCCACCGGCGATCAGCCTGAAGCTATTAATGCTTTGGTAAAGGCTATAAATAAAGGTGAAAAATATCAAAATTTATTGGGTGTAACCGGCTCTGGTAAAACTTTTACTGTGGCCAATGTGATTGAACAAACCCAAAAACCCACCTTGGTTTTAGCGCATAATAAAACCTTAGCAGCACAGTTATACGCCGAGTTTAAATCGTTTTTTCCCAACAATGCGGTAGAGTATTTTGTATCGTATTACGATTATTACCAACCAGAAGCTTACATCCCCACATCCAACACTTATATTGAAAAGGATTTATCTATAAATGATGACATTGAACGCTTACGTATTAGTACCTCATCGGCATTATTGTCTGGACGTCGTGATATTATTGTTGTGGCTTCTGTGTCTTGTTTGTATGGTATTGGCAATCCTGTGGAATTTAAGAAAAATATCATCGAAATTAAAGTAGATCAGAAACTGAGTCGGACAAAATTTCTACAAAGTTTGGTTGCCAGTTTGTATGCCAGAACCGAAACCGATGTTAAAAGCGGGACTTTTAAAGTTAAAGGCGACGTGATTACCATTTATCCATCTTATGGCGATAATGGCTATCGCGTTCATTTTTTTGGCGATGAAATTGAGGAAATAGAAAGTTTTAATATTGCCGAAGGAACATTTATTGAGGCTTTTGAAAGTTTGAGTATTTATCCTGCCAATTTGTTTGTCACCTCAAAAGATGTGCTCAACAATGCCATAGAAAGCATTCAGAATGAATTACTGTTGCAAGTCAATTATTTTAAAGAAATAGGCAAACATCTTGAAGCCAAACGCTTGCAAGAACGCACCGAATTTGATTTGGAAATGATTAAAGAATTGGGTTATTGTTCTGGGATCGAAAACTATTCGCGCTTTTTAGATGGCAGAGAACCCGGTACGCGTCCGTTTTGTTTACTCGATTATTTTCCCGAAGATTATTTAATGGTTATCGACGAAAGTCATGTCACCATTCCGCAAACCCACGCCATGTACGGTGGCGATAGATCTCGAAAAGAAAATCTGGTTTCTTACGGATTTAGATTGCCTGCGGCGATGGATAACCGCCCTTTAAAATTTGAGGAATTAGAAGATATACAGAATCAGGTTATTTATGTAAGTGCCACACCAGCCGATTACGAATTGCAAAAAACCGAAGGCGAATATGTAGAACAAATTATCCGCCCAACCGGACTTTTAGATCCTATAATTGATGTGAGGCCAAGCTTAAATCAGATTGATGATTTGATAGAAGAAATTCATGTGCGTGTAGAAAAAGACGAACGTGTTTTGGTAACCACATTGACAAAACGCATGGCAGAAGAGTTGGCTAAATATTTAACCCGCATCCAGATTCGCTGTCGTTATATTCATTCTGATGTAGATACTCTAGAGCGCGTGGAAATTATGCAAGATTTGCGTAAAGGTATTTTTGATGTGCTTATTGGCGTGAATCTTTTACGCGAAGGTTTAGATTTACCCGAAGTCTCTTTAGTGGCTATTTTAGATGCCGACAAAGAAGGTTTTTTACGTTCGCATCGTTCGCTAACTCAAACTATTGGTCGTGCTGCCAGACATATAAATGGGCGTGCTATTATGTATGCCGATAAAGTAACCAACAGCATGCAACTCACTATTGACGAGACCAACAGACGCCGCGATAAACAAACCATTTATAATACAGCCAATAATATTACGCCTACTCAAATTAAAAAAGCCATTTCGAACGATTTGACCAAATCTAATATTTCTTCTTTTCATTATGATGCCGCCGCACAAAAAGCGGCCGAAAAAGAATTGGCATATCTCTCAAAACCCGAAATTGAAAAACGCATCCGCCATAAACGTTCATTGATGGAAACCGCTGCCAAAGCTTTAGATTTTATTGCTGCTGCACAAATACGTGATGACATTAAAGTATTAAAAGATCAGCTTTAACAACTTAGTTACAAATAGATTGTGTTTTTATTGCTGTTCTAAGATTAAAAAACTAGCTTCGTTCTTGATTGCCGTAGGTAGGTGTCAGACGATATAAATCAACCTGTGCTGTTCCGATAGCTATCGGAATTGTTTCAGTATTGAAACTGATCATACCTTAACCATTGGCAAACATAAAAACCAAAATTAGATATAGATATCTTCTGATTTAACTTCTTTCTGTCTTAAACGCCAATGATTTCAATTCTTGTTCAACTCGAGACATTCCATACTTAATTGCTATTTCTTTCCAATTCCCAACAGCATTTAAAACTTCTTCTATTATTTCAGTTGCTCTTTTTTCAGTTAATCGAAAAAATTCAGATACGTCCATTGCTAGATTTAAATCTAAGGAATTATCTTCATCTGAAATATTCAATTTTAATCCGGCCCCAGTTTCAATTGGATTAATATCATAAGCAGGTGATAATGTCCAACCGTCATTTGTTAATAAAAACCCATGATTTCTAAGATGATCATCTGTGTTTGTTACACAAATACTAAATATAATTCTTCTCCAAAGCTGTTCGAGGTCCTGGTCCACATTGGCCCCATTACTCTGAATAAATTCAACGAGTTCTAAATAACTGGCACCATCTGCATG
>JABMNH010000072.1 GCA_013205245.1 Flavobacteriales bacterium | reverse complement strand
CTGGTGCACTTAATAGTTGAATCTAGCTTTTATTATTAATTTATTAGCATTTAAAATTTAACAAATAGCTGTATTCCAATTTTTTAAAAACACTATATCGGTATCGCAAAAAAATGCTTCAATTTTTATTAAAGGCCAAATGCAGCTTTAACTTTATCTACAAAATCAAGTTTTTCCCAACTGAATAACTCAACTTCTATGGTTACAGTGCCAGAATATGGCGATGTGAAAGTTTTAGTAACTTTTTCTGGCGTTCTTCCCATATGTCCATAAGATGCTGTTTCGCTATAAATAGGCGTTCTTAAATTTAAGCGTTTTTCTATCGCCGCAGGACGCATGTCAAATAATTTTTCTACAACATCCGCAATAGCGCCATCAGTCATATTAATATTGGCAGAGCCATATGTAGTCACATTTATCGATGTTGGTTTGGCCACACCAATAGCATAAGATACTTGCACCAAAATTTCATCGGCCACACCAGCTGCAACCAAATTTTTAGCGATATGCCGTGCTGCATAAGCCGCAGAACGATCTACTTTGCTTGGATCTTTACCAGAAAAAGCACCACCACCATGAGCGCCTTTGCCGCCATAAGTATCTACAATAATTTTTCGTCCGGTTAAACCAGTATCGCCATGAGGCCCACCAATTACAAATTTACCAGTAGGATTGACGTGATAGGTAATTTTATCATTAAACAAAGCTTGAATATGCGCTGGTAGTTGTGCAATAACACGCGGCATAACAATGCTAATAATATCTTTTCTGATTTTTGCCAACATAGCCTCGTCTTCATCAAAATCGTCATGCTGGGTAGAAACAACTATGGCATCAATACGTTGTGGTACATTGTCGTCAGAATATTCTATTGTCACCTGACTTTTAGCATCTGGACGTAAATAAGTAATATCACTATTTTCACGTCTTACTTTTGCTAATTCGATAAGAATACGATGCGACAAATCGAGCGCTAAAGGCATGTAATTATCTGTTTCTTTGGTGGCGTAACCAAACATCATACCTTGATCGCCGGCGCCTTGTTCTTCTTCAACAGCACGCTCAACACCTTGATTTATATCTGGCGATTGTTCGTGAATTAAAGAAATAACACCACACGAATTACCTTCAAACTGATAGGCACCTTTTGTGTAACCTATTTTATTAATCACATCGCGCGCAATTTTTTGAGCGTCTATATAGGTTTTGGTTTTAACTTCGCCAGCCAAAACAACTTGTCCTGTTGTTACTAAGGTTTCGCAAGCTACTTTAGAGTTCGCATCAAACGCTAAAAAGTTGTCTAATAATGCATCAGAAATTTGATCGGCAACCTTATCGGGATGCCCTTCAGAAACAGATTCTGAAGTAAATAAATAAGCCATATTATTTTATATTTAAATATTATATATTTGATAATAAGGTCTTAAGAGAGAATTTAATGCAATGCTAAAGGTAGTTATAAAACTGCTTTAGCATTTTGTTTATCCAATTTTAATTGAAAAAGAGGTTGCAATCAGTCAAATTTCTCCTCTTATAGACCGTGGCAAAGGTATAAAATCAAATCATTATATATATAATTTTAGATAAAAATTTTACCCTACTAAATCTATAGGATTAACTAAAATTATTTACTTTCGTAACTTGTTATCAAAAAAGACAAAATACGGTTTAAAGGCATTAACCTATTTAGCCCGTCATCAAAATGACGAAGGCCTTGTGTCTATTAATGATATCGCGACATGCGAAAAAATCTCACGAAAATTTCTTGAGAGCATTCTATTATCTTTAAAAAAAGCAGGCTTTTTAAATTCCAAAAAAGGCAAAGGGGGCGGTTATTATCTTATTAAAAACGCCACAGAAATAAAAATGGTTGATGTGTTTAGAATCTTAGAAGGGCCCATTGCCATGTTGCCTTGCGTGAGCTTAAATTATTATGAAGAGTGCCAAGATTGTCCAGACGAAAAGTCTTGTGGCTTGCATAAATTAATGATACAAGTGCGGGACAACACTTTAAAAATATTCAGAAACCATACGCTTCAAGATTTGGTTTAATATCAGAAAGATTTCATAATTTTTCAAAAAAAGTAAAATATCACTGTTTAGATTCAATTTTTTTTATAGTTTTGCGCTTTAATCCTACTAAACCGATAGGAGAAAGGATTTTGATAAAATAAAACTTAAAAAAAATGGTATTAGATAATTTGATTGGTGACGAAAATAACACTTTGTATCATCAAGATAAACAAACAGAACATCCGATAAGAAGTGTTGCGAAAGCTGTAAGCTGGCGTATTGTAGGTACATTAGACACCATGCTAATTTCTTGGTTTATTACCGGAGAATTGACAATGGCTTTATCTATTGGATCAATAGAAGTGCTTACAAAAATGGTATTGTATTACGGACATGAACGTTTGTGGAATTTAATTAAATGGCGAAAATAATGGCAAATTTAAATATTGAAGAATTAAATACAGAATTTCAAAACCAATCGCCCGAACAAATTGTTGCTTGGGCGATTGGTTATGCAAAAAACCCTTTGGTTACAACAAATTTTAGACCTTACGAAGTGGCAATTTTGCATTTATGCACCCAAGTTAAACCCGATTTAAAAGTGATTTGGTGTGATACAGGTTATAACACACCTCAAACATATCAACATGCTGATGAGCTGATTAAGAGCTTAGATTTAAATGTACAACTGTATGTGCCAAAACAAACGGCAGCACATCGTGATGTGGTTTTGGGAATCCCCAGTATTGATGATCCTAATCATAAAATATTTACAGAACAGGTAAAATTAGAACCTTTTATGCGTGCCATGGCAGAACATAAACCCGATGTTTGGTTTACCAATTTGCGCAAAGGTCAAACGGCTTTTAGAGATTCTATAGGTATGTTATCGTACTCTAAAGACGGTATTTTAAAAGTGAGCCCTTTTTATAATTTTACTGATGAACAACTAGACGCCTATCTCAAAAAGCACAATTTACCAAACGAATTTAAATATTACGATCCAACAAAAGTTTTAGAAAACCGAGAATGTGGTTTGCATATATAAATAAAGACACATGAAAGAATTATTAAATATAAATCAATTAGAAAACGAAGCCATTTACATCTTTAGAGAAGTGGCAGCGCAATTTGAAAAACCAGTGCTTTTATTTTCTGGCGGAAAAGATTCTATTACGCTGGTGCGATTGGCACAAAAAGCTTTTTTCCCAGCTAAGATTCCATTTCCGTTAATGCATATTGATACAGGGCATAATTTCCCTGAAACGATTGAATTTCGCGACAGATTGGTAAGAGAATTAGGTGTTGAATTGATTGTTAGAAACGTACAAGACAGCATAGATCAAGGGAAAGTAAAAGAAGAATCAGGCAGGTATTCTAGTAGAAATATGTTGCAAACTACGACACTTTTAGACGCTATTGAAGAATTTAAATTTGATGCTTGTATCGGTGGCGCACGTCGTGACGAAGAAAAAGCACGCGCTAAAGAACGTATTTTTTCTGTTCGTGATGATTTTGGTCAATGGGATGAAAAAAACCAACGTCCAGAATTGTTCGATATGTTAAACGGCAATATTGATTTAGGTCAAAATGTGCGTGTTTTCCCTATTTCAAACTGGACAGAATTAGACGTGTGGACCTATATTGAAAAAGAAGATTTAGAAATTCCGTCTATCTATTTTGCGCATAAACGCGAAATCTTTATCCGCGATGGTCTTATTTGGTCACACTCAGATTATGTTTTTCAAGACGAAGACGAAGAAGTAGAAGAACGCATGGTACGTTTTAGAACCGTTGGCGATATGAGTTGTACCGCTGCGGTAGATTCGTATGCCACAACAATAAGTCAAGTAGTAGCAGAAATTAGAGAATCAAGTATTTCTGAACGTGGCGCTAGAATAGATGATAAACGTTCTGAAGCTGCCATGGAAAAACGAAAACAACAAGGGTACTTTTAGCCCCCTAACCCCCGAAGGGGGAATTATGAAAAAAAGAACAAAATAATTAATAAACAATAAAAATATTCCTCCCCTTTGGGGAGGTTAGGAGGGGAAATGGAAGTTTTAAAAATAGCAACAGCAGGTAGTGTAGATGACGGAAAGAGCACTCTTATCGGACGTTTATTATACGACACAAAATCGTTAACCGATGATAAATTAGAAGCCATTGAGCGCAGCAGCAAGCAAAAAGGATACGATTATTTAGATTTCAGTTTAGCTACCGATGGCTTGGTAGCAGAGCGAGAACAAGGCATCACCATTGATGTGGCGCATATTTATTTTTCAACAGCTACCAGAAGTTATATCATTGCAGACACACCTGGCCATGTTGAATATACCAGAAATATGGTTACAGGCGCATCCACATCGCAAGCGGCAATTATTTTGATTGATGCCAGACATGGGGTAATAGAACAAACGTACCGCCACTTTTTTATCAATAATTTATTGCGCATAAAAAGTGTGATTGTGTGTATCAATAAAATGGATTTGGTCGATTTTTCTGAAGAAAGATACAATGAAATTAAAGCCGATTTCGAAAAATTGGTTACCAAAAGCGATTACGAAGATCAAAATATTACCTACGTTCCAGTAAGTGCTTTAAAAGGCGATAATGTTGTTGCGCAATCAGAAATCATGTCTTGGTACACAGGTAAAACTTTATTAGAACATCTTGAAAAAATTGACACTAAAGACATTTATAACCGTGGAAAAATGCGCTTTCCTGTACAATATGTCATCCGCCCAAAGACCGAAGATTTTCATGATTATAGAGGTTATGCCGGTAAAGTTTATGGCGGAAATATCAATGTAGGCGATGAAGTTATGGTATTGCCATCAGAAACAAAAACAAAAATCAAAGACATTTATTTTAATGGAGAAAAATATAAATCAGCTGCCAGACGCTCTTCAATATCTATCACTTTAGAAAACGATGTGAATGTAAGCAGGGGCGACATGATTGTAAAAGTAGATGAGTTGCCAAAAATTGACAAACAATTTACGGCTACAGTTTCTTGGATGGATGCCAAACAATTAGCGCCAGGTTCTAAATACATTTTGCAACACGGCATTAATAAAGTGTTGGCAAAAGTAAATACCATAAATAACAAAATTGAAACAGATTTTTCTGGTGTAGAAACAGATGTTACAAGTTTACAAATGAATGATATCGCTTCGGTATCATTCCAATTAAATAAACCCATTTTTTTCGATGCCTTTAAAGAACATCGCACAAATGGCGCTTTTATTTTAATAGATCCTCAAAACAACAACACAGTGGGTGTTGGTTTTATCAAATAAGGGAAATAGGTAAAAATCAAAATCATATATCAAAATTTTAACTCATATCAAGTATGAATAGGGATTTTTATGCTAACTAAAAAAACAAATACAAATGCAAAGTTTTAGATCAGAAATCGAAAATCCAATTGTTGCAAAAGATATTATAGAACTCGGAAAAAAAATAAACCAATTCTATTCTGGCGAACTAGACGAATCAAGTTTTAGAAGTTTGCGATTGGCGAGAGGGGTTTACGGGCAACGTCAATTTGGGGTACAAATGATTCGTATAAAATTGCCTTATGGTAAAGTTACAAGCGAACAATTACACCGAATTGCAAAAGTTTCCGATGAATATTCGCGTGGCCGATTACACATTACCACCCGTCAAGACATTCAAATTCACCATGTAAGTTTAGACAGAACGCCAGAATTGTGGGCAGAGCTAGAGAAAGACGACATCACTTTGCGTGAAGCCTGTGGCAATGCGGTTCGTAATGTAACGGCATCAGAAACGGCGGGTATAGACCCCAACGAACCATTTGATGTTTCGCCCTATGCGCATGCCGTTTTCGCCTTCTTTTTACGCAATCCTATCTGTCAAGAAATGGGACGAAAATTCAAAATTTCTTTTTCAGCTACCGATGACGATACGGCGCTGAGTTTTATGCACGATTTAGGTTTTATCGCTAAAGCGGATAATGGTAAAAAAGGTTTTAAAGTGATGGTTGCTGGAGGCTTAGGGTCGCAAGCGCAATTGGCAGAAACTTTATTTGAATTTATTGAAGCCGATAAAATTATTCCTTTAACCGAAGCTGTTTTAAGGGTATTCGATAGACATGGCGAACGTGTTAAACGCGCCCGCGCCCGACTTAAATTTTTAGTTAAAGAAATTGGATTAGCGGCTTTTGTAAATTTAATTGAAGAAGAACAAACAGCTTTGTCTCATCAGAAAGTTAAGATAGAGACTTCAAATTTTGACTCCGAAATTAACATCCCAGAAATAGAAATTCCATCGGTAACTATTGAAAATAAAGCGGACTATGATTTATGGAAAACCACCAATGTCATTGATCAAAAACAAGATGGTTTATATGCCATCGGAATTAAAATTCCGTTAGGCGATTTCTATACAAATAAAGCACGTTTGTTAGCCGATTTAATTAAAAAATACGCAGCCAATGAATTGCGTTTAACCTTGCGTCAGAACATATTAATCCGTCATGTAAAAGAAGCATTACTACCCTTCTTTTATGTAGAACTTAAAAAATTAGGATTTGCAGACCTTGGTTATAACAGCACTTTAGACATCACTTCTTGCCCAGGAACTGACACTTGTAATTTAGGCATTACGAGCAGCACAGGCGTTACGCGCGAATTGGGAAAAGTGTTGAAAAATGAGTTTCCACACTATGCCAACAACAAGAAAATAACCATAAAAATTAGTGGTTGTATGAATGCCTGTGGTCAGCATACAATGGCACATATTGGCTTTCAGGGAATGTCAATTAAATCAGGGAAACTAGTAGCACCAGCCTTGCAAGTTTTATTAGGCGGCGGTGTTTTAGGAAATGGCAAAGGACGCATTGCTGATAAAGTGATAAAAATTCCAAGTAAAAGAGGGCCTCAAGCTTTGCGCGCTATTTTAAATGATTTTGAATTGAATGTAAAATCAGAAGAAACCTTTTTAAATTATTATGACAGACAAGGCGAAATCTATTTTTACAATTTATTAAAAACCTTAGCGGATACTACAAATTTAGAACAAAGTGACTTTATAGATTGGGGTAGTGATGAAAAGTATGTGACTGAAATTGGTGTAGGCGAATGCGCCGGTGTGGTCATAGATTTGACGGCCACTTTATTATTAGACACGGCAGAAAAAATAGAAAATGCTACAGAAGCTTTGCAATTAAATCAGTTTGCAGACAGCATTTATTATGCCTATACGAGTATGATAAATACAGCGAAAGCTTTATTGATAACCGAAGGTAAAAAAACAAATACGCAAGTTGGTATTGTTACCAACTTTGAAGAAGTTTTTAAAGACAAAATCACATTAGAAACGTCTTTTTCAGAATTTGTGTATCAGATAAAAAACAACGAACCGTCTAAAGAATTTGCAAAAAAATACCTAGAAGATGCCGCTTTGTTTTATAAAAAAGTAAACGATTTTAGAACCAATACAATTACTGATGAAAGCTAAAATACATCCAAAAGTTACCTTAGTTGGCGCAGGTCCGGGCGACCCAGATTTAATAACTGTTAAAGGTGTCAAAGCATTAAAAAATGCCAACGTTATTTTATATGACGCTTTGATAAACAGAGAATTATTAAATTACGCTTCAGCGGAAGCAGTTAAAATATTTGTAGGGAAACGGAAGGATTTCCACAGGTATTCTCAAGACGAAATCAACGAACTTATTGTAAAAAATGCCTTTCAATACGGGAATGTGGTGCGCTTAAAAGGTGGCGACCCTTTTATTTTTGGTCGCGGTTCAGAAGAGGTAGATTATATAGCATCATTTGGTATTGAAACAGAAGTTATTTCAGGTATTTCATCGGCAATGGCAGTGCCTGCAAGCCAAGGGATTTCTTTAACAAAAAGAGGTGTGTCCGAAAGTTTCTGGGTAATTACGGGCACAACATCTGACAGAAAACTGTCGAAAGATGTGTATTTAGCAGCGCAATCTACAGCCACAGTAGTTATTTTAATGGGCATGAGTAAACTTAATGAAATAGTAACTATTTTTAAAAAGTTTGGCAAAGCAAATATCCCAACGGCCATTATCCAAAATGGCACCACCAAAAACGAAAAAATAGGATTGGGTACTATAGATACCATTACAGCTGTTGTTCAAGAAAAAGGATTGGGAGCGCCAGCAATTATCGTAATTGGCGAAGTGGTGAAAGAAAGCACGAAATTTCGTTCGTTTTACGAAGAAATGAATGCGGCTACATTCGGCAGGGTTTAAGAGAAAGTCTATGAATCAAAATCAATTATATCCAATATTTTTAAAAGTATCTCAATTAAACATTTTAATTGTTGGTGGCGGTAAAGTAGCTTGCGAAAAATTGGCATTTTTATTAAAGTCTAGTCCAAATGCTAATGTGTTGGTTTTGTCTGTAGATTTTGACAAATCCATACTAGAATTGGCAAAAACACATACTGTTTCTTTGGTAAAAGCACAGTATTCTAAATCGGCTTTAAAAAACAAACAAATCGTTATTGCCGCAACCAATAACAGAGAAATTAATAAACAGATTTATACGGATGCCAAAGCAGAAAACATTTTAATCAATGTGGCAGATACACCAGAATTATGCGATTTTTATTTAGGTGGTATTGTAACCAAAGGCCATGTTAAAATAGCCATTTCGACAAATGGAAAATCGCCCACTTTAGCCAAAAGATTGCGTCAATTTTTTGAAGAAGTTATCCCTGATGATGTTAATGAACTGGCCGAAAATTTAAATGCATTTAGACAATCCGTCAAGGGCAATTTTGAAGAAAAAGTAAGCACTTTAAACAACTTAACAAAGAACTTGTTGAATAATAAATAACTATAAATCAAAAAAGGCTTGTAAATAAACAGAATATGCCGTTTATTTGCACCAACGTTCATTTTTAAAACCGACAAATGTTATCAAGAAAGGCCGAGGGACAAGACCCTTTGAAGCCTTAGCAACCCTTTAGAAATAAAGAAGGTGCTACTTTCTGCCGCTTTTTGTGGGTAGATAACAAAAGACTTCTTTGTTTAAAAAAAACTTTAAACTTCGCATTTTTTTTGATTTCATTTTACGTTTTTATTTGATAAAAACAGTACTATAATGCCCAATATTTACAAAGAATTAGAAAAGAGAATCCTTATATTAGATGGCGCCATGGGCACCATGATACAACGCTTTAACTTTACAGAAGCCGATTTTAGAGGCGCACAATTCAAAGATTTTAAGCATCCATTACAGGGTAATAATGACCTTTTAAGCCTTACGCAACCCGAGGCTATTAAAAGCATCCACCGTGCCTATTTTGAGGCTGGCGCCGATATTGTTGAAACCAATACTTTTTCGGGTACAACAATTGCTATGGCCGATTATTACTTAGAAGATTATGTATATGAGCTCAATTTCGAATCGGCTAAATTAGCCAGAGAAGTGGCCGACGAATATCTTTTAAAAACACCCAATAAACCACGTTTTGTGGCTGGATCTATCGGGCCAACCAATCGCACAGCAAGCTTGTCTCCTAAAGTAGAAGATCCTGCTTTTAGAAACGTCACTTTTGATGATTTGCACAAGGCGTACAAACAACAAGTTGAAGGCCTTTTAGATGGCGGCGTAGATGTGCTTTTAGTAGAAACTATTTTTGACACACTTAACGCTAAAGCAGCTTTGTTTGCGATAGAAGAGATTAAAGAAGCGCGTAAAATTGACATTCCAATTATGGTAAGTGGCACCATTACAGATGCCAGTGGACGCACATTATCTGGTCAAACCGTAGAGGCTTTCTTGATTTCTGTGTCTCATATTCCTCTGTTAAGTGTTGGATTTAACTGTGCTTTGGGCGCAAAACAATTGTTGCCACATATTGAATCGGTGGCCAGTAAAACAGCGTTTTACACATCGGCACATCCCAATGCAGGCTTGCCAAATGCTTTTGGAGAATACGATGAATCGCCCGAAGATATGCAAGCACAAATAAAAGAATATCTCGATAAAAGTTTGGTAAATATTATTGGTGGCTGTTGCGGCACAACCCCAGAACATATTAAAGCTATAGCCGATTTGGTTAAAGATTATAAACCGCGAGCACTGGTTGTTGGTTTTTAGTTGTTGGTTAAAAAATATAAAATTGAAGTATTCTGAACTTGTTTTAGAATAACATTAAAGCGCATGAATAAAAATAAAAAATATTTAAAACTATCTGGATTAGAACCATTAATTCTAAGTGAAAACAGCAACTTTATAAACGTTGGTGAACGTACAAATGTGGCAGGTTCTCGCAAGTTTTTACGTCTCATAAAAGAAGAAAGATTTGATGAGGCTTTGGCAATTGCCAGACATCAAGTTGATGGCGGCGCACAAATTATCGACATTAATATGGACGATGGTTTAATTGATGGTAAAGAGGCCATGGTTCGGTTTATGAATTTGATAGCTTCAGAACCAGATATTTCTCGCGTCCCTATTATGATTGACAGTTCAAAATGGGAAATTATTGAAGCTGGTTTGCAGGTGGCGCAAGGTAAATGTGTGGTGAATTCCATCAGTTTAAAAGAAGGCGAAGAAAATTTTATCCGCCAAGCAACTTTGGTTAAACGTTATGGTGCAGCCGTCATTGTGATGGCTTTTGATGAAGTTGGTCAAGCTGATAGTTATGATAGAAGGATAGAAATTGCCCAACGCTCGTATGATATTTTAGTCAATAAAGTTAAGTTTCCATCAGAAGATATTATTTTCGATTTAAACATTTTTCCTGTTGCCACAGGGATGGAAGAACACAGAAAAAACGCCACAGATTTTATTGAAGCAACACGTTGGGTGCGTCAGAATTTACCCAATGCAAATGTGAGTGGTGGTGTGAGTAATGTGTCTTTTTCATTTCGCGGTAATGATACTGTCCGTGAAGCGATGCATTCGGTATTTTTATATCACGCCATTAAATCTGGGATGAATATGGGAATTGTAAATCCGACCATGTTAGAGGTTTACGACGAAATTCCAAAAGATTTACTAGAACATGTAGAAGATGTTATTTTAGATCGCAGGGCAGATGCCACAGAGCGTTTGTTAACTTTTTCTGAAACAGTTATAGGAAGTACCAAAGAGCATAAAGTAGATTTGTCTTGGCGCGAAAACACCTTGCAAGAAAGATTAACGCATGCCTTAGTTAAGGGCTTAGATGCTTTTGTGATTGAAGATGTAGAAGAAGCAAGATTAAGTGTAGAAAAACCCATAGAGGTCATCGAGATATATTTGATGAATGGTATGAATGTGGTTGGCGATTTGTTTGGCTCGGGTAAAATGTTTTTACCACAAGTGGTAAAATCGGCTCGGGTGATGAAAAAAGCGGTGGCTTATCTTCTTCCGTATATAGAGGCAGCAAAAAAAGCCCCTAAATCCCCAAAGGGGACTTACCATTGGGAAACAGCAAATCCTGTGATTTATAATTTGCTTAAAGATTTTGCAAAACAAATGCGTAACAAACCCACAGAGGCAGAAGCTTTATTGTGGAATGTGTTAAGTGGCAAAAAGCTAGATGGATTTAAATTCAGAAGACAGCATATTATTGGCGATTTTATTGTTGATTTTATATGTTTAAAAACCAATTTAATAATTGAAATAGACGGACTCATTCATCAATTACCAGAAAATAAAACAAGTGATAAAGAACGGACAAAATGGTTAGAAGAAGAAGGTTATCGCGTTATTCGTTTTTCAAATAAAGAGGTTTTATCTAATCTTGATTTGGTATTAAAAGGTATAGAAGAGTCGCTAAAAGTCTCCCCTTTTGGGGGAGATTTAGAGGGGGCTAGATCAGCCGGAAAGGTTTTACTTGCAACAGTTAAAGGTGATGTACACGATATTGGTAAAAACATTGTTGGTGTTGTTTTAGGCTGCAATAATTATGAAATTATTGATTTAGGTGTTATGGTGCCTTCTCAAAAAATATTAGAAACCGCTATAAAAGAAAAGGTAGATATTATTGGTTTGAGCGGACTTATAACCCCATCGTTGGGCGAAATGGAATTTTTGGCTAAAGAAATGGCTAGACAAAATTTTGACATTCCGCTTATTATTGGCGGTGCCACCACCTCGCGTGTGCATACCGCTGTAAAAATTGATCCCAATTATGATAAAGTGGTCTATGTTTTAGATGCATCGCGGGCTGTAAATACGGTTAGTAATCTTATCGGAAAAAATAAAGAATCCTTTATTTCAGAAACAAAACAAAGTTATAAAGCTTTACGCGAAGGCTATTTAAGCCGAAGTAAAACCAAAAAATATTTAAGTTTCAATCAGGCAAAGACAAATAAATTACAGCTTGAATTTAATGATACAACCATTAAAAAGCCTCAGTTTTTAGGCGTGAAAGTATTGAATGATATTTCTTTAAATGACATTGTGCCTTTTATAGATTGGACCCCTTTTTTCCAAGCATGGGAGTTACACGGCCGTTTTCCTAAACTCCTTACGGATAAAGTTGTTGGAGAAACAGCCACAAAACTGTATGAAGAAGCACAAGAAATACTGACTTATATTGTTAAAAATAAAAAACTAAAAGCCAAAGCCGTTTTTGGTATTTTCCCTGCAAACACGGTTGATGATTCTGTGATAGAATTGTACAAAGATGATACGCGAAAAACCACACTTGACCAATTTGTGAGTTTGAGACAACAATCTGAAAAAGCAGCGGGAAAACCCAATATTGGGCTGTCAGATTTTGTAGCGCCAAAAGAGTCTGGTGTTAAAGATTATATGGGCTGTTTCGCTGTGTCGGCAGGTTTTGGAACAGACGCATTGGTGAAAATCTATGAAGATAACCAAGACGATTATAACAGCATTATGGTAAAATCATTAGCCGACAGATTGGCCGAAGCACTTGCCGAATATTTACATGCCAAAGTTAGAAAAGAGTATTGGGGTTATGCTTCTGATGAAAACCTTGCCAATACCGATTTAATTAAAGAAAATTACCAAGGTATTAGACCAGCACCGGGCTATCCTGCCTGTCCAGATCATACAGAAAAACAGACCATTTGGAAGCTCTTAGATGTCGAAAATAACTGTGGCATTAAACTAACAGAATCTTTAGCTATGTTTCCTACGGCTGCGGTTTCTGGCTACTATTTTGCACATCCCCAAGCCAAATATTTTGGCTTAGGAAAAATAAAAGAAGACCAATTAAAAGCCTTTGCAGCCTCTAAAAACATGCCTTTAGAAGCGGCAGAAAAATGGTTAAATCCTAATTTAGCATTTTAAAAATTATTACTTATGAAAGTAACAGAACACATAAAAAACGCCAAAGGAAAAAGCTTGTTTTCTTTTGAAATTATCCCGCCAAAAAAAGGATTGAGCATTCAGCAATTGTATGACAATATTGATCCCTTAATGGAATTTAATCCGCCTTTTATAGATGTAACAACCTCTAGAGAAGAGTATGTTTATATTGAAAAAGATGGTCTTTTAGATAGAAAAGTTACCAGAATGCGTCCGGGAACTGTGGGTATTTGTGCCGCTTTAAAATACAAATACAATGTAGATACCATTCCGCATATTTTATGTGGCGGATTTTCTAAAGAAGAGACAGAATATGTATTGGTAGATTGTCATTATTTAGGTATTGATAATTTAATGGCGTTACGTGGCGATGCGATGAAACACCAACGCTTTTTTGAACCTACAGAAGGCGGAAATAATTACGCTGTAGATTTGGTAAAACAAATTAGCGATTTAAACAAAGGGAAATACCTTCATGATGTGATAGAAAAACCACAAAAATCTAATTTTTGTATTGGGGTGGCTGGTTATCCAGAAAAACATTTAGAAGCGCCAAGTTTGGCATCCGATTTAAAACGGCTCAAAGAAAAGGTTGATGCTGGTGCAGATTATGTGGTAACCCAAATGTTTTTTGACAATAAAAAATATTTTGCTTTTGTAAAAGCTGCACGCGAAATGGGCATAACAGTGCCCATTATTCCGGGTATAAAACCTATAGCTGTAAAAAAACACCTTCAGATATTGCCTCAAGTTTTCGCCTTAGATTTGCCAGAAGATTTGATAAATGCTGTAGAACAATGTACCGATGTAAAAGCCATAAGAGAAGTTGGTGTGGCATGGGCAATACAACAAACAAAAGAGTTGTTAGAAGCCAATGTGCCGGTGATACATTTTTATTCGATGGGAAAATCGGATAACATAAAATCGATTGCAAGTAAGTTCTTTTAGATTTTTGTAAGAAAATAGAAAAATAACATACTGGTATTAAAAATCTTTATACAGAGGTTTTAATAAGAAAGGGATTATTATGTACTTTTGTGCATAGAAAAAATTAAGAAACATTAAAAAAATAAAATTATGGCTTTAGAACTTACAGATGCTAACTTTGAAGAACTCGTATTAAAATCTGATAAACCTGTATTGGTTGATTTTTGGGCAGCGTGGTGTGGGCCATGTCGCATGTTGGCGCCAATTGTTGAAGAATTAGGAAAAGATTACGGCGACAAAGTTGTTATTGGAAAGGTTGATGTAGATGCCAATCAAAAATATGCAGCGCAATATGGCGTACGCAATATTCCAACAGTACTTATTTTTAAAGGCGGCGAAGTTATTGAGAAACAAGTTGGTGTGGCTCCTAAAAAGACTTATGCAGAAAAGTTAGATGCGGCTTTATAAGCACAAAATAAAATAAAAAATAAAAAAGGTTTAGCTATTTGGCTAAACCTTTTTTATTTTAGCTTACTTTATAGACTCTTATGGCATTTGAAGAAGTAAAACAATTATCGTTTAATAATTTAGAACTCTTTGCAAAACAGGTTGTAGAAGGTTTTATAACAGGTTTGCACAAGAGTCCGTTTCACGGGTTTTCTGTAGAGTTTGCAGAGCATCGCGCATATAATACTGGCGAAAGTACCCGTCATATCGATTGGAAATTGTACGCCAAAACCGATAAATTGTATGTTAAACGTTACGAAGAAGAAACCAATTTAAGGTGTCATATTATTGTAGACAATTCGGCTTCAATGCACTACCCTAAAATATTGGTGCCATCTATAGAAAATTTAAACAAGATTAGTTTTGCGGCCCTTGCTACGGCGGCTTTAATGGAGTTACTCAAGCGTCAGCGCGATGCTATAGGACTAAGTATTTATAGCGATGCTTACGATTATTATGCACCAGCCAAAGGGAGCGAACGCCACCATAGAATGATATTAAACAGGTTGGTTAATGTCTTGTTTGACGGATCAAAAAAAGGCACACAAACCTATGCGTGTTTACATCAGATAGCAGAAAAAATCCACCGCAGATCTTTAATTATTTTATTTACCGATATGTTTCAATCCGATAAGGAAGAAAAGGAACTTTTTGAAGCGCTTCGTCATTTAAAATACAACAAACACGATGTTGTTTTGTTCCATACTTACGATGCTAAAACCGAATTAAATTTTGAATTTGACAATACACCCAAACAATTTGTAGATATTGAAACGGGCGAACAGATAAATTTATTTGCAGACAACATTAAAGAACATTATAAAAAAGCGGTAGAAGATTATTTTAATCAGTTAAAATTAAAGTGTTTGCAGTATAAAATAGATTATGTGCCTGTAGATATAAATGATGGTTTTGAACACATTTTGCAATCGTATTTAATAAAGCGAAAACAATTTATGTAAAAAACGAAATATTGTTTTGCAGATATGAAAAACCGCGTTATATTTGCAACCGCTTATCCCGATAGCTATCGGGAGCAACGGTTTGGTAGTTCAGCTGGTTAGAATGCCTGCCTGTCACGCAGGAGGTCGCGGGTTCGAGTCCCGTCCAGACCGCAAAAAGAAAGTTGTGTTGTTTTGGTACTTTTCTATAAAGTGCCGAGGTTTATTAAATTAAGCCAATGAAAGCTTCCCGTAACTGGGATGCTTTTTTGTTTTAGGGTGGTTTCTTCAGAGTATTTACAGTCAATTTGTCAACTTATTTTAGTAAAAAAGGTGTGCTGTGAGGTGTGCTTTATAGTTTTTAATGTTGCACACCTAATTCCTAACTATTTAAAAATTAACACTATGATGACAAACGTTATAAAAGTACTTTTTGTACTTGTTAAAAAAAGAGTGAATGTAAGTAATAAGTGCGCTATTAAGTGTAGAGTTACTTATAGCAAAGAGCGGAAAGAATTTGCCACTGGTCTTTTTATAAATCCCATTAATTGGCATAAAAAGCTACAGCAAGTAGTGCCTCCTGAACCAGACCATGATTTTATAAATATCCAACTAAGCCTTATTAAGACAAAAATTAATAAGGCTTTTTTATTTCTACAGGTTAACGAGTTAGATTTTAATGTGCAGGATATCTATACACACTACAAAGGAGAACCCTTAAAAAAAGACTATGGTGTGATGGAAGTTTACAAGCTACATAGCGCTAGAATTAAGAAGCTGATAGGTATAGATATTAAAGAAGTTACCTATCAAAAGTATCTAGAATCAGGTGTCCACTTACAAGGCTTTATCAAGCATAAATACAATGCAAAAGACACCCATTTAAAGGCCCTTAAAAGCGCTTTTATCGACCAATATGAATACTATCTCAAAACAGAGAAACGCCTTCAGCAGAGCACCTTAAACAAGGCCATACAGCGCTTTAGAAAGGTGATAAAGTATGCATTATCTGAAGACTATTTAATCAAAGACCCTTTTATATTGTACAGGGCTAAAAGAGTGAAGAAACCCGTATTATTCTTATCACACAAAGAGCTAAAGCGATTAGAGGAAAAGACTTTTATAATAGCACGCGTACAGAAGATAAAAGATATGTTTGTTTTCTGCTGTTACACAGGACTAGGTTTTAAGGAAATGTCGCAATTACAGAAGAAGGACATCACTAGAGAATTTGATGGAGAGTTGTGGCTTACTATAAACAGGCAGAAGACAGGTAGGATTTATAAACTACCACTTTTACCAAAGGCTAAAGCTATTATGGAAAAGTATGATGACGTAAGTAGTGATTATGTGATGCCAAGTATTTCTAATGCTGGGTTTAATGCTTATTTAAAGGAGATAGCAGACATTGTAGGTTTAGAAATAAACTTGACCCACCATATAGCTAGAAAGACCTTTGCCTCTACTGTACTATTATATAACGATGTGCCTATGGAAATTGTAAGCGAATTGTTAGGACATAGCAATATGGCTATAACTCAAGCCCATTATGGTAAGGTCGTTCAGAATAAAGTGAGTGAAGAGATGAAACGGTTGCATAGAAAGCTAGCTTAAAAATCAAATAAATCAGAGGTGGGGATGTTTAAGGCTTGGGCTATTGAACGCAAAGTGGTAATAGTAGTATTTACCTCACCTCTTTCAACCCTTCCCACCTGATTTATTGGAATATTAGCATCATTTGCCAAATTTTCTTGAGATAAATTTTTGGACTTTCGTAATTCACGAAGGTTTTTACCAAACTCAACAATGTATTTTTCATCTTTTAACTTCACGAGTTAAAATTCTGAATAAGCTTTAAATATCATAAACACATATATGTGTTATTAAATTATTTTTAATAGCTTTACAGTCCCTCACATAGTTTTGTTATGATAATAGTATAGTCCAGATACCACTCTAAAAACGGGGCGCATCTGAAAAGCCTTATGAGTGGGGAAATTTGAAATTAATTAAAGAAAATTTTAACATAAAAATATGAGCACATTTATAATATTAATACTTGTCGTTGTTACGGGCATATTTCTATATAATAATGGGAAAGAGCATACAATGGTTGATCCAGATGTACATAGATATAATTTTGCACAAACAGATACTGGCGAATGGGTACATTTTCCAACATTATTTAAATTAACTGGAAATAACGATATAGTAATTCATACTCCAGACGAGAAAATAAAGGTGCTAGATGTTGTTGAAATTGATCCTAATACGTTTACTGGCACTTTAGATCATTTAAAATTATTTACAATTGTATTTATGAATAATGAAAAAGCATATATACAAATTACAGGAACTCTTAGAAAGAATTATAAATAAACTAAATAAAGTGTGAAATATACATTCGAATTTTATGAATTAAACAATATTAGTGGATTACACGAATTCATTAATAAAGACGAAAGGACAATTACAAAGGGTATGCTTATAAGTGAATCAAAAGAGGGTCAGTTTATAACTTATTCGTTAATCAATGACAGAATTGTTGCAACTAAAACATATAAAAATAATGCTAGATTCAACTATTAAGTGCACCAGCGT
>JABMNH010000071.1 GCA_013205245.1 Flavobacteriales bacterium | reverse complement strand
TTTATTGTAATTTGCTTGAAAGTTGTTCATTATATTTATATGTTTGATATTCAAATAAATATACGTCTTTTTTAGACAATTGAACAACTTTTTTTGTTAAATTATAATGCACAACGGGTTTTATAGTATATTAATAAGCTCAAAATATTAGTTAACCTAATATTTTTACTAAGGTAAATTACTGCAACTACGCCTCTAAACACCAAACTATTTTAAGTACTTTTACGTTTTTTAAATACATATGGAATTCCCTTTAGATTTACTAACACTTATTGGCATTGGCTTTATTGCCGGATTTATAAATATTTTAGCTGGAGGTGGGTCTTTACTCACTTTACCTATTTTAATATTTTTGGGACTTCCGCCAGCGGTTGCCAATGGTACCAACCGTATTTCTATTGTTATTCAGAATATTTTTTCGGTAGCCGGATTTAAAAGCAAAGGTGTTTCCGAATTCCCTTTTGCAGGATGGATGGCAGTTTCTGCTTTTTTTGGTGCCATAATTGGCGCTTATATAGCTATTGATATTAAAGGAGAACTCTTTAATAAAATTTTAGCCATTATTATGGTGGTGGTGGTTATTTATATGCTCATCAATCCTAAAATAACCAACTTACAAGAAGAGCGTACCAAAGGAAAATATTTTTGGATTAGCATCATTGTCTTTTTTGGTGTGGGTCTTTACGGCGGATTTATTCAAGCCGGCGTTGGGTTTATCATGATTTTAGCCCTTTCTGGAATCAATCATTTTACCTTGGTAAAAAGCAATGCCATCAAAGTTTTTGTGGCGCTTATTTACAATATTTCGTCTATTGCTGTTTTTGCTTACGCCGATTTAATAGATTGGAAATACGGTTTATATCTTTCTATTGGTAACGCTCTAGGCGGATGGATTTCTAGCCGTTATCAAGTTAAAAAAGGTGACGGATTTGTACGTCTTTTCTTAATCCTCATGATTGTAGTTATGGCTATTAAACTCTGGTTTTTCTAGATTTTATTATTACAATTAAATAGTATCTTTGTACTTAGCATCAATTTAAATTATTATGGCAGGAAATTCTTTTGGCAACCTTTTTAAACTTACCACTTTTGGAGAATCTCATGGCGAAGCTATTGGCGGTATTATTGATGGCTGTCCTGCTGGAATTACTTTAGATTTAGAAGCCATTCAAGCTGAATTAAACCGACGCAAACCCGGCCAATCTAAAATTGTGACCCAGCGTAAAGAAGCAGACGAAGTTCAGTTTTTATCTGGTATTTTCGAAGGAAAAACCACTGGAACACCTATCGGATTTCAAATAAAAAACACCAATCAAAAATCAAAAGATTACAACCATAATGCCGATGTTTTTCGGCCGTCTCATGCCGATTTTACGTATTTTAAAAAATATGGCATTAGAGACCATCGTGGTGGTGGTCGAACATCTGCACGCGAAACTGCCAATTGGGTAGTGGCGGGAGCCGTGGCAAAACAGTTATTAAAAGATATTAGCATTCAAGCATACACCTCTTCTGTAGGCGATTTGTTTTTAGAAAAACCTTATCAAGATCTCGATTTATCTCAAGTTGAATCTAACATTGTACGTTGTCCCGATGCTGTTATCGCTAAAGCGATGATAGAAAAAATTGAGGCTATTAAAAAACAAGGCGACACTATTGGTGGCACAATTACTTGTGTTATTAAAAATGTGCCGATTGGTTTGGGTGAACCTGTTTTTGATAAACTTCACGCTGCTTTAGGTCAGGCCATGCTCGGCATCAATGCGGTAAAAGGTTTTGAATATGGCAGTGGTTTTTGTGGTGCTAAAATGACGGGCTCAGAACACAACGATTTGTTCAATGCCGATGGTACTACCAAAACAAATTTATCGGGCGGTATTCAAGGAGGTATTAGCAATGGTATGGATATTTATTTTCGGGTAGCGTTTAAACCCGTAGCCACTATTTTACAAAAACAAGAAACTATTGACAGCTTAGGTAATAAAGTAGAAATGCAAGGCAAAGGACGCCATGACCCATGTGTTGTGCC
Source organism: Flavobacteriales bacterium (assembly GCA_013205245.1). GTDB lineage: Bacteria > Bacteroidota > Bacteroidia > Flavobacteriales > Flavobacteriaceae > CG1-02-35-72. Next base: position 65,801 of record JABMNH010000071.1, on the reverse strand, counting down.
ACGTGCTGTACCTATTGTAGAAGCTATGGCCGCACTGGTTTTAGCCGATTTTTATTTGTTGCATAAATCAAGACAATAAGACGTTATTGTAATGTCATTCTGAACTTTTCGACTGTCGCTCAAGACAGGCTAAAGTGAAGAATCTCTTGTTTTATTTATTTCAGATTCATCGTCCTCCCGCATAATGCAGGACTCTGTCGGAATGACAAGGGTCTCTTTCAATGCAAAGTTGTGTAAAAACTGTGACAATTTTTAACAAAATATCACAAACCAACTTTCTTCTTCAGTGCTACTTTTCGTGTGCGTTTATCCGCGGAAGCGTGACACACATTAATCATATCGGCATATACTTCTTCAAAATCTTTATTGGCAATAGCCGCATATTTTACAGCCATAATTTCTATCATTTCATCTGTTAAAGATAATTTTGAAAAATTTTCAATCCGTTGCATGTAATTTAAATGTCCAAAATGCATGCGGTTTAAATCGACCAAATAAAATTTATATCTGTTATTTTTTTCTTTAATAATCAGTGTATTTCCGGGTGAATGATCAATAAAATGAATGCCGCTTACCTGTAAATTATAAGTGAAATCTGTAAACTGTTGTAAGATATTTATTCTGTCAGGATACTTAAGATTTGTAATGAGTTCTCTAAAAGTTAAATCGTATTTTAAGGCTTTGGAAATATAAAAACTATCCAATAAAAAAACGCCCTCGGTGTGTTCTGCATAAGCGATGGGTTTTGGTGTTAAAACACCCATATCTAATAACTTATTGGCATATTCAAATGAACGTCGTGCTTTAGATTTTCTAAAAAAACGGTAGGCAATCTTGTTAATTAAATGCGGGATTTTAAAGATTTTAACCGTCCATTTTTCATCGGCAACAGCCATAGATTTTAATGTGTTTCTGCCAACGTAAATAGTTTTCCCCTTTTTGTGGATGGTCTTTAAAATATTTTGAACAAGTTCTTTTTTATAAGAACCGGCAACGACTATTTTCATATCATGAATTATACTACAAAATAACGGATTTTTTTACGATTACGTATGCAGATCTTAAATCATTATCGTTTTTCATCCCATTTTTATTCCTTAGATTTGCATCCTTAAAATTAAAACTATGGAAGACGGATTATACGCAAAAATAAATACTTCAAAAGGGAGTATTTTAATCAATTTAGAATTTGAAAAAACACCGGGAACTGTTGGAAACTTTGTAGCTTTGGCCGAAGGCAATCTAGAAAACAGTGTAAAACCACAAGGCACACCTTACTACGATGGCTTAAAATTCCACCGTGTTATCGCCGATTTTATGGTGCAAGGTGGTTGTCCGCTTGGCACAGGCACAGGTGATGCTGGTTATAAATTTGATGACGAATTCCACCCTGAATTAAAACACAACAAACCTGGTATTTTGTCTATGGCAAACTCTGGTCCTGCCACCAATGGCAGTCAGTTTTTTATCACACACACAGCCACCGATTGGTTAGACGGCAAACATACCGTTTTTGGCAATGTTGTTGAAGGGCAGGATGTTGTTGACGCCATAGCACAAAACGATATTTTAGAAAGTATAGAAATTATCCGTCAAGGCGCTGACGCCGAAAATTATAATGCTGTAGAAGCTTTTAGAACTTTTGAAGGTTCTGGTGCCAAACGTGAATCCGCCGCTAAAGCAGCTTCAGAAAATGAATTGGCAAGTATCACCGAAGGTTTTGACAAAACAGACAGTGGTTTGTTTTATAAAATAACCAAAACTACCGATGGCAAACAAGCTGGAAAAGGCAACAATGTTTCTGTACATTATGAAGGTAAATTGCTTGATGGTACTGTTTTCGATTCGTCTTTTAAACGCAACGACCCCATAGCTTTTGTAGTGGGTGTTGGGCAAGTTATTGCCGGTTGGGATGAAGGTATTTTGCTTTTAAAAGTGGGTGAAGAGGCTACTTTTATAATTCCTTCAGACTTGGCTTATGGCAGCCGTGGTGCAGGTGGGGTTATTCCTCCAGATGCCGCACTTATTTTTAAAGTGGCCTTGGTTTCTGCACAGTAAAAGAATCTCAAAATTTAGAAAACAAAAAGCCTTATAACCAGTTATAAGGCTTTTTTTGTGCAATTTTTTTATAGGTTACGCTTATCTTTATTGATATGAATCGTTTCAATGACTTATATCAGACGATACCTGCCTAAGGCAGGCAAGAGCGAAGCTATCATTTTTTAAGTTAAGAAGCAATGGAATGGTAATGTATTTATAATAAATATTTTAACCTATACTTTTAGTAGTTCATACATACCACGTGTAAAAAAGCCCTACGAGCTAAACTGTGCCAAATGATGGTGTAAATGTTTATACGTAATATCATTCCATTGTTGGCTTGTTAAGTGTCCAAATATGGGATGCAGCCGGCCATCATAAAATTTCTCTCCTTTATCAAAGAATTTTTGAAAGATTGACATTGAAGCTTCTTTCTCTTCTTTAAACGATTGGGGATTTTCTACAAATAATTTTTTTGATGATTTAATGTTTTTCTTAATCTTATGCTCTTCATTCAAGATACTTTTCAAAAAGCGTTTTCCAAAGAGTTTGCCTATTAAAAACTGTTTTTTATAATCGTGTTGCGAAATTTTTAAAACTTCTGTACAATGCGCCAACATTTGGGCGTGGGTTAAAGTGCCCCATTGTTTTTCTGAAGTTTCACTAAAATTTTTAATACGCTTGAGTAGGATTTCAAAATCTTGTTTGTCAAATAAATTCATCAGTTTTATTTTATTTAGTTATTAGATACCCTATTAATTCTCTTATGGCTTTACCCCTATGGCTTATCGCCGATTTCTCTAAAAGTGTCATTTCTGCAAATGATTTTTCGAATCCCAAAGGTGTAAAAATTGGATCATAACCAAAACCGCTGTCGCCATGTTTTTCTATTAGGATGTTTCCTTTACAAATACCTGTAAAAGTGAGTGTTTTTGTTTGTGTGGTTAAAGCCACAACCGTTTTAAATTGTGCAGCTCTGTTAGCATGCGTATTTAAAGATTTTAAAAGTTTCTGAATATTATTTTCAGAATTACAATCGGGGCCAGCGTAACGCGCCGAATAGACACCCGGCGCACCGTTTAAAGCTTCTACTTCTAAACCCGTGTCGTCTGCAAAACAATGATAACCATAGTTTTTTAAGATATATGCGGCCTTTAAAATAGCGTTCCCTTTTATGGTGTCTTCCGTTTCTGGAATGTCTTCAAAACAGCCAATATCTTGCAAACTCAAAATGTGATGTTGCGGCAATAAAGCTTTGACTTCTATTAATTTATTGGGGTTGTTTGTAGCGAAAACGAGTTTCATGTATTTAGGGTATAAGGTTGTTGGCTATTGGTTATTGGCTAAAAGTAAAGAGTTTTGTTATTTATCTTTTAAAATTTGTTTTCATATTATATTTAAAGACCTTTCGACTGCGCTCAAGGTGACATTTAGTTTGTTTTTTGATATTTATGCCAACTGAATACTGATCCCGATAGCTATCGGGATCGGGACTGAACACTGAACACTCATTTATGATGATAAGGTTCATTGCTTAAAATGGTAAAGGCGCGGTATAATTGTTCAACGGCAAATAAGCGCACCATTTGATGCGAAAATGTCATATCAGATAAGGATAATTTTCCGACGGCATTTTTATACACGTCGTCAGAAAATCCATACGGTCCACCAATAACAAAAACAACTTGTTTACAACCGCTTAGCATCTTTTTTTGTAAGAATTGCGAAAACCCCACAGAGCTCAAAGACTTGCCATTTTCGTCTAACAGCACCAATTGATCGGTTGGATTTAACTGTTTTAAAATGAGTTCTCCCTCAGCGTTTTTTTGTTGTGTTTCGCTTAAGTTTTTAGCATTTTTAATATCGGGAATAATGGACAATTCAAAGCCAATATAAAATTTAAGGCGCTTTTGATAATCGGCAATAAGCTGTTCTAAATTTTTATTATCTGTTTTGCCAACGGCTAAAAGTTTAATTTTCATCTGCTATTTCCACTTTATATTACAACCAATACTAGGTTTTTGAATTGCCGAAACTTTTGTGCCATTTAAAACACAATCCATGGCCAGTTTTAAATCTTTTCCCGTTACCGGGATGCCATTACCAGGACGTGAATCGTCTAATTGTCCGCGATAAGCCAAACGCAAATCCGCGTCAAAAAGAAAAATATCTGGTGTGCAAGCCGCTTGATATGCTTTGGCGACTTCTTGTGTGTCATCGTATAAATACGGAAAAGGATATTTAAATTTTAAAGCCTGCTGATGCATAAATTCTAGACCATCTTGTGGATAATTAAGCACATCATTCGAAGAAATGGCCATAAAACGAATACCTTTAGCTTGGTACTGATTTGCCATTTCTACCAGCATATCGTTTATATGTAAAACAAACGGGCAATGATTACAAATAAACAGAACAAGCGTACCCTTGTGACCTTTAAGTATTTCTAAGTTTTTATATGCTTGAGAAACGGTATCTAAAAGCTCAAAACGTGGCGCTTTTGTACCTAAAGGCAACATGTTTGAAAGTGTATTAGACATCTGTTTATTTTAGGCTTAAAACTAAGGAAACTAATTTAGATTTTAAAATTTTTTGTAGTTTTAGCCTAAACTTTCAAATCTATGAAAACACTCGACCAATGGTTTGCAGATTATGCGGTAAGCCACCAAAATAAAACCAATCAGATTATTCATTACATCTGCGTACCAGCCATCTTCTTTTCTATTATTGGCATGTTTATGAGTATTCCAAGAACTTTTCTTTCTAAAAATATCAACCTCGATAATCCGTTTATAGAAAATTGGGCAACGCTCGTTGTTATACTCCTGCTCCTTTTTTACGTTCGTTTATCTGTCGCTACAGCGATAAAAATGCTCATTTTATCGGCGCTCTGTATTTTAGGAAATTATTATTTAGGTGCGGTGGCGCCACTATTATACACATCAATTGGTATCTTTGTTGTGGCATGGATAGGTCAGTTTTACGGACATCATGTTGAAGGTATAAAACCTTCATTTTTTAAGGATTTACAATTTTTACTCATTGGGCCTGCTTGGGTAATGAAAAAGATTTTTGGATAAACTTATGAGCAATACTATTTCTTTTGACGATTTTACCAAACTTGATTTACGTATCGGTACCATAACCGAAGTCAACGATTTTACCAATGCCAGAAAACCAGCCTATCAATTAAAAATAGATTTCGGGGCTTTAGGCATCAAACAATCGAGTGCACAGATTACCGAGCATTATACAAAAGCCGATTTGTTAAACCGACAAGTGGTTGCTGTAGTCAATTTTGAACGCAAACAAATAGCCAACTTTTTTAGCGAATGCTTAATCTTAGGCGTTGCCGATGACAAAGGCGCCATTGTGCTTTTAGAATCAAAAAAAGCTATTAAAAATGGCACATCGGTAAGTTAAATTTACTATGGATACCAACCTACTTCAACAATTAAACACATCACTTAAAGGGGACTTACTTTATGATGATTTACATAAATCGGTTTATGCAACAGACGCGTCCGTTTATCGCAAAATCCCTTTGGCTGTTGCTTATCCAAAGGATATTTTTGATATCAAAGCGCTTATAAATTTTGCGCAAAAATATAAAATAGGATTAATCCCAAGAGCGGCTGGCACCTCATTAGCGGGGCAATGTGTGGGCGATGGCATTGTGGTTGATGTCTCAAAACACTTTACCGAAATTTTAGGATTTAACGAACGAGATAAAACAGTTTGCGTACAACCGGGTGTCATTCGCGACGATTTAAATCGGTTTTTAAAACCTTACGGCTTGTTTTTTGGCCCTAACACATCTACATCAAACAGATGCATGATGGGCGGCATGGTAGGCAATAACTCATCGGGTACAACTTCTATTCAGTTTGGCGTTACCCGCGATAAAATTATACAACTCAATTGTGTTTTAAGTGATGGCACATCGGCTGTTTTTAGAGAATTGTCTTGCGATGCTTTTAAAACAAAAATGCAGGGGCCAAATCTTGATAATAAAATCTATAAAGAACTATATGATGAATTGTCGCAGGAATCGGTTCAAAACGACATTCACAATAATTTTCCCAATCCAAAAATTCACCGCCGCAACAATGGTTATGCTGTAGATGCGCTATTAGATTGTTCTTTGTTTGGTGGAAAAAACGAATCAATAAATGTAGGAAAACTGCTTTGTGGCAGCGAAGGTACTTTGGCTTTTACAACAGAAATAACCTTAAAACTAGACGATTTACCGCCTAGTAAAAACTTAATGATTGCCGCTCATTTTAACAGCATATCAGAAAGTTTAGAAGCTGTTGTTGTGGCGATGAAACACAATCTGTACACTTGTGAGTTGATGGATAAAACCATTTTAGATTGCACTAAAAATAACCGTGAACAAATCAAAAATAGGTTTTTTATTGAAGGTGATCCGGGTGCTATTTTGATGTTAGAAGTGGCTGCAAACTCTAAAGCAGAAGCACTAAAACAAGCCGAAGATTTAGTTAAAGATTTGAAATCGCACAAGTTTGGGTATCATTTCCCTATTCTTGAAGGCGAAAATATTGATAAATTAATCAATCTTCGTAAAGCTGGATTGGGTTTGTTGGGCAATATTATTGGTGATGATAAAGCTGTGGCTTGTATTGAAGATACCGCAGTTATGGTAGCTGATTTGCCAAAATATATAAGCGAATTTACCGAGATGATGGATAAATTCGGACAACAAGCAATTTATTACGCCCATGCTGGCGCCGGCGAATTGCACCTCCGTCCTATTTTAAATCTAAAAAAACAAGCCGATGTTGCTTTGTTTAGAACCATAACCACAGAAACTGCCCATTTGGTAAAACGCTATGGCGGTTCATTTAGTGGCGAACATGGCGATGGTATTGTGCGCGCCGAATTTATTCCTTTAATGATTGGCGAAAAGAATTACGACTTGCTTAAACGCATCAAAAATACTTTTGATCCAAACAATATTTTAAATCCGGGTAAGATTATAAATCCATTAAAAATGGATGAAAACTTGCGTTACAATCCAGAGAGAAAAGAACCAGAAGTAGATACTATACTCGATTTTTCTGACTCATTAGGCATTTTACGTGCTACAGAAAAATGTAATGGTTCTGGCGATTGCCGAAAACCTGTTGCCGCTGGCGGCGTTATGTGCCCCAGTTATCGCGCCACAAAAAATGAAACCGATACCACCCGAGCTCGGGCTAATACTTTACGCGAATTTTTAACCAATTCAGATCAGCAAAATAAGTTTAATCACAAAGAACTCAAACAAGTTTTCGATTTGTGCTTAAGTTGTAAGGCTTGCTCTAGCGAATGCCCCAGTAATGTTGATGTGGCATCGCTTAAAGCGGAATTTTTATACCAATATCAGAAAGAAAATCCACCCGATTTCAGAACCAAATTATTTGCTCAAAATGCCAAATATGCAGCCAAAGTTGGAAGACTTGCATTTTTAGTAAACATTATTGCCAACACCACTTTGTCAAAACGTTTTTTGGGTATTGCTACAGAACGACAAGTTCCTAAAATTGCCAATCAATCTTTTTATAAGTGGTATTTGAGACATAAAAAACCATCCGAAAAAAAGATGTTTAAATCTGCTGTTTATTTGTTTAATGATGAGTTTACTAATTTTTACGATGTAAACGTTGGTAAGGATGCTGTTATATTACTAGAAACGCTTGGTTACGAAGTTAAAATAATAAAACATGCCGAAAGTGGCCGCAGTGCCATTTCTAAAGGATTTTTAGAAGATGCTAAAAAATTTGCCAATCAGAATATCAACCACTTTAAAGATGTCATCACAAAAGACAGCCCTTTAATTGGGATAGAACCATCGGCTATTTTAAGTTTTAGAGATGAATATTTACGCCTGGCTGACGATAAAGAATCGGCTAAAAAAATTGCTAAAAACTGTTTTACGATAGAAGAATTTATTAGCAATGAATTTAAAAAAGGCCATATTTCTAGTAATGACTTTACTTTAGAAAATAAGGTGGTTAAAATCCACACACATTGCCATCAAAAGGCTTTAAGCAATAGTGAAAGTACTTTTACAGTACTTAATATTCCCAAAAATTATGCTGTTCAAATTTTAGCAACAGGCTGTTGTGGTATGGCGGGCTCTTTTGGTTACGAGAAAGAACATTACGACATCAGTATGCAAATTGGCGAGGACAATTTATTTAAAAAAATTCGCCCTTTAGACAAAGACACTTTAATTTCAGCTAACGGAACAAGCTGTAGGCATCAGATAAAAGACGGCACATCGCGACAAGCATTGCATCCAATAAGTATTTTAAGGCAGGCATTAAACAAAAACTAAATATTATGAAAACATCACAACTTATTAAAGCAAGTGCTCTGGCATTGGTCATTTTAGGAATTGCTATGATTTATATTGGTGGTTTTTATGGCCCCAAAATTATTCTTCCTCCCATTATCACAGGTCTTGGATTTTTTATTATTGCTTGGGTGTTTTATACAAAAGAAAAATAATTCTACACATATCCCGCTTTTGGCGGGATACTCCAACTGATATTTTACAGGCGATAACCAATTAATATACAATTGTTTATTTACCCCATTGTTTGCTTATATAAAATAATTTAATGATTACTTGCATTAATGATAGTATTACTATTATATTTGCACAAATGTATACTTTAACTATGAGAGATTTAAATATTAAAATTCAAGTTAACCCAGAATTATATCTAAAAAATCCAGATTCTACAGAATTGGGGCGTAATATTATATTAAATAGTATTGTATTAATTGATACGCTCGGATTCGAAACCTTTACTTTTAAAAAGTTAAGTATCGAAATCAATTCTCCAGAAAGTTCAATTTATCGTTATTTTATCAATAAGCACACCTTACTTGTGTACTTAACAAGTTGGTATTGGAGTTGGATAGATTATCGCATTTTTTTAGCCACATTAAATGTTGAATCTGCTATAGAAAAACTCGCAAAATCAATAAATATCTTAACAGAACCTGTTTTAGAAGACGACTCAATATCTTATGTGAATGAAGTTTTATTGAATAAAATTATTATTAAAGAATCTATAAAAGCCTATCACACCAAAGATGTTGACGAAGAAAATAAAAAGGGTTGTTTTGAATCATACAAAAATGTGGTTACTAGGGTTGCCGAAACAGTTTTAGAAATAAATCCAAAATTTGAATTTTCACATATGTTGGTCTCTACAATAGCAGAAGGCGCACATCAGCAAAGATATTTTTCAAATCATTTACCCATGCTTACTGATGTTAAAAAAGGAGAAGATGTGATTTCTAAATTTTATAATCGGTTGGTTTTTAAAACAATTAGTCCTTAAATCATATAAATACAAACAATAATATTAAGAAGTAAAAACTAAAATATGCAACTCGCTTTTGATTATATAAAACCCGAATATCTTATTATTATAGGCGCTTCATTGGTCATTATTTTTAGTTTTATTTTCAATTTTATATCTATTAAAACAAATATTCCAAGCGTGCTTTTATTGATGGCCCTTGGTGTTGCCATTCAATATATTTATCCCGAATTAAAGAGCAATCCCCTCATATCAAAAACATTAATTGTGGTAGGAAAAGTGGGGCTAATTTTAATAGTCTTAGAAGCTGCCCTCGATTTAAAACTTAAAAAAGATAAAATTGGCCTGATCATAAAATCATTTTTAATGGCATTATTTGGGTTGATTGGCAGCTCAATTTTAATTGCTTTAGCCATTCAAATGTTCTTGGAATCTCCGTTTTACGATGCGTTTATATATGCTGTACCGCTTTCAATTATGAGCAGTGCCATAATTATTCCGAGTGTTGCTAATCTGGCTGAAGACAAAAAAGAATTTATGATTTACGAAAGTACCTTTTCTGATATTTTAGGTATCATTTTATTTCAATTTCTTATATCTCCCGAAGTATTTTATTCTACATCTGGTGTTATATTTAGCATTACATCTAATATTGTTATAACTATTATAGTGGCTGTGGTGTTTAGTTATATTGCTGTTTGGGGCATTCAAAAACTCACAAGTCACGTCAAGTTATTTTTAATAATTGCCGTACTGATGTTGATTTACGCCATAGGTTCTGTTTTCCATCTATCTTCCTTAATAATTATCCTGTTTTTTGGACTGATACTTAACAATACGGATATTTTCTTTAGAAGTTTTCTTAAAAATTCAATTAATAAAACACGCATCAAACCCATTTTTAAAGAATTTTATACCATTACTTTAGAGTCTGCATTTATATTACGCACTTTTTTCTTTGTAACATTCGGACTCACAATTTCATTAATCTCATTGGTAAATTATCAAGTCGCCATTCAAAGTTTAGCAATTGTTGGCATTATATATTTTATCCGTTTTATTTTTCTCAAAATATTGCTTTGGGATAAAGGCATTATGCCTCAATTATTTATTGCCCCCAGAGGTTTAATTACGGTGCTTTTATTTTATACCATTCCTGTAAAATACACCCTGGTTAATTTTAACCAAGGCATATTATTATACACCATATTAATTACAAGTGCAGTGATGACAATGGCACTAGTGATGGGCAAAAGCAAAGGCAAAAATATTTCTGAGTTGTTAAGCGATTACGATGTACTACACGACTCTATAGAAAAAAGTTTAGAAGATGGTCATCATATATTTGATGAAGAAAATCTTGATTTAAGCAAAACTGATAATCCAAATTTAAAAAGTTAAAAGTAAACAATGTTAAAAAAAATTATAATTACGCCATTTCAAAAATTTATAAAAACAGAAAGTTTAAGTGGCATCCTTTTGTTTGGTGCCACAATTATGGCTTTAATTTGGGCAAACTCTCAATATGGGCAGGTTTACGAATCTATTTGGCAGTATAAAATTGGTGTCAGTTTTCAAGATTTTGAACTCAAAAAACCACTTATATTATGGATTAATGATGGGCTTATGGCTATTTTCTTTTTCTTGATTGGGTTAGAACTAAAAAGAGAATTCTTGATTGGCGAGTTAAACACCATAAAAAAGGCTGCATTTCCTTTTTTTGCAGCTCTGGGGGGTGTTTTAGCACCCATTGCACTATTTCTTTTCTTTAATAAGAATCCTGAAACCATAAATGGTTGGGGCATCCCTATGGCTACCGATATTGCTTTTGCTCTAGCCATTCTTTCTTTATTAGGAAAAAGAATTCCACTTAGTTTAAAAGTGTTTTTAACAGCATTTGCCATTATTGATGATATTGGTGCTGTACTTGTTATAGCCATTTTTTATAGCGCTGCCATTAATTGGATGCTTATATTATACGCCTTATTATTGTTTATAATTTTAGCTTTTCTAAACTATCGAAAAATATACATAAACTATGTGTACTTTTTTATTGGGGTTGTTATTTGGTTTTTATTCCTAAAATCGGGTATTCATCCTACAATTGCTGGTGTATTAATGGCATTTACAATTCCCATCAGTCAAAAAGTAAATATCAAAAAATATGCTAAAAAATTGTCCCATATTGTAGATAGCATAAAATCAGATAGAAATAATCAGCGTGACATTCTTTCTCAAAATCAAATAGAACAAATAGAAAATTTGGAATTATCTACAGGCAAGGTAAGGTCGCCTTTACAGCACCTTGAATATAAACTCCACAAGTGGATAGCCTATTTTATAATGCCCATTTTTGCACTCTCAAATGCCGGCGTTATTATAAATACAGATATGAATTTAGACTATTCGTTAATTGCCAATATTGCCATTGGTTTATTTGTTGGTAAATTTGTGGGGATATCATTAATGTCATTTTTAGGCGTCAAATTGAAAATCACCGAATTGCCTAAAGGTGTTAATTTTAAACAAATAATTGGTGTGGCAATTTTGGCAGGTGTAGGTTTTACAATGTCAATATTTATTGCCAATCTGGCTTATATGGGAGCACCAACTTTTATTGATTCTGCAAAAATAGGTATTCTAATTGGCTCATTTATTTCGGGAATAATAGGTTATATAATTTTAAGATTGAGTAGTAAAACAATAAAATAAAAATGGAAAAACTAAAGACTACAAATACGCTTTTATTGATAATTGTTATGCCACTAATCTTTTATGTGCTAAAAATATTATCATTTATTTTTATTCCGCTTGTTTTGTCAATGTTTATTGCATTGCTGTTTTTGCCGCTAATGCGATGGCTTACTAAGATGAAAATTCCTAAGCTTGTAAGCATTCTCCTTATCATCTCAATAATTGCCATCGTTTTAAAAATAGGTGGCGTATTAGTCCATTATTCAAGTAAAGAAATTCTGGCAGTAGATAATACTTTTGTAGAAAAGGCGAAAACAAAAATTGTGAATTTGGTAATTTCTATCGAAGAAAATTTTGGTATTGAGCGCATAGAAGGTAAAAGTGTTTTTGAACATTATTTTGAAAAAAATGACTTTACAAAATATTTTGGATCTACTATAGATTTTCTTTCAAACACTCTTTCCCTTATTTTAATGACGGCCTTTTTCTTGGTTTTATGGCTTTTAGAATCCATAAATCTTCAAAAAGTATTAAATAACACTTTGCTCAAACAAAAATTCTCATCGGTTAAAGTATTTTTTAAAATTGAAAAAGATCTGATTAAATTTATGAAAGTAAAATTTATTATCAGTCTCTTTACAGGCATTGGAGTTACACTTGCCTGTCTGTTTTTTGATGTAAGTTTTCCGATTTTTTGGGGGTTATTTGCCTTTATAATCAACTTTATTCAGATGATAGGTTCATTTATTTCTGTCATTTTATTAGCGTTATTTGCTTTTGTTGAATTAGATTCAACAGGAACATTGCTGTTTTTTATACTTTCAATAACCGCTGTTCAAGTTTTAATGGGTGGTATTTTAGAACCTGTATTTATGGGGAAATCGTTTTCAATAAACATCATTACCATTTTGGTTATGCTAAGTCTTTGGGGTTATATCTGGGGGATTCCGGGTTTAATTATGGCCATCCCTTTAACCGTTTTCTTTAAAATAATTTTTGAACAATTTTCGAGTACAAAAATATTAGCAAGCTTAATTTCGGGTTCAGAATTAATTGAATATTATCCTCAAAAAAAATAATATTTAGAAATGTTGAATACACACCTCTAATTATATATTTGTTACAACCACAAACAATCTAAAGCATCGGTAATAATATGCAATACCAATCCAATGCCAATAATTCTGGTTCTTTTAAAAAATAGCAAACCTATATAAACGGCAAGTGCCCAATAAGTGTGTAAGGGATGAAAGTTAATGCTGCAACGATTAGGGTCAAAAATGGGCGTGGCTAATAAATGATCTAAATCAATGAGCATTGTTAAAAGCATGAGAATATAAGCTAATTTCCAATTTTTATTAAAGAAAAAATAGGCTATAAAAAAAGGTGCAATAATGTGTAATCCAAAATGAATGGCTATTCTAAGTATTTCCATTATTAGATTTCTGTAACTTGATTTTCAAGATAGTTTAACGCATTTGGTCCTTCCATAAACAACAGATCTAAAATGCTGAGATTCGGAATATACCCATATTTATCATCAAACATTTGGGTGTATGTTTCAAAGGTAAATGGTTGTTCTGTTTTGGCGTTTGCTAAAAAGCGATAATCTTTTTTTAATTCAATAACAGGTTTGTATGCGGATGTTTCAGAAAACGTAATTTCTAAGCCTAACAAATCTGATATCAATTTAATACCTGAAATATTAACATCAAGTAAGTGGGTATAATCTTTTTCAAAAAAAGCTAGAAAATCATCTTCATAAAATTCAAAAAAAGGGGACGTTTGATAAGCTGTTTGAATGGATTTTAAATGTTGCGTTTTCCAATTAAAAGCGGGCTCAATTTTTATATTTTTAGTGAGCTGTCTATAACCATCTTTTTGATGAATAATAGGAATGTTGAGCATTAATTTGCCATTGGCTCCGTAAATATAACAGCGGTTACGATAGGTTTGTTTCTGATAATTATCGCAGACTTCTAAACCCACTTCGGCATATTTTGACATCACAGCAAACTGACTGATAGGACCAAAATAACTGGGCTGAATGACAATCATTTAAAACCTAATGTGTTAATTTTTAATGCGCTTTCTGTAAAAATCGACACCAAACCAAAGTGCTAAAGCACCTAAGAAATAATATAAATATGATACGCGCTTTCCGCTGCCGCCAACTGTAGTGAACATCCTATCCCAACGCACTTTATTTATACCTTTACCTGCACTGTTCCAACTCATCCAAATAAATACAGGTTTTCCAACCACATGGTCAAAAGGCACAAATCCCCAATAGCGTGAATCTTCAGAATGACCACGGTTATCGCCCATCATCCAATAGTAATTTTGTTTAAAAGTGTAAGACGTTGCTATTTTGCCATTAATGTAGATGTCGTTATTATTTATTTCTAAATCATTCTTTTCGTATTCACCAATAATTTTATTATACAATGGTAAATTTTCTAAAGTTAAAGTCACTGTTTTGCCCTGTTTGGGGATGTAAATTGGGCCATAATTATCATGATTCCAATTCAGATTTTTATCGTGTGGAAAAACATCTTCTGCCATTCCTTTAGGATAAAATTCGCGTTCAATTTTTTTAACCATTGGGTTTTTAGAAATCAAACGGGCATTATCTTCATCTAAATTAAAACGGTAATTCCCATTTTGATACCTACCCCATTCTCTTACATGATACCTTTCTTCTATAGAACGTGTGCTAATCTGTTGCCCTTCGGTGTAAACGGTGTAATCATACTGCGGTTTGGCACGGTCTGGCAAAACAGTTTTTTCACCATTTATATAAACATAACCATCAACCACACTTAAAGTATCACCCGCAATACCTACACAACGTTTTACATAATTAGATTTTTTATCTACAGGTTTTCTTATCTTATGATCTGGGGTTTTAAAAAACTGCTGAACCGTATCGGCAGGCCAGTTAAACACAACAATGTCATTGCGTTTTATAGATTGCAATCCGGGAAACCTAAAATAAGGCAGTTGTGGTTTTTTAAGATACGATCTAAACTGAGGTGTTAATTTTATCCCTGTAAAAGGCACAGGAATACTTGGAAAAGTATCGTGAACCATAGGAAAAGCCACAGCTGTCATCGGCGCTCTGGCGCCATAATGAAACTTACTTACAAAAAGAAAATCGCCTATTAAAAGAGATTTCTCTAATGAAGAAGTTGGAATGGTATAAGGTTGCATAAAATAAGTATGCACCATGGTTGCCGCCACTATGGCAAAAACAATAGAACTCACCCACTCGCCTGTATTGGTACGTGGTTTAAGACTGCGTTCTTTTATATAATCGTTAGATGTGGCATAATTTATATAATAGATATACAGACCTAATGTGAATAAAACCAACCACGAATCTTTATTAGAATTATGTCCAAAACTGCGAATGGTTTCTACCCATAAAACAGGAAACATAAATAAATTTATAACGGGTACAAACAACAAAATTGTCCACCATCTAGGTCTATTTATAATTTGCATTAAAACAACAGCATTATAAATGGGTACAGCGGCTTCCCAAGCTTGACGGCCAGCTTTTACATATAATTTATAAGTACCAAAAAAGTGAATTACCTGAACGGCGATAAAAAAATAGAATAATTGTATGATTGTCATTTTTGATTGATTTCTTTAAAGTTTGGTAAAGTTAAATTATTTCTAAGATTCAAGTCTATTGCTTTGAGTGCATTATGATGTTTTAACCAATGTTTAACACATCTTTCATGCTAAAAACACCTTGTTTTCCGGCAATCCATTCGGCAGCCAAAACAGCTCCCAAAGCGAATCCTTTACGACTAAAAGCCTTATGTTTAATAGAAATTTCATCAACATCGCTAATGTAATTTACCCAATGTGTACCTGGCACATCTGGCAAACGATTGGACTTTATATTAATATTTTCCTTATCGGATGGCTTTTCTAAAGACCATTTTTCTTTGGTGCTATTATCTATAATTTGTTCGGCTAAACTTATAGCTGTGCCACTTGGCGCATCCTTTTTTTCTGTGTGATGTGTTTCTTCTAAAGTTACTTGATAATTATCATAATGCTTCATTAATTTAGCTAATTTGGTGTTTAACTCAAAAAATAAATTAACGCCCAAACTAAAATTAGAAGCATAGAGCATGGCCCCTTTATTTTTGTTACAAATAGCAACAGCAGCATCGTATTTATCTAACCATCCAGTCGTGCCAGAAACAACGGGCACATTATTTTGTAAGGCCAGAGACACATTGTTAAAAGCCACGTTTGGTGCACTAAAATCTATGGCCACATCGGCATTATTGAATTGAAAATCCTCGGTATCAAAATCTAATTTAGACACAATTATATGGCCACGATCTAAAGCTATTTGCGCAATTTCTTTACCCATTTTACCATATCCTAATAGGGCTATATTCATGTTGTTTTCTTAATTTATTTTTATAGTTGTTGCAATACCAAAAACAGGTTTATTAATATCTGACGCATAATTTATGAGCGGTCTAAAACTGACTTTATTATCAATAGGTCTGTCTTGCAAATGCGCATCTACATTGGCTTCAATAATATTTAAAGCATAAAATGCCAAGGTTAAAAACAAAGACAAATCGCGATTTCGTTTTAATGTTTTTTGTGCACTAATAAGACCATCATTAGAAATTAAACCTAAAAATTCATCTGGTTTACCAGCCAATCTTAATTTATAAGCGTTCCTATATTGTCTTAAATCAGAATTGTTTAGAAAGTAATAGTAAGAGCTTGATCCTAGGGCACCATATACAAGTGGAATTTTCCAATATTTTTTATTATAGGCTTGACCGAGTCCTGGCAATACAGCCGAATAAAAAGCGGCTTTTGAAGGCGAAAGTGGATTGGTTAAATCGTCTCTAAAAATAGTGTCTTTTTCGACTCTTTTTTGCATCCTTTTTTTCTGTGCCGATAGCGATACAGATATTATAAAAACTAAAAAGAAAATTAAAGACTTTCTCATTTAAAGCAGTAACTTTTTTAAACGATTTAAAGCGGCTTCATCAGAAAATTTAATTTCTATTTTGCCTTTGCCTAAAGCATTTGTTTTAATACTAACATCTTTTCCTAAAAGCGCCACAAAATCTGATTCTATCTGCGTCACTATATCAGACTTACTTATTTTCTGAATTTTTAAAGTTGTTTCGTTTCCTGTATTTTTTAATCTTCTAACCAAATCTTCGGTTTGTCTTACAGAGAGTTTTAGCTTTACAATTTGTGCGTATATGTTTAATTGATCGTCTTGTTTTTCTACGTTTATCAATGCCCTGCCATGACCCATGCTTATAAATCCGTCACGCATACCTGTCTGAATTATGGGATCTAATTTTAACAACCGTAAATAATTAGTTACAGTAGACCTATCTTTACCCACACGTTTGCTCAATTGTTCTTGCGTTAGGTTTATTTCGTCTATCAAACGTTGGTAAGATAGGGCAACTTCTATGGGATCTAAATCTTTACGTTGGATGTTTTCTACCAAAGCCATGGCCAACATTTCTTGATCATTAGCCAATCTTATATACGTGGGAATAGTCTTTAAACCCAATTGTTTTGAAGCTCTCAAACGGCGTTCTCCCGATACCAATTGAAATTTATTATGTGCTATTTTTCTGACAGTAATAGGTTGAATAACTCCTAATTCCTGAATAGAATTTGCCAACTCAGTTAAAGCCTTTTCGTTAAAATGAGTTCTGGGCTGAAAAGGGTTTTCAACAATTTTATCGAGCTCCACATCAATAATAGTATCTAAAACAGCCGTTTTATTTTTAGAAAAAGTTGCGTCTATTTCAGATTCTGATGCCGTTTTTAAAATAGCCGACAGTCCGCGTCCCAGTGCTTGTTTTTTAGTTGCTTTTGCCATGAGCATTCTTTTTAAGTATTTCGTTCGCTAAATTAATATAATTTATGGCACCGCGACTTGTAGCATCGTAAGCAATAATACTTTCGCCAAAACTAGGCGCTTCGCTTAAGCGTGTATTTCTATGAATTATGGTTTTAAAAACCATCTGTTGAAAATGTTTCTTAACCTCTTCTATCACCTGATTTGACAAGCGTAAACGCGAATCGTACATGGTCAATAACAATCCTTCAATATCTAAATCGGCATTGTGCACTTTTTGAACGCTTTTTATAGTATTCAATAATTTCCCTAAACCTTCTAAAGCAAAATATTCACATTGAATAGGAATAACAACCGAATCGGCCGCTGTAAGGGCGTTAAGTGTTATTAAACCAAGAGAAGGCGCACAATCAATAATAATATAATCGTAAGCGTCTTTAATGGGCTCAAGCGCTTTTTTAAGCATATATTCTCGGTCAACTTTATCTACCAATTCAATTTCTACAGCCACCAAATCTATATGCGCTGGCATAATTGACACATTTGGAGAGGTGGTAGAAACAATGCCTTCGTGAGCAGGAATTTCAAGTTCTAAAACCTGATACGTTCCTTTGGTTACTTTATCTATATCTATACCCAATCCCGATGACGCATTTGCTTGCGGATCGGCATCAATTAACAATACCTTTTTCTCTAAAACACCCAATGCTGCTGCAAGGTTTAGTGAGGTTGTTGTTTTACCAACACCTCCTTTTTGATTTGCAACGGCTATTATTTTTCCCATTAATTTCTTGTTTTTTGACCTTGCAAAAATACACTATTTTATCAAAGACCACAGTCTTTAAAAGTGTTAAGCTTTACAAAATAAACCTAAATAAAAAATTTCTTAAAACCAACTATCCCCGACACAAGCCATAAGCGTATTTTGCTGGTTTTATTTTGGCTTAAACACCAAAAATCGAAATTTTTAATTTTACCTCACCCAGAACTACTAAAAAGCAGTTCTGACCTCTCCAAAGGAGAGGTTATAGCAGAAATGGCGACGCAACGCATCGCCAAATTATTTAGATTAAGATCTTTTCTTTGAGCGAATCATAGCTTCAAGCATATCCCACATTTCTTTAGGAACCGCTTCAAGCATATTCATTTCTCCTGCACCTTGCAGCCACTCGCCACCGTCAATAGTCACAACTTCGCCATTAATATAAGATGAAAAATCACTCATTAAATACGCTGCCAAATTGGCTAATTCTTGATGTTCACCTACACGACGTAAAGGTATTTTTTTCTTGAAGTCGAATTTTTCTTGTAAATCGCCTGGCAATAATCTGTCCCAAGCCCCTTTTGTAGGAAATGGCCCTGGTGCAATGGCGTTGGTTCTAATGCCATATTTAGCCCATTCTACGGCTAAAGAGCGTGTCATTGCTAACACTCCTGCTTTGGCTGTTGCCGATGGCACCACGTACGCAGAACCTGTCCACGCATACGTTGTAACGATATTTAAAACTGTGGCACGTTCTTGTTTTTCGGCAATCCAATGTTTACCAAAAGCCAAAGTGCAGTTTTTACTTCCTTTTAAAACAATATCAATAACGGTATCAAAAGCATTGGCAGATAAACGTTCGGTTGGACTTATAAAATTACCTGCTGCATTGTTTAATAAACCGTCAACTTTACCAAAAGTTTCTAGCGCTTTTGCAAGCATATTTTCTACTTCTTCGTAATGTCTCACATCACATTGTACAGGTAAGACCTTTCCTCCTGTGAGAGTTTCTAATTCGTTTGCTGTGTTTTGAAGCTTTTCAAAATTACGTGAAGAGATAACCACATTAGCTCCTAATTGTAAAAAATAAGTGCTCATAGCTTTACCTAAACCACTTCCACCACCAGTAACTACATAGGTTTTTCCTTTTAAGGCGTTATCTTTTAACATGGGTTCGTTGTACATAATAAATATATTTTAAGTGCTGTAAAAATAAACTTTTAATTTGTGAAAATAATAATATTTTTAATTAAGATTTTTTTGAATAAAATGCTTGTCAAACATAAAACTCTTTGTATATTTGCCGAACTTTTTTAGTAAAATATTTAGGCTTTAATTAGATAACAGTAAAATGAAAAGAACATACCAACCATCGAGAAGAAAGAGAAATAACAAACACGGATTTAGAGAACGTATGGCTAGTGTTAGCGGTAGAAAAATTTTAGCCAGAAGACGTGCTAAAGGCAGAGCCAAAGTAAGTGTTTCATCAGAACCTAGTCCAAAAAAATAGTGACTAATTTCTTTAATATACCAAAGGTGTTACTTTTATTAGTAACACCTTTTTTTATATCTTTTTGATAACTTATGATACATATGCTTTCTTTACAACATAATATTTTTAAATATTTGCAATAAATCTAAACCATGCCAAAAGACACTTCAATAAAATCGGTTTTAATTATAGGCTCTGGTCCCATTATTATTGGTCAGGCTTGCGAATTTGATTATTCTGGCACACAAGCCGTAAGATCTCTAAGAGAAGAAGGCATCGAAGTTATTTTAATTAATTCAAATCCGGCTACCATAATGACAGATCCTGCCATGGCAGATCATGTTTATTTAAAACCTTTAACAACAAAATCTATTGTTGACATATTAAAAAAGCATACTATTGATGCCGTTTTGCCAACTATGGGCGGTCAAACAGCTCTAAATTTATGTATTGAAGCCGAAGACAAAGGTATTTGGGCCGATTTTAATGTTAAAATTATTGGTGTAGATATCAACGCCATTAACATAACCGAAGACCGCGAGCAGTTCAGAAAATTAATGAACAGTATTGGCATACCACAAGCGCCAAGCAAAACAGCCACATCTTTTTTAGAAGGAAAAGAAATTGCACAAGAATTTGGCTTTCCATTGGTAATTAGACCTTCGTTTACCTTAGGTGGCACAGGTGCTTCTATAGTCTACAAAAAAGAAGATTTTGACCATTTATTAGAACGCGGCTTAGAAGCCTCGCCCATTCACGAAGTACTCATTGACAAAGCTTTATTAGGTTGGAAAGAATACGAATTAGAACTCTTACGCGATAAAAACGACAATGTCATTATTATCTGTACCATAGAAAATATGGATCCGATGGGCATTCACACAGGCGACTCTATTACCGTTGCGCCTGCCATGACATTAAGCGATACCGCCTACCAACGCATGCGCGATATGGCTATTAAAATGATGCGCTCTATCGGCGATTTTGCAGGGGGTTGTAATGTGCAATTTGCATTGAGTCCTGATGAAAATGAAGATATTATTGCCATAGAAATCAATCCACGTGTATCAAGATCATCAGCTTTAGCCTCAAAAGCAACAGGTTATCCTATTGCTAAAATTGCTTCTAAACTGGCTATTGGTTATCATTTAGATGAACTTAAAAATCAGATAACTAAAAATACATCGGCCCTTTTTGAGCCTACTTTAGATTATGTTATTGTAAAAATACCGCGATGGAATTTTGATAAATTCGAAGGTTCTGACCGCACTTTAGGCCTGCAAATGAAATCTGTTGGCGAGGTAATGGCCATAGGCCGTTCTTTTCAAGAAGCGCTTCATAAAGCCACACAATCGCTCGAAATAAAACGCAATGGTATTGGGGCAGATGGTAAAGGTTATACCGATTATGATACGATAATCAGCAAACTTATCAACCCAAGTTGGGATCGCGTTTTTGTTATTTATGACGCTATAAAAATGGGCTTATCGCTTCAAAAAATTCATGAGCTTACCAAAATAGACATGTGGTTTTTAAAGCAATACGAAGGTCTTTATCTCATTGAAAAAGAAATTTCTAAATTCACTTTAAAAACTTTACCAAAGCCACTTCTTTTAGAAGCCAAACAAAAAGGCTATGGCGATAGACAAATTGCTCATATGTTGGGTTGTTTAGAAAGTGAAGTATATACTTTGCGTCAAAAATTAAATATCAATCGGGTTTATAAATTGGTAGATACATGTGCGGCAGAATTCAACGCACAGACACCATACTACTACTCTACTTTTGAAAATAACAGTATTGTAAATGGTGTTTCTAGTTCCGAAAACGAATCAGTTGTAACTAATAAAAAGAAAATTGTTGTTTTAGGTTCGGGACCTAATAGAATAGGGCAAGGTATCGAATTCGATTATTGTTGTGTGCATGGTGTTTTGGCAGCCAAAGAATGTGGTTACGAAACCATCATGATAAATTGCAATCCAGAAACTGTTTCAACCGATTTTGACATTTCTGATAAACTTTATTTTGAGCCTGTTTTTTGGGAGCATATCTATGATATTATTCAGCATGAAAAACCCGAAGGTGTCATTGTACAACTTGGTGGTCAAACAGCCTTAAAACTATCAGAAAAACTAGATAAATACGGTATTAAAATTATCGGCACCAGCTTTAAAGCTTTAGATTTAGCAGAAGATCGCGGTCAATTTTCAAAATTATTACAAGAGCTTGAAATTCCATTTCCAGAATTTGGCACAGCCACTTCGGCAGAAGAAGCGCTTGTTATTGCAGATGAACTCGATTTTCCAATACTTGTAAGACCTTCGTATGTATTAGGCGGACAGGGAATGAAAATTGTGATTAATAAAGATGAACTTGAAAAGCATGTTGTTAACATCTTAAAAAGCATTCCTAATAATGTGCTTTTATTAGACCATTATTTAGATGGCGCTATTGAGGCTGAAGCCGATGCTATTTCCGATGGCGAAGATGTTTATATAATTGGCATAATGGAACATATTGAACCGTGCGGTGTACATTCTGGCGATTCGAATGCTACTTTACCACCGTTTAATTTAGGTCCATTTGTATTACAACAACTAAAAGATCATACAGTTAAAATAGCAAAAGCTTTAAAAACTATTGGCTTGATAAACATACAATTTGCTATAAAAGAAGATGTCGTTTATATTATTGAAGCCAACCCTAGAGCTTCTAGAACTGTGCCGTTTATCTCAAAAGCCTATAATGAGCCTTATGTAAATTACGCTACCAAAGTTATGTTGGGAACTCATAAAGTAAAGGACTTTGATTTTAATCCAAAATTAGATGGCTTTGCTATTAAGCAACCTGTCTTTTCTTTTGACAAATTTCCAAATGTAAACAAGAATTTAGGACCAGAAATGAAATCTACAGGTGAAAGCATCTTGTTTATTGACAGTTTAAAAGACGATCAGTTCTACGAGTTATACTCTAGACGAAAAATGTATTTGAGTAAATAAATATGTAGCCGTGTACATTTTTTGAAATTTGTTTGATTAATAATAAATTTTATATATTTGTTTAATTAATACTAGTAAAAATTGAACAATATAAAAACAGAATTCACAATTAAAGATCTTGAAAATTTTTCAGGAATTAAAGCGCATACTATTCGTATTTGGGAAAAAAGATACAATTTGTTTCAGCCTAATAGAACAGATTCCAACATAAGATATTATGATATAGAGAGTTTACAAAAAATATTGAATATCTCTTTATTAAATAATAATGGCCTTAAAATATCCAAAATTGCAGCCTTGTCTGCAAAAGGCTTGGAACAGCAGGTTAAAGAGTTAATTTTTAAAGATGGTTTTCAAAACCAAGCTGCAAATTCTTTAAAATTAGCAATGTTAAATTTTGATGAAATTTTATTCAACAAAATCTATACTGGTTTAATACAGCAATTTAATTTTAGAACTATTTTTACTAAAATATTTATGCCTTTTCTAAATGAGATTGGTATTTTATGGCAAATAAACACAATAACACCAGCTCATGAACATTTTATTACCAATTTAATAAAACAAAAAATTCATATTAATATTGAAAAACTTCAGGTAACACAATCTGAAAATGAAGCACAAAAGTTTGTGTTGTATTTGCCTTTGAATGAAATACATGAACTTGGTTTGTTGTACTTGCATTTTGAGTTGTTATTTCACGGCCATAATTCTATTTATTTAGGACAAAGTGTGCCTGTTGAAAATTTAAATGATCTTCAAAAAGTGTATGATAACATTTGTTTTGTTACGTATTTAACTGTTGAGCCTTCAAAAGAAACTATTGAGAACTATTTAGAAGAAGTTAATTCAAAAGTCTTAAAAAACAGTAAAGATATTTTATGGGTTTTAGGCGTTAAAACTGCTTTATTAGATGAAAATTTAGTTGATCTATCTCAAATGAAAGTGTTTAAGTCTCCTTTAGAGTTGTTAAATATTTTATAATTTTTTTTAAATAATTTAATTTTGTTTAATATTATTTTATATTTGTTAAACAAAATGAAGGAAAAAATAATTATAATAGGCTCAGGATTCTCATCATTATCAGCTTCATGTTATTTAGCAAAAGAAGGTTATGATGTTACAATTCTTGAAAAAAACGATAGCGTAGGAGGAAGAGCGCGTGTACTTCAAAAAGATGGTTTTAAATTTGATATTGGCCCAACTTGGTATTGGATGCCAGATGTATTTGAAAAATTCTTTGCAGACTTCAATAAAAAACCAAGCGATTTTTACGATTTAGAAAAACTAGCACCTGCATATCAGGTATATTTTGATGTGTTAAATTCTATAACTATTTCTGATAGGTTAGAAGAAATTTATGCTGTTTTTGAAAAAGAAGAAAAAGGAAGCTCCGTTTATTTGAAAAAATTTTTAAAAGCTGCAAAATTCAATTATGAAATTGCGGTGAATAATATGGTATATAAGCCAGGAAATTCTATAACAGAACTAATCACTTTTGATACCATTAAAAATGTGAATCAGTTTTTTAAAAGTATCAGTACAGAAGTTAGAGCCAATATTAAAAGCAAAAAGCTAATTCAAATTTTAGAATTTCCTGTATTATTTTTAGGTGCAAAACCTTCCAATACTCCAAGTTTTTACAGTTTTATGAATTATGCCGATTTTGGTTTAGGAACTTGGCATCCAAAGGGTGGAATGTTTGAAGTTGTTAAAGGTTTTGTGTCATTAGCAACTGAATTAGGTGTTACCATAAAAACAAATGTAATTGTTGGAAAAATTGTTGTTGAAAATGGAAAAGCTATAGGAGTAAAGGTTAATGATGAATTTTTACCGGCTGATATTGTTGTAAGTGGTGCAGATTATCATCATTCTGAAACCTTGTTAGATAAAAAATATCGAAAGTATTCTGAAAATTATTGGGAAAGAAAAACATTTGCGCCTTCTTCATTGCTCTTCTATGTTGGCTTCAATAAAAAAATAAAGAATATTTCACATCATACGTTGTTTTTTGATACCGATTTTGATGTGCACGCAATAGATATATATGATACGCCAAAATGGCCAAAGGATCCGCTTTTTTACGCGAGTTTCCCAAGTATAACCGATACTAGTTTTGCTCCAATTGGTAAGGAAGCTGCTACTTTTTTAATTCCAATTGCTTCAGGAATTGAAGATACTCCAGAAATTAGGGAGCGTTATTTTGTAAAAATTATGGAGCGATTAGAAAAACTGACAAACCAAAAAGTTAGGGATGCAATTATTTTAAAAGAATCATATTGTGTAAACGATTTTATTGCAGATTATAATTCATACAAAGGAAACGCTTACGGATTAGCAAATACCTTAACACAAACGGCTTTTTTGCGTCCGAAAATAAAAAGCGAAAAAGTTAAAAACCTATTTTTTACCGGTCAGTTAACCGTTCCAGGACCTGGCGTTCCGCCATCCATAATTTCGGGAAAAATTGTGTCACAAATGGTGATAAAAAATGCTACTACTAAAATTAAATGAATCAAAAAAAATTATGAAACAGCTATTTGATCAAACCGGATTTGCTTGTAGTAAATTGGTTACAAAAAAATACAGTACTTCATTTTCATTAGCTGTAAAAATGCTGGCTCCTAAAATTAGAGAAGATATTTATAGTATTTATGCTTTTGTAAGGTTGGCCGATGAAATTGTAGATTCTTTTCACGGTTATGAAAAAGAAAAATTATTGAATGAGTTTGAACAAGACTATTACAAGGCTTTCGCAGCTAACATAAGTTTAAATCCTATTTTAAATAGTTTTCAGCTTACAGTTAAAAAACACAAAATTACAGACGATTTAATTCAGGCTTTTTTAACAAGTATGAAACTTGATTTAAATAAAAACGATTATGAAACAAAAGCTGAATATGAAAATTATATTTATGGTTCGGCAGATGTTGTAGGTTTAATGTGTTTGAAAGTTTTTGTTAATGGAGATGTAGAAAGATATGAGCATTTAAAAAGTTATGCGATGCGTTTGGGTTCTGCTTTTCAAAAAGTAAACTTTTTAAGAGATTTAAAAGATGATTATGAAGTGTTAAATCGTTCTTATTTCCCAGGAATAGATTTGAAAAAATTGGATATTTCAGCAAAAAATAAAATTATTGATGAAATTGAAGAAGATTTTCATGAAGCATTTAAAGGAATAAAAATGTTGCCTCTAGAAGCAAAATTCGGAGTTTATACAGCTTATATTTATTATAGAAGATTGCTTAAAAAGTTAAAAGGTACACCTTCAGAAAAAATTATGAACACAAGAATAAGAGTTTCAAATCCACTTAAAATCAGTTTGCTAGCTAAATCTTTTGTGGTGTATAAACTAAATTTATTGTAGATTTATTAAATGAAATTAGTTGTTCTTTTAATGTTTATGGCCATTGGTAATTCAATTTCTGAAGTTGAGGAGGTACGAAATACATTTCCTAAAATTACTTCTGTAGAACAGGCAAACTACTTTATAGAAATTTTAGAGAAAAACGAAACAGTAGAAGCAAAAAGTTATACAGCGGTTATGTTTTTTATGAAATCTAAGCTGGTTAAATTTCCGATAGCGAAATACAAATATTTTAAAAAGGGGAAAAAACAATTGGATAGTTTAATAAATAACAACAAAAACAATGTTGAAATTAGATATTTAAGGTTTTTGCTTCAAAGTGAAATGCCTAAATTTTTAGGATATCACAGAAATATTAAAGATGATTATTTGCTAATTATTAATGAGATAGAAGCAAGTAATTTAAAAAGGGATTTTAAAATTAAAATACTAAATAATGTGTTGTTAATTAGCACTTTAAGTAGTGAAAAATCTAAACAAATTAAACAAAAATTAAATAAAATACACTAATGTTTATACTTATTACAATGGTTACATTTTTATTGATGGAAGGCGTAACTTGGCTTACACATAAATATGTAATGCACGGTTTAATGTGGTATTTTCACGAAGATCATCATCAACCCAAATATCAAAATTGGTTTGAAAGAAACGATGTTTTTTTTGTGGTATTTGCTATACCAAGTATTCTATTGTTTTATTTCGGATTTCAAGATGGATTAAATTTTCTGTTTTTTATAGGATTAGGAATATTTTTTTACGGACTTGCCTATTTTTTAGTGCACGATGTTTTAATTCATAAGCGATTTAAATGGTTTAATAAATCCAATAACAAATATTTAGTAGGATTGCGAAAAGCACATATGGTTCATCATAAACATTTGGGGAAAGAAGAAGGAGAATGTTTTGGAATGTTATTTGTTCCTTTTAAATATTTCAATATGTAATGAGTCTTTATTTAATTTTAAATATCACGTCATTTATGGTTCCATTTGCCTATAGTTTTGAAAAAAAAATGCGTTTCATTAGATGGTGGAAATCGGTTTTTTTGTCTCTTTTTATTGTTGCGTTCTTTTTTTTAGTTTGGGATGTTATTTTCACCAAAATTGGTGTTTGGGGTTTTAATCCTACGTATCACGTTAATTTCACCATTTTTGGGCTTCCGTTAGAAGAAATATTATTTTTTATTTGTATTCCTTATGCAAGTATTTTTACACATTATGCAGTAGGCTATTTTTTCTCGAACCTAGAATTGTCAAAAAAAGTGACAAGTTATCTAACAATTGTATTATTTTTTATTTCAGTAGTTGTATTAATTTTAAATACTGATAAATGGTATACGCTTGTGAATTTCTCTGTTTTTGCGGGTTTGTTAGCCTATTCTTTTTTTGCTAAAAACATGATCTTACAAAAATTCTATCTTACTTTTTTGGTGATATTAATTCCATTTTTTATTGTAAACGGAATTTTAACAGGTAGTTTTATTCATCAGGAAGTTGTTTGGTATAACAATGCTGAAAATTTAGGTTTTAGAATTGGAACAGTGCCTATAGAAGATGCTTTTTATGCGTTTAGTATGCTTTTTGCTAATTTAATTTTAATTGAAAAGTTTAAAAAAGTATTCAATTAATTGAAGTTTATGAATAAAAATGAAATTGCCATTTTTTGGTTTAGAAGAGATTTGAGATTGCATGATAATTGCGGATTGTATCATGCCTTACAATCTGGTTACAAAGTGCTACCAATCTTTATTTTTGATGAAGAAATTCTAAACGATCTTCCAAAAAATGATGCTAGAGTTTCTTTTATTTATGAAACTTTAAATGCTATAAATATAGAACTGCTTAAAATAGGTAGTGCTGTTAAAATTGAAAAAGGAACTGTTTTAGAAGTTTGGAA
This sequence comes from Flavobacteriales bacterium, assembly GCA_013205245.1. GTDB lineage: Bacteria > Bacteroidota > Bacteroidia > Flavobacteriales > Flavobacteriaceae > CG1-02-35-72. The sequence goes on along the minus strand of JABMNH010000071.1, from coordinate 37,326 downwards.
AAAGTTACTGGAAAATTATACGATAAAGGAAGTTTATATAAATAAGGATTATGAGCCTTACGCTATTAAAAGGGATGGCAAATTAGAATCTCTTTTTTTAGAAAAAGGAGTCGAGTTTAAATCATTTAAAGATCAGGTAATTTTTGAAGAAGCTGAAATTGTAAAAAATGATGGTTTGCCTTATACTGTTTATACTCCATATAAAAATAAATGGTTGCAGAAATATTACAATGGGAACCTTCAAAAATTTTCTTCTGAAACATTAAAAGAGAATTTTTTAAAAGCTGCTTTTACATTTCCAAACTTGTCTGATATTGGTTTTGTAAAATCTTCAATGAAAGTTAAGCCAATAAATGATTCATGTATTTCAAATTATGTAAAAACCAGAGATATTCCTTCCGTAGAAACATCAAATCTATCAGTCCACTTGCGTTTTGGGTTAATAAGTGTTAGAAAGTTAGTTGATTTTACAATAAAAGTTGATGCTACATTTACAAGCGAGTTAATTTGGCGTGAGTTTTTTATGCAAATTATCTATCATTTTCCAAAAGTTGTTAATGAAAATTTTAAATCGAAATACAATTTTATTCAATGGAGAAATAATGAATCTGAATTTAAATTATGGTGTGAAGGTAAAACCGGATATCCAATTGTTGATGCAGGAATGCGACAATTAAATGAAACTGGTTATATGCATAACAGAGTTAGAATGATAGTAGCAAGTTTTTTAATTAAGCATTTATTAATTGATTGGCGTTGGGGTGAAGCTTATTTTGCTGAAAAGTTATTAGATTTTGAACTGTCTGCCAATAATGGAAACTGGCAATGGGTTGCTGGTACTGGTTGTGATGCGGCTCCTTATTTTAGGGTTTTTAATCCATTTACTCAACAACAAAAGTTTGATCCAGATTTTAAATATATTAAAAAGTGGAATCCCAATTATAAGGAAACTCCCGAAATTGTGGAACATAAATTTGCGAGAGAACGGTATTTAACGGTGTTAAAAAAAGCGTTGTTTAACTAGGTTCTGCCAATTTTGAAATCATACCATTAAATACAAACCAGTGAAATGGTATAACTGAAAGCCAGTACAGGCGTCCTGCAATACCTTTTGGTCTGAAAGTAGCAGTTTGATGCAATATGTTGTCTTCAATTTTAAATTCTAACCATGCTTCCCCAGGCAATTTCATTTCAGCATATAATAACAATCTTTTCTGTTTTTTATCGGCATAAATTACACGCCAAAAATCGAGGGAATCACCAATATTAAGTTCTGTTGGATTTGTTCGTCCTCTTCTTAAACCAATTCCGCCAAAAACTTTATCGGTAAAACCTCTTAATTTCCATAAAAAATTACCATAATACCAGCCATTTTCTCCACCAATAGCCCAAATTTTATTCAAAGTTAATTCAGCATTTTTAACTGCTCGTTGTTTTTTATCTATAAAGCATCCATAGGTTGGAACATTTATATATTCGTGTGTTTTATGCTGTAAACGACCGCTGACAAATGAATCTTTCCAGCTTGATACAATACTATTTTGTTCAATAATTAGAAATGCAAGTTTTACAGCTTCTTTATACGAAATAGGTTCCACTTTTAATAATTGATTAATGTTACTGGGTTTTCCAATAATTTCAATACCCATACTATTTACTAATGAAGATGCTAGTTTATAGGACGTTGATGTTACAAAATAGAGCCAATAAGATGATAACTTTGGAGTCATTATTGGAACCGTAAAAATATATCTTTTAAGACATCTAATTTTTGCGAATTCAAGTAACATTTCATGATAAGTTAGTATTTCTGGACCAAATATATCAAAAGATTGATTATATAATTTTTCATTTCCAATTGCGCTAAATAAAAAATTTAAAACATCTCTTATAGCAATAGGTTGTGTTTTAGTGTTCAGCCATTTAGGAGCAATCATTACAGGTAATTTTTCAACTAAATCTCTTATAATTTCAAATGAAGAACTTCCTGAGCCAACAATAATACCTGCTTTAAAAGTTGTTAGTGCATAGGTGTTTGATTGTAAAATGCTTTCTACATTTTTTCTAGACAATAAATGTTTTGAAAGTTTGGTGTCATTGGTAATTCCGCTTAAATAAATAACTTGTTTTGCCGAAGTGTTTTCAATACAATTTTTAAAGTTTTGAGCACATTTTTCTTCTAAGGAATGAAATTCGGTTGAAGAATTAGACATTGAATGTATTAAATAATAAGCTATATCTATATCCTTAGGAATATTTTGTAATGTTTCATGCTTTAAAAAATCAGCTTCAACAATTTCTATATGCTCATCTTCGTTGTGTTTAATAGTTCTGGATATGTCTCTTACAGAACAAACAATCATATGACCTTCATTTAATAATAGAGGTATTAATCGTTTTCCAATATAACCAGTTGATCCTGTAACAAGAATTTTCATGTTGTTTGTAATTGTTTAATAATACGATATGTAAATTAAACAAAAAATAATTGCATATAAAATGAATTACTATAATTAAAAGCTATTATATAATAAATAAAAGAAATGTGTGTTTTATTTTAAAAACAAATAAAATGTTTAATATTGTGATATAAAAGTTAAACAATAATAAATGTGAACTTAAAAACTGCTGTTACTAGAAGAGAACATTTTAATGCTGCTCACAGATTACACAATAAGAATTGGTCTGATGAACAAAATAGAGGTGTTTTTGGTAAATGCAATAATCCAAATTATCACGGTCATAATTATGAATTAGAGGTTAAAGTAATTGGATTTATTAATGAAGATACAGGCTATGTTATAGATACTAAAATGTTATCCGACTTAATTAAAATAAACGTTCTTGAAAAATTTGACCATAAAAATTTAAATATGGACGTAGAAGAATTTAAAAATTTAAATCCAACTGCAGAAAACATTGCAATGGTTATTTATAGGATTATAAGACCATTAATTGAAAAACAATACGAACTAAAAATAAAACTTTATGAAACACCCAGAAACTTTGTTGAAATTCCCTACTAATGGGAATCAATTAGAAAATTTTACAATGGAAGAAATTGGTGATGATCATTTATATACAGGAATAGATACACCATTAACAGAAACTGCTTTTGATATTTCTGACACAGAAAAGAAAGAGAAAATAGCGGGTTTATTTGCTCAAATAATGGAAGTTATGGGGCTTGATTTAAACGATGACTCTTTAAAAGGAACTCCAAAAAGAGTTGCTAAAATGTATATTGATGAAATATTTTCAGGTTTAAATCCTGCTAACAAACCGAAAATTGCTTTGTTTGATAATAAATATAAATACAATCAAATGTTGGTTGAAAAAAATATTCAGTTTTATTCAAATTGTGAGCATCATTTTGTGCCAATTTTTGGTAAAGTACACGTGGCCTATGTTTCATCTGGAAAAGTAATTGGACTTTCAAAAATTAATAGAATTGTACAATATTTTGCTAATAGACCACAAGTGCAAGAACGATTAACAAATCAAATTGCGAGAGAATTGGCAACAATTTTAGAAACAGAAGACATTGCAGTAATTATTGATGCAAAACATTTGTGCGTGGCTTCTAGAGGAATTAAAGATGATTCATCCGCAACCGTTACATGCTATTATGGCGGAGTTTTTAATAAGCCAGAAAAAATAGCCGAATTACATAACTATTTAAATTTATAAATGATGGATATAGTTGAAAAAGGAATTGAATTTGAACAACGTAAAATCTCATTAAAAACGACTAATGAGCGAATTATAGCTTCAAAAGAAGTGAAATCATTAATTTTAGGAATTAATGAAATATATAAAAAGACAAAAAATCCAAATTTAATGGATTTAATGAAACGACTTACACTTATAAAAAAGAAAGTAGAGAAACGTTTAAATTTTAAAATAGCCGTATAAAATTATGAAACTAATAATAACAATATCAACAGCATTTAGTTTGTTTTTAACAAGCTTTTTAATTACAAATAATTCAGAAAAAATGAAATCAACAGCTTCAATTTACGATATTTCTATAAAAAGTTTATCAGGTGAAAACATAGATTTAGCCAAGTTTAAAGGAAAGAAAATCCTTTTTGTAAACACGGCTTCAGAATGTGGATTCACAAAACAATATGCCGATTTGCAGAAATTGCACGAAACTTATAAAGATAAGTTGGTTGTAATTGGTGTTCCTTGTAATCAATTTGGTGGTCAAGAGCCAGGAAATGCAACCCAAATACAATCGTTTTGTAAAGTGAATTATGGCGTCACTTTTTTAATGACAGAAAAAGTGGATGTTAAAGGAGATAAGCAACATCCTTTATATGCTTGGTTAACAAAAAAAGAATTAAATGGTGTAAAAAATAGCTCTGTAAAATGGAATTTTCAAAAATACTTAATTGATGAAAACGGTAATTTTTTAGATTATTTTTATTCTATAACTAAACCAATGAGTAGTAAAATTTTAAAACAACTGTAATGAAACAATTTATGTGGTTAACTCTATTTTTACTGATAAATTTTTCAGCCCTAGGTATTGGTAGTTGGCTTATGAATAGCGGGCCAACATCTGGTTGGTATTTAACTTTAAATAAAGCGCCTTGGACACCACCAGGTTGGGTTTTTGGCGTAGCCTGGACAACTATAATGATCTGTTTTTCAATCTATATGTCTTTTTTAGTTCCTTTAAAAGAATCAAATACATTTTGGTTCCTATTTGGTATTCAATTTATATTAAATGTGTCTTGGAACTATATATTTTTTAATCAGCATGCTGTTGGATTTGCATTAATTGTTATCATTTTGCTTACAGTTTTAATTGGTTATTATTTGTTTGTTTTTGGTTCAGATTTAAAATTGAAATCCTTGTTAATTGCACCTTATTTTCTTTGGTTACTAATTGCAACTAGTTTAAACGCTTACTCTTATTTAAAAAATTAAGGTTATGAAAAGAGCATGCTAAAAAGTTTATCAGCTAATAAAATGACTGATAGTGAGCAGCATGTGACCGTTAAAAAAAATAATATAGACACATGAAATTTTCATCAAAAGGAATCGTTTATCGGTTGTCATCAAAGCAAAAATTACCAATTACAATAGATCAGGCTTGGGATTTTTTATCCAACCCAAAAAATTTAAAAATCATTACGCCTAATTATATGAGTTTTGATATTATTTCGGAAGATGATAAGTCAATGTTTGCTGGGCAAATTATTCAATATATAGTTACACCAGTATTTGGTATTAAAACAAATTGGGTTACTGAAATAACTCATGTAGTAGATAAAGAGTACTTTGTAGATGAGCAACGATTTGGACCTTATGCATTATGGCACCATAAACATTTTATAAAAGAAATTGAAGGAGGAGTAGAAATGGAAGATGTAATAGATTATAAAGTTCCATTTGGTTTTATAAGTAGAATGGTACATCCAATATTGGTAAAACCTAAGTTAACAGAGATATTTAATTATAGAACTCAAAAATTAATTGAGTTGTTTGGTTCTTTAAAGTAAAAAGGTAATGATTTTAAAAATTATAATAATGTCAATAATAATAAGTAAGAGTGTGCTCATTTTCGATTTCAATAAAACAAGTGATATTTCTGATTGGAGGTTAGTTAATGATGTGGTAATGGGTGGGCGTTCAACAAGTGTATTCTATTTAAATGAAGAGGGACAAGGTGTTTTTACAGGAAAAGTATCTTTAGAAAATAATGGAGGTTTTTCATTTTTACGTTATCGATTTAATGAAAAAAATATTGAAGGCTTCAAAAAAGTAATTATAAAATTAAAAGGTGATGGCAAAAAGTATCAGTTTAGAGCAAAATCTGATAAATATAGTCAAGAATCATATATAAAAGTATTTGAAACAACAGGAGAATGGCAAACAATCGAAATTTTACTTTCAGAATTACAACCAACTTATAGAGGTAGAAAACTTACTATCCCCAATTTTTCTTCAAACATACTAGAAGAAATAGGTTTTTTAATATCAAATAAAAAGCAAGAAAAATTTAATTTAGAAATTGCTGAAATCACTTTGGAATAATCACAAATTTGAAACAATAGCTCATTAATTGTCAGCCACTAAATCTTTATTTGAAGCTGATTATTATTTTTTCACTTCGGCAAAATCGACAAAAGACATTAAATAAATTATAGATTTAAAAACAGAAGCTTCGGTACTACCCGTGGCAGAAAGAGGATGCCCTTTATAATTTACTGATATTGAATAGCCATCTTTATTATAGTAGGCTTTTATTTTGTTTAAAACAGAAGAAATTCCCATAACCGTAATTTTTAAGTTACATCAAATAACTTATAATAAATCAAAAATTACATTATGGTAAACCCCTAAAAATGTATAGGTTATTTCCCTTTTTTTTACATTACAAAAAAACCTCATTCCTTAACAGAATGAGGTTAGATTAAGGCTAAGATTACCCCTCAATAAATCTTATTACCTAAGAATGCTTGAAAAGAGAATTACGCTCTACAATCAAAATATAACAAAGAAAACAATTGCCATAATTCCCAATTTCATCACAAATTTGATTCATTTTAATAGCATATAAACCAATTGTTTTCCCCTAAGTTAAAGGGGTTATTTCCCCTTTTTGATAATAGTATTTGTATTTAATTGATTTTGGTATTATTAAAATTTTTAAAACTTGTTTGTAATGTTTAAAAAAGACTTGAAATTATTTGAAATAAAATTAATCACAGTCTTTTAAAACTTGACAATTATCATAGTTAATATTATTAATGTGTTCTAATTTTACCCAGTATTTTAAATAGCTATACTACTTATGGAAACCGAAACAAAAAAACTTATTTGTGATGCCAATGAGGCTGTTGCAATAATTGCACATAAAACAAATGAAATTTGTGCAATCTACCCTATAACACCTGCATCACCAATGGGTGAGCATGCCGAGGTGTTTAGTGCTAGAGGCGATAATAATATTTGGAATAATATTCCAAAAATTGTTGAAATGCAAAGTGAAGCTGGTGCTGCTGGTGCAGTTCACGGATCTTTACAAGCTGGTGCACTTACCACAACTTTTACAGCATCACAAGGTTTATTGTTGATGATTCCTAATATGTATAAAATTGCAGGAGAACTTTTACCTTCTGTTATACACGTTGCAGCAAGAACAATTGCTACCCACGCTTTATCTATTTTTGGTGACCATAGTGATGTGATGGCAACACGCCAAACAGGATTTTCAATGTTATTTGGAAATTCTGTTCAAGAAGCTCATGACATGGCACTTATTTCTCAAGTAGCCACTTTAAAATCACGTATTCCTTTTTTAAATATTTTTGATGGATTTAGAACTTCTCACGAAATTTCTAAAATCGATGCCATTCCAGATGAGGTTGTAAAAGCAATGATACCAGAGAATAAAGTTCTTGAACATAGAAACAGAAGTTTAAATCCTGACAACCCTGTAATTAGAGGAACTTCTCAAAACCCCGATGTATTCTTTCAAGCCAGAGAAGCTGCCAATACTTATTATAATGCCGTTCCAGAAATTGTTCAAGGTGTTATGGATGACTTTTACAACCATACAGGTCGCTCATATAAATTATTTGATTATATAGGAGCTCCAGATGCCGAGCGTATTATTATTATTATGGGTTCTGGTGCAGGAGCTGTAACAGAAGCTATTGATAAAATGGTTGGTGATGGCGAAAAAGTAGGCGCTATTTTTGTGCGCTTATTTAGACCTTTCTCTATTGAACACATCATGAAAATGATTCCTAAGTCGGTTACTAAAATTGCTGTTTTAGACCGCACAAAAGAACCAGGAAGTATTGGAGACCCATTATATCTTGATATCGTTAGTGCTTTTGTTGAATACGGAAAAGCAATGCCAAGCATTATAGGTGGAAGATATGGTTTATCATCAAAAGAATTTACACCATCAATGGTTAAAGGTATTTATGACGAACTTCTAAAATCTAAACCTAAGAATCATTTTACCATTGGTATTAATGATGATGTAACATTTACAAGTTTAGAATTTAATCCAGAATATAGAATTAAAAAAGAAACTATTAACTGTATGTTTTATGGTTTAGGTTCTGATGGTACTGTAGGTGGAAATAAAAACTCAATTAAAATTATTGGACAAACAACTGATAATTATGTACAAGGTTATTTTGTTTATGATTCTAAAAAGGCAGGTGCACAAACAATATCGCATCTTAGATTTGGTCCAAAACCAATTTCTTCTACTTATTTAATTGATACCGCAGATTTTATTGCCTGTCATCAATTTAATTTTGTTGAAAATTACGATATCGCTAAAGATCTAAAACAAGGCGGTACATTCTTATTAAATTCACCTTATTCTAAAGATGAGGTTTGGGATAAATTACCTAAAACTTTACAAGAGAGAATCGTCAATAAATCACTTAAATTTTATGTGATTGATGCTACTAAAGTTGCTTTTGAAGCTAAGTTAGGAAAACGTACAAACACAATTTTACAAACCTGCTTCTTTGCTATTTCTGGTGTGCTTCCAAAAGATGAAGCTATCGATAAAATTAAAGAAGCTATTGTAAAATCATACTCTCATAAAGGCGACAAAGTTGTTCAAATGAACTTTAATGCTGTAGATAAAGCCTTAGAAAATCTTTATGAAGTACATTACTCTAATAAAATTACAAGTACTAAAGAGTTTTCTACAGCCATGTCTGGAAATATGCCAGAGTTTGTACAACGTGTATTGGGTGTTATATTAGAAGGTAGAGGAGATGAATTACCTGTAAGTGCTTTCCCAGTTGATGGTACTTTCCCAACAGGCACTACTAAATATGAAAAAAGTGGTATAGCCGATATTATTCCTATTTGGGATGGTGAAGATATTTGTACACAATGTAATAAATGTGTTATGATTTGCCCTCACGCAGCCATTAGATCTAAAGTTGTAACAAACTTAGAACTTAGTGACAGTCCTAGTGGTTTAAAACACGTCCCTGCTAAAGGGCGCCCTTTTAACGCTAAAGAAGAATCTTATTTATTACAAGTTTCTCCAGAAGATTGTACTGGATGTGATTTATGCGTTGCTGTTTGTCCTGCTATAAGTAAAGAAGATCCTGACTTTAAGGCAATAAACATGCATAACAAAATTGAAAATGCCGAAGTTGAAAATGGAAATTGGGATTACTTTAATGAGTTGCCTTATTACGACAGAAAAGAATTAAGCATTACAAATGTAAAAGGCTCACAATTCTTAGAACCTTTATTCGAATTCTCTGGAGCTTGTTCTGGTTGTGGTGAAACACCTTATATTAAATTAATAACACAATTGTATGGCGATAGCATGATAGTTGCCAACGCCACAGGTTGTTCTTCAATTTATGGTGGTAATCTACCTACAACACCTTACACTAAAAATGCTGCTGGCAGAGGTCCTGCTTGGGCAAATTCATTGTTTGAGGATAATGCAGAATACGGTTTAGGTATGCGTTTAGCACTCTCTAAAAAACAAGAATTAGCATTAGACTTACTTCAAAATGTTGAATTGCTTGTTGGTAGTGACATTGTTGATGCCATCATCAATAACAAAGAAACTAATGAAACTGAAAAAGAAACTAAATTAGCAGATATTGCAAAATTGAAAGTTGTACTTAAAACTTTAAATGATGCAGATGCTAAAAAATTATTGAGTTTAACCTCTTATCTACGCAGACAATTGGTTTGGATATTTGGTGGCGATGGTTGGGCTTACGACATTGGCTATGGCGGATTAGACCATGTGCTGGCTTCTGGAGAAGATATTAATGTTTTGGTTATGGACACACACGTATATTCAAATACTGGTGGTCAAGCTTCAAAATCTACACCAATAGGTGCAAGTGCTAAGTTTGCTATCTCAGGAAAACGCACACAAAGAAAAGATGTTGCTTTGCAAGCTATTTCTTACGGAAATGTATATGTAGCTCAAATAGCTATTGGCGCCAAAGATTTGCAAACACTAAAAGCTATAGAGGAAGCTGTTGCTTATCCTGGACCATCTATAATTATTGCCTATTCTCATTGTGGTGAGCATGGTTACGATTTAAAAGATGGCGCTACACAACAAGTAAAAGCTGTAGATAGCGGTTTCTGGCCATTATTTAGATTCAATCCTGAAAATCCAAAAGGAAAAAAATTCAAAGTAGATTCTAAAGCGCCAAGTATTCCTATTGAAGACTTTATGTATAATGAAGCTAGATTTACGCGTGTTGTAAAAGACAACCCCGAAATTGCGAAAGAGCTTTTAGTAAAAGCGCAACAAGGTGTTGAAGAGAAATGGGAAAAATTAGAATTATACCAAGGTATATAATAGAGCTAAAGAAACCCTTATTAAAAATAAGGGTTTCTTTTTATTCAACTTTTTTATGAATAAAAATCCTGACTATTTATTTTCTAAAGCTCAAAAAAAAGTGGCAATAGCCGAACAAGAGCTATTAAAACCCAGTACCGATATTATTCCTTTTTCAATTTGCTCACATTCTAGATCAGCCATTCAATTGCTTTTAGAATCTTACCTCATAAAAAATAATATAAGCATTAATGAAAATGAGTCTTTAGCACTTTTATTAGAGCGCTGTATTGTTTACAACCCAAAATTCAAAACAATTGACTTATCGAATATAGATTGTAAAAACAATGCTACAAATAGTTCTTATTGTTCTGATATAAATAAAGTTAGTAGTTGTTTATTAACTGCAAAAGAGATTGAAGCTTTAATTAAAAATTAGTTTTTAAAATTTGAGCAACTAAATTTGTTAGCTTATCTTTGTTCAAAATCAAAACTAATGAATTGCATTTTATTTGATGGCACTGTGCGTGATGCCCTATTACCACTAACTTATACCAGACCTGTTGCCGATATCCGTGTGGGAATTTTAACCATTCGCGAAAAGTGGGAAAAACATTTATCCTGTACCACTACTACCCTAACCGAAGATTATTTATCTGAGAAATTTCCAATGGTAGAATTTGAGGCCAACATTATGATTAATGCTTCATTTATTCCTACCAATAGTCTTGTTAATAAAGTAAAAAATCTCAAAGAGAACGAAGCTATTTTTAAATCGGATGAAATTGTAGCATTTTACACATCAAATTTGCAAGAAGAAGTAGATTTTGATACCTACACACACTTTGAATTGGATGAAGATTTATTACAAATAAAAAATGTTTGGGATATTTTTAGTTTAAACGATGCCGCCATTAAACTTGATTTTGAGTTACTCACACACGGACGCATTTCTCAAAAAATTTCAGATACTGTACATTGCATAAATAAAGATCAGATTTTCTTAGAAGAAGGTGCATCAGTAGAAATAGCCGTGCTAAACGCTTCAAATGGCCCTATTTATCTGGGCAAAGATTCCGAAATAATGGAAGGTTGTATGGTAAGAGGTCCTTTTGCCATTGGAGAACATTCCGTTTTAAAAATGGGTGCAAAAATATATGGTGCTACCACATTAGGACCACACTGTAAAGTTGGTGGCGAGGTTAATAATGCTGTTTTCTTTGGCTATTCAAGTAAGGCTCACGATGGCTTTTTAGGAAACGCGGTTATTGGCGAGTGGTGTAATTTAGGTGCAGATACCAACAACTCTAATCTTAAAAATAATTATGCCAGTGTAAAACTTTGGGATTATGAATCAGAAAAATTTAAAGATACCGGACTTCAGTTTTGCGGTCTTATTTTTGGCGACCATTCAAAATGTGGCATCAATACCATGTTCAATACAGGAACTGTTGTGGGTGTAAGTGCAAATATCTACGGTGGTAATTTCCCGAGAAATTTTATTCCTTCATTTTCTTGGGGTGGTAGTGCTGGATTTACAACTTATCAACTACCAAAAGTTTTTGAAGTAGCCGAAAAAGTAATGGAGCGTAGGGATTTGGTATTTAACGAAATAGATAAAAATATTTTACAACATATTTTTGATGAGACTTCTAAATACAGAGCACAATAAAAAAACAGATAAAGAGAATCCTTATCTGTTTAATTGTTAACTAACCAAAAATATATATAAGAGCTTTACAGCTTGCGATGCGTTTTAAAAATTATTTGTATCTAATATTTCTTCTTTATGATTATTAAAATATTTATTTGTATCAAAAGTAAATGGTTCATCTTCTTCTTCAATCCATTCTAAATCTTCTAAAAAAAGAGCATTAAATGCTGAGTTTGGATTAAAACCTACTGGCAAATACTGTGTGTGATCAAAATCGAATGCTTCGTCTTCGTCTTCATCTATCCATAAAGTTACATCTGCTTCATTATCGGTTAAATCATAAGGATTAAAATTTTCTGGCAAATAGGTCTTATGATTAAAACTAAAAGCTTCGTCTGTTTCTTCTTCTACAATATAAGCTATTTCATTATCAGTAATATTGTTCTTTTCTGGGATTATTTGATTTGCGTTTGAATTGTTGGCAAAACTTAAAAGGATGGTTAAGGTAAAAATTGATTTTTTCATAATTTATTAATTGATATTATACTTATAAGACTACATACTTTTAGTTTTGTAACAAATTATTTAGATTTTAATATTTCTTTAACAGTTTATCAATTAAGAGTATAAAAAAAGAGAAGCCATTTAAAATGACTTCTCTCACAAAATAATTGAAGGGTATATTATTCTTTTGATCTTACGCTTCCCGAGCCAGAAATTCTGACATCTTCTTTAGGATTGCCTTTATAAGTAACATCGCCAGAACCTGCAATAGATACTTTTAACATGTCTGACACATTTGCTTTTATCCCGCCAGACCCAGATATTCTAAGATCACCATTCTTGGCCAATAAGTCATAGCTTTTTACATCGCCAGAACCAGCTATTGAAGCACTTAAATCATCTGTGATTCCTGTTAATTCAATGTCGCCAGAACCTGCAATACGCGCTTCTAATTTTCCTGTTTTAACATCTAATCTTATATCTCCAGAGCCAGATAAAGAAGCCTTTAAGTTATCTGATGTAATTGTGGCATTATCGGTGTAAACATCGCCAGAACCAGCTAATGAAACTTTAGAGATACTTTTAAAAGGAACGGTAACAAGAATGTGTTTATTTGTAGAAATACTATAGCCTTTTTTCCACTTAATTTTAAGTGTGTTATTATCAACTTCGGTTATAATATAGGGTATCAGATTCTCTTCGGCGTTAATAGTTATTTTACCTTCTTTTCCTTCAACCAACTTCACGTCAAATGATCCTGCTACGCCGATGCCGTCATAATCTGATGTGGTTCTGGTTTCGGTAACCATTTTATGATTGCCTCTGATGCTTTTTCCAAACCATTGGGCTTGAACTGTTGTTACTGTTAAACTAATAAATACAATTATTGCTGCTAATTTTTTCATTTTTTTTAAAATTTTAATTGTTATCAAAAGATACGCTTCCGTATTCTACATTGATATTTACTGTGCTTCCACTGTTTTTGTTTCCATAAAATCCTTCATAATATTTTGAAGTCGATTTTACTATTTTTTTATTAAAATCAAGTTTAAGGTCGTTATAGTCAAAGCCGGCATAATCTAGTTTTACAACAAAGTCAAAAGAGCAAGCATTGTCAAAACCAAAGCGTATCCCAGATGTATAATCTGTATTAACTTTAACAGATTTAAATCCTTTTAAAATTTTATCCACTTTAAGTGAACCATAATCTGCCCTTATATCTAATTCTCTTGCCAAACTTCCCACTCTTAGGCTAATATAATCGCCATTTCCTATAATTGTTTCGGCACTATTTGCTCTAAGACTGCCATAATCGCAAGAGAATTTAAGGTCTCTTATACTTTCAAATTCAGTGCTTGTATAATCGGCATTTAAGTCTATCTTATTTGCTTTATCAATATTTATTTTTGAATAATCTGAATTGATAACACCCTCATTAATAAAAGCAATTGAAGATGACGACACGTAATCTGCATTAATTCTATTCGACGTGTTTTGCAACTCACCAATATCAAAACTACCATAATCGCAATTGATATTTGTAGTTCCCTTTAATTTATCAATATTAATAGAACCATAATCATTTTCTAAATCTAAATTATTAGTTATAGGCATTTTAACAGTATAATTAATTTTGTAATTAAGTCTTTTGTTGCGACCCCACCAAGACCAATTGCTAGAAGATTTTTCTATAATTGTCTTAGCCGAAACCTCACTAGAAGTGGCGTCAAATTCAACATAGATATCTTTTAACCTTTTCTCTACATCATTTTCGTCTGAGCCATTAACGGTTATCACTACTTCGATGCTGATTGTGTTTTTATCCCAAGAAATGATATCAACGTTTCCATATTTATTTTTAATTTTAAGCAATGCGTCTGCATTCACTTTAAATTCTTTTTTTATGGTTGTAGATTTTTCGTATTTTTCTTTTGGATTATCTGCGGTAAATCCAAAAATTGGTAATAACAATACCAATAATATCGATTTAAATAAGTTCTTTTTCATTGCTATAATATTTAGAATTTTGTAAATTATTAATTTGATCTATAACCGATTTTAAAACATTTATGCGTTTTTGATAATTGTCTATCATGGCATAAATAATTATTTTATTGGCGTTACTTTCTTTTAGTTGTATGGTTAGGTTTTTATATTCTTTTTCAAGGATATTGATTTGTATTAAAGCATCGGCAATAATTTTTTTAGTATCATCAGATTCTAATTTTCCCAATTCTTTTAATTCATGATCTATAACCGATGTAAAATAAGCCTGTGTTTCGCCCATTTGAGGTGACACATCTTTTAAATCTGAAGTGGTATTAAAATAAGGCCAAGAAAAACTGATAAGAAATAACAGACTTGCAGCAATTGCTAGCGGTTTCCAGTAATTGCGTCTGGGTTTAACCTCCCCTTGAAGTCTGGCTTGAAATCTATCAAAATGACCTATTTCTGGTACTTCAACATCAAACTCATTTTCGAGTTCTTTAAATTTATGTTCAAGAGATTTTTTCATAACTGTTTTTTAAATTTTTTTTCAACTTGCTTTTTGCTCTAGATATCATTACCCTTATATTTTCGTAAGAAACATCCATTATTTGAGCCATTTCTTGATAATCAAAACCTTCAATAAAATGGAGGTTAAGCACCGTCTGATAATTTCCTTTTAGTAGTTTAATTTCATCTAAAATTGCATTTGCTTTCAAATTACTGTAATCACTTAATCCCTCTTCTTCTGCCGGATTTCCAATCCGCTCAAGCGGGACGTTTTCATATTTATCAATCTTCTTTAACTGGGTTAAACTTTTATTAATTACGATGCGTTTTAACCAGGCTCCAAAAGGGACACCACTGTCATATCCTTCTTTTTTTTCGGCTTTAAAAGTGCCCAATTTTGTATAAGCAATTAGAAACGATTCTTGCATTATATCTTCAGCCTCAAAGCTGTCATTCAGAATTCTATAGGCCGTATTATACATTGCTTTATAATAACGTTTATAGAGTTCAAACTGAGCACTTTTGTCTGCCTTTTTACAGCGTTCAATTAATTGGTCAATATGTAAACTTTTAACTTGCAAAAAATCGTTTCTAAATAAAAGACAAAAATTAATTTAAATTGTTACACTTTTTAAAAATAATTTTACATTAGTTACTTAAATTGACATCTGACCTACTATGGCATAAGAATTGAAATATAGCAGATGTATAATTAAGTGTTAAACTTTAATGTATTGATAGCGTTACTTATATAGTTATTATTTAACCCTACAATATAGAAAATATTCTTATATTAATGTCAAAATGACGTAAAGAAACTATGAGTAATCCTAAATTTTTAAATATTGACAGTTTGTCATTACAACAAGCTTTAGACGAAGATGCCGAATTAATTCCGTTAATGACGCCCGAAGATGAAGAAGAAATAAACAAAGAAGAGGTGCCAGATGTGCTCTTAATTTTACCTATAAGAAATACGGTATTATTTCCGGGTGTTGTTATTCCTATTACCGCTGGACGCGATAAATCTATAAAACTTATTAAAGATGCCAATAGAGGCAATAAAACCATTGGTGTTGTCGCTCAAAAAGACGAAAATATAGAAAACCCCAAAGCATCAGATTTATATCCAATTGGTACTGTAGCGCGTATTTTAAAGGTACTTAAAATGCCCGATGGCAATACCATGGTTGTTATTCAAGGTAAAAAACGTTTCGAGCTTGGCGAAATAATTCAAGAAGAACCTTATATTAAAGCAAAGGTTAAAGAATTTAAAGAAGTAAAGCCCCCTGCAAAAGACACTGAGTTTAAAGCAATTATTGACTCTGTTAAAGAATTGGCCTTAAAAATTATCAAAGAAAATCCTAATTTACCTTCAGAAGCTTCGTTTGCCATAAAAAATATTCAGAGTAATAACTTTTTGGTAAACTTTATTTCGTCTAACATGAATTTAGGTGTTGCCGAAAAGCAAGACCTTTTAAAGATTAGCGATTTAAAAGAGCGTGCTCTTTTGATGCTTAAAAAGATGGATAAAGAGTTACAAAAATTAGAAATCCGTAACAACATCCATTCTAAAGTGCGCGAAGACATGGATCAGCAACAGCGCGAATACTATCTACATCAGCAACTTAAAACAATTCAAGAAGAATTGGGTGGCGTGTCTTATGACGAAGAAATTGAAGAAATGCGCCACGAGGCAAAGAAAAAGAAATGGTCTAAAGAAGTGTCAGAAACTTTTAATAAAGAATTGGGACGCTTGCAACGCATGAATCCGCCGGTGGCAGAATATGGCATCCAGCGTAACTATTTAGATTTGATGTTAGAACTGCCTTGGCAAAAATACACCAAAGATAAATTCGATTTAAAACGCGCCGAACGCATATTAGACCGCGACCATTTTGGCTTAGAAAAAGTTAAAGAACGCATTATAGAATATTTGGCTGTTTTAAAATTAAAAGGCGACATGAAATCGCCTATCATTTGTTTATATGGCCCTCCGGGCGTGGGTAAAACCTCTTTGGGGAAATCTATAGCCGAATCAATCGGGCGCAAATATGTACGCATGTCTTTAGGTGGCTTACGCGATGAAGCCGAAATTCGTGGACACAGAAAAACATACATCGGTGCCATGCCTGGGCGTATTGTTCAGAACATTAAAAAAGCAGGTTCATCTAATCCTGTTTTTGTACTTGACGAAATTGACAAATTGGTAAACAGCCACAATGGCGATCCGTCATCGGCAATGTTAGAGGTTTTAGATCCTGAGCAAAACACAGCATTTTACGACAATTACCTAGAAATGGGTTACGATTTGTCTAATGTTTTATTTATCGCCACAGCCAATAATTTATCAGAAATTCCTTGGGCTTTACGCGATAGAATGGAATTGATAAACGTGTCTGGTTACACCATTGAAGAAAAAGTGCAAATTGCTAGAAAACACCTTGTACCTAAACAATTAAAAGCACATGGATTAACAAAAACACACATCCAATTAGGTAAAAAACAATTGGAAAAAATTGTGGAAGGTTATACCAGAGAATCGGGTGTGCGTGGCTTGGAAAAAATGATTGCCAAAGTGATTCGTTTTGCGGCAAAAAGCATTGCCATGGAACAAGAATACGATACTAAAATTGCTGTAGAAACCATAGAAAAAATACTAGGCCCATCGCATTTAGAACGCGACAAATACGAAAACAACGAAGTGCCCGGCGTGGTTACTGGTTTGGCTTGGACAAGTGTTGGTGGCGATATTTTGTTTATTGAATCCATCCTTTCTAAAGGGAAAGGAACGCTTACTATTACGGGAAACTTAGGTAAAGTGATGAAAGAATCGGCCACCATTGCCATGGAATATATTAAGGCGCATGCCGACAAATTTGGCATTTCTAGCGAAACTTTAGAAACTAAAAATGTACACATGCACGTGCCCGAAGGTGCCACACCAAAAGACGGTCCAAGTGCGGGTATTACCATGTTAACGAGTTTGGTATCGGCCTATACAAATCGCAGAGTTAAATCTAAATTGGCCATGACTGGCGAAATTACTTTGCGTGGTAAAGTATTGCCTGTTGGTGGTATTAAAGAGAAAATTTTGGCTGCCAAACGTGCCAATATTAAAGAACTGATTTTATGCGAAGAAAATGAAAAAGATATCGCAGAAATTAAAGCCGATTATTTAAAAGGCTTGACATTTCATTATGTAAAACACATGAGCGATGTTATTGATATTGCTTTGACAAAACAAAAAGGGAAATAAAATGGCATTGCCAGCCTGTCTACCGAAAGGTAGGCAAAGAGAAGTAATCTCTTGTTTTAATTATTTGAGATTCATCGTCGTCCCACTTAAGTGGGACTCTCTCTGAATGACAAGTGCCTATGTCATTCTGAACGAAGCACTGCGAAGTGAAGAATCTCTAGTTTTATTTATTTGAGATTACTCGTCGTCCCGATAGTCCCGATAGCTATCGGGATCGGGATTCCTAGCTATGACGTCATTTTAATGTCAGGCTGAGCCTACCTCCCACGGATAGGTGTCGTGATAATTTGGAAGAAGCCCCTAAAAACAAACGCAAAAACACATGCCAATTCTTTTGTGATTTTTAATTGTGTTTCTATGGGTTTTTAGTATTTTTGACAAATCTTTTGAACAATGCAATTTAAGCACCCTTATATTCTTTTCGCTTTAATCTTGCTTATCCTTCCTATAATTGTTCATTTTTTTCAGCTACAAAAATTTACCAAGGTTCGTTTTACAAATGTTAAGTTCTTAAAAAACATCGTTTTACAAAATAGAAAAAGTTCTAATCTAAAGAAAATTCTTGTACTTATTAGTAGATTAGCGCTGTTTACTTTTTTGATCTTAGCCTTTTCGCAACCCTTTTACAGCAAAAAAAAGGCAGCTACAACAACAAACAATATTGTTTATTTAGACAATTCGTATAGCATGCAAGCTAAGATTAGCACTGTAAATTTATTTAATAAGGCTGTTCAAGATTTAATAAAATTTCCTAGTACAACATCGGCCATTACTTTGTTAAGTAATAACGAAACTTTTAAAAACTTAAACATAGAACAATTTAAATCGCAGGTATCAAAATTAAAACTCAGCCCTACTCCTTTTCAATTAGAAAGTGCTTTGCTAAGAATTTCTAATGTATCGCAAAAACTAGAAGGCGAAACCAATGCCTTTATAATATCCGATTTTCAAACAAACAAAACCGCCAATGCTGGCATCACTTTTAATCCTAAAATTGATTATAAATTCATCAAATTACAACATAACAATACGGCTAATATAAGTATAGACAGTGTGTATATATTGAGCAAAGATGCCACAAATGTCTCTATTAATGTGGTGATTAAAAACACGAATTCAACAACAAAAAATACGGCTGTATCGCTTTTTAACAACAACCTATTGCTTGCAAAAACAAGTGTTAAAAGTGTTGAAAATGGAGTGAGCAATACAAAATTTACCATAGCAAACGATGCCAATTTTAAAGGAAAAATAACACTAGATGACAAGTCTCTCCAATTAGATAACACTTTATATTTTGTGTTGACAAAGCCAGAAAAAATTAATGTTCTAAGTATTGGCAACAATTCAAAAGCCTTAAATAAATTGTATGATGGTATTGAATTTAATCACACGCAAAGTGGTTTAAACAATCTTGATTACACCAAAATTATTAAACAACAGCTTATCATATCAAATGCGGTTGATAGGATTCCAGATTTATTAATTACGGCTTTAAAAAGGTTTTTAGATAATGGTGGTACTTTGGTTGTTATACCAGGTGAACAAAGCAACATAAGTTCTTATACACAGCTATTTAACACTTTAAATATCAAAAATAAATTTACTAAGATTGCTCAAGCGCATCAGATTACAACTATAAATTACGCGCACCCTTTGTTGACAAATGTGTTCGAAAAACAAGTCAAAAACTTCGATTACCCAAGTGTGACGAGTTATTACAATATCAACACAACCCACAGCAACAGTGTTCTTAAATTAGATAATAATGCCGATTTTATAAGCCAAATCCCAGTAAAAAATGGCACACTTTATTTTGTTGCCACACCGCTTGATGTCAAATTGAATACGCTGGTAAATTCGCCTTTAATTGTCCCCATTTTTTATAATGCGGCCTTGCAAACCACCCCTACCAACAGGTTGTATTATACTTTGAATGACAATAATAAAATTGCCATAAATACTACCATAAAAAATGATGCCGTGTTAAGCATTTCTGATGGCACAAATTCTTTTATTCCGCTACAGCGGATACAACAAAATACCGTTATTTTAGAAACAGATAAGCAACCAGATAAAGCCGGATTTTACACCATAAATAATGCCGATTTAAAATTGCAAAATTTAGCTTTTAACAGCAATAGAAAAGAAGGTGTTCAAGAATTTTATACCAAAGATTTTTTAGAAAAAAATAAAAATACATCCTATTTTACAGATGTATCAGAAGCCATACAATCCTTTAAAGACAATACATCTATCTTTGAATGGTGGGAAATATGTATTGTATTAGCACTCTTATTTTTTATCATTGAACTCGTCTTACTAAAACATTTTAGGTCATGAATTTTCTCATTAAACAAGCTAAAATAATTGATAAAGAAAGTAAAAATCATCTTAAAAAGATGGATATTTTTATTGAGAATGGTATTATTAAATCTATCGGCAAAAGCCTTAGTCCAACTAAGACACATAAAATTATAGATTTAGAAAATTTACACGTTTCAACAGGTTGGTTTGACAGCAGTGTTTGCTTTGGAGAACCTGGTTACGAAGAACGCGAAACCTTATCAAATGGTTTAAATGTTGCCGCTAAAAGTGGATTTACAGCTGTGGCAATTAACCCACTTACAAACCCAATAACTGACAACAAAGCGGGTATAAGTTTTATCAAAGAAAAAGCCAATAATAACTTGGTAAATGTGTACCCCATTGGGGCGCTCACACAAAAATCTGAAGGTGTAGAATTGGCCGAAATGTACGATATGCAACAAGCCGGTGCCATTGCTTTTACAGATTATGGCAAAGGCATTGCCAACAGTAATTTATTGAAATTGGCCTTGCAATACACACAAAATTTTGATGCCATTGTCATGAGTTTTCCGCTTGATATAAACATTGCTTCAGAAGGTCAAATGCACGAAGCCAAGCAAAGTACCCTTAACGGATTAAAAGGCATTCCTGCCATGGCAGAAATAATCCAAATTAAACGCGATTTAACACTACTTACCTACACAGGTGGACGCTTACATATTCCTACAATTTCGTGTAAACGAAGTGTGCAGCTCATAAAAAATGCCAAGAAAAAAGGTTTAAAAGTAACCTGCAGTGTGGCTGCGCATCATCTGGTTTTAACCGATACCGAAATATCTGATTTTGATACCAGCTATAAAGTATCTCCGCCTCTACGCGAACCAAGTGACATTAAGGCCTTAATAAACGGCGTGTTAGACGGCACTATTGATATGATTACATCAGACCACAATCCTATTGATATCGAAAATAAAAAAATAGAATTCGCCCATGCCTTAAATGGCAGCATTGGTTTAGAAAGTCTTTTTGGCGCTGTAAATAATTGTATTGATTTAGAAATTTTGATTGAAGCCCTTACCAACAAACCCAGAAAATGTTTTAATCTTGAAACGACATCGGTAAACGAAAATCAGCTCGCAAATCTTACTTTTTTTAACCCTAAAGGGGATTATATTTTTGAGGGGAAACATATTTTATCGACTTCAAAAAACGCCATTTTTCTAAACAAAAATCTCAAAGGAAAAGTGTATGGCGTTATTAATAATGGAAAAATGATATTGAATTAATATGGCAGATTTATCTCTAAATTATTTACACAGATTACCAAAAATACCAACAATAAATCCGCCCCTTTTATTACTGCTACATGGCTACGGGAGCAATGAAGCCGATTTATTTTCGTTCGCAGAAGAATTGCCCGACAATTATTTAATTGTTAGCGCCAGAGCACCTCAAACCTTGGGCATGCAAAGTTATGCTTGGTACACCATTAATTTTAATAATACCGATGGTAATTTTTCTGATATTGACGAAGCTTTATCCGCCAAAAAAGCAATTCTCAAATTTACCGAAGAACTTAAAACTGTTTTCAGTTTTAACCATGATAACATCAGCCTTTTAGGATTCAGTCAAGGCAGTATTTTAAGTTACGCCTTGGCACTTAGTTATCCTGAAATATTTAAAAATGTTGTGGCTTTAAGTGGCTATATAAAAGAGGAATTATTTAAAGCTTTATCGCCTGAAGCTTATAAAAACCTCGATTTCTTTTGTTCTCATGGCACACAAGACCAAGTTATTCCTTTACAATGGGCGCAAAAATCGCCACAATATTTAAATGCACTTGGCATTTCTAATGTTTTTAAAACATACCCAACTGGTCATTCGGTTACACCACAATGCTTTTACGATTTTAATCAGTTTTTACGCAGTAAAATTTAACCTTCCTAAAAACATCTCTTATAATGAAAAAATTAAGCTTTTTCTTCCTTTTTTTAACTTTAGCTACAAATGCACAAGAATTACAAAAAGGATCTGTCATAAAAGAATATGGTAAATTTTATAACATCCAAAACCCCGATTTTAGTTTAAATCCGCAAAAGAAATACAAAGTTATTTTTGATATCAGAAAAGCCACCAATGATGTTAATGTGAGCAATCCTTTACTAGATATTGTGGCGCGTTTTATGAACATGCATGTTGCACAAGGTGTGCCTTTAGAAAATCTAGATATTGCTGTTGTATTTCACGGCTCTGCCACCAAAGATATTTTAAGTAATGCTGCTTATAAAGAAAAATTCAGAAAGAAAAATCCGAGTCTTGATTTATTAAAAGAGTTGAAAAATGTAGATGTTAAACTATATGTCTGCGGACAATCTGCCTTATCTTATAACATTTCTAAAGAAGATGTGGCCAAACCCATTCTTTTTGCATTATCTGCCTTGACTGTGTTAACCGAATACCAAAGTTTGGGCTATCAAATTATCGATTTTAATTAAGCTTTTTAAAGACTAATTTTTAAGTTATCGTAAGCTAAAAAAACATTTTTAGGCAATTGTTTTTCGACCTCTTTATGAAATCCCAACTTATGACTTATATGTGTAATATAGGTACGTTCTGGCTGAACATCTGCAATAAAATTAAGCGCCTCTTGTAAGTTAAAATGTGTGGGATGTGGATCTATCCGCAAAGCATTTACCACCAAAACTTTGATGCCTTTAAGTTTGATTTTTTCTGTATCGCTAATCGTTTTAACATCGGTTAAATACACAAAATCTTCTATGCGATAACCCAATATTTGAATGTTTCCGTGCCCTACTTCAATGGGAACTACAGAAATCTCTCCTAACTTAAAACTTTTATTTCCAACAACATGTGTCGCAACACTTGGCGCGCCCTCATACCTGTTTTCGGTTGCAAAAATATAGGCAAACCTTTCCCTTAAATTAGCCATAACACGCTCTTGTGCAAAAATTGGCATCGGGCCATTTCTATGACAAAAAGGACGTATATCATCAATACCGGCAGTATGATCAGAATGTTCGTGGGTATATAAAATGGCATCAATTTTATCAATATCATTACGTAACATTTGTTGCCTAAAATCAGGCCCTGTGTCTATAACAATTTGCTTATCTTTACACGAAATAATAACAGATGACCGTAATCTTTTATCTTTAATGTTAGCAGATAAACATACAGGATCTTTACTCCCTATTATTGGAATGCCTTGCGATGTACCGGTTCCTAAAAATATTATTTCCAAGTGTTTTTTGATTATTTATTTAAGATTGAAAATTACAGCTTTTATTGCTATTTTTAAGGGGGAATTTAAAAAATACATTGACAATTATCATACTTATTCTCTATCAATAATTTTACATTTGGCAAATTCTAATATCCAAAAAATTAATTAATATATAATCAATTTAAATTAACACCGTTTATAATGTGAAACTAAAACTAATCATTCTATAAAAACCTTACGATTAGCATAAAACCATGTAGGGTATTTTACTTGAAATTTGTTTTATAAGTGTTGCAAAATAAACAAAAATAAAAACATTAATTTATGAAAATAGGCGTTTTAAAAGAAAGCATTAAAAGCGAAAAAAGGGTTTCTCTAAACCCAACCATCGCTAAGCTTCTTGTAAATAAAGGCTTTGAGTGTTTAATAGAGCAAGATGCAGGTGTGGCATCAAATTTTAAAAATTCTGATTATACAGATGCTGGCGCAAGCGTAGTTGACCGTTCAGAATTATTTAATACTGCTGATGTTATCGTCAAAATAAATCCTTTTGAAAAAGAAGAAATCAGTTTATTCAAAAAAGATCAGATTGTTATCAGTCAATTATTCCACAAATCTAATCCGGAATTAATAGCCGAAATAGCGAGTAAAGGTGTTTCTGCTTTTTCTATGGATGCTATTCCTAGGATTTCTAGAGCTCAAGATATGGATGTTTTAAGTTCTCAAAGCAATTTAGCAGGTTATAAAGCTGTTATTGTTGGCGCTAATGAAATGACTAAAATATTCCCATTAATGATGACTGCGGCTGGCACAGTGACACCTTCGCGCGTTTTAATTTATGGTGTTGGTGTTGCAGGATTACAAGCTATTGCCACTGCAAAACGTTTAGGCGCTATTGTAGAAGCAACCGATATTAGAATGGAAACTAAAGAACAAGTAGAATCTTTAGGCGCCAAATTTATCAGTGTTGATAACACAGGTGAAGAATCTGAAGGCGGTTATGCCAAAGAAGCTTCTGATGATTATGTTAAACGTCAAAAAGAAGCCGTAAACGTATCACTTTTTAAAGCCGATTTGGTTATTACCACAGCTTTAATTCCTGGTAGGAAATCGCCTGTTTTAATAACAGAAGAACAAGTAAATCAAATGAAAAACGGTGCTATCATTATTGACTTAGCCGCTTCTCATGGTGGAAACTGTGAATTAAGCGAAATGAGAAAAACGGTTCTTCATAATGGTGTTAAAATTATTGGCACTACTATGGCTCCAGAAAGTGTTTCGACCAATGCAAGCGATTTATACGCTAAGAATATGTTTAATTTTTTAAACCTTTTGACTGAAGATAACAAGTTTAAATGGGATTTAGAAGATCAAATTACAGAAGAAACACTTATTGTTAAAAGTGGTGAAATTAGAAAATCTTAAAAATTATATACGATGAAAATTTTAGAATTTATAAACGATAACCTCGATTTAATTTATATCCTTATTTTATCGATATTTATTGGCGTTGAGGTCATTAAAAATATTCCTGCTGTATTGCATACACCATTAATGTCTGGCGCAAATGCCTTAAGTGGCGTTGTAATTGTTGGCGCAATTTTAGTTATGCTTCAAGCAGATCCTACAGATTATGTTGCTTTAACATTAGGCTTTTTTGCTGTAGTACTCGGAATTTTAAATGTGGTTGGTGGCTTTGTTGTAACCGACCGAATGTTACAAATGTTTAAAAAGAAAAAATCATGACAATCACATTAAGTATTATATATCTTATTGCCTCTATCACATTTATTTTTGGATTAAAAATGTTGGGGCATCCAGAAACTGCAAAAAAAGGTAATTTAATTGCGGGCTCTGGAATGGGGCTTGCCATTGTAGGCACCATTTTCTTAAATAATTCACACGTACCTACTTTTGTTTACGGATTAATTTTAGCCGCTATTGCGATAGGTTCTATAATTGGATGGCTTATAGCTGTTAAAGTAGAAATGACCAAAATGCCAGAACTTGTATCGTTATTTAACGGTTTTGGTGGCGCAAGTGCAACTATTATTGGCTTGGTAGAATTTAGCAAAAACATAGGCGATGTTATGCAAACCACCACAACAATGGCAGCTATTATAATTGGTAGTATTACATTTTCTGGAAGTATAATTGCTTGGGCTAAGTTAAACGGCACTATGAATGGTTTAATCAGACTCCCAAAATACAATCTCATAAACAACCTTGTTATTTTAGGTCTTATTGTCTTTGGCGCATATATGGTTTGGACCGGTTCTGACAGTCAAATTTTATTATATGCTTTACTTCTAGGCGCCCTAATTTATGGTGTGCTATTCGTTATTCCAATTGGCGGTGCAGATATGCCTGTAGTTATTTCTCTTTTAAACTCCTTAACGGGGATAGCCGCTGCCATTACAGGTATTCTTTATACAAATATGGTAATGTTGGTTGGTGGTATTCTTGTTGGATCTGCCGGATTAATTTTAACCGTAGCTATGTGTAAAGCGATGAACAGATCTTTAACAAGTGTTATTTTTGGTGCTTTTGGTGGTGGTGATGCTGTTGCCAGCGGTACTAAATCTGAACTTGGAGAAATTAAAAGTAGCACTGCAAGTGATGTCGCTATTTTAATGAATTATTCGCAACGTGTTATTTTTGTACCTGGTTACGGTTTAGCTGTAGCACAAGCACAACATGCCATTCACGAATTAGAACAACTGTTAGAAAGCAAAGGTGTTGAAGTAAAATATGCCATTCACCCTGTTGCTGGGCGTATGCCAGGTCACATGAATGTGCTTTTAGCAGAAAGTAATGTTGACTATGATAAATTAGCCGAAATGGATGATGTAAACCCAGAATTCAAAAATACCGATGTTGTATTTGTTGTTGGGGCGAATGATGTTGTAAATCCTGCAGCTCATAATGATCCTTCTAGTCCAATTTATGGCATGCCAATTCTTGAAGTTGCCGATGCCAAGCAAATAATTGTCAACAAAAGAACTATGAATCCCGGTTATGCCGGTATAGAAAATGAATTGTTTTACAATCAAAAAACAGCCATGCTTTTTGGTGATGCTAAAAAAACAATTCAAGCTTTAATTTCAGAAATTAAAAATATGTAATCTAAGTTATTTATAATTTTAAAAAGGGTCTGTATTTATTTATACAGACCCTTTTTAATTTACGGCAATTATCTGACTTGCATGTGCTTTTGTTTTTACTTTTAAAATTACATCCTCAATAATACCTTTTTCATCAATTACAAAAGTTGTGCGGTGAATGCCGTCATAAACACGTCCCATAAATTTTTTAGGTCCCCAAACACCAAAGGCATTTATTACTGTTTTATCTTCATCTGCCAATAAATCAAATGGTAAATTATTTTTTGTGATAAAATTTTGTTGACGTTTGGCAGCATCAGCGCTCACGCCCAAAACAGCATAGCCGCTGGCTAAAAAGATTTGGTAATTGTCACGTAAATTACAAGCCTCCATTGTGCAACCGGGCGTGCTTGCTTTTGGGTAAAAAAAGAGCACCAATTTTTTACCCATATAATCAGAAAGAGAAATTGTTTTTCCATCTTGATTTAAAGCTCTAAAATCTGGCGCTTTATCACCTATTTGCAATGTTGTCATATTTTGTAAGTTTGTGCTATAAAAATACGAAAAATGACCAAACAACAAAGTGTTAAATTTGTTATTGACACCCTCGAAGAATTATTCCCCAAAACCCCAATTCCGCTAAATCATAAAGATCCTTATACCCTTTTAATTTCGGTATTATTATCCGCGCAAAGCACAGATGCACGTGTAAATACAATAACACCCATCTTATTTGCTAAAGCCGATAATCCGTATGATATGGTAAAACTTTCGGTCGCAGAAATTAAAGAAATTATTCGCCCTGTTGGCTTATCGCCGATGAAGTCAAAGGGCATTTATGGCCTATCTAAAATGATTATCGAAGAGCATAATGGCAATGTGCCACAAAGTTTTGAAGCTTTAGAAGCCATGCCTGCTGTTGGTCATAAAACGGCTAGTGTGGTTATGAGTCAGGCTTTTGGTGTGCCAGCATTTCCGGTAGATACACATATTCATCGGTTGATGTATCGGTGGAATTTAACCAATGGTAAAAATGTAACACAAACTGAGAAAGATGCCAAACGCTTGTTTCCAAGAGGATTGTGGAACAAACTCCATCTTCAAATTATTTTTTACGGAAGAATTTATTCTCAAGCCCGTGGTTGGGATTTAAATAAAGATATTATTACTGCCACTATTGGCAGAAAATCGGTTATAAGAAAATGGGAAGAATCACATAAAACATAAATGCCCACTCGTTGGCAAAGTGGGCATTTAACTAATTCAAACTTAATTCATAAATTTGATGAAACCTAGTTTTAACAATCCATAAGGATTTTGAATAATTCAATAAAAATGAAACAGTTTCTTTTTTAGGGTTTAATGTCTTTTCGAATAAATTATTAGTGTAATTTTTAGCCATATAATAGTTTTTCTTTATGTTAGTTAAACTATAAACGTCTAAATTTTTACTTTAGTATTAATATGTTAAAATTATTTCTTTTGTCGCTATTGTTTTTCTTAAATTAATCAACGCATAACGCATTCTACCTAAGGCTGTATTGATACTTACGCCAGTTTGTTCTGCAATTTCTTTAAAACTCATATCTTTATACAAACGCATTTCTAAAACTTCGCGTTGATCTTCTGGCAAGGTAGAAAGTAACCTATAAACATCTGTATGGATTTGGTCTTTAATTATCTGACCTTCAATATTAATTTTAGAATCGGCTAACACAGAAAAAATATCAAAATCTGATGTATTTTTAAACAAAGGCATGCGCTTGTTTCTTCTAAAAAAGTCTATTACCAAATTATGGGCAATGCGCATAACCCAAGGCAAAAATTTACCTTCTTCGTTATATTTTCCTTTTTTTAAAGTATTTATAACCTTAATAAAGGTGTCTTGGAATATATCTTCGGCCACTTCTTTATCCAAAACCTTTGAATAAATAAAGCTAAAAACGCGTTGTTTATGTCTGGTAATTAAAATCTCTAATGGTTTTTCTTGACCAGATATATAACTAGCAATCAATACTGAATCGTCAAGTATGGGGTTTTTCATAACATTACTTTATTAAGATAATTTTTGTGCAATCAATCAAAAAAAAAGTAATATTATGCTATAGGCAGTGGTTTAATAAATTATTACTCCAAAAATAGCAAATAATTTGGGTAAAAAACAAATTATATTTACTTTTTAATGATAATTTATTTTTGAAATAAAATCCCTAATATTATTTTTGGGATTTAATTAGCTTTAAAATTAAGCTGACTTTTTATATATTTGTAGCTTATCCTTTTTTAAATGACCCAAAATATTTCGGAACTAAATCCTAAAGAATTCATCCTTATTAAGGGTGCTGGGTTGCATAATTTAAAAAATATTGATGTTGCTATCCCCCGAAATAAATTAGTTGTTATTACAGGTTTGTCTGGTTCTGGAAAATCGAGTTTGGCTTTTGATACGCTTTATGCCGAAGGTCAAAGACGTTATGTAGAAAGTTTGTCTTCTTATGCGCGTCAGTTTTTAGGAAAACTAAACAAACCCAAAGTAGATTATATAAAAGGTATTTCGCCTGCTATTGCCATAGAACAAAAGGTTAATTCTAACAATCCCAGATCTACTGTAGGCACTTCTACAGAAATTTACGATTATTTAAAATTATTTTTTGCCAGAGTGGGCAAAACCTACTCTCCTATTTCTGGTAATGAAGTTATTAAACATACTGTTACCGAGGTTATAACCTATATAAAGGCACTGCCAGAAAATGAAAAATTGCTTCTTTTAGCACCTATTAAAGTTTCCAAAGAACGTCCATTAAATAAACTATTACCCCTTCTTTTACAACAAGGGTATGCCCGTGTAAAATTTTTAAGTGATATATTAAAAATTGAGACTGCTTTAGAAAATATTTCTGATTTTGCTAAAATTTCTGAATTTTATCTGGTAGTAGACAGACTGGTTGTGCAGCATAACGAAGATTATTACAATCGGCTCGCAGATGCTATTCAAACAGCTTTTTACGAAGGTCACGGCCTCTGTCAATTAGAAATTTTATCAGACAAAAGCATTCAAGAATTTAGCAATTCGTTTGACTTAGATGGGATGTCTTTTTTAGAACCAAACCTTCATCTTTTTAGCTTTAACAATCCGTATGGCGCTTGCCCAAAATGCGAAGGTTATGGCAATGTTATTGGTATTGATAAAGACTTGGTTATTCCAAATTCGGCTTTATCCATTTATGACAATGCTATTTTACCATGGAGATCTGAAGCTTATTTATCATACAAAGAACCACTATTAATGAGCGCTTCTAGGTTTGGCATCCCCATTCATAAACCTTGGTTTGAGCTCACACAAGAACAAAAAGATTTAATTTGGAAAGGCAATGATGCCTTTGAAGGTATCAATACCTTTTTTAAACACATCGAAAATAAGAGCTACAAAATTCAAAATCGTGTTTTATTATCGCGCTATCGCGGAAAAACGCAATGCGATGTTTGCAACGGAAAACGTTTAAAAATTGAATCATCTTATGTAAAAATAAACGGCAAATCGATTACCGATTTGGTGGATTTACCACTAGATAAATTAGACGATTTTTTTAATAACTTGAAATTAGATGCTACCGAATTTAAAATCGCAAAACGCATATTAATTGAGATTAATAACCGACTTAAATTTTTACAAGACGTTGGCCTTTCATATTTAAATTTAAACAGAAATTCACGCACATTATCTGGAGGAGAAAGCCAACGCATAAATCTTGCCACTTCTTTAGGAAGCAGTTTGGTAGGATCTATGTATATTTTAGACGAACCCAGCATAGGCTTACATCCAAAAGATACAGAACGTTTAATAAAAGTGCTACAAGATTTACGCGATTTAGGCAATACTGTTATTGTTGTTGAACATGATGAAGATATTATGAAAGCCGCCGATTATATCATAGATATTGGACCAGAGGCTGGCTATTTTGGTGGCGAAATCGTGGCTGAAGGTACTTATAAAGACATATTAAAATCTGATTCGCTCACAGCACAATATCTTAATTACAAGTTAGAAATACCCATCCCAAAACAACGAAGAAAAACACGGAATTATATAGAAATTCTAGGAGCGCGTTCTCATAATCTTAAAAATATTGATGTAAAAATCCCTTTAAACTGCTTAGCTGTCATAACTGGTGTTTCGGGTAGTGGAAAAAGCACCTTGGTCCGTCATATTTTATATCCTGTTTTACAGAAAGAATTAACGGGTTATAGCACAGATAAAATAGGACAGTACCGAAATATAGAAGGTAATTACGAAAGTCTAAAGAATGTAGAATTTATCAATCAAAATCCTATTGGCCGTAGCAGTCGCTCTAATCCTGTGACTTATATCAAAGCTTACGATGATATTAGGAATTTATTTGCATCACAAAAATTATCTAAAATCAGAAATTATAAAAGCAAGCATTTTTCTTTTAATGTAGATGGTGGCAGATGCGAAACCTGTAAAGGCGATGGCGAAGTTACCATAGAAATGCAATTTATGGCAGATGTGCATTTAATTTGCGAAACCTGTAATGGCAAACGTTTTAAAAAGGAAGTTTTAGAAGTTACTTTTGAGGGAAAATCAATTTCAGATTTATTGACTTTGAGTGTTGATGAATCCATTCTATTTTTTAAAGAAATTAACCAATTAAAAGTAGTTCAAAAACTCAAAGCTTTACAAGATGTAGGTTTGGGATATGTGCAATTAGGGCAAGCCTCTTCTACCCTTTCTGGCGGCGAAGCGCAACGTATAAAACTGGCTTCGTTTTTAGTAAAAGGTGTAACCAAAGAAAAAACGCTTTTTATTTTTGATGAACCTACAACAGGCCTCCATTTTCACGATATTTTAAAACTCATCAAATCTTTTCAGGCACTTATAGAAAAGGGACATTCCGTTCTCGTTATTGAGCATAATTTGGATCTGATTAAATGTGCCGATTATATTATTGATTTGGGCAAAGAGGGTGGCGAAAAAGGTGGCGACCTCCTATTTCAAGGAACGCCAGAAGATTTGATTCTTCAACAAAATTCTTATACTGCCTCTTATTTATCAGAAAAACTTAAAGTTTAACAAGAGAGCAGGCTCCCTTGTTGACTCTCTGTACAAAAAACCTCCCTCCCGATAACTATCGGGATGAGAAGCTTTATTTTTGGGTAAAAGACCGGGTTTCCACAGGCTGCACCCTCGTATCGCTACGCTCACGGGATAAACTTCTCACCCGGAAAGTCTTAACTTTGATTTAAGACACAAAAAAAGCTCCCCATTTCTGAGAAGCTTTATTTTTGGGTGGAAGACCGGGTTCGAACCGGCGACCCTCGGTACCACAAACCGATGCTCTAACCAGCTGAGCTACAACCACCATTTTGCGTGCTTATTAGTCTTTCAAATAAGCAGATGCAAATGTAATCTATTTCCGATTTTCTACAAATATTTTTATAATAAAAAATCAGATTAAATCATCTAAACTTTTAACGGCTACATAACGCTCTGTGGTAAAGCCTTCGGCATAATCTACACCTATCAAACGGCCCAAATCTTGTGCGCGATAAGAAATACTATCTAAAAAAAATTTACTCGTAATTGGCGATACTGGTTCACTGCTATCTGGATTATAAAACTGCGAACCGTAAGCCTTAACGGATGCCATTTTGGTGTGAATAAAGTCTCCTACATCTACCACAAAATGAGGCTCAATATTTTTCCATTGAATATAATGATAGACTTTTTTTGGACGCCAAGCTTCTTGCTTCACACCATCCAATTGCGTCTCAACTTTTTCTAAACCAGATAAAAAACAAGCATCCGAAGCCAAATTACTTCCCTTCTGATGATCAATATGTCTATCTTCAACAGCATTACACAACACAATGTCTGGCTGATATTTGCGAATCATTTTAATAACTTCTAATTGATGTACTTTGTCATTAACAAAAAAAGCATCGGCAAAAGCTAAATTTTCACGAACAGAAACACCAAGTATTTTAGCAGCTACCGCTGCTTCTTTATCGCGTATTTCTGCAGAACCACGCGTACCCAATTCACCTCTGGTTAAATCTAAAATGCCCACTTTTTTTCCTTCGGCAACTGCTTTGGCAACAGTAGCACCACAACCTAATTCTACATCGTCTGGATGGGCACCTATGGCTAAAATATCTAGTTTCATATAATTCTAATTAAATTCTTATTTTGTTATTTGATCTACGGCTTGCTCTATATCTGCAATGATATCTTCAAGCTCTTCAATACCGACCGAAAAACGCAAAAGATTATCTGATATGCCTTGCTCTTTTCTTGCCTCAGCGCCCATTAAGGCATGAGATGTTACAGCTGGCAGTAAAATAGTGGACTCTACGCCTGCCAAACTCAACGAAGGTTTAATCATTGTTAAAGCTTTTTGAAAAGCAACAGCATCTAGACCGTCATTCAATTCAAAAGACAACATGCCCCCAAAACCTTTCATCTGCGCTTTTGCAATACTGTGATTTGGATGTGATGCTAATCCTGGGTAATATACTTTTTTAATTGCTTTATGATCTTCTAAATACTCTGCCATTGCCAAAGCATTTACATTATGTTGTTTTACACGCAAGCCCAAAGTTTTGATACTGCGTTCTAAAAGGTAACACATAAAATCGCTCATATTACCTCCTAAATTCTTAGCTTTCTGAAAAATAATATTTATATTTTCATTGGTTGAAGCTACGGCACCTGCACAAATATCGCTATGTCCACCCAAATATTTTGTTGCGGAATGCAAAACGATATCGATACCCAAATCAATTGGGATTTGATTTACAGGTGAGGCAAAAGTATTGTCAATCATACTTATCAAACCATGTTTTTTAGCCAAATCGGCTACAGCCACAACATCGGTTATGCTAAGTAATGGATTGGAAGGCGTTTCTATATAAATAACTTTGGTGTTTTCTTTAATTTCTGATTCAAAATCGGTTACAGCCACACCTTTTGTAAAGGTGTATTCAATGCCAAATTTATCAAACTCTTCTACCACAAAATTAAAAGCGCCTCCATAAATTTCGTTCTGAAAAACCACATGATCTCCTTGCTGTAAAAAGGCCAAAAGTGTGGTGCTTATAGCCGCCATACCTGATGCAAAAGGCATCGCAGCCTCGGCATGTTCTAAAGCGGCAATCTTTATGGCCACAGATTCTTGATTTGGTGTGTTAAAATAACGCGGATAACGTTTCACATCTACATCCATAAAAGGATAGGATGATGTCATAAAAATGGGCGAAATAGCCCCACCGAATTGTGTGTCTTTAATTTCGCCTACGTGCGTGCAAATGGTATTTAAACCTTTATATTTTGTCATAATTTATTTGTTTTCAATCCAAGCCACAATAGCAGCATCTATTGGTAATGTTTTTGACGGATATATATTAACCACGTTTCCGTTTTCGTCAATAAGGTATTTTTGAAAATTCCACGCCACTTCAGAATCTTTAAATCCGTTTTTAGATTGCTGCGTTAGAAACTGATACACAGGATTCATATCTTCTTCTTTTACCGATGTTTTTGTCATCATAGGAAAACTAACCCCATAATTTTGTTGACAGAATTCTGCGATCTCTGTATCTGTTCCGGGTTCTTGCTTACCAAAATTATTGGCTGGAAAGCCTACAATTACAAAATTTTTGTCTTTATAAGTATTATATAATTTTTCTAAATCTTTATATTGTGGTGTATAACCACATTTTGAGGCCGTGTTTACAATCATCAATTTTTTACCTTTTAGGTTAGAAAAATTGAATTCCTTTCCGTAAAGATCAGTCATTTTAAACTGATAAATTGTTTCTTTTTGCATGCTGTTTGTTTGAGTGTTTAAATTAATGGCGACTTCTTTATTTTTTGCCTTTTGACAAGACACAAAAGCTAAGACTAATAGTAATGCAATAAACTTTTTCATAACCTGTTTTTAAATTGAGGCTAATTTATTAAAAAAACACCAACACTCATTTATATGACCAAAATATTAAACATTTATAATAGTTGCATATGCAACTATTATTTATTTTATGCTATATTTGTCGAAATTTTTATATAAAATGAATATTGGTTACAATAAGGAATCTGACTTTAATAAAACATTAGCACCGTGGATTGGTAAAACATTTAAAATGATGAATCTTTTTTTATCGGATGTTTTTCATGAAAATAACATTCAAGTTACCAAAGAACAATGGATTGTTTTAAAAATATTAAATGAAGATAATGACGGCATCATTCAAAACGAACTAGCCTTTATAACCAATAGAAACAAAGCCACTTTAACACGTTTAATTAATGTGATGGAAAAAAATAATTTAGTAGCTAGGATTCCATCAAAAAAAGATGCCAGAATAAACTTAATTTACATCACTAAAACAGGAAAAAGTATTTTCTCAAAAATGAAACCATTAATGTTAAATAGTATGGAATTATTACAAGAAGGCATTACAGTAAATGAAAAAGAAATATTCATAAATGTTATGAAAAAAATTCAAAATAATTTAAAAAATACATCAAACTAGTTGCATAACTAACAATATTAAAACAATGAGAAGAACTGTATCAGTAATTTTAGCAATTGTATTTATAGGAGGCGCACTACTCGTAGCAAAATACTTAATAGATAACAAGAATAAACCAAAACCTAAGACTGAGAAAATTGTAAAAACTGTATTTTCAGAAAAAGTAACAAACAGAACTATCCCGCTTATTATAAGTACCAATGGTAATTTAATTGCAAAAAATAAGATTGAATTATATTCAGAAGTTCAAGGTGTTTTAGAGCGCACTTCAAAAGAATTTAAATCGGGTATGGCTTTTAAAAAAGACGAAACACTTGTTAAAATAAACAGTGAAGAATTTTATGCCAATCTACAAGCCCAAAAAAGTAATTTATTTAATGCCATTACAGCTATTATGCCTGACATTAAGTTAGATTACCCTAAAGAATACGATAAATGGCAGCTTTATTTACAAAATTTTGATATCAATAAAACAATATCAAATCTGCCAGAATTAACATCAGAAAAAGAAAAATTTTTTATATCTGGTCGTGGGATAAATACGGCCTTTTTCAATGTTAATAACTTAGAAGTTAAATGGCATAAATACAATTTAAAAGCCCCTTTTGATGGCATATTAACAGATGCCTTGGTAAATCCAGGTACCTTAATCCGTCAAGGTCAAAAATTAGGAGAATTTATAGATCCTACTGTTTTTGAATTGAGTGCGCCAGTAAAATCAGAATTTCAAGATATACTTCAAGTTGGTAAATCCGTTAGACTTTCAAATAGCGATAAAACAAAAACATATACTGGAAAAGTTGTGCGAATTAACGGAAAAGTAGATGCTACCACACAAAGTATTCAAGCCTTTATTCAAGTTGAAGGTGCCGATTTAAAAGAAGGCCAATATTTAAATGTTAATATTCAGGCTAAATCTGAAGATAATGCCTATGAAATTGAACGAAACTTATTGGTTGATAATTCTAAAATTTACATCATAAAAAATGACGTTTTAGTATTAGTTGAAATTAATATTGTTTTCGAAAATAAAGACACACTTATTGTCAAAGGCTTGCAAAATGGCACAACTATTTTAGCAAAACCTGTTCCGGGTGCTTATGCTGGAATGAGTATAAAATTATTTAATACAAAACACTAATGGAAAAAATTATAACCTATTTTATAAAATTTCCGGTAGCAGTTAATGTAATTATTTTTGCTTTTTTCGGATTTGGATTGGCAGGTGCTTTATCAATGAAATCTTCCTATTTCCCTTTAGTTGAATCACAAAACATCTCAATAAATGTTAGCTATCCAGGTGCTTCTCCAGAAGAAATGGAAGAAGGTGTTGTGCTTAAAATAGAAGATAATTTAAAAGGTATTGTTGGTATTGACCGTGTAACGTCGGTATCTAGAGAAAACTCTGCAACCATTAATGTCGAAACTTTAAAAGGTAAAAGCATTGATGTTGTTTTAGCCGATGTTAAAAATGCTGTAGACAGAGTCCCCTCCTTTCCTTCGGGGATGGAGCCTCCTATTATTGCAAAAGTTGAAAGAATAAGGTCAACTATAAGTCTCATCATTACTGGTAATAATATTCCTTTGGCAACCCTAAAGCAATATGCAAGAAATATAGAAAACGATTTTAGAAATATTGATGGTATTTCACAGGTTAGAATTTCTGGATTTCCGGCCCAAGAGATTGAAATTGCTGTGCGTGAAAACGATTTACGTGCCTATAAATTATCATTTACCGAAGTTGCAAGTGCCGTTAGTAAAACTAATTTAAGACCGTTGCAAAAGAACAATTTCAGTTTTTTAGGTTAATTTGAGAACACTTTTTTATAATTTCAATTTTTTAAGTTCCTTAATATTGATTTTTTACTGTTTTTAATTGCCATA
>JABMNH010000070.1 GCA_013205245.1 Flavobacteriales bacterium | reverse complement strand
TCATAAAATTTATGCTTACATTTAAACTAAATAACAAACCGACAAACATTCAATTAACGATTTGAACAGCGGAAAATTACGTTCTCAAACCTTCCTTTACATAATATAAACTGTTAGCATAATCCACCAAACACTGAATTAAGTTTTAAAAGGAAATCCTTCGGATTCTGTGCCACCTTCACAACGTCTCTAAGGCCTTCCAAAGCTATATTAACATAATGAGCGGTTATAGTGACACTCGCTATGCGAATGAACGATAACGCCACTATGTGTAAATAGCCGCGCAAACCAGCCGCTTTTTTTGATTGTAACACAGCCTTAACTTTTATTAGTTAAGGCTTTTTTGTTTCTACACTCCCTGTGTTTACTACTATTTACGACTCAAGATAAAAAATTGTAGAGAAGAAATAGAATTTTGACATTTTTATAAAGAAAGTACTAACTGCCAAAACTCACTCTAACATATCTGAATTTAGGGCTATTATATTTAGAAAAATTTTGGACATTGCAAGCGTTTATTATTATTTTCAAAATCATAGATTATGAGTACTTCATAAGCGCTTCCTGTATAGTTAATTTTATTCACATTGAAATCGTAGGCATAACTAAATTTAAAACCGTTCCATTTTAAGCCAAAAAAAACATTTATGGAACTTAAAACACTACTATTCGGATCTATTTTTTGGGGATTGGTAGCGGCAATTACACCTAATGAAAATTTATCATATACATATTGGGAGCCAATATCAAACCGACTATAAGGGCCTTGATTCATGTAATTCCCTAAAATATAGATACTATTTTCAATAGAATAAATATTGCGATATGGATTTATAGGAATTTCCCAAGAGGCATGAATTGACATAAATATATCTAAAGATACATTACCTTGATCTGTTAAAGATATGTTTGGTTTATTTAAATGTCTAAAAGTAATACCAACCCAAGTACGTTCTGTATTAAATAAAAGAGAAGAACTAAAATCAAAAAAAGATAATGTTTCATTAAATAAGGTGGGGTCTATACTTGAACCATTTATACCTCCCGTAGAAATATCTATTTGATCTTCAAACAACGCATTTTGAAACCCAAAACTTTTAGTTCCTAATCCTACTGAAATACTAGGTCTAAAAAACCATTTTTCATTAAGTTGAACAGCATAAGCATAATTTAAATTGAGCTGGGTAAAGTTATAGCCACTAGCGCTTTCCTTTTGGTTTAAAATACTGATACCCAACCCTAAATTAAAATCGTCATACCATTTATCTACAAATGCAAATTGGGTTTCAATATCAAAATTTAAACCGTTCTTTTGCGATCTATAGATAAGTCCAGCTTTTGTACTTTCTAATGCGCCAGTAAACCCAGTATTAATGCTTTCTGGAATAAAAAAAGATTGGGTAAATACAGGATCTTGTGCATATATTACTTGTGTAAAAAAGAAAATTAATATGTAAAAAAATCTAAGCATTCATTTTTTATTTAATCAAAGTTACTGGTCCATTCTTATCTATTTTAACACCATTAAAAGATGTTGCTTTTACTATAATAAGATAGTTCCCGTTTTCTACAAAATTACCCGGAACAGTACCATCCCAACCTATGAGATTTAGCCCTTCTTCTTGATAAATTAAGGAGCCCCAAGTATCAAAAATACTCATTTTAACAGATTCCATCCCAAAAAATACTGGCTTTATGGTGTCATTTATTCCATCTCCATTTGGTGTAAAAGCTGTAGGAATTATAAGGTTATATCCCTGAAGAATATTGAGTGTTAATGTGTAAGAATAAGCACATCCATGAGGATAGTAAACAGTAAGTCTTACTGTTACTGTACCTACTTCCGAAAAACTATGAATAGGATTTTTATCTTGAGATGTTGTACCATCTCCAAATTCCCAAAAGAAACTTATGGAATCTCCTGTAGACCTATTATTAAACTGAATTGGATCAAAGATAGACAAATTACCAAATTGAGTGAGAGATATAGAGGTAAAATCAAAATCTGGATCTCCTAGTATCAATAAATTAACATCAAAAGTCAATTCTTTTGTACACCCTAAACTATCTGTCACCTTAACAATTACAGTACTGTTTTGACCTGTGTGCATAATCTCTCCATTTGTGCCACTAACAGTACCATTTGACCAATTGATACTATAAGGCGCAACACCTCCCGCTATTATCAATTCATTTCTTTGGATGACCGTTTTATTCTCACAACTTACAGTTACAGAAGTAAGTAGGTTCAATTCAATAGGTGCTTGACGCGTTACAACAAATGTAGCTTGTCTTTGACAGCCTTGACTATCTATAACCGTTACGGTATAATCATTAGCCTCTATATCTTGTAAATCTTCTGTAGTTGCCCCATTAGACCATTGAAAAGTAAAAGGTGGCGAACCTCCTGTTACTTGTAAATCTATCGCGCCACTATTTGGCTCATCACAAACTGTGGCATTTGTAATACTTGAGTCTAATAAAAGTAAAGCGGGTTCATTAATAGTAAAACTTTGATTTATAGCACATCCTCCTGCCTCTTCAATTAAAACAGTATATATTCCTGCTATTAAATTATTTCTAACCAGTCCTGCGCTAGCATCGTCTTGCCAGGTAACAATTAAAGGAGCCTCTCCTCCAAGTATATTTAAATCTATAGATCCATCATTTTCTCCAAAACACGATATATTGGTAATCGTGGAGTCTATCTCAAAAAGAGGGGCTTCTATTATCTCTATTTGTTCTGTATTTGAACACCCTATAGCATCTGTAACAGTAACTGTATAAATTCCTGCAGCTAAATTGTTTCTAGTTGTGCCGTTACCCAAATCGCTCCAAGTGTAAGTAAAAGGAGCTACTCCACCTCCATTTATACTTAATTGAATTGAGCCATCTCTTTCTTGATAACAACTTATATCTGTTTTAATAAAGGCTATACTAATTTGATTTGGTTGTGTGAGTATGATATTGTCACTTACTTGACAACCCAAAGCATCAG
The DNA here is from genome assembly GCA_013205245.1 of Flavobacteriales bacterium. Classification (GTDB taxonomy): domain Bacteria; phylum Bacteroidota; class Bacteroidia; order Flavobacteriales; family Flavobacteriaceae; genus CG1-02-35-72. The sequence continues at coordinate 9,231 of JABMNH010000070.1, read as the reverse complement.
TAACCATTAACGTATAAGTACCTGCAATAAGATTAGAAATATCGCTTGAAATACTTTTAAAACCATTGGGACCTATCCAAGAAAATTGATAATCAAATACACCTGGCGACACTTCTGTAGGTGTACCTCCATTTACAGTTACATTAATAAAGGCTGTATCATCACCAAAACAGAGTAGATTATTAAAAGAGTCTATTGTTAACACTAATGGATTTGGCTCTGTTATAGTAAAAGCTTCTATTTTAAAACAAGAATTAGTATCTGTTACCGTAACTTGGTATTCTCCGGGTGTTAAATTAGAAATATCTTTTGTTGTGGCAAAAGGAAGTCCATTTTGAGTCCATTCAAAAGTATAATTACCTGTACCACCTATAGCAGTGATTTGAATATTAGCGTTTGCAGCACCGTTACAAGAAACACTATTTACACTATCTATATTGATAGACACTTCTAATGGCTCTGTTATTATAAACTGCTCATTAAGCACACAGCCATTGGCATCGGTAACACTTAAATCATAAGTACCTGGTTCTAAATTTTTAATGTTTTCTAAAGTACTTACAAACCTATTAGGACCAATCCACGCTACTTTATAGAAAGGAGCCGTTCCAAAAGGTGTTCCTCCGTTAGCAGTTATGCTTATAGATCCGTCGACTTCTCCTATACAACTCACGCCAAAACCATTAAAATCTGAAATTACACTGGTGATGGCTACTGCACTAGATGGTCCATCAATACGTATAGATGAAGAAATTGAACTACATCCATTTTGGTCTTTAACTTGAACTTGATAATCACCCGTGGGCAAATTAGTAAATGTAGCCGTTAAATCTGTTGTTAATTGCACACTAGGATAATTTAAAGGCAAACTTGTCGAACTTATTATAGTGTAAGTATAAGTAATGCCATCTACAGATCCATTATTGGTAATTTGCGAAGTAATGCTACCCAACTCTCCAGAAAAACAAATATTATTTTGAGCAGCTACTGTATTTGTAAATGTTCTAGGTTCGTTTAAGGTGAAATTAAATGGTTTTTTTTTGCAGCTGTTTTGATCGCTCACATCAACAGAATAAGTCCCTGCTACTAGTCCGCTAATATCTTCATTATTCTCTGTTCCTAATGGAATATTACCATCTACTGTAGTCCAACTATAAGTATAACTTCCTGTACCACCACTTATAATTAAATCAATACTCCCATCAGTTGCACCATTGCAACTGATATTTATAGGAATTCCTGTACCTGAATTAAAAAGAGAAAGAATGCTAGAGGCTGTTATTTCTAAAGGTTCATTAATAGTTTCAATTAAAGAAACAGTACAAATTGCCCCGTTATTTCCTGCTCCAGAAATTTCAAGTCTATAATTACCCGAGGAAAGATTTGTGTATATTAAATCTGTACCTTGAACAGAGTTAGTAATAGGAGTTTCTGTTGCTAATTGTGTTAATACATATGTATAGTTTGTTGAATATGGAACAGTTAAGATACCATCTGTAAGTCCAAAACAACTAATATCTTGTTTGATAGCCGAAATAGGTATTGCGGCAGGTTGGGTAATACTATTTTGTGCTGTTGTTGTACAACCAGAAGCATCTACAATACTAAAAGTATAAATTCCTGCACTAAGCCCTGAAAAATCAAAAGCTCCACCATCCGTATTTACAATAATTGGAGAACCTCCTACTAAAGTAATTGTATATGGTGGGGCACCTCCAGAAATTGTTCCGGTTATATTACCATCTGTATCTCCAAAACATGACAAAGCTTCACCTATAGTATTTACTATTATTGCTGTTGGTTCTGTAAGGGGTTGTATTATTGTATTTGTAGCCGTACAATTATTTTGATCTGTTATTGTAATAGTATAATTACCTGCTCCTAAATTTCCGAAGGTATAACTGTTACCACTATTAGAGGTAGGTATAACATTACTTCCATTTATATCAAATATATAGTTTGGCGTTCCACCTGTTACATTTATTGTTATACTACCTGTAGTATCGTTATTACACATTACATTTGTTAATGAATCAAAGCTAGTGGTTAATTCATCAGGTTGGGTAATACTTGCTTGAGCAGTTATACCACATCCAACCGCATCAACAATACTAAAGTTATAACTACCAACAATAAGTCCAGAAAAATCAAAAGTTCCACCATCTGTATTTACAGTAATTTGAGAACCTCCCTGATCTAATGTAATGGTATAAGGTGCGGTACCTCCAGAAATTGTTCCGGTTATATTGCCATTTGTATCTCCAAAACAAGATAATATTTCGCCAGATATATTAGTTAAGAGTTCTGCAGGACTGCTAATGGTAAAGGGTTCGAATTTTTGACAAGTGTTATAATCAGCTACATCCAATCCGTAGGTAGTTGTAAATGGAGGTAAAGAAAGCCGGTCAAAATAATACGCACGGTAATCTCCAGTAGGCAAATTTAATACGGTATAACTTCCTCCGCCACCAATATTAATATAATCTCCAAGGGTTGGTTCAGGGGCTCCAACAGCAACAATAGCAACAGTATAATTTGCGCCATAGCCACCAGTAACTGAAAGATTTACTTCGCCATCTGTGCCACCAAAACAAGTAACACCTGTTTCGGTATTGATTGTTAAATTGGTTGGAGCTGGTTCTGTAATTAAAATATTTGCTATGATACCACTACAACCATTAACATCTGACCATTCAAATCGATAATCACCAACACCTAGTCTATCTCCATTGGTATCTTGATTTATTAAAATAAAATTAGTTTGTAAGTCACCTCCAAAATTAACAAGTTGAGAACTATTATTGTTGTCTAGAAGTTGCCATGTAAATGGAGGTGTCCCATTGTTAAAAGTTAAGATGATGACCCCAGAACTGGGGTCTTCTACACAAACCAATCCGGCAAATTTGATATTAGCTGTTATGGTAGTAGAATCAGATATTTGGTAGGTTGCAGTAACAGCATCTTTGTTAGCGTCTGTAACAACTACTCTATAAAAACCTGGTATTTGATTAAAAATACTACTTGTTATAAGCCCTGTATCAGTAAATGTCACTCCATCACCTGGGGGGCTGAAAGACCAAACATAAGAATATGGACCAACGCCTCCACCTACAGAAATTGAAATACTCCCAGTACAAGAATTGATGTTTGCTCCATCGATAGTAATAAACTGTGCATTCGCTTTAAAATGAATGAACACCGAAAGGAGTACTAATAACAAATATTTGTATGTGGATATTCTCATTATTAAAAAGAATAATAAACTTTTGACAACTTACATCTACTTTGAATTTTCATATTTTTTTTGGGGGGGGGGTATTTGAAACAAATATAATAATAAGACCCGTTGTGCATTAATAAAATAGTAAAAAAAGTTGTTCAAATGCCTAAAAAGGCGTATATTTATCATACAATAAAATACAAGAACAACTTTCAAGCAAATAACAATAAAAATTTAGAAGTATTGCTGTCTATTACAGAAAAAGAACAATTTTTAAACTGTTATAAAATCCGGTAAAACTAAAGCAAACGTATGTGGTCGAATTATGAAATAGAAACAGCAATCAGGAAATTAATTTCTTGATCTTTTCTAGAAATAACAAGTTAAATTTATTTTATACATTGGTGCTAGTCTTTAAAGAGTGTAAGAAAGTGAAAAATATAATATGCGCGGCAAAAAGACAGGCACTTATTTTGCACGTATAAAACACAAAGGCAAAGTTTACACAGCCATTATATTTAAGAAGAAATAATAGCCGGGGGTTATTCATCGAGAGAAACAGGTTAAAGTTTAATTACTTTAACCTGTTTTATTATCTCAAAAAATGGTGTCATTAATAACATTTTTTTAATCTTCAATATTTTAAAAAAACTTAAAAATACCTTTTTTTACTATAAATCAATATTTTTTATAAAACTACATTTGATTAAAATTTTTTATAAAAAACACGCTGTTAATGGTAGGGTAATTCATTAATTATTTGTTTTAATCTATACATGACTATTTAGATTTGTTATAAACTATGTTTTAGTCTTTTATAATATCTAAATTTTAATATATTTGATTTAACCATTTAACCATTTTTCAAATTGAATAAGACAACTCATACTATTTATATTTATTCAATGGCATTGATTGTCATTGTGATAACCATCTATTTATCTTATACTGGTTATAGCTTTTATCATTTACCTATTGAAGAGCGTTTTTATCACCCTCATTATAATTGGTTTAAATCAAGTGGTCTTTACGGGCAAGGTTTGGGTATCATAGGTACCTTTTTAATTCTTTTTGGTGTCTCAATTTACATTGCCAGAAAGCGCTATAATTTTATGGTTAAATATTTAAATATGAAATATTTATTAGAGTTTCATATTTTTTTATGCATCCTAGGTCCTGTTATGGTGCTCTTTCATACGGCTTTTAAATTTGGAGGCATTGTATCTGTTGCTTTTTGGAGTATGGCTGCCGTTGTATTAAGTGGCGTTGTTGGCAGATATATTTATATTCAAATACCAAGAACCATTGAAGGTAGAGAACTCAGTTTGAACGAAGTAAAAAATATGAAAACCGATTTAGCTTCTGTTTTTAATGAAAAGTTTAATCTTGATAAAAGTATTATTGACATGGTTATCAGTTTGACAAGCGGTAAAGAAAATGAGAAAAATAAATTCACTGTTTCTGGTTTGCGTAAAACTTTAATTTCTAATAATGTTCCTAGAAAAGAATGCGCAATGATTTTAAAAATGGTTAAAAAAGAGAAATCTCTTTCTGGAAAAATTGCCAGATTGCAAACCATGCAGAAAATGCTTAAATACTGGCATGTTATCCACTTGCCTTTTGCTTTAATAATGTTAGTGATAGTAATAATTCACATCATAGTTACGGTGTCTTTTGGATATAAATGGATTTTCTAATGAGCGAAGTTTTAATAGAACAAATAGTTGTTTACGGCGTCTTATTTTTACTGTGTATTATCATGGTCTTTATTTATTTAAAAAAGAAAAAAGTAAACTCTGTAGTGGTAGAAAAAAAAGTTGTTATTGCTAAAGAAGAAGGTTTGTTTGAACCGGTTTCTTTACATCCATTTATAGATTTAAATATGTGTATTGGTAGTGGTGCATGTATTTCAGATTGCCCCGAAAAAGATATTTTAGGAATTGTAAATGGCAAGGCTACAGTTATTAACACAACACATTGCGTGGGTCATGGTGCTTGTTTTCATGCGTGTCCTGTTGAAGCTATTTCTTTACGGATAGGTACAGAAAAAAGGGGCGTCGATTTACCACACATCAATCAGAATTTCGAAACCAACATGAAAGGCATTTATATTGCCGGCGAATTGGGTGGTATGGGGCTGATTAAAAATAGTACTGAACAAGGCAAGCAAGCCATAGACAGTATTGTTAAAAGCAAAAAAACAGCTAAAGAAAATGTGATTGATGTCATTATAGTTGGTGCAGGACCCGCTGGTATTGCCGCTTCACTAAATGCTAAAAAACATGGTTTATCTGCCATAACACTCGAACAAGATACTTTGGGTGGTACTGTTTATACTTTTCCTAGAGCCAAAGTTGTGATGACAGCACCAATGGAATTGCCTTTTTATGGCAAAGTAAAACTTCATACCACTTCAAAAGACGAATTGCTTAGCCTTTGGACAAAAATAATTGAAGAACAACAATTAGACATTAGAGAAAACACCAAAGTAGAACAAGTTATTCCAAAAGAAAATGGCACTTTTAAAGTCATTACAAAACAAGGCGATGAATATATGTGTAGCAATGTGCTATTGGCTATCGGCAGACGTGGCAGTCCCAGAAAACTGAATGTTACTGGTGAAGACACAGAAAAAGTTGCCTATAGGTTGATAGAACCAGAAAGAATATTAGATAAAAATATTGTTGTGGTAGGTGGTGGCGATTCTGCCATTGAAACTGCGCTGCTTTTAAAAGACACTAATAATGTGACTTTATCATATAGAAAAGATCAGTTTGCAAGACTAAAACCAAAAAATAAAATAAATATTGTTAATGCCATTGAAGATAAAACAATTAAAGTTATCTTTAACAGCAACCTAACAGCCATAAATAAAAAAAATGTCGTTGTTAAATTTTCTGACACAGATGCAGAAATTGAAATTGAAAACGATTTGGTTTACATCTTTGCAGGAGGAGAGTTACCAACAGCTTTTTTACAAAAATCTGGGGTAGAAATCTCAAAACGTTTTGGTCACATCATGAAAAAACATAAAAAATAATGCGGCGATTTTCTAAATATATTGTCTTACTGTTTTTATTAAATGCCTTCTATAACTATGGACAAATATCTCCAGGCGATTTGACAAATGCCCATGCCGAATTTGAAGGCATGAGTAATTGTACTTTATGCCATGATTTGGGTAATAAAGTCTCCAATAATTTATGTTTAGATTGCCATAAAGATATTCAAGCGCTTATAAAACAAGACAGAGGTTATCACGTAAGTGCCGATGTAAATAACAAAGATTGTTTTCAATGCCATAACGAACATCACGGCCGTAAATTTGAAATGATTCGGTTTGATGAGGAAAAATTTGAACACGATTTAACAGGTTATAAATTAGAAGGAAAACACGCTGAAACCGATTGCAAAAAATGCCATACTTCAGATTTTATTGCTGATAAAGACATCAAGAAAAGACCCAATACTTTTATAGGATTAGAAACAAAATGTATAACCTGCCATGACGATTATCATCAAGAAACATTATCATCAAACGATTGTGCATCGTGCCACGACACTAAAAAATTCTCGCCTGCTATAAATTTTGATCACGATAAAGCCGATTTTAAACTGATAGGCAAACACGAAACTGTTGATTGTAAAAAATGCCACGAAGTGGTTAAAAAGAACGGCAAAGACTTTCAGAATTTTAATGATCTTTCTTTTAAAGATTGTAAATCGTGTCACAACACACCACATAACGAAAATATAAAAGGTTCTTGCAAACAGTGTCATACAGAAACGAAACCTTTTAAGAGTTTTAATATCAAGCAAAATTTTAATCACAATCTTACAAATTTCACTCTTAACGGAAAACATAAGGATGTAGATTGTTTTAGTTGTCATGCTAAAAACGACGATCCAAAATTAGTTTTTCAAGATAGAATTGGTATTGATGAAGTTAGTTGCGTACAATGTCATGACGACAAACACAAAGGAAAATTAGGAACTGATTGTGTCTCTTGCCATAACGAAACTGGTTTTATTTCGTCAAAAACTTTAGAAAATTTTGATCATAAGTTAACCGATTTTCCTCTTAAAGGCATGCATCAAAAGGTAGATTGCGCAAAATGCCATACTTCAGGAAAATTTACCGATGCCATAGATTTTTCTGCTTGTAAAAATTGTCACGATGATTACCATCAAGGCGAATTTAAAAAAGATAATATCTCGCCAGATTGCAAAACGTGCCATTCTTTAAACAATGGTTTCGACAATACTTTATTTACATCAGAAGAACATCAAAAATTAGAATTCCCTTTAGAAGGTGCTCATGCTGCTACACCATGCTTTGCTTGTCACATTAGTGAAAAAGAAGAACGTTGGACTTTTAAAGATATAGGCTCTAATTGTGTAGATTGTCATCAAGATTTACACAAAGATGTCATCGATGCAAAATATTATCCAGAGAAAAAATGTGAGACTTGTCACGCAAACGAAACTTGGGCAGATGTTAGTTTTGATCATAAACTTACAAATTGGCCTCTTGAAGGCAAACATCTTGAAACAGATTGCCGAAGTTGTCATATAAAAGATAATACCGTTGAAAATCCTTTTAACCAAAAATTTGCGAATTTAAATAATGATTGTAGCACATGCCACTCAGACAACCATAACAATCAATTTGCTGTTAATGGTGTAACCGATTGTATACAATGCCATGTTTTTGACAGTTGGATACCAGAAAAATTTGATCATAATACCACTGATTTCCGTTTAGAAGGACGTCATGCAGAAATAGAATGTAGCGCATGTCATATTGCGGCTACTAATCCTAAGAGTACCAATTATAATTATAAAATTATTAAACACCAATGTATAGACTGTCATCGATAATACTCGTCCTTTTTGGTTTTACCCAAATATTTGCTCAGTCGTCTCCTCATGGCGACCAGTTTAAAATTGATTGTATTTCTTGCCATACTTCAGAAAGTTGGAAAGTTAACTCTAAGACAATTCAGTTTGATCACAGTGCTACAAGTTTTCAACTTGAAGGTGCGCATGGCGAAACTGACTGTATAGGCTGTCATAAAACTTTGGTTTTTAACCAAGCTCAAAACGATTGTATGTCTTGCCATACAGATTTACATAACGCCTCGGTTGGTAATGATTGCGCCAGATGTCATTCACCAAAATCATGGACAGTAGATAACATTCCCGAATTACATGAAGCAAATGGATTTCCACTTACAGGAACTCATAATGCATTAGAATGTGCTGCATGTCACACATCAGAAACAAATTTAAGATTTGACCGTATTGGCAATGATTGTATTAATTGTCATAGAAGTGATTTTGAAACTGCCAAAGACCCAGACCACGTGGCTGGTAATTTTTCTACCAGTTGTACAGATTGTCATAGCCAATTTTTTAAAGAATGGACACCTACCAATATCAAACACGACTTTTTCCCATTAACACTTGGTCATGAAGTTTTTGATTGTAAAAAATGTCATACAAATAATAACTTTGAAGATATCTCAACAGATTGTGTGAGTTGTCATCAAACTACTTTTGATGATACTATAAATCCGAATCACGTTGCAGCTGGATTTGATTCAGATTGTATGAGTTGCCACACAACAAACCCTGGGTGGACACCTGCAACATTTAATCATGATTCATTTCCGCTTACTTTAGGACATGATATAACAGACTGTAATGCTTGTCATACAACCACAGTATATGCAGATCAACCAACAGATTGTGTGAGTTGCCATCAAACTACTTTTGACAGCACAACAGATCCGAATCACGTTACAGCCGGATTTCCTACAGATTGTATAACTTGTCATACAACAAGTCCAGATTGGACGCCTGTAACATGGAATCACGACTTTTTCCCACTAACCCAAGGTCACGATTTGCCAGATTGTAAAACATGTCATAATACAGCTAATTTCTCTGATCAAGTAGCAGATTGCGTAAGCTGTCATCAAACTAATTTTGAGAATACCATAAATCCG
>JABMNH010000005.1 GCA_013205245.1 Flavobacteriales bacterium | reverse complement strand
GTATAGTGTATTTGTGGAATTGGGAAATGGCAACCGCATCCTCTACTTCCACGTGGATCAGTAAAATAGATGACGAAATAAAATTACCAGGTGATAGTGTTTGGACTTCAAGAGGAAACGTCGGCATCGGGACGACTTCGCCAACAGCAGCTAAATTACAAGTTGTTAGTGGAGGTTTAGCAGCTTATATATATTCCTCCCAAAGTACAGGGTTAAGAGTAAGAGGTGGTGGAAATTCACAAGACATAGCTCAATTCCAAAACGTAGGAGGTTCTACAGTCGCTGTTATCGATTCGTCGGGTGATGTAGGTATAGGGACGACTGACCCCCAAGCTAAGCTGCATGTTCAAAATTCTGGAGCAAATCAGAATGTAGCTATGTTCAAAGGAACAAGTGTGACTACTAATGATATAACATCTATAAGTATTAATAATGGATATAGTTCAGAGTATGGCAAACAAATAAAAATCACCGCTATTGCTGAAAGCGCTGCATCTAATACAACTGCCTTAGGGTTATTTACAAGTCCAAATAGCTCAAGTACAGTGGAAAGGCTTAGAATTACATCTGCAGGCAACGTCGGCATCGGAACCACAACTCCCAATTACAACCTAGATGTAAGTGGTACTGGTAGATTTACCTCAACAGTAACGGCTACAAACTTTATATTATCTTCTGATGAAAGGGTAAAAGATAATATAAAAGAAATAGAAAACAAACATATAGATGTTAATTGGAAAAACTTTGAATTAAAATCTGAACCTGGAATTAAGAGAGCTGGTGTTATAGCACAGGAATTAGAGATAAACCACCCTGAATTTGTAAGAACAGATAAAGAAGGTTTTAAATCAGTAGCATACATAGATTTATTAATTACTAAAATAGCGGAGTTAGAAGCTAGATTAGAAAAAGCAGGGATATAATGGCAGTACCAAATACAACAACTTTCGATCTACAAACAGTAGTCAATGTAGTTAATCCAACATCAGATGACTTAACAGATTGTTTTGCAGACGCTATAGCAAATAAGTTTGACCCTACTTACAGTGGTAGTAAAAATAACCTTTTAAATTTTAGAAACTATGATGCTGGTATATCAAATACTTTAACGGTTACAACTGCTTCCATTGGATTCCCGGCTATATACTTAGCACTTGTTGGTAATGAAAGTGTTACAAATCAAGTAGTTACCTTTACGTGGAAATATGTGAGTGAGTCTGGCGATATACCCCCTACTGTAAAGTACGCAGGTGTATCTAGATCAATTGGATATACAACTCCCTCTATAACTGGGAATATTAATGATGGTTTGGGAGCTTTTGGGCAACCTTTTGCTTTAATAGGGGGAAATGCAACTACTTTAATCTTTGAATTTACTTTAGTTACAGCGGCTACAGATACAGTTCCTTCTAGTCCAAATAATAAAACCTCAGTATCCTTCGATTGGGGATACTAATAAATATTAATAAATAATTAAAAATAGAAATTATGATTACTTACGATTGGAATTGCAAAACAGTGGATGCTTATCCTCAGGATGGCGAATACACAGACTTAGTATACAACGTACACTGGATAGTTACAGGGGTATCAGATGTAGTAAACCCAGAGAGGATTGCTTACTCTGCCTCTAATATTGGTACACAAACATTAGATACTAGTGACGTAACAGAATTTATCCCATTTGAGGATTTAACAAATGAACAAGTTGTTGTATGGACTCAAGAAGCAATGGGCGTTGAACAAGTTACTTCTATTGAAGCTAGTATCGCCACTCAGATTGACGCTTTAATTACGCCTACTACAGTTACTTTAACTATTGGAGAACCAGTACCCACAATTTAATGTAGTATAATAGTACGTAATAATATGACTATACCAAAAGGGTATATAAACCAAATGTTAAACTAAATACAAAACCATGACACTTTTTTACCAGACTAATACGTGGACTAGTCAACCACCCCCAACTGAAAAAGCCATAGATACCTGGAAGCACGCAGCTGACAAATCAAATTGGAGAGGCATACGAAAAGATGATTCCTATATTAACAAAAGCGATACAAGAGCAACAAGTTATGATAGATGACCTTAAAATAAGAATTACAACTTTAGAAAATAAATAAAAATATGAATAAAATACTAGATTTAGTAAACGAGATAGCAAAGGATAAGTTAGAACATTTTTTTCTAGCCACTTTTATAAGTTTTATTTTAATTAATTTATTTGTATATTATGGGTTTATAATTTGCTTATTAATCTTTGCAGGTAAAGAGATAATTTATGATAAAATAATGGGTAAAGGTAAAGCAGAATTAATGGATTTTGTTTATGGTGCTATTCCCGCAATATTAATATTGATAACAAAAATAATGTAAAAAATGGCACAATCGCAGGCACAAAAAACCTATGATTTAGTTGAGGCTTTGGGCAAGAAACAATCTGATTTTCAGCTAAAAATATCTAGTGAAATTAACGATATAAAAAACGGGGTTGCAAAAATAGAAAGCTATTTATATTCTGATAAAGACACTAATAAAAAAGGAATAGTTGAAAAGGTAGAAGATTTAGATATTGACATCAAAGAAATTAAAAACTATAAAAAATTAGTTTATGGTCTTGTTATTTTTTTTACTGGTTTAGGTGGTGTTGTTGGTTGGATTTCTAAAATATTTTTTAGCAAATGAAAAATTTTAAACACAAAGAATTTGATAGCCCAGATAAAGAATGTAGTGGCTTATTAATGGATGCTGATTTTCTAGAAATGTTAGATGCTGCTAGAGAAATAGCAGACATCCCATTTAAAATAAATAGTGGATATAGAACTGTATCGCACAATGCAAGTATTGGTGGTAAAAAAGACAGTAGTCATTTAAAAGGCTTGGCTGCTGATATTCATTGTACGGATAGTAGAAGTCGTTTTATTATAAAAGCATCTTTAATTGCTGCTGGTTTTAGCCGAATAGGTCAAGCCAAAACATTTATTCATGTAGATTTTGATAACGATAAATCTCAACGTGTGGAGTGGTTATATTAAAAGTAGTTTTAATTTGCTTTATTATATCAAGTTGCAAAATACAATTTATAGATACAGATAATTCAAATCAAAAACAAGATACAAGTTTCGTAAATCACAAAAGAATAGATAGTATAATTAACCACACATTAAGGCATAAAAAGACGGTTAATGAATGATTTATTATATATTGAGTTTAAAAAAGCTTATAAAAACAAACTGATAGTGCGTTAATTCACATAAAAATAAACTAAAAAAATGAATATATTTGGAATAATATTGAACGTTTTAGGAATAGGGAAAACCGCTTTAGAGAATAAGCAAAAACTTAATCAAATTAAAGTAGAAGGGGCGCACGAAATTGAAAAGGCTAGAGTTAATGCTGAGGTAAATCGCATTGTTTCAAATTCTGCTAGTGATAATGAGATAGATTTAGAAACAGTTAGGCAAATGGATAGCACATGGAAGGATGATATTTTAACATATCTATTTTTAGTGCCTGTTTTTGTCGCTTCAATCGTGCCTTTTATATTAGCGTATAAGACGTCAACTTGGGATTTACTTAATAAGTATGTACTTGATTCTTATACTAGCTTAAACGCCTTGCCAGAGTGGTACAAATGGGTTTTGGGTTTAGTTGTAATAGCCACTCTAGGTTTTAGAAGTCTATTGAGAAAGGTTATTGATAAATGGGTGGATAAAATATAAAAAAATGTCCAGTTTTTATGTTAATAAACTGGACATAATTCAACACGCTAGGCTAATCCAAATCAGTTTTACTTTTTTCAACTTTAAAAAACTTTAATTTCTCGTATTTTAAAAAATACTCACAACCTTTATCATATTTAAAATCAGCATAACATTGAAAGTCATCGGGTATTACGTTAAATCTGTAACAAGTGTCATTAAATGGACACTTTTCGTCTGTGCATTTTGATATATCTGCCATAATTTAGTTATATTTTATTGTATATTGAGATCTTCAATATATCTATTAATACTTTTATATCTTTAATTTTTGTAAATCTGAATGAAGTATAATTAAATAATTCCACGTATTCAATTTCTTTATTTATAACTTCTTTAGAGATTAAACAAAATTTTTCATAATCATCACCAATTTCTAAAGTGTAATAATCAAAAGCATCTTCGCTAGATTCTTCTTTAGTAATGTGAGTTTTCTTAAATCCTAATTTTTTTAATTCAGATATTTTCATATTTTTTTATTTATTTTAAATCCATTAATATAGGTATCGCCACATCGCCTTCTAAAACAACGCCACAACCAATAGCTGGTTTCGGAAACCATTTGCCATAAGCCATTGCATAACTTTTTATATCGATGCCACACCCCACTTGCATCCCAAATATCCTACGAGTTTTTCCAACGTACCACATAACATAAAAATCCGTATGGTGGTGTCCGCCTACTGTGCTGACCATATTCTTAACAGCTTTAACGTGGGCTTTGCTACCAATGCCGTGATGGTATAAAACGTCATCAATTACAATTTCATCTACAAAATTCCATTTAGGCGTTTCTAAGACTTCTTTATATGTTTTAATCCACTTCTTAGGTATTGCACCGCTTTGTGCCTTACGTGCTATTATTAGATCGTGGTTGCCAAGCATTACGTCAGCAACTGGAAAGGCTTTATACCATCTTGACAATTTATTAACAGCTAAAGTTAATTCATCGCCACCACCTAAAGCGTCACTATCTGTTTCGTGATATGAGCTGTAATGATTATCAATCACATCACCAATAAAAACAACCTTATTACAATTATATTTTTTATATGTATCTTGGCAAAATTCTAAATAACCGTCAAGGCAAAAAGGTTCGTGCAAATCGCCAATCACTAAAACATTACTTTTGTCAAGTATTCCGTTCGTTTTACTTGACTTTTTTTCATTTTCTAAAATATCCTCTAAAATAACTTCAAAACCACCTGCACTTAACCTTCTCCAATCCAAATCAGTTTTACTTTTTTCAACTTTAAAAAACTTTAATTTCTCGTATTGGTTTTTGTCTAAACAATACTTAGCGTTACCGTGCAAAGTTTGAGGCTTTAAATCTAAGCCAAGAAATTCAGCTTTAGCATCGTTTAATCTTTTTTTGTACTCTTTCATAGTTTTTGTTTTGTTTTTATTGTAATATCTTCTTTTAATTCCCAATCTGGGAATACTTTTTTAAATTCATTTATAGCACATTTAACCATATCTGGGGCATAAGTGTGCCTTCCGTCAGCGTATCTTATAGCCATCCAGATAACATCATCAAAACACTTTTTTAAAACTTTTAAATCATCATTTGTTTTTTTCATAGTTTTTGTGTTTTATTATTAAAATAATGAGTCGTAAGCGTTCTCATTTACAAATTCGTATTCGTTGTCGTTAATGTAGTCCAATTCTTCATCGGTTAAATCTCTGTCGATATAATAAGCATTCGATAAAAACGCATCCACAAAATCAGGATAGTCATTCATATCAATTCCGTCAAATTCTAAATCGGTTAATTTACTCACGTCAATTTTAATTTTTGTATCCATATGTGTATTATTTTAAAATTAAATTTATACTTATTTATATACTTTTGTTGCTTTGTATTTTTCTAACATTTAACATAAATAACACTAGGTATGTTATTTATTTTAGCACCAATATCCATAATGAAATCTGTAAAATTACCATTATTTTTGGCTGATTCATAAACAGAAAATAAATCAATAGAAAGTGAGCTTACATTATCTTTGCTATATTCTTTGTCTTTATAAATAAATAAAGCTTTTTCTGTTAAATATTCAACATCTTTTATAAGGGTTTTGTTATACAACATATCCTCTTTTGTTTTTTTTATTGCATTATGTATTGTTGATGCTCTATTAAGGTTTAGTTCTTTTGCTATATCCCATTGAGTAAATCCAACTTCTGACATAATATAACAATATACAAATCTAGCCGTTTTAACTTTAACAAAGCGTCTGGGTGTCATTATATCAACATCATAATACTTATTTACAATATTTACAAATTGTTTCATTATATCATATTTAAAATTGATTTATCTTCTTTTATTAATTTAGAAAAATAATCTTCTAAAACTAATCTTTTTGCTATTGAAACTATATTACCTCCAATACCGTTTTGTATATCAATTAAGGTATTTTTTAATTTACGGCGTAATTCATAATCACCACCAGCTCTAGTCATCGCTTCTGATTTAGCAACTAATTTTGCCCTTTTCATTTTATCGTCTTTATATTCTTTATCTCTGGGTAATAAATCCTTTTTAAAAATATAATCGTAAAGATGAGCACATTGTTCACTTATCATTCCATTTTGTTCGTAGTCTTTAAATATTCTATCACAACCCTCAATCATTATTTCTTCAATTTCTTCAGGTGTTAAAGAATACTCATCTGCTTTTATTTTATCGTCAGCCATTTTTTTTCTATGTTTAGTTAGTTTTTCTCCTTTGTATGTTTCATAAGCCATCATAACTTTACCAATAACAACTGCATTTAATTGTTGAAACATATCTATATTTATTTCTCCAGATATTGCTAATTGAAATGCTTTTTCTATTTCTTTTGGCGTGTAATTTACGCAACTTTCAGTTATATATTTAATAGCCCTCAAGTGATGCGTAGTATCTGCATTTTTAGAAACACCTAAATCACTTAATAAATTTTCTACTAATGTAACGGCTAATCCTAAACGTGTTTCTTTGTCGTAATCTCTAATTTTTAAACCCTGTTCTAAAACAGCCAATAGTGGTGGTTTATATATTATTAATTTATTATCCATTTAATGCTTTTTTAAGATTATCAATAGCTGAAAGACCCTTTATGGTTGTAACATCTTTAGATAACCACGTATTAGCGGTTAAATACAAAGATTTATAACTTTTGTTTTTACTATAATTTTCTATTCTATCTAAAATATTATCAATTTGTACTTTTGAATATTTTAATCTAAGTTTATCAAAATCTTTTAATGATAATTTTAGGTGTGCAAATTTTCTATAATATTCTGTTATGTCTTTTGGTTTCTCTGTTTTTGGTATTATTGTTATTTTAGGTTTAACAACCGTTTCTTTTGCGTTTCCTAAAGTCTGGTAATTATCGTAATTACAAACTATTAACCGTGTCGTTTGCGTTTCATTTTTAGTTGTAATCATTTCATCTTTCTCTAGCGTATCTAAAAAACGCCTGACTTTGCTTTTTTCCCATTTCCAGCGTAAACCCCAACTCTTTAAACTTAGCAAAGATTCTCCACGCTTGACGGTATATAAAGCGTTTTTAATAACTACTTTCTGCGGTGAGTGATTAGTTGTCATAAGTATATCAATCCACGCCTCAGCCTTGCTAAAAACCCTTTTCTCATTCCATAGCCAATGTTCTTCAAACTGTCGGTGTAAACTAATCCAACCTTTATTATTTGCCATAATTTAAAGTTTATAAAAAGATAAAATATGTTCAATCACTGGTAAAGTCCAGCCATCACCTAATAAACTTGATGCTTTGTTATAACTTAAAATACTAGTGTAACCGTCTTTAAATCCTTGTAATCTTTCAAGTTCAGTTTGAGATAACTTTCTTAAATAATATCCATTGTTTATAAAAAACTCATTTGTTCTTAAAATTGCATTACATTTATCTTTCATTAATCGACCACGTCTTGTTTCGCTATTTGGGTAACTTAAATCAACACCTTCGTTTGGGTAAACTTCAATAAATCCTTTTTTTGTAGCTTCCTTAACTACGGTAATGAATCCACCAACTTCGCTGCGTTTTTTCATATACTCTTGGCTTACACAATGCCTACTTTGGCTTTCAAGTATTGCATTTGATTTATCTTTATCAACGTAACCACTTTCAAGAATATCTTTTAAATATATTTTCAAGTCTTTAGGTTGTGGTATATCAGTAACAACATCAAACATTGTATTTTTTGTTTTAATATTACTCCAATAATATCTATCTCTTAATTGTGCTGTAATTAAACTACTGTTAATTCTAACGGGATAAATACCTAAAGCTCTACTCATAATACCAATATCTAGTTTATTCGCACTACCAACATTTTCTTGCAAAAATTTAACATCTGGGTTTAGTTTTTTAACGTGTTCTAGTATTTCAACAAAAGTAAAAAACAAATTGCTTCTCGATCCATCAATAACCCCTGCACGCTTACCCGCAATACTTAAATCTTGGCAGGGGCTTCCGCTTCCTATAAAATCAATAGTTTTCCAATCAATATTCCATTCACGCCAGTTATTAATATCGCCAACTTGTATGGTGTCTGGAAAATGATGTTGTGTTAATTCAATAGCGTAAGGTTTAATTTCAGAACTGTAATACTTATCAACTTTAAAACCTTTATTATCTAAGGCTTGTCTTAAAGTATTCATACCATTAAAAAGGCTAAGTACGTTAATTATTTTCATAATTTTGTATAAGTTTTTTGTAAAAGTTTTTGTGTAAAAAAAAAGAAAAAAAATAACGTGGCAAGGAACTTCAAAACCTATTTACTAAACCGCTAAGTAAAGACCACGCTATTTGTGCAAATGTACAATTAATTAAACCAAACGACCACTATTTATTCTTTTAAATTTAAAATCTAAATGATTTTGTATTAAATTAGTTACCAATCCCTTTGTAATACCAAGCTCATTAGCTATGGCAATATCGGTATTGTTAATAACTTTCTCGCAAAATCTTAATTCTGTACGATAAAACAATTCTAATATTGTATGTTTTTGGTGTTCAGTTAAATTTGTTTGAAGATTAACGATATTCTGTATTCCATCAGCAATTTTATCTGCTTTATTTTTAGTTTGCGCTTTAATAGTTACCTTGTAGCCATTTATATCTGGGTATATGAATTCTGTCATTATTCTTTTAATTTATATTTTGGAGAACAACCTAAGTAAATTGTCGCTTTAAATCTATTTGCGTAAAATTTACCTATTTTATATTCTTTAATTATACCATTTATAATTTCAGTTTCTAAATCGAAGTCGATTAAATAATCGTTATAAGGTATCTCTTTCTGACCTTGCTCATTAATTTTAGCGTTCTTTATCAAATCATTAAAATCAACCGAAGGTACAGAGGCTTTATATAATCTTATATAGCATTCCATTACAGCTTCATTTAATTTCTTTTCTCTAATCATAATTTACCTATTTTAAATTCTTTTTTCCTAAATTGATTATACACTTTAATAGCTTCCTCTTCAGTTTCCGCCTCAACTACCATATCAAAGAATTTTCTATCCGTAGGATATCTAAAGTCCGTTAATTTCTTTTTTGCCATCATAATTTTTCTATTTTAATATTTGAAAAACAATATACCAAAATACAATTGATAATGCAGTTATAATTATTAATCCTTGCAAACATCCATTCTGCAATCTGTTCGCATTTAATTCTGTGTTCATAGTTTTTCTATTTTAAATTCAATAAATTCTTCTCCTTTTTTAACTATCTCTTTTGATGTAAAACATTCAAATACTCTTTTGTCATCAAAATTATATTTCTTTTGTAGTATATCTTGAAATGGTTTTATCGGGTTGTCCCAGTCTGCCAACTTACTACTGAAACCCCATTTTAAAGTTAATTTAAGGCTTCCTAAAGGTATTTTAACATTGTTTGGTAATAAGAGTAGTAGCGATTTCTCATAAGCCTTATACTCATTTGTCTTAAACCGACGACCTTTCCAACATTGATTTACAGATAATGGATTTAAATTAACTTTTATGGGTTTCATTTTTTTTACAGATTAAAACGGCAAACCTTGACCATCTTCTTCACTTTCTTCTTGTGCTGTATCTTGTGCTTCAGCTTGTACCGCATCAAGTTTTTCAATACGCCACGCTGATAAACTCGTAAAATACCTGCCTTTCCACTCGTTCGTATTTACGTTAAATACAACCTTAACATGATCGCCAACCTTATTATATTTTGTTAGATTAGCTACTTTCTCATCACCAAAAACTTCAAAGCAATATAAATTGTTATACTCGCTATCTGTTTTCAATAAGAATAGTTGTTTACTCCATTCTTTACCTGCTTTTGTTTTTCCGTTTTCAACTGCTAAAATATCAGTTATAACGCCTTCTACTTGTAATTCTGCCATTTTTCTAATTGTTTAATTTATTGTTAATATTAATCTAATTTTGATTTGAAATGCTCTATAAGTGTTTCCATTTTAGCATTATAATAATCGTCAAAAATACTATAATTTTCGCTATTTTGTTTGAAATTTACAAATAATACATTTCTAAGTCTTTGGCTTTTGCTTTTGCCTTTATCCTCATATTCACTCTCCATACTTTCCAAAACGTCTTTTTCATTTTGTTTAAAGACGTCTTCTTTAAAAGCTAAATAACCAAACTTTTGCATATTTTGAGCGACACCAACTAACTGCTCTGGCGTTGGCTCGTTTGAATAAAATACTATCTTTAGACTTTTATCTTTAAGGCTAGAGAATGTTTCTAAAATTGCGGGTATAATTACCATAGTTAATCTGTTTTTTGTCTTTGTTCATGTTTCCATATATCCAAATCTTTAGTGGCTTTTTTCTTAGCCTTATATAATTTCTTAAAAATAGGATTGTCTTTGTAAATTTCGTAATCTTCAAATAGTGCTTTTGTTTCTGGAAAACGCAAACGCATTTCATAAGGTATCTCGCAGTAATCAGCGTCAGACATTATTACACTCCATTTTTTAGTTGCGCCCATCTTTTCTTTTTTTATTTACGTTTAAAATCTTCGCTTTCATCTTCTCCAAAAATACCCAACTCATAAAATCCTGTGAGTTTTAAAACGATTCTCGACATCGCTCGTTTTTCTGCCATTTCCATAACATACCACGAGTTAGTATTTCCATCTTTAAACGATTCGCCTTTTAAAGCAGAGCCAAAAGTTTCTAAAATTCCAGAGGTTGCTTTTATAACAGCAAAATTAGTTTCGCATTTTATAACCTCGTAATTAATTTTTATTTTTTCTAAAGCCTGTATTTTGTCAATACCAGACCTAGTGATAATTAAATAATGTTGGTGCTTAAAGACATCGTCTTTTGTGAGTTCGTACTTTTTATAAAGTACAGCAATTTTTTCTCGATCCATTTTTTTAAAGTTTTTAATTATTATTATAAGCCTTTCCGAATCCGATAAAGATATCTTTTAATATACTATCAGCCTCTACATATCCAATAGGCTTGTCGAATATTGGATTACTGTCAATTAATTTAACGCCATCTTTTTTAGATACGTCAATTAATATAATGTTTCTGTGTGGTTCAAAGTTTTTTATTTTCATAATTATTCAAATTTAGTCATTTCTAATAGTTGCTCCAAAGCGTTTAAAAATTCTACATTTCTGGATCTGCCTTCTAAAAAATTAGGGTTTCTCTTTTTATCTTCTCTAATTAAACCAGCACCAACTAACATAGGTATTGGCTTATACACTCCATTATCTTTTAAGTCTTGTTTAATTCTTAAAAGTTTAATCAAATACTCGTTCTTTTCCATAATATATTATTTTTGTTTTTTAATTCGTTACAAATATACATTTAATAATTGGATAAATGTACATTTAATTTAGTTTATTTGTTTTATCCGTAGTTGTAAGTAATAAAATTAAAAAGCCTTTGCGCTCTTTTGTTTTTATCAAAACAATACGGGTTGCTTATCATACTCTGCTAATCGTTTTATCGTCTTATTGTATATTTCGGTGTTTATTTCACTACCTATAAAATTCCTTTTATATTTAACACAAGCAATAGCGGTTGTTCCACTTCCTGTAAATGGGTCGTAAATTAAATCCCCTTCTTTGCTATTATCTAACAATAATTTACTTATTAATTTAATTGGTTTTTGGCTTGGGTGGTCTGTTAATACATCTCTATTAATAGTTGCATCAAGTTGGTTATTGTATTTTTGCCCTCTGAATACTTTATATCCTTTTTGTCCGTTACGTTCAAATACACGCTCATACATAGTTCCTACACCTCTTGCTTTATCCCAAATATGAATAGCAGTATAATCTAAAGGGAAGCCAACTTTTGCAGACCAAAAAACCAACTGCCTACAATCAAAGTTTTTTAAAAAGTCAAGTATTTTGTCGTGATAGCAATATTCATCAGCTAAATAATCTGGATAGGGTGGGTCTGTTAAAATTAAATCAACCTTATCAAGTCTTTTTATAGTTTCTAAACAATCTTCATTATATAAATATATACTCATATTAATATTTTTTTGCCAACCCTATTTTTAATTTAACTACTTACAACACCGCATAAAATCCATTGCGAAAAGCAACGTTATTTTATACTTATTCGTTGTATGCAAGTGCTACATTAGTGCTAATATTCAAGTTTAGTGCTTCCAATACCATAATTAAATATTTTTGCCCTCGCTATTTTGCTTCCTATCGTCAGCAATTAGGTTTGATGATGTACCTG
>JABMNH010000069.1 GCA_013205245.1 Flavobacteriales bacterium | reverse complement strand
GTTTATTACTCCAGATGAGTTTGCCGAATATAAAACCATAGGTTTAGATTTAGGCTTCAGACATGTAGAAAGCAGTGCACTGGTAAGATCTTCGTATAAAGCACAAAAACATATCAATTAACTATGATTAACTCGTTGTGCATTAATAAAGACATAGAATAAAGTTGTTCATTGCTTTAAAAAAGCGTATATTTAGTTGAATATCAAACAATTAAATATATGAACAACTTTAAAGCAAATTACAATAAAATATTAGAAGTATTAACAACAATTACAGAAAGAGAGCAATTTTTAAAACAAAAAAGGAAACCAAAACTTAAAGACATAGAATTGATAGCCATTAATCTAACATCAGAATATATGAGCATTGACAGTGAATGTCAGTTGTTCAGGGTTCTTCCAAGCGATCTATCAACTAAAATAGAACGTTCGGTTTATAATAGGAGAAAGCGAAAACTGTTCTTTGCCATGGAATTCATAAGGAACAAATTATCCAAGAGCTTTAATGAGTTTGAAGATTACTTTGTTATCGATAGCATGCCATTGGAAGTCGTTAAATTATCAAGGAGCACAAGAAGCAAGATTTGCAAGGAAGAATTCCACACCTCTCCAAACAAGGGTTTCTGTGCAAGTCAGAACATGCATTATTATGGTTATAAAATACATGCTGTTTGCTCAATTGAAGGTGTCTTTAAAAATTTTGATATCAGCAAAGCATCTGTTCATGACATTCATTATCTGAAGGACATCAAAAACCAGTTCAATGATTGTGTCGTTTTAGGCGACAAAGGCTACTTGAGTGCTGATTGTCAATTGGATTTATTTGAAAGTAAACGAATTAAATTAGAAGTCCCAATGCGTAAAAATCAACCTGGTTACCAAAAACAAGCCTACGTTTTTAGAAAGAAAAGAAAGCGCATAGAAACATTGTTCTCTCAACTTTGCGACCAATTCATGATCCGAAGGAATTATGCCAAGACCTTTCAAGGGTTTAAAACAAGAATACTATCAAAACTAACGTCTTTAACAATCATTCAATTTATAAATAAGTTTGTTTTTGGTAGAAATATAAATAATTTGAAAATCAGCATTATTTAAATGCACAACGGGTTATAAAATAAAAAACTATATTTGGAGAGAGAGCCAACAAGTTATTTGCTAACCGATAATCTTTAAAATTAAATTAATAAATGAAAACGACACTACTTCAAAATATCTTTAGAATTCTTTTAGGCTCTTTTATACTTTATGCAGGAATTAGCCATATTACTTTTAATAGAATTGAATTTCAAGCACAGGTACCAGATTGGGTGCCAATTGGTAAAGATTTAGTCGTAATATTATCAGGTATTGTAGAAATAATTTTGGGTTTAGCAATGCTTTTTTGGCGCAAAGAGCGTGCTAAGGTCGGCTTAGTTTTGGCCCTTTTTTTTGTATTAATTTTTCCTGGAAACATTTCGCAATATATAAACCATAAAGATGCTTTTGGCGCCTTAGATTCAGATCAAGCTAGGCTGATACGTCTTTTCTTTCAGCCGGTACTTATTGCTTGGTCTTTGTGGTCTACAAACGCTTGGAAGTCTTGGAGAAAAAAAGATTAATTAATCCCATATCAAAATAGAAGGATGAAAACAATAAACACATTATTTTTCACAATTTTCTTTGTATTATTTTCTTTCGCGCAAACAAAATCAGCGCAATTATCGCCACCACTTACTAATGCAAGTCCCGCTAGTGTAGGTATGTCTGCAGAACGCTTAACGCGGATTGATGTTATTTGCGAAAAAGCTATTGCTGATGGTGATGTACCTGGTATGGTGGTTTTAGTCGCTCGAAATGGCAAAATAGTGTATCATAAAGCTTTTGGAATGGCTGATACTACAACTAAAAAACCTATGGCAGAAGATGCTATTTTTAGAATAGCTTCACAAACCAAAGCTATTACCGCTACAGCTGTAATGATGCTATGGGAAGAAGGAAAATTTAGGTTAGATGATCCTATTGCCAAGTATATTCCAGAGTTTAAAGATGCCAGAGTCCTTGAGACCTTTAATGAAAAGGATTCAACATTTACAACAAAACCAGCTGATAAACCAATAACTATAAGACATTTGTTAACACATACTTCTGGTATTGGTTATGGTATGATTGATGGCGATAATCGATTTAGAAAAATATATCAAAAAGCAGGTATTATTGATGCTTTTACAACCAATCATATTACTCTAAAAAAAAATATTGCAAAATTGGCTTCAATGCCTTTACATCAAAATCCTGGAGAAAAATTTGTGTATAGCGAAGGTTTAGACGTGTTGGGTTATTTTGTTGAGATTATATCTGGAATACCTTTTGATCAATTCTTAAAATCACATATTTTTGAGCCTTTAAACATGTCGGACACATGGTTTTACTTGCCAAAATCAAAAGAAAATCGCTTGGTTCCTGTTTACGAAAAAAAGGAAGGCAAGTGGTCAAAACTTAAAGCTAACGGCATTTTTGATCCAGACTATCCAATAAAAGGAGCTAAATCATATTTTGCTGGAGGCGCTGGCTTATCTAGTACGGCAAAAGATTACACCACATTTTTGCAAATGTATCTCAATAAAGGAGAACTCAATGGCATCAGATTTTTAAGTAGAACTACGGTCGATTTTATGATGCAAAAACAATTTTTAAATATTTGGAAAGGTGCAGGAAGTTATTATGCTTTGGCTTTTGAGGTTATTAATGCCAAAGGCGCTTCTGAAGGAGGACGTGGTAGTGAAGGCACTTTTGACTGGGGCGGTTATTTTAACACACAATATTTTGGAGATCCTAAAGAGCAAGTTATAGGTATTATAATGAAACAAACTAGTGGACCTGTCAACGATAAAACAGGTTGGCAGTTCAAACAAATTATAGAGTCGGCTATTGATGATTAAAAATAAACTTCCTTAAAATGACGTTAAAAAGACCCAAAAGAATCATTACTATTGTTATTATTATCCTAACAATAACAGGCTATAATTTCATCAGAAAAGACTTTCAAAAGGCGGAAAGCACAATTTATTTTAATGCCACAATAATTACCTTAGAAGATGGTCTTCCAACCGCAGAGGCCATGCTTGTTGAAAAAGGAATTATAAAAGCTATTGGTACATCAAAAGAAATTTTAAGTTTAAAAAATAGTCATACAAAGGCAATCGATTTAAAAGGGCAAACAATTATGCCCGGTTTTATTGACAGTCATACACACGTGGCTTTGTCGGCTTTTCTTGAAAATATGGTCGATTTATCTGGATTTAAACACAAGACTTCTAAAGAAGTTTGGGATTATTTAAAAGCACAAGCCCTTACAAAAAAACCAGGCGAATGGATTGTTGGCAAGGGAATTGACCCTGTTTTGGTAGAAGATTTGGTGTCGCCAAATTTGGTTTTTTTAGACAGTTTAGTGCCTAACAATCCGTTGGTTTTAATATCTCAGAGTTTGCATACTTATTGGGTAAATAGCAAAACGCTAAAAAAAGTTGGGATAGATAATTTTACTAAAAACCCATCAGAATCGAGTTTTTACGAAAAAGATAGTTTGGGAAATCTAACAGGTTTAATAGCCGAACAAAAAGCTTTTTTACCCATTTTGGCTGTCTTGCAAAAAGATGTGATTACACCTAAAAGCTTGATGAATGCGACCACCAAAGTTTTAAAAGCTTATGCTAAAAATGGCAACACAACAATTGTTTCTGCTGGCATTACTATTAATGACGCCAAACCTTTAAGACTCTATGAATTTTTAGCAACAGAGAATCCTAAATTTATAAATCAACTTTTAGCCGCTGTGGGAATTCTGCCAAAAAGAGTGCCTTATCCCAGACATTTTATTTATATCCGTCAAGACAAAGATTTTTTATTGCCTAAAAAGCCAATTGACAACGATTTCTATAGTATTCTTGGTGTAAAATTCTGGTACGATGGATCGCCTTATACAGGTTCTATGTATTTAAACGTGCCCTATTTAAATACAGATTTTAATAAAAATAGTTTGCGAATTCCAATAAATTCAAGAGGTAAAGCGCTGATTAAAAAAGACGATTTAAAAAATCTTTTTATTAATTACACAAAAGAAGGCTGGCAAATTGCTGTTCACGCTCAAGGCGATGTGGCCAATCAGGATGTCATTGACGCTTTCGCTGAAGCTAATAATGAAGTTGATGTTACTAAATTTAGAAACCGCTTAGAACATTGTGTTTTATTGCCAGAAAGCAGCTTTGATAAAATTGAAGCATTGAATATAGTCCCTAATTTTCATGTCAATCATCTGTATTATTATGGTAAAGCGCTTGATGATAAAATTATTGGGACAGAACGGGCTAATATTATTTTGCCAGTAGGCGAAGCCCAAAAAAGACATTTAAAATATGCCCTTCATGCAGATCAGCCCATGTTTGAAAGCAAACCTTTTAGATTGATACAAACAGCTGTAGAAAGACTAACCAAAGAAGGAGATACTTTAGGATTTAATCAAAGGATTTCTGTGCTAGAAGGTTTAAAAGCGATGACTATTAATGCGGCTTGGCAGATTCATAAAGAAGATAAATTAGGCACATTGAAAAAAGGAAAATATGCCGATTTTGTTGTGCTGGATAAAAATCCACTCAAAATACCAACACACGATTTGGAAAACATTAAAATCCTTAAAGTGTTTATTAACGGAAATGAGATTTTAAATTAAAAAATACAATGTCCTACGATTACGATTATATCATTATTGGAAGCGGTTTTGGTGGCTCTGTAAGCTCCCTGCGATTATCAGAAAAAGGCTACAAAGTACTTGTTGTAGAAAAGGGGAAATGGTATGCTTCAAAAGACTTTGCCAAAACCAATTGGAACCTTAAAAAATGGTTGTGGATGCCTGCTTTTCGGTTTTTTGGGATTATGAAAATGAGTATTTTCAGACACATTGTTATTGTTTCTGGCACTGGTGTTGGCGGTGGTTCACTGGTTTATGCAAACACTTTGCCGGTGCCTAAAACGGCTTTTTATACCACAGGAAGTTGGCAGTCTTTAGCCGATTGGGAAACCGTTTTAAAACCCTATTATCAAACAGCCTTAAAAATGTTGGGGGCACAAAAAAATCCAAGATTGTATGATGGCGATAAAGCCTTAAAACAACTCGCCAAAGAAATTGGACGTGAGTCTGAATTCGAGCATCCCAATGTGGCTGTTTATTTTGGTGATGAAGGTGTTAAAGTGAATGACCCTTATTTTGATGGCAAAGGGCCAGATAGAACGGGTTGTACTTTTTGTGGTGGTTGTATGACTGGATGCCGGCATGATGCCAAAAATACACTCGATAAAAACTACCTTTTTTTAGCCCAACAAAATGGCGCCAAAATTTTAGCAGAAACCGAAGTCTACGATGTCTCTCCGATAGACAAACATGAAGGAAAGACGGGTTATAAAGTAGCCGTAAAGTCGAGTACAAAATTATTTAAAACAAAAAAAACATTGACTTCAAAAGGGGTTATATTTTCTGGAGGCGTATTGGGAACTATAAAATTATTGCTCAAACTAAAGAAAAAGTCCTTGCCGAATTTATCAGAAACTTTAGGTGATAATATTCGCACCAATAACGAAACACTTATAAGTGTCTCTACGCTAGATAAAAACAAAGATTTGTCAAAAGGTGTGGCCATAGGTAGTTTGCTTCATACCGATGAAAACAGCCATCTCGAAATTGTACGTTATGCGGCAGGTTCTGGTTTTTGGAAGCTTTTCCATCTGCCTTTATCTCTTGGAAAAAACACGCTTATAAGATTGTTAAAAATGTTTGGGCAAGTGCTGAAATCGCCTTTAAGCTATTTTAAAATTTATTTTTTAAACGCGTGGTCAAAAAGCACCACGGTATTGCTTTTTATGCAATCAATAGACAGCACTTTAAAATTCAAACGCTCTATTTTTGGACAAATGGTTTCGAGTGTCAGTACGGGTAATAAACCAAGTCCAAATATTCCAGAGTCCATCGCGTTGACAAAAAAGTACAGCGAAATTATAAATGGCAAAGCCACGTCGTTTGCTTTAGAAACCCTTGCGGGGATTCCTTCTACGGCACATATTTTAGGAGGTGCTGTCATGGGAAAAGATAGTACAGAAGGTGTTATAAATAACCATAATGCTGTTTTTGGTTACAATGATTTATATGTTATAGATGGCGCCATGATATCTGCAAATCCGGGTGTAAATCCGTCGTTGTCTATTACGGCTATTGCAGAACATGCCATGGCGCAAATTCAAGAAAAAACAAAGTAGCATTTAGATTTAGAGATAAATCAATCGTTTTCGTAAATTAAGCATATATCTCAATTTTATTAAGAAAGCTTTTGTATTTTACACGTTTAAAATTCATACCATGTCAACACAGCCCAAGCTTAATCGGTTTAACGAAAATGTCTTAGCAAAATACCAAATTTACAACAGTATTTTTATGACATTGCCGTTTGATGCCATCGAAAAAACAGGTGTTTTATTACCGCTTTTTCATGAGCTTTGTAAAAAGGGCTTTGAAAAAGGGCTTAATCCAACAGAAATTATCAATCAGTTTTTTGATAAATATAAGGGCAATCCATCAGAATCATCTCGCATAAGTCTTTTGTTTAAATTCATACAATATATTGAACGTCAGGTTGTGTTGTTTGATGCCGTAGAGGATGCCTCTTTTGCAGTAGTTAACAACATGGATGGTATTGGTACTTTGCGAAACAGCAAAGAAACAGCAGCCATTGAACATAAAAAAGAAGCTTTAAAAGACTATTTACAAAATTTTAAAACCAGAATTGTTTTAACGGCACATCCCACACAATTTTACCCTGGCGCTGTTTTAGGAATCATAACCGATTTAACAGAAGCCATTAAGAAAAACGATTTGTTACTCATTAATAAATTGTTGGCACAATTGGGAAAAACACCCTTTTTTAAACATGAAAAACCAACGCCTTTTGACGAAGCTGTCAGTTTGATATGGTATTTAGAAAATGTTTTTTACCAATCTATGCCAGAGGTTTATAGCTACCTTCAGAGTAATATTTTTGAAGGAGAAAAAATTGATAATGATGTTATTAATCTCGGATTTTGGCCTGGAGGCGATAGAGATGGCAATCCCTTTGTAACAACCGAAATAACGCTAAATGTTGCCAAACGTTTAAAACAAACCATTCTTAAAAAATATTACCGCGATATGCGTGTTTTAAAACGCAAATTGACTTTTGCTGGTGTACATCCTTTAGTGATGGAATTAGAGCATGTATTGTTTGAAAACGCTACAAATTTAGAGGCTAACACAATGATGCCGTTAGCCGATTTTAAAGAAAAATTACAAAATATAAAGGACTTATTAGTCAATAATCATCAATCTTTATATGTTGAAGAAATCACCGATCTCATAAATAAAGTTAATTTGTTTGGTTATCATTTTGCCACTTTAGATATCCGCCAAGACAGCCGTGTGCATCATACAGTTTTCGAAAATTTGGTAAAAACCTTAGCGGATAATAAATCTGATTTATTTTCTGATAATTATTTGAGCTTAAACGAGGCACAACAAATTAATTTTTTATCTCAGGTCTCCGCCGATGTTGATATAGATATGTTCGATGATGAGATGGTTCATAAAACTTTAGGGTCAATTAAAGCCATAAAAAGCATCCAAAAACAAAATGGAGAACAGGGCGCAAACAGGTATATTATAAGCAATAACCAGTCAGCCTTAAATGTGATGGAGACTTTTGCTATGTTTAATCTGTGTGGATTTAAAGATGATTTTTCTGTCGATATCATTCCGCTTTTTGAAACCATAGACGATTTGGTTGAAGCGCCAAAAGTAATGGAGCAGCTCTATTTAAATACAGCTTATAAAAATCATTTATCCGAGAGGAAAAATAAACAAACCATCATGCTTGGTTTTTCTGATGGCACAAAAGATGGTGGCTATTTAATGGCTAACTGGTCTATATTTAAAGCCAAAGAAACGCTGACAGAAATTTCTAGAAAATACGATATTAAAGTCATATTTTTTGATGGACGTGGTGGTCCACCAGCACGTGGCGGTGGAAAGACACATCAATTTTATGCCTCATTAGGACCAACTATTGAAAATCAAGAAATACAATTAACAGTTCAAGGTCAAACCATTAGTTCTAATTTTGGCACGATAGATTCTTCAAAATATAATTTAGAACAATTACTAAGTTCTGGCATTGCCAATAAGCTATTTACGCAAGCAAACAATCAATTGTCTGTTGGAGATGCCGAAATTTTAAACGATTTGGCAGAAACCAGTTATCAGGCTTATGTCGATTTTAAAAACCATCCCAAATTTTTACCTTATTTAGAGAACATAAGTACCTTGAAATATTATGCCAAAACAAATATTGGAAGCCGCCCAAGCAAGCGATCAAATTCTGATAAATTAAATTTTGCCGATTTGCGCGCCATTCCTTTTGTGGGTTCGTGGAGCCAGTTAAAACAAAATGTACCCGGATTTTATGGGGTAGGCGCAGCGCTTAAAAAATATGAAGATTTAGGTGAATTCGATAAAGTTTGTGACCTGTATAAAAATTCTGATTTCTTTAAAGCTTTGATTAAAAATAGCATGATGGCCTTAACAAAATCGTTTTTCCAATTAACAGCCTATATGGCCAATGACCCAGAATTTGGTGATTTTTGGAAATTGATATTTAGCGAGTACGAAACCAGTAAAAGACTCATTCTTAAATT
The DNA here is from genome assembly GCA_013205245.1 of Flavobacteriales bacterium. Lineage (GTDB taxonomy): Bacteria > Bacteroidota > Bacteroidia > Flavobacteriales > Flavobacteriaceae > CG1-02-35-72. Next base: position 6,399 of record JABMNH010000069.1, on the reverse strand, counting down.
GTCTGGTTACGAAAAATTGATGCAAAACAATCCAGAAGGTTTGGCGTCTATCAACATCCGCGAAAGCATTGTTTTACCGCTTTTAACCATTCAGCAATATGCCTTGCTTAAAATTCAAGACTTACAAAAGAGTGAAAATCCAGATGTTGAATTGATTAAGGTTTATGAAAAAATGGTCACCCGTTCGTTGTTTGGAAATATAAATGCGAGCCGTAATTCTGCTTAGATTGCCGTGTCATTGCGTGCCCATCAGTTTTTCGTCATTGCGAGGTTTTAAAAAAACCGTGGCAATCTCTACATAAAGTGAAACAATCTTCAAGAGATGACCACGTCACTGCGCTCCTCGTCAAGACGCAATCTTTAAATTAATTATTTAACTATCAATAGACACTTTATAAGTTGGATCTTCAAAAATGTTGACTTCTATTAATTTATCGGCATTTTTAAGCAGTTGTTTACAATCTGAACTCAAATGGCGTAAGTGAATTTTTTTATTGACTTTGGCATAACGTTCAGTAATTTTATTTACCGCTTCAATGGCGCTCATATCGGCAATGCGACTTTCTTTAAAATCGATGATTACTTCATCAGGATCATTTAAAACGTCAAATTTTTCGGCGAAGACCGTGGTAGAACCAAAGAATAATGGCCCATATATTTCGTAATGTTTGATACCATTGTCGTCAATATATTTCCGTGCGCGGATGCGTCTGGCACTTTCCCAAGCAAAAACCAAAGCCGAAATAATAACGCCAATCAAAACTGCCAAAGCGAGATTGTGTAAAAATACAGTAACCAAAGTGACCATAATCATGACAAACATATCGTGTTTGGGCATTTTGTTAAGCGCTTTTACACTTACCCACTCAAAGGTGCCAATAGCTACCATAATCATCAATCCTGTTAAAGCTGCCATCGGTACTTTTTCTATCAATCCCGAACCAAACATCACGAAAACCAATAACATTATTGAAGCCACAATACCCGATAATCGCGCTCTAGCGCCATTAGAAATATTGATTAAACTCTGACCAATCATGGCACATCCGCCCATGCCAGAAAACAGACCTGTTACAAAATTTGCTAAGCCTTGCGCCACCGCTTCTTTATTACCCCAACCACGTGTTTCGGTAATTTCATCGACTAAATTAAGGGTCAATAAACTTTCAATGAGACCAACACCAGCCACTATAAAAGCATAGGGTAAAATAATCATGATGGCATCCCATGTAAATGGCACATTAGGAATATGAAATGGGGGGAATCCACCTTGTATTGAAGCGATATCGCCAACTGTTACAGTGTCAATTTTAAAAAATAAAACCATCCCAAATATGGTTAAAATCGCCACCAATGAGGCTGGTACAGCTTTTGTCAGTTTTGGCAAACCCCAAATAATCAGCATGGTTAAAAAGACCAAACCTAACATTATAAATAATGGTGCGCCTGTTAGCCAATGCATTGTATTATTGGTATCTGTAAATTTAAACTGATTTAATTGCGACATAAAAATGACAATAGCCAATCCGTTTACAAAACCAAACATCACAGGATGTGGCACCAACCTAATTAGTTTTCCTAATTTTAAAAATCCTGCAGCCATTTGGATAACACCAGCCAAAACAACTGTGGCAAATACATATTCAACGCCGTGTGTTTTTGCCAGAACCACAATTACAACAGCAATGGCACCAGTGGCACCCGATATCATACCGGGGCGCCCACCAAAAATAGCCGTGATAATACCCATTGTAAAGGCAGCATACAATCCTGTTAAAGGCGATAAACCAGCAATAATTGAAAAAGCTACAGCTTCTGGAACAAGGGCCAGGGCAACGGTTAAACCGGATAAGACTTCGGTTTTAAAATTGACTGTTTGTTTAAAATCGAATAAGTTAAAGTAGCGTTTCATAGTATATTCTAGCTGATTTTGAATTTTTTAGGCTTTTTTATAAAGTCCGCAAAAGTATGCAAAATTATGATAGCAGTTTTTAATAAATTGAAAGCTTAGCAATTGAATAACAGAGACTGCTATTATTTATTTTGCGATGTAAATATTGTGTAATTTTGCAGCATGATCCGACACATAAACTTTAGAATATCTCTTAAAGAGGAAGCTCAAAAGGGTATTCTAAACCAAAAAGTAGCCAAGTATTTAGGGGTTGACAAAAATACAATTAAAGCGATTAAGGTTTTAAAAAAATCTATTGATGCACGTAAATATCCCATTGTATTTAATTATAAATTAGAAATTTATATCAATGAACCAGCGCCTAAAAAACAAGAATATAACTTTGATTATCATGACGTTTCTAAAGCTAAAGAGATTCACATTGTTGGTTTTGGACCTGCTGGAATGTTTGCTGCGTTGCGTTGTATTGAGCTAGGTTTTAAACCGATAGTTTTAGAACGCGGCAAAAAAGTACAAGATAGACGTCGCGATTTACGCGCTATAAATCAGTTTCAAACAGTTGACGAAGATTCTAATTATTGCTTTGGCGAAGGTGGCGCTGGTACTTATTCTGACGGGAAACTCTATACCCGAAGTTTAAAACGTGGCGATGTGCGCAGGATATTTGAAATATTGGTATCGCATGGTGCTACAGAAGAAATACTTATTGATGCACATCCACATATTGGTACAAATAAACTGCCTAAAATAGTAGAAGATATCCGCGAAACCATTTTGAAATTTGGTGGCGAGATTCACTTTGAAAGTAGGGTTGTTGATTTTGTTGTAAAACAAGGTAAAATAAAATCACTTCAATTACAAAATGGTGTAGAAATGGATGTGAATGCTGTTATTTTGGCAACGGGTCATTCGGCGCGCGACATCTATTATTTATTAGATAAAAAGGACATTGCGCTTAAAGCGAAATCATTTGCCATGGGTGTTAGGGTTGAACATCCGCAACAAATAATTGATCAAATTCAGTACCATTGCAGAGGTGAACGTAACCCTGTGTTACCGGCTGCAGCTTATAATTTGGTACATCAGGTTAAAGAGCGCGGTGTGTATTCGTTTTGTATGTGTCCGGGTGGCTTTATAGTGCCTGCTGCCACAGCACCTGGAGAAGTTGTTGTAAATGGGATGTCGCCGTCTAAGCGGAATAATCCTTTTGCAAATTCAGGAATTGTGGTAGAAATTGATGCAGAAAAAGACCTTTATAAATACGAAAAATTCGGCGCTTTAAAAGGCTTAGAATTTCAAAAAGAGTTGGAAAAATTAGCCTTTAATGCAGGTGGTAGAAGTCAGGTTGCACCAGCACAACGTTTAACCGATTTTGTAGAAGGTAATTTGTCTAACGATTTAAACCCCACATCTTATCAACCGGGCTTAAAATCAGCACCATTACATTCGCTTTTGCCAAAAATAATAGGAGGCAGACTTAGGAAAGGTTTTGCTGAATTTGGCAGAAAAATGAAAGGATTTTATACAGCCGAAGCCAATATAGTAGGTGTGGAGTCTCGAACATCATCGCCAGTTACGATACCTAGAACAGAAAAATTAGCACATCCAGATATCGCAGGATTGTATCCTTGTGGCGAAGGTGGTGGTTATGCTGGTGGTATTGTGTCGGCAGCCATGGATGGCGAACGCTGTGCAGAAGCAGCTATTAATATGTTAAAAGGATAAACAGATTTTAATATAAAAAATTAACTTTGTAACATGGGATTATCAAACAACGATATTTTTAAAAAATTAAGAGTCGCTCTTAAACTACGTGATGATGAGATTGTGAAAATTTGCGCTTTGGTAGATTTTAAAGTTTCTAAGGCCGAATTAGGGGCGCTTTTTAGAAATGAAGACCATCCTAAATATATGGAATGTGGCGATCAGATTCTGCGCAATTTTTTAAACGGACTCGTCATTCATTTAAGAGGCCCAAAACCTTGATGAAATTAAACTTTGGTTTTATCCATAAATAAAAGTTAACACCTAACAATTTTATGAGACTTTTTGTGTGTGATACCATTTAATCTTTTATTTTGAAAATATAAATAGATATAAATGCGTGCCATCTAAAAATAGTAGCCTATTTTTGCACAAAATTATTGGCAGTGATAGAGATAGGGAAATATAACGAATTAGAAATTGTAAGAGAGTCGAGTGTTGGTTTATACTTGGGCGATAAAGAAGGCGAAGACATCCTATTGCCTAACAAATATTGTCCATCAGCGTTCAAAATTTACGATGTCCTCAAAGTTTTTGTGTATAAAGATTACGCCAACAGAAAAGTGGCGGTTACCTTAACGCCTAAAATTCTCTTATATCAATTTGCTTTTTTACAGGTTAATGCTGTTTCTAAAGTCGGTGCTTTTATGGATTGGGGCATGGAAAAAGACCTTTTGGTGCCTTTTGGCGAACAACGTCAGCGCATGGAAGAGGGCAGGTGGTACATTGTTTATTTAGATCTTGATACCGAAACCGACCGTCTTTATGCCAGCAATAAAATTGAGCAACGTTTGCAAAACGATGATTTGGCTGTAGCCGAAGGCGATAAAGTAGATGTGATGGTCATGCATAAATCAGATATTGGCTACTCGGTTATTGTAAACAACAATCACAAAGGATTGGTCTTTGACAATGAAATTTTTACCGACCTCAATATTGGCGATAAACTGACGGGTTATGTAAAGAAAATCCGTGAAGATAACAAGCTAGACATTTCACTACAACCCATTGGTTATCTAAATTTTAACGATGCCAATTCTAAAATAATTTACGATGCTTTGGTAGAGAGCGAAGGTTTTATTGAAGTTACCGATAAAAGTTCGCCAGACGAGATAAATTTCCGTTTTGGCATCAGTAAAAAGGCCTTTAAAAAAGCACTTGGCGCTTTATACAAAGACCGAAAAGTGAGTATAGATGCTGCAGGCATTAAATTGATTTAAGTTTCCATATTAAACAATTCTTATTCGATTAAACTATAATATTAGTTTAAACTAAATATTTAGTTATATATTTGAGATTATATATATTTAGATTTTTAGTATGAAAGTAGCTTTTAGAGTTTTGTTTATTTTTTTTCTTTCGTTTGCTGTCAGAGCACAAACCACTGTTTTTGATAATATTGATGAGTTATTACTTAAAGGTAATTATCAAGAGGCTTTAGTTTTGTTAGAGAAGCAACCTAAAACAATGCTTGTTTTTGATAAAACTGCTGGTATATATCAAACGATGGGGAATTATACTAAGGCTATTGAATTCTACAAAAAGGCTTTACAAATAGATAGCCTTACCACAATTAAAGTAAAGTTAGGAAATGCCTATAATTTATCAGGTTTAAAGTCAAAAGCACTTTTAACTTACGAAGATATCATAAAGAAAGATTCTTCAAATTTATTGGTATTAAATAGCTTGGGTAAAATATATTTATCAGAATTTCAAGCAAAGAGATCAGAGAAAATATATCGCTATTTAAAGAGAAAAGACAGTTTAAACCCGTTTTACCCTTTTCAATTAGCAGAGGCATTATCTAAACAAAGCAAATTTCTTAAAATGGGGCAAAGCTATTTAGATGCTTATAAATTAGACACGCTCCATTTAAGAAGTATTTATGAATTGTCTAAATTTTTTAAGAAGATCAGAGATAAAGATTCCACTAATTTGTTTATTGATAAAGGATTGGTGATAGATATTAAAAGTGTTAATTTCAATTTATTAAAAGTACAGGAATTGTATTTTGATAAGCAATTTGAATCTGCAATAGAAGTTTTAAATAGATTAGATTCTTTACATTATAAATCGGTTACAACATACGAAATGATGGGTATGTGTTATTATAATTTGAAACAATATGATTTGGCTGAAAAAGAATTTAGGAAGGGTTTAAGCTTAGATTACGAAAATTCTAGTTTATTTTACAGACTTGCAAGTTTAAACTATGATAAAAAGGATTTAAAACAAGCAGAAATGTACGCGTTAATGTCAGTTTTTAAAGCCACTCCAAAACTAGACAAACAGTACTTTTTATTGGGCATAATTTCTAATGATAAACACGATTATAAAAAGGCCGTAAAATATTTTGACAAGGCTTTTATAAATAATAATAACAACTATAAAGCATTATTCCAGTTCGCTTTAGCTAGCGACACTTATTATAAAGATAAAAAGAAAGGCTTGATTTTATATCAAAAATACATTGACAGATTTGAATCTAAAAACAAAGAGAATACCTTGTTTGCAAAAGCCAGAATTAAAGATATTAGAAAGCAATTGTTTTTAAAAGGAGAATCTTTAAATAAGGAGTAACTAAAGACTTTGTTTTTATTCTTAAAAAAACACTTAAAATGTTTGAGGAAGACGAAAAAGGGTTTTATATTTGCCCTCGCTAAAGGAGAAATGTCAGAGTGGTCGAATGCGGCAGTCTTGAAAACTGTTGAGTGTCACACCTC
>JABMNH010000068.1 GCA_013205245.1 Flavobacteriales bacterium | reverse complement strand
ATTTCACGGGGTGAAGAATTGAAACCGCCGCTCTTCTCATTTGAGAACTGAGTCCATATTTTTCTTCTTTTGGAAAATCAGAAGTTAGCTTGTAAATATCTATAACAAATTCCATTGATAATTGCCATACATCTAAATCTTTGTGTGTTCCCATTCTTTTTTATTTAGGCTTCTTATTAACATTATATTCCCAAAATCAATGGTCACCAGTCACAGGTCACTCCTTCGTCACCTTCTACTTATTTTATAAACGTTTTTAACAAAATTCCCAATGTAGATAAACCTGTGGTCAGGGTAACTGCTTCTTGTAATGTCATTTTGTTCTTTGCTTCTCCTTTTTTAGGCACTATAATCACAGCCCCTGGTTCAATTTTTGGATAGCTTTTAAAAAATAAAAACCGTTTGATGCTTTTTATATCGCCATTGGCATAAACAACATAGGAATTTTTAAACTTGGCATTATCGGTAAAACCACCCGAACTGTTAATGTATTCTTTAAAAGAATTAGATTTATCAAATCTTGATAAAGATGGCGATAGCACTTCACCACGTACCTCAACAGTTTGTTTTTGTGCAGGAACCATCAATATATCACCCGCTTCTAAAATAAGATCAATGTTAGATTTTTGACCCGCCTGCGCCATAATTTCGACTAAATTTATACCTATTTTAAATTCCGTTTGATTTGGTTTAATGTCAACTAAAGAACCTTTTTGTCCTAAATTTTCTAGTAATTTCAATTGTTCTTTATCGGTATCCTTACCTTTATTTATTTTTCTTATTAATGTGGCGCCTTTTACATAAGCATAAGGCGAAAAACCGCCTGCTTTTGTGACCAAATCAGAAATACGCTCGTCTTTATCTCCAATGGCATAAATACCTGGCCGGCTGATTTCTCCTTGAATACTTACATTTTGCTGTTTGGTAAAACCAGGAATATAACGCACAGACACGCGATCAAAAGCTTGAAGATAAAAATGAGCTTTATCATCAAGCATCAAATTATTTGTACTCGATTTTTTAATGTTTTTACTGATAATCTTATAATTACCATCAGAACCCATCCTCGAAATATCAATGACATTTGGGTCAGCTCCTTCAGAATAACCTCCTGCCATCGCAATTAAATCTTCAATGCTCATATTCTCTTTAAAATCGACAGCTTTAGGATTATTAATGGCGCCATCAATTGAAACTGTCTGTTTTTCTTTTAAATTATAAATGCTGAAAATATGAATATTGTCGGCTCTTTTTAAGCTAATATCAGAAGTCTTGGAAATGATATTTCTAACTGAAAATGGTATCACTTCTTGTTTAACGCCATCTACACTGCGATATATTATGCCGCGGTCTAAAAAAGCATCATCTTTTAAACCCATAGCTTTTTCTAATAAACCAGATAAAGTAAGCTTATTGGTAAGTTCGTAATTCCCTGGTCTATAAATAGCTCCTCCAATACTGACACGGTTTTTAAATCGGTCAATAACCGCCCCAACTGTTATGTTATCTCCGTCCTTTAATTCAAAATCTTTTTGTTGTGCTTGCAGAATTTCGCTAACCTCGCGTTGCGTGCCATTTACACGCTCTACCAATAACCTGTCTTGGTAAGCATCTGCCGTAAATCCGCCAAAAAAGCCAATCAAATCTTTAATGGTTTCTTCATTTTTCAACTCGTAAATACCCGGTCTTTTTATTTTGCCTGTAACTTGAATCTTACTTATATATGGCTTAATGATAATGATGTCTTGATCTTGCAGCAATACATTGCCTTCTTCGGAGCCATCGATTAAATATTTATAAATATCAAATTTTTGATATGGTTTCCCATTTCTAATAATGTTGACTTCCCTAAAAGTGCCATTCTTTGTTGGCCCACCAGCCGCATATAAAGCATTTAAAACACTAGAAAGTGCGCTTAAGGTATAAGTGCCCGGAACTTTTACCTCGCCAATAATGTTTACTTGAACCGACCGAACACCTACCAATGAAATGCCTGCATAAACTTTATTGTTACTGTTATTAGGCGCGCCAATACCACTGTAAATTTTCTTTAAATAGGCTCTTATTTTAGCCGATGCTTTCTCAATTGATAAACCGCTTATATAGATTGGCCCAATATTATCAATGCGAATAGCGCCGTCGCGATCTACTTTATTGCGATAATTGTTTTGGGAAGCGCCCCAAATATCGATTAAAATTTCATCTCCAGGCCCCAATTGGTAAGTTGTTGGGGTGGCTAAATTTAAATTTGGTGTAAACGATATATTCGGATTGCTAAAAAAGTCATAACCAAATAAGGCATTCTTTTTAACTTCATCAGGAGACTTTCCTTGGAGACCAAATTTTTCCAGATTAGAGATGGGCGCATCATTTGAATTAGCAGTGTTTCCAGTTGTTACTGAAGTATATTTTAATGCATTGATGCGCTGTTTTAATTTTGAAACTTGACTAGCAGACATCCCTTTAGCTTTGGCTAAGATTGCTAACTGATCCATAGTATAGCCTTCTGATTTTGCCTTGTTCCAATAACTCGAAATCTGTTGGTCTGAAAGATCATCTACATTGACAGTTGCTAACTGACTTTCTATACCTTGCTGTGCATTTATTAGTTTTGGACTAAAAACTGTAAAAATGAGTATTAATAAGATCGTTATTTTTTTCATACTAATTTTGTGTTTATATGATATATATATTATTTTATTCGTGAGACTCTAAAAAATTAATTTCAATTTTTT
>JABMNH010000067.1 GCA_013205245.1 Flavobacteriales bacterium | reverse complement strand
TTTCGTAATACTATATTTTTCCGTCTTTGCGAAGGAGGGCTGAAAGACCGACTGTGGCAATCTCTACATCATTTGTTGCGCTCTTCAAGAGATCGCCACGCGCCTGCTTAGGCAGACACTCGCGAAGACGGGTTTTTGTTTGGGTTTGTTTTTCCTATCCCCAGCCCTTTCCAAAGGAAAGGGAGTTCGATTTTAGTGTTATATTGTTGTTTCGTAATACTATATTTTTCCGTCTTTGCGAAGGAGGGCTGAAAGACCGACTGTGGCCTGCCCGTACCGGACGGTACGTTCGGGCGGGCAATCTCAAATTAAAACGTCTTTGCGAAGGAGGGCTAAAAGACCGACTGTGGCAATCTCTTCCTCAGCATGCAGACAATAATAATGCAACTTCAAATGATGAGATAACCACGTCGCCCCGATTAGCATCGGATCTCCTCGTTAAGACGTTAAAAGTGGACTCCTGAATACGTTAAAAATTAAAAATCCATCCTTCTGATAAATCTTGCCATTCTGGATTTTCAATATTTACCAAATTGTCTTTCCGTTTTCTATTTCCCTTCTTTAATTGTTTTTCTCTCTCAATAGCCTCATTTATGTCAGAAAATATTTCGAAATAAACCAATTTATCGCAATTATATTTTGATGTAAAACCTTGATAAGCACTTGTTTTATGCTGATAGACACGTTTAATTAAATTAGAAGTCACACCTACATATAAAACATTGTTGTTTTTATTTGACATAAAATAGACGGCACTTTGATGAAACATTTTGAATTTATTTGTGTTTAAAATTACAAAAAAATACGTCTTTGCGAGGCTTCCCGATCCCGATAGCTATCGGGACTATCGGGAGCCGTGGCAATCTCAAAATCAGCAAGCAGGTTTTTGTAGGGTGGGATCACCACGCCCCCACCTGTGTGGTGGGACTCGTGAAGACGTGGAAAATGATGAAGCCCTCGCGACGGCTGACTGTTTTTTGTTCCAGGTTCCAGGTTTCGTGTTATAACCCTGACTACCAAGTGCGGAATTAATAATTTTAATTGAATCAATCTTAATTCTTAAATCGGATATCGTAAATCAAAAATACTGCTTACTGATCACTGCTCACTTCCGTCTTCCCACACATTAAACACTAGTACATAAAACCAAATAACCAAAGTGGTATATTGTTGTTGTCCCCAATTTCTATACTGTCTTTCACTATGTACGCGTTGTTGATGTCTTTTATTTGTTTTTTGGCTTTGCTTTTACCTCCTATTTCAAAAGAATACGTTTCATTTACATAAAAATCTGTTTTTTTTGAAGCATTTACCCTATTATTTTTACTAAGTTGGTTGAAAAAGAATGCCTCTCTCATATTCCCTATATTAGCATTTCCGCTAAGGTTATACATTAAATTTGAATTATTTAAAAATATTTTTTCGGGCTTATTTAAACTGTTTATCCCTTTTGTTTCTACATATAATAATTGTAAAAGCTCAGCATCCGTTAATAATTTTAAATATAATTTCATGGTATTTAAACTAATACCTGTTCTTTCACTTAACGAATTCATATTAGGTTTAAACGGAACCGAACTACTTATTACAGCTAATAATTTTTTTAGCGCTATAATGTTTGATGTTTGAATCCCTGCAAATTGAGGAATATCAACTTCTAAAACAGCCAGTATAATTTCACTTAATTTTTGATGAAAGGATTTTCTGTTTTCGAGATAAAATGGATAATAACCATAATTTAAATAATCATAAAAATATTTTAAAGGCTTTATTTTTTGCTTAATGCTTATCGCTATTTCTATATGATTTTTCACAATTTCATCTAGAGTATAGACAGGAAAATTAATTTCGGTTTCAAATTTCAGAAATTCCCTAAAAGATAACCCGGGCATCACATACATCACCGCGCGCCTGCTTAAATCGGCATGGGACTTATTAAGTTGCAAAAGTGAGGAACCTGTAAAAACAACTTTTAAGGCGGGCATATTGTCGTACATATTTTTCAATTCAATAGCCCAATTTGGATATTTGTGAACCTCATCAATCGCTAAAAATTCACCGCCCTTCTTATAAAAATCGCTTGCCAAATCGTACAGTTTATTTTCTAGAAAATATAAGTTGTCTAAACTTACATACAAAACAGCATTGTTTGGCTTATAATTTAATTGGATATATTGTAAAATTAGGGTTGTTTTACCAACACCGCGACTCCCTTTTATCCCAATAAATCTATTATCCCAATCAATGGTGTTAATAAAGCTTCTTACATTTTTGGTTTGTACTAAAGCATACTTTTCGTAAAACTGCTGACTTAAATTTTGCATCATTAATTTTTTGCTAAAATACTAAAAATGTTTATTGTTTGACACTAATTGATATTAAATATATCAATACAATGATGTTTTTAACTAATTTACACACTGAAGTTTTAGGTTTCGGGTTTTGGGCCTGTCTGTATTCTATGTAAATTGTACAAGTATCAGGAGATCACCACGCCCCTTTTTTTGCCAACGCGCTAGCTGGCCCGTTCGCTAAAAAAAGCTGCCAGCTGTTTTCTTAACGCTCCGTCCCGTGACAAACGTCTTTGCGAAGGAGGACAAAAGGACGACTGTGGCAATCCTGCACTCCTTGGCGTGTAAACCTGCCGGCAGGTTTACCTGCAGTAGGCAGGCAGGCTCATAAATTATTTGTTACGCTCTTCAAGAGATCGCCACGCGCCGGCTTAGGCAGTCACTCGCGAAGCCGGTTTAT
>JABMNH010000066.1 GCA_013205245.1 Flavobacteriales bacterium | reverse complement strand
CGTTCAGGCACATTCGCCTATGGCGAACTTTAATTACTTCCCACGCTAAGGCGTGGTCTCGTCCTTAAAGTGAATGTGCCTGAACTAAGCGCTAAACCAAATTACTTTATTGACTTCTTTAGTTACTATTTAGCCATAGACGGACCTCCAGTCTAAACATGTCAGAACGTCCCCTAAAAGTAATTTGATAATTACTCCATAAGGCTTTTGGAAATTCAAGATTTAGATAATTATTTTCAACTAGTGGAAAATAATAGACAGCGACTTGAAGATTTTTTTACTGGAACTGTTTTAAAGACTAAAACTTATGAAGATACGAGAAATTTTGTAATAGATATGATCAAAAGAGCTAATGAAAAAGTGTATTTTCCATATTTAGTTATTGATAATACAAATCAGAAAATAGTAGGGTTCATAGATTTGAAAAATATTGATTGGGGTATTCCAAAATCAGAAATAGGTTTTTACATTGACAAAGATTATGCTGGAAAAGGAATTACAACTAAAGCGTTGAATTTGTTATGTGACTTTTGCTTTTCGGAGTACAAATTTGAGAAAATATTTTTAAGAACACATCCGAGCAATATTTCAGCGAGAACCGTTTCTGAGAAATCTGGATTTGAATTGGAAGGAATTATTAGAAAAGATTATAAAACAACTTCAGGAGAAATTGTTGACTTGATTTATTACGGAAAATTAAAATAAAACTACTGCCAACACCTCATAAAATTTATGCTCACATTTGAACAAATAGGGAACTGACAAATAATCTCACAAGCGATTTACTACGGCGGAAAAATCTTATAAAAACTAATGAAAAAACAATACCATATTTTAAACGGAGATTCGCTTAAAAATCAATTCCCCAAAAGCATCAAAGGAAAAATTGTTGTGGCTAGGGAATGTTTAGTAGATGGAAGTGTGAAAGGAAATAGCCTAACTGATCTATTTAAAACACGCGCCAAATTTATTAGTAGTAACTATGATGGTTATACTGAACAAGACTATTTTGAAAAAACAGTTCCTGAGTTTCAAAAAATGCAAAAATATTCCAGACGATGTAGATATTAATCTATGGTTTGAAGATGACTTATTTTGCCAAGTGAATTTTTGGTTTGTAATTAGCTTGATTTACGAAAATCATAAAAATCCATCCGTTTTCTTAATTCGACCAAAAATAAACAGTGAATATAATTTTGGCGGAATGAGTAAAGATGAGTTATTTACTGAATTCCAGAATAAGATAAAAATTGACTTATCAGAAATAAAGGAGTTAAGCTCGTTGTGGAAACTATACCAACAAAATGATTGTGATGAAATGATTAGAATAGCAAAAAAATTAAAAGACAGATTTCCTTTTCTTATTCCAGCTATTAAAGCACATAAAAACAGACTTCCACAAAACGGAAATTTAGGAAGACCAACCCAATCATTAATCCAAATAATGGAAGAACGCAATACTGTTGAGTTCGGACAAATATTTAAAACGTTTTGTATACGAGAAGAAATATACGGGTTTGGCGATTTACAAGTAAAAATACTTGTTGACGAAATAAAAAATAAACGCAAACAATAGCTAAATGATTAAAGTTTTATCCCAATTCAAGGCTTAAACACAACTCCAGAAGAATGATCTTTCCCAGCCCCCGTTACACTTTGCAAACAATTAACTTGGTTGTTCAGTCGGCGTAAACCTAAAAAGGCAAAAACCAAAGCCTCTTTAAAATCAATTAAATCTTTTGTGGGGGTAATCAAATCGCAATGAGATAATTCTGACAATCGTTTTATTAAAAACTGATTATAAGTACCACCACCAGTTATCAAAATTTTTTTATGAGGTTTTAAATTTAAAGCTATTTGTTGGGCAATGTGTTCTGTAAAAGTGTGTAAGATATCTTTTGGATTTTGGGTGTACCTATCCAAAATTGGCTGGATAGTTTCCACCACAAATTCATAAGCTAAAGATTTTGGAAAATCGGATGTATAAAAAGGAAGCTCATTGAGCTCTTTAAGTAAGATTTTATCTATTATGCCCGTGGCTGCCAAAGCGCCTTTATCATCGTAATCAAAACCCAATTGTTGTGCATATTTATTTAAAACAATATTCACAGGGCAGACATCATAAGCTTTTCTAAGGCCGTTATCATCAAAAGAAATATTAGAAAATCCGCCAAGGTTTAAACAATAATCGTAATTGCCAAACAAAAGTGCATCGCCAATAGGCACTAAAGGCGCACCTTGTCCGCCAAGCAACACATCTTGCGTTCTAAAATCGCAAATAACGGTTTTACCGGTTAACTTGGCAATACGCTTGCCATCACCTATTTGTAAAGTGTAAGCTTGTGCTGGTTTGTGAAAAATAGTATGCCCGTGCGAGGCGATAAAATCTAAATTTTCAATACTATTTTTAACTATAAATGTGTTCAAACATTGACCCAAATAATCGCCATATTTGGCGGATAAACCCTTAAGATTTTCAGGACTTTCTTTAAAAGCTTTTTGTAGATTTTTTTTCCAAGATTCTGAATATTTTATCGTTTCGGCTTCTAAAATTTCAAATTTATAGCCATCAGCAACATTAAATTTAACATATGCCAAATCTAAACCATCTAAAGATGTCCCACTCATCACGCCAATTGCATACCAAATCTTCTGTGTCATAATTCTGTAAAAATACAATAGAAATTTGATAATTTTAGTAACTTTGAGCGTCAAAAAACAAATCAACAACTTAAAATTTAAATTATGGATTTTAGCCTATCAGAAGAGCATATAATGATTCGTGATGCGGCGCGCAATTTCGCCCAAACAGAACTTTTACCAGGTGTTATAGAACGTGATGAAAATCAAAAATTCCCCGCCGAACAGGTAAAAAAAATGGGTGAACTTGGTTTTCTTGGTATGATGGTTGATCCAAAATATGGTGGTGGCGGTATGGATACTATCTCTTACGTTTTGGCTATGGAAGAAATTTCAAAAATAGACGCTTCGGCTTCTGTGGTAATGTCTGTAAATAATTCTCTGGTTTGTTGGGGTTTAGAAAAATATGGCTCAGAAGAGCAAAAACAAAAATATTTAGTACCCTTAGCTACTGGCGAAATAATTGGCGCTTTTTGTTTAAGTGAGCCCGAAGCTGGCTCTGATGCAACATCACAACAAACAACAGCGGTAGACAAAGGAGATTATTATCTGGTAAATGGTACAAAAAATTGGATTACCAATGGCGGTAATGCCAGTGTCTATTTGATAATTGCACAAACAGATGTTGCAAAAGGTCACAAAGGAATTAATGCTCTTATTATTGAAAAAGGCGCAGAAGGTTTTGTAGTAGGCCCTAAAGAAAATAAATTAGGCATCCGTGGATCTGATACCCATTCTCTTTTATTTACCGATGTAAAAGTCCCTAAAGAAAACAGAATTGGCGCAGATGGTTTTGGTTTTACCTTTGCCATGAAAACTTTAGCAGGTGGACGTATAGGTATTGCTGCACAAGCGTTAGGTATTGCTTCTGGCGCCTATGAGTTGGCTCTAAAATATTCGAAAGAGCGCAAAGCTTTTGGCAAAGAAATCAGCCAACATCAAGCCATTGCTTTTAAATTAGCCGATATGGCAACCCAAATAGAAGCAGCACGTCATATGTGTATGAAAGCAGCTTGGGATAAAGACCAGCATCTCAATTACGATTTATCTGGCGCTATGGCTAAATTATTTGCCGCAGAAACCGCAATGAATGTTAGCGTAGAAGCTGTTCAAGTACATGGTGGTTATGGCTTTGTAAAAGAATACCATGTAGAACGCCTCATGCGCGATGCCAAAATAACACAGATTTACGAAGGCACTTCTGAAATTCAGAAAATTGTAATCTCGAGAAGTATTCTGAGAGATTAAAACATAAAAAACACTGCTTTTTATGAAAGTCCAACCCAAAAGGTTGGACTTTTTTTTATTTTTTTTTTCGAAAAACACACATTTATAAGAATCTTAATTAAAATACACTTTATTTACGAATACCCCCTATTTTAAAATTATATTTATAATAATAATTATGTTTTATTTAATTTTCCCCTATCTTTTTTAATTCATACTGTAATATTTTTAGTGTTTTTAAATTACACCCCCTTGTTTTTGTCATTTTAATAAATATATTTGCAGACTTAAAGTTTAAATCTATTATTAACTAAAACCTTTTATTATGAAAAAAATTATTTTAGCAGTATTTCTAATTAGCGGCTTGGCTAGTTATGCACAAGAAAAAGCAACAGAAAGCAATTTAAGTCTTGGTGTTGATGTTCAATCGCGTTATATATGGAGAGGTCTTCAACTTGGAGGCGCTAGCCCTAGCATCCAACCTTCTGTTGAATATGCTTCTGGAAAATTTGCATTTGGTGCATGGGGCGCCTACGCTACAGGTGGCATAAATAAATTTCAAGAAACAGATCTTTACATGTCGCTTGCCGCTTCAGAAACCTTATCATTCACAGTAACCGATTACTTCTTTCCAGAAGAAGGCGCACTAAATAGTTATTTTAACTATGGAGATGCAACTGGTCATGTTTACGAACTTATGTTATCGTTTTCTGGCACAAAAAGTTTCCCTATTGGATTTACAGTTGCAACAAATTTTGCAGGAGCCTCAACAGGCTCTACTTATGTAGAGACCAATTATTCAAAAAAAGTTGGCGAAGTTGAATACAGTTTATTTGCAGGAGCCGTTTTTGGCGACAATGATGGCTATTATTTAACAGATGGGTCTGGTCTCATTAATTTAGGCATGAGTGTATCTAAAGAAATAAAAATTACAGACTCATTTAGCCTACCTGTAAATGCAGCACTAATATTTAATCCAAATCAAGAAAATATATATCTAACGTTTGGTTTCTCACTTTAAAAATAAATAAATCATGAAAAAAATCGAAGCAATTATCAGAAGGTCAAAATACCGCGCTGTAAAAGATGCACTACACGAAATTGGTGTTACATTCTTTTCTTATTGGGATGTTACCGGCATTGGAAATGAAAAAGAAGGACATGTTTATAGAGGTGTCACTTATAACACCAGTGATATTCAACGCAGATTTCTTTCAATTGTCGTAAACAACAATTTTGAAGAAATAACTATAAAAACCATTTTAGACGCTGCAGCAACTGGCGAAGTTGGTGATGGCAAAATATTTGTATCCGACATCAAAGAATCCTACAGAATTAGAACCAGAGAAAAAGGTGACGACACTTTAAACTAATAAAAGCAAACTAAAATAATATGGAATTACTTACTATAAATAATGTATGGATGATGATCTGTACAGCACTTGTCTTTTTTATGCACTTAGGCTTCTCATTTTTAGAAATCGGCTTGACCAGACAAAAAAACACTATTAATATTCTTTTTAAAAACTTTTTCATCATCACAATAGGCCTATTATTATATGCCATTATGGGATTCAATCTTATGTATCCAGGCGCATTTAATGGCTATTTAGGATTCTCTGGCTTCGGATTAACCGCGCCTCTTAACGCTCAAGGCGGATTAGATTTAGCCTACAATACTGGCTATACTTACTGGACAGATTTCCTTTTTCAAGGGATGTTTGCAGCCACTGCAGGTACTATTGTTTCTGGTGCTGTTGCAGAACGCATCAAACTAGGACCATTTATGATTTTTGTAATTATCTATATTGGTTTGGTCTATCCAATTGCTGGTTCATGGAAATGGGGTGGTGGATTTTTAGATAAGCTCGGTTTTTACGATTTTGCGGGTTCTACTTTAGTTCATTCTGTTGGTGGTTGGGCAGCAGTTATTGCCGTTTGTTTATTAGGGCCAAGAATTGGAAAATTTAGAGAGGGGATTGTGCGCGCTATTCCGGGTCACAATATCCCTTTAGCTACTGCTGGCGTATTAATTCTTTGGTTAGGTTGGTTTGGTTTTAATGGTGGTTCAGTTTTATCTGCAGATCCCGCTTTAACGTCGTTAGTATTAGTAACTACTTCTCTAGCAGCAGCAGCTGGTGGCATTGTGGCATTTCTAGTATCAACTGCTATATATAAAAATTACGATTTAACCATGTTCTTAAATGGCGTTCTTGGCGGATTAGTTGGTATTACAGCTGGAGCTGATCAAATGAGTCCTACCGAGGCTATTCTTATTGGAGGTATTGCAGGCGCTATTATTGTTTTTGCCGTAAGCTTAATTGATAAATTAAAACTAGATGACCCTGTAGGTGCTATTGCCGTTCATTTGGTTTGTGGTATTTGGGGCACATTGGCTGTTGGTATTTTTGGAAACTTAGCCGGATTTACACAATTTTCTCATCAATTAATTGGTGTTGCTGTGTATGCCATATTTTGTTCAACAACGGCTTACATTATTTTATATACGCTTAAGAAAACAGTAGGCATTCGTGTTTCCGAAAGAGAAGAAATAGAAGGTCTAGATCTTCACGAACATGGCATGGAAGCTTATCCTGATTTTAGGTCAAACGAACATTAAAACATTTAAAAAACACAAATCCTGATGGTGATTTTCAAATTGGGATTTGTGTTATTACTTACAAAAGCTCATTTAGCAAAACCCTAATTTTAAATGACATATCAATTAAAATTATAAACTTCCTAAAATATATTTATTATTATTAACTTAACGATACCGTTTTCGTTGAAATATTGAACATTTCTTATTGTTTTTCTTAATTTTGTGATTATATTTTAACATGATGGAGAGACAGGGATTATATTTACCAGAATTTGAACATGACAATTGCGGTGCAGGTTTTATTTGCAATTTAAAAGGCGAAAAAACCAATGCCATTATACACCAAGCGCTAGAAATACTTGTAAAGCTAGAGCATCGTGGTGCCGTAAGTTCTGATGGGCGCACAGGTGATGGCGCAGGTATTTTAATAGATATACCTCATGTATTTTTTAAACGCGTTTGCGATTTCGAACTCCCAGAACCCAAAGAATATGCCGTTGGCATGGTGTTCTTTCCTAAAAGTTACAACCAATGCGATTATTGTAAAACCATTTTTGAAGAAGAAATAAACAAACAAGGTCTGCAAATTTTAGGATGGAGAGATGTACCTGTAGACACTTCTAAATTGGGTAAAATTGCTTCTAAAACCGAACCCAAAGTAAAACAACTTTTTGTTGGGAAACAAAATTTAGAATTATCCGAAAATCAATTTAATGCCAAACTTTTTGCTGCCAGAAAAATAACAGAACACCTAATAATTAATTCAAAAATATCTGAAAAAAACTATTTCTATTTACCAAGTTTTTCTACCACCACATTAATTTACAAAGGTTTATTAGTGCCAGAAGATATTGGTAATTACTATACCGATTTAAAAGAAAAAGATGTCGTAACGCGTTTGGCTTTGGTACATCAACGCTTTTCAACAAATACGTTCCCTTCTTGGGATTTGGCACAACCTTTTAGATATATGTGCCATAATGGTGAGATTAACACTTTCCGTGGCAACGTAAGCCGCATGCGCGCACGTCAAGAAATAATGGAAAGTCCTATTTTTGGCGGCGATATTAAAAAGCTTTTCCCCATCATTTTAAGTGGTAAATCAGATTCTGCTTCTATGGATATGGCAGTAGAATTGTTAGTGATGACTGGACGGTCTTTACCTGAAGTGATGATGATGATGGTGCCAGAAGCATGGGAAAAACACCAAACAATGAGCCCAGAAAAAAAGGCTTTTTACGAATACAATTCGTGTATCATGGAACCTTGGGATGGACCAGCTTCTGTGCCTTTTACCGATGGCAATATTATTGGCGCTGTACTTGACAGAAACGGATTAAGACCCTCTAGATATACCGTTACAAAAAGTGGCAATGTGGTCATGTCTTCAGAAATTGGTGTCTTAGATATCAAACCAGAAAATGTTGTAAAACACGGACGCTTAGAACCCGGAAAAATGTTTTTAGTAGATATGAATGCTGGGCGCATTATTGAAGATGAAGAAATAAAAAATGATGTTATTTCAAAACATCCTTATAAAAAATGGGTTGCAAAAAACACCCTTCCTCTTTCAAAAATACCTTATACCGATTTTGAAACACCTATAGAACCAACAGATTACAAAACCAGACAACATATATTTGGCTATACTCAAGAAGATATTTCTACCATTATTGCACCCATGAGTACCCACTCAAAAGAAGCTATTGGGTCAATGGGAACAGACACGCCTCTGGCTATTTTGTCTGATAAGCCACAGTTGTTATTCAACTATTTTAAACAACTTTTTGCACAAGTTACCAATCCGCCTTTAGACGGTATTCGCGAAAATATTATTACAGATATTAGCCTGGCTATTGGAGCTGATCGGAATATTTTTGACACTACTGCAGCGCATGCAAAAAAATTACGCATCCAAAATCCTGTTATTTCTAATGCCGATTTAGACAAATTAAAAAACATCAACCACCCCGATTTTAAAGTAGCTATTATTCCTATTTTATATCCTATTGAAAAAGGCCTTAACGGATTAGAGTCTGCACTCGATAATCTTCTAAAAGAAGTAAAAAAACAGGTGCTTAGCGGTGCAAACATCATCATTTTATCAGACAGAGGTGTCGATAAAAACAAAGCGCCAATTCCCGCTTTACTAGCCTGTTCTTATGTGCACCACTCATTAAACAAAAGCAGTTTGCGATCTAAATTTGGTCTTGTTTTAGAAACAGCAGAACCACGTGAGCCACATCACTTTGCCACTTTATTCGGCTATGGCGCCAGCGCCATAAATCCATACATGGTCAATGAAATTATTAGAAGTTTGGTTGATGAAAAAGTTATTAAAAATATAAGATCACATCAAGCTGTACGTAATTTTAATAAAGGCATTGGTACGGGCATTTTAAAAATTATGAATAAGGTAGGTATCTCAACACTTCATTCTTATCGTGCATCTCAAATCTTCGAAATATTAGGCCTTAACAGCACTTTTTCTCAAAAATATTTTCCATATACCCCTTCTAGAATTGAAGGTATCGGATTATACGAAATTGAGAAAGAAATTGCAAAGCGACATCACAAAGCATTTTCAAATTTTGATACAAGTTTAAATATTGGCGGTGAGTATCGCTGGAGACGTAACGGCGAAAAACACATGTTTAACCCAACCACTGTATCAAAATTACAACAAGCTGTGCGCGATAAAAACATAGACGCTTATAAAATTTACGCCCAGTCAATTAACGAACAAACCAAGAATTTAATGACGCTTAGAGGTTTGTTTGAATTTAACAACCTTGACCCTATTCCTGTTGACGAAGTTGAATCTTGGACAAACATTGTAAAACGTTTTAAAACGGGTGCCATGTCGTATGGTTCAATCAGTCAAGAAGCGCACGAAAATCTCGCTATTGCGATGAACCGTATTGGCGGAAAATCTAATTCAGGCGAAGGTGGCGAAGACAAAGAACGCTTTAAAAAATCACCCAATGGCGATTGGAAAAACAGCGCTATCAAACAAGTAGCCTCTGGTAGATTTGGTGTTTCTAGTAATTTTTTAACCAATGCCAAAGAGATTCAAATAAAAATGGCACAAGGGGCAAAACCGGGCGAAGGTGGTCAATTACCTGGAGAAAAAGTGTACCCTTGGATTGCCAAAGTACGTAATTCTACACCTTATGTTGGGCTTATTTCTCCCCCACCACACCACGATATTTATTCTATCGAAGATTTAGCACAATTAATTTTTGACCTCAAAAATGCCAATCGCGAAGCACGGATTAATGTCAAATTAGTATCAGAAGTAGGTGTAGGTACTATTGCTGCAGGTGTAGCCAAAGCTAAAGCCGATGTTATATTAATTTCTGGTTACGATGGCGGTACAGGTGCATCGCCACTTACCTCTTTAAAACACGCAGGTCTCCCTTGGGAACTTGGTTTGGCCGAAGCACAACAAACTTTAGTCTTAAATAACTTAAGGAGCCGTGTTGTTTTAGAATGCGACGGGCAATTAAAAACGGGTCGCGATGTAGCCATTGCTTGTCTTTTAGGTGCCGAAGAATTTGGTTTTGCAACCGCACCACTTGTAGCTTCTGGCTGTATTATGATGCGAGCTTGTCACCTTAATACTTGTCCGGTTGGTATCGCAACACAAGATCCCGAATTGCGTAAAAACTTTAAAGGCACACCAGAACACGTAATTAATTTTATGTATTTCGTTGCCGAAGAATTGCGCGGCATCATGGCACAACTTGGTTTTAGAACCATTGACGAAATGGTAGGACAAACCAATAAATTAAATACCAAAACAGCTCAAGATCATTACAAAGCGGAAGGTCTTGATTTATCGTCCATTTTACACCAACCTAAAATGCCAGGTAAAACCATCCTTTCAAATACAGAAAATCAAAATCATAATTTATACAATGTACTTGACCTAGAAATTTTGAGGGATGCCAAAGCGGCCATAAAAAACAAATTAAAAACAACATTAAAATATAAAATCCATAATACCGATAGAACTGTTGGTGCTATTACGAGCAATGAAATTTCAAAATTGTATGGTGAAGATGGTTTACCCGAAAATACGTTAAATATTACTTTTACAGGTTCTGCTGGACAAAGTTTTGGAGCTTTTGCAACCAAAGGACTCACCTTAAAAGTAGAAGGTGAAACCAATGATTATTTAGGCAAAGGACTTTCGGGTGCTAAAATAATAATCCAAAAACCTGAGAAAGCTACCTTTTTAGCAGAAGATAATATTATTGTTGGCAACGTCTGTTTTTATGGCGCCATTTCTGGCGAAGCCTATATAAATGGCATTGCTGGCGAGCGATTTGCAGTTCGTAATTCTGGGGTAACAGCCGTTGTAGAAGGAGTTGGTGACCACGGGTGCGAATATATGACAGGTGGTAAAGTGGTGATTCTTGGTAAAACAGGACGCAATTTTGCCGCGGGTATGAGTGGCGGTATTGCGTATGTGTACGATGCCGATAAACAATTTAGTGATGGTTTGTGTAATCTTGAGATGGTTGCATTAGAAGCGCTTACGATTCAAGATAAAAATGACCTTAAACAATTGATTGAAAGTCATAAAGAATACACCAATAGTAATTTAGCAACAACTATTTTAAACGATTGGGAAATAGCAGTGACGCATTTTACAAAAGTATTTCCAACCGATTATAAACGTGCCCTTGAAAGGATTTCAAAAGAAGAATTAGAAAAATTAACAGCATAAGCATGGGAAAAATAGGCGGATTTAAAGAGTTTGAAAGACAAGACGAAAGTTATGTTGCAGTTAAAAAACGCATCAAAAATTACGGAGAATTTACCATTCCATTACATATTAAAGATCTTAAAAAACAAGGTTCAAGATGTATGGATTGTGGCATCCCATTTTGTCATAGTGGCTGCCCTCTTGGGAATTTGATTCCAGATTTTAACGATATGGTGCACAAAGGCGAATGGAAAAAAGCACTCGAAATTTTACATGCCACCAATAATTTTCCAGAGTTTACAGGACGCTTATGTCCTGCTCCTTGCGAAAAAGCCTGTGTTTTAGGCATTATTGACAATCCTATTTCTATAGAGAATATCGAAAAAAATATTGTGGAGCGTGGTTTTTCTGAAGGATGGATTATTCCTGAAATGCCAAAAAACAGAACAGATAAAACCATAGCCATTGTAGGTTCTGGTCCTGCCGGATTGGCTACTGCACAGCAATTGAACCGTGCTGGACACACTGTTACTATTTTTGAAAAAGATGACGAAATTGGTGGCTTATTACGCTATGGTATTCCAAATTTTAAATTAGAAAAAGGCATAATTGACCGCCGCATTGACATCCTTAAAGCAGAAGGAATAACATTTAAAACCAATGTCAACGTGGGTGTGAATTATAAGCTAAGTGATTTACATAAATTTGATGCCATTGTTTTGTGCGGCGGTGCTACCGTAAGAAGAGACATCCCTGTTAAAGGTAGTGATAGCAAAGGCGTGGTACAAGCCATGGCTTTTTTAACACAACAAACCAAACAAATATTTAACAAGCCTATTGATGAAGAAATTATCAATGCAAAAGGCAAACACGTGATTGTTATTGGTGGTGGTGATACAGGTTCCGATTGTGTGGGCACATCGAACAGGCAAGGCGCAAAATCGGTTACAAATTTCGAAATTATGCCCAAACCGCCTGATGGAAGAAGCGAAACAACACCATGGCCATTTTGGCCTTTGCAATTAAAAACAAGCTCATCGCATCAAGAGGGCTGTGATAGAAATTGGCTCATCAATACCAAAGAATTTATTTGTGATGATAAAGGTATTTTAACAGCTCTTAAGACTGTTGAAGTTTCTTGGAAAATGACACCTGGTAAGAGACCAGAGTTGATAGAAAAAGAAGGCTCTGAAAAAATTTGGCCTTGTGATTTAGCCTTATTAGCGCTAGGTTTTGTTGGGCCAGATCAAACAATAGCTTCTCAGTTAGGTTTAGAAACCGATGAGCGCACAAATTATAAAGCTAATAATTATCAAACCAATATACCAAATATATTCACTGCTGGAGATATGCGTCGTGGGCAATCTTTAATTGTTTGGGCAATTTCTGAAGGACGTGAGGCTGCTAGAGAAGTAGATATGTATCTCATGGGAGAAACAAATTTACCTACAAAAGGTGAAGGCGATATTTTATCGGCTTAAAGGTATTTCTAAAACCTTTTTGCTTAATTTGTGTCGTAAATAAATAAACCTATTTAATGAAACACATATTTAGTTATTTTTTACTTTTTTTACTGCTTATTTCTTGTGAATCTAGTGCTCAAGAAAATACTTTTAAAGTTATTCCGCTCGGCGTAAAAGGTGGACTAGACGAAAGTAATTTATCGGCTTATATGTTAGCCCCTATAAATTCCGAAAACTATATTTGTTTGGATGCAGGAACTGTTTATACAGGAATTTCTAAAGCAATATCTAATGGCATCTTTAAAGAAAATCCTGAATATATTCTAAAAAACAACATTAAAGGGTATCTTATTACACACGCGCATTTAGACCATGTTGCAGGTTTAATTATGAATGCGCCTGCCGATGTTAAAAAAAATATTTATGCATCACCTTATGTTATTGATGTTTTTAAAAACAAATATTTTACATGGGAAAATTGGGCGAATTTTGCCGATGAAGGCGAAAAACCTCAATTGGGTACATATCATTATCAAGCTTTAGAAAATCAAAAAGAAATTCCTATTGATAACACAGAACTTTTTGTGACTTCCTTTACGCTGAGTCACTCAAATCCTTATGAAAGTCATGCTTTTTTGGTGCGTTTTAAAAATAATTATGTTTTATACTTAGGAGATACAGGCGCTGATGCTATTGAAAAATCTGATAAATTAAACCTGCTATGGAAAACAATAGCACCACTAGTTAAAACAAAACAGCTTAAGGCTATTTTTATTGAGGTTTCTTTTCCAAATTCACAAGCAAACACAAAGCTTTTCGGACATTTAAAACCAAATCTGTTTTATAATGAAATGAGCGTTTTGGCAACATATACAGGTGTACAGACGCTGACTAATTTCCCAATTATTATCACGCATCGCAAACCACACGGAAATGATGAAGCTATTATTAAAGATGAGCTTTTAAAAGCTAATGCCTTAAAATTAAAGCTTATTTTCCCTAAGCAGGGGGAATTATTAAAATCCTAAGTCTTTATTTTATTGATGATTACAGAAGTAATCCGTTCTAAATCTGCTTCACTCAAACTAGATCCAGATGGTAGGCACAATCCTTTTTTAAAGAGTTTTTCAGACATTTGATCTCCAAAATAGGGTGCATTTTTATATAAAGGCTGCGTGTGCATGGGTTTCCATAAATAGCGTGATTCTATATTTTCATTTTCTAAAGCCTCTTTTAAGCTTTCTGGTGATATTTTCATCGTTTTATCATCCCAAAAAATAGCAGTCAACCAACGATTGCTAAAATAATCTACATTTGGCTCCTCTGAAAATTGAATGCCAAATGGGCTTAAAGCCGAATTATAATAGTCAAAATTTCTTCTCCGTAACGCAATATAATCATCTAGTTTATCAAACTGAGCCAGTCCCATAGCGGCATTTAATGTTGTCATCTGATAATTATAACCTAGTTCTTTATGCTCATAATAAGGGGTGTCTTCCTTTGCCTGTGATGCTAAAAACGTTGCCTTTTTAATATAAGATTCATCAGAAGAAATTAAAGCACCGCCTGCCGATGTTGATATTATTTTATTGCCATTAAAAGAATACAAACCCAAATCACCATAAGTGCCCAAATGTTTGTTTTTATAGCTGCTTCCTAAAGATTCTGCAGCATCTTCAACAAGCGGGATGTCATATTTTTTCGCCAACTCAGATATTAATTCTATTTGTGCAGGCATCCCGTAAAGGTGAACCAAAACAATCGCCTTAGGTTTTTTACCCTGTTTTAAACACCATAAAATACTTTCTTCTAAAAACTGCGGACTCATATTCCAAGTCTCAGATTCAGACTCAATCAAAACAGGAATGGCGCCAAGATATTTTATAGGGTTAACCGATGCAACAAAAGTAAATGTTGAAGTCAATACAAAATCATCCTTTTCGACACCCAAAATACTTAAGGCCAAATGCAATGCCGAAGTGCCACTATTAGTCAAGGCAATATGTGGACATTTAACATAATTACCAATAGCAGTAGCAAAACTTTCCAATTGAGGCCCAACTACAGTTACCCAATTAGAATCAATAACATCTTTAAGATAAGTAAGTTCACTCCCCGTAAGGTGAGGTGGTGATATCCAAATAGGTTTTTTCATAAATAACACTTATTGATGCTAAGATAATACAAAAGACTTTTTAAAAGTAATTTTTATTTCTTTAACAAAAATAATCCTCACGTTATACAATGTGAGGATTATCAAAAGAAGTGCGTTGACTATACCTGCCCGAACGCTCTTTTTCGGTACTGGCGGGCGCTTCCACCAAGACGGCAGTACTCCCGAAGCTGCGGGGCGCTGGTAGGCTTAAACTTTTTTATGG
>JABMNH010000065.1 GCA_013205245.1 Flavobacteriales bacterium | reverse complement strand
TGTGTGATTCACGACAGTCTTTTTTGGGATTATCCTAAAAATTACAATGCGCTATGGCGAAAATATTATGTCACACTTATAAAATTAGGACTAAGCGGCAACAGCACAATCATTACCACCAGCAACCACGCTAAAAAGAAGTTGGAAAAGTTAGCTTTAGGGCCTAAGCCCATTGCCGTTATCTTTCAAAGTTTTTTAAAATCAGAAAAAAAAGACGCCTCTATTTTGAGTCGCTTAGACTTAAAAAATACCGATTATTTGTTACATGTGGGCTCTTTTGACAAGCGAAAAGATTTAATTTCACTTGTCAAAGCATTTAAATTATTAAAGGATGCTATTAAAAATAAGGATTTGAAATTAGTGCTTGCAGGACAAAAAATGCTCAATGGCAATGTTGGAATCATAAATGAAATTGAGGTTTATATCAAACAAAATAACCTTTCAAACGACATATTGATGCCTGGCTATTTAACAATTGAAGCCATACAATCTTTATATGAAAACGCTTTCTTATACGTATTCCCTTCAGTAGAAGAGGGTTTTGGCATTCCCATATTAGAAGCTTTTGCGATGAGAGTTCCGGTTGTGGCTTCTGATGCGGGCGCCCTTAGGGAAATTGGTGGTGGTGCTGTAATGCATTTTAAGGCGGGTGATTTTGTAGCTTTGTCTCAGACCCTTCAAAAACTGCTAGATTCGGAAACTGAAAGATTAGTTTTGATTGAAAAAGGGAATGAAAGACTGAAAGCCTTTTCAAGAGAAAAATTTATTGAAGATTACGAGCGCCTTATTTTAAAAATTAGCAACAATTAATTTGGAACAGCAGGCAAAAAAAATATTGATACTTCACAGTTCTAACGATATGTATGGCGCCAGCCGTATTGTGATTCAGGTAATTGATATCTTAATCAAAGCGAAATATGAAGTCCATGTGATGTTACCCTATCAAGGTGTATTAAATAAAATGATGCGTGATAAAGGGGCTTTTTGTACTGTCTATAATTTAGGCGTTTTTCGAAAAAAGTACATGTCTTTTAAAGGTTTGTACAATCGGTTTGTAAAAATAAAAAAAGCCAAAAACCACATTGCCAATTATATTAAAGAACACCAAATAGATGTTTTATATACCAGCACTTCGGTGATTATGGCCGGCGGTCTGGCTGCAAAAAAGCAACACATACCAAATGTGTATCACATCCACGAAATCCCAACAGGAAATAAAGCCTATGAGATTTTTAGTGGCTTGATGATACGGTGGCTATCTAAAAGCGTGATTGTGGTATCTAAAAGTGTTGAAAATCATTGGAAACCTTTTTTGAAAAAACAACAATTGGTTATGATTTACAATGGTATTACTTTTTCTGCGGATGTAGATAGCGCCATGCAAACAAAAGAAAATAAAAAAAGCATCACCGTCACTTCAATTGCGCGGTTAATTCCTTATAAAGGGCATAAATATTTTATTGAGGTGGCCAGGGAACTTTTAAAACTGAATCCACAATACCAATTTTTGATTGTAGGCGATACCTTTCCGGGCTATGAGGCTTATGAAAAGGGATTGAAATCAATAGTTGCTTTAGATGATACCCTGCATCAAAAAATACATTTTTTGGGTTATCGTGAAGATGTCGGCAATATTTTAGCTAAATCTGATTTGTTTTTTCATCCAGCCATTGCCCCAGATCCACTGCCAACAGTGTTATTTGAAGCCATTAAAGTTAGAGTGCCGGTAGCTGCCACTAATTTAGGAGGGGCCATCGAAATATTGGACAATGGGAATTGCGGCCTTTTGGTCCCGCATCATAAGGCGCTTAAAGCTGCAAAATTGATTAATGACTACTTAAAGGATAAAATATTACAACAATCACATAGTGAGAAAGCGACAGCACATACCAACCAATTTTTTTCAACCAAGCAGTTTGATCAAAATATTTTGGAAACCTTTGAAAAATTATGAGCTTAAGATGATTGATAATAACACACACACAAGACCTTTAAAAATTGCCATTATAGGGTCAAGAGGCTATCCACATGTGTATAGTGGTTACGAAACGCTTATTAAAGAATTGAGCGAACGTTTAATTGATCATGGTTGCGAAGTAACGGTTTATTGTCACCGTAATTTATTTAAAAAAAGACCAACTTCTGTAAAGGGCATTAAATTGGTCTATGTACCAACTGTTGAAACAAAATCTTTGAGCCAATTAATGCATTCTTTTTTGTCGATGTGCCATGCGGTGGTGTCTGATGTGGATGTGATTTTTGTTGTCAATGCCGCCAATGGCCCTTTTGGATTGATTTCGAAATTGTTCAGAAAACCCACAGCTATTAATGTTGATGGTTTGGAATGGTTGCGTCCTAAATGGAAAGGGCTTGGGGCAAAGTATTTTAGAATAGCCGCCCGCTTATCGACAATATTGTATGATAAAATCATAAATGATTCTGATGAAATGCGCAAAGTGTATTTAAAAGAATTTAATAAAGATTCTGTGGTGATTGCCTATGGGGCTACAGTTAAAAAATCTGAGAATGCGGACTTAATTAAGACATGGGGTATAGAACCACAACAGTATTATTTGGTTGTAGGAAGGATGATTCCAGACAACAATGCAGATGTTATTATCAATGGTTTTTTAGCGTCGGCTTCAACCAAAAAAATGGTGGTGGTGGGCGATGTGTTTTATAAAGATGCTTATGCCGATACCTTAAAACAGACTAAAGATGACAGACTGATTTTTACGGGTTATGTCTATAATCCAGAAATTTTAGCTGCCTTATACCACCATTGTTATGCTTATGTGCATGGGCACGAATATGGGGGCACCAATCCAACCATGATTAAGGCAATGGCATACGGATGTGCCATTTTAGCTTTAGAAACAGTTTTTAATAGAGAAATGTTAGCCGATGGCTTGTATGGCATGTATTTTGAAAAAAACACCAATGCAGTGACAGCACAAATTGCCTTTGCAGACCAACATCCAGAAGCTATGAAAAAATTAAGAGAAAGTTCCCATTTAGGAATCACAGACAAGTATAATTGGGAGTGTATTACAAGCCAATATTTGGATGTTTTTAATAAACTTGCTAAAAAACGAAAACGTTGACTTTAACGCTGACCTTACTCAGGCTTTGATTTTATGAGTCTTGCGGTTAGGCGGTCTTGCAGTCAGTTAAACCCTGACACCGCCCTAGATTTATAAGCATTAATTGTTATTATTATCTGTATGTTTATTATAATAGATTGTCCCATAGTCCCGATAGTCCCGATAGTCCCGATAGCTATCGGGATCGGGATCGGGATGTTTTTAAAAATAGGAGCTATAGCTAATTCTAACGCTGATTTTTTCTTAATATAAAATCTTTATTATGAGTTAGATTTTTGATGTGTGTTTTCTTTTGCGCCAGTGTAATAAACAAATCACGTTAAGAATTTTTGAAACCTTGGAAAAAATTCAGTGATTTGTTTAAGGTTTATCCCGATGTAGATCGGGATTGGTTCAGCTAATTACTTTTTGTTTTAGACTGTCAGGTTTTACAAAAAGCAGCTTCACGCAACCTCGCAAAAGGCTCCTTTTTTTGATTCGTTTTTTTGGAGAAGCAAAAAAATGAATAAAAGAAAAACGCACTATTTTAAAAGTCATAATAGATACAATTTAAGTAAAAATATAATTAGATAAAAGCCATGAATTTTGATTAATAGCACTAAATTATTATTCGTGAGACTCTAAAAAATTAATTTCAATTTTTTAGTTAGTCGAACCTACCTGCCGGTAGGTAGGCTAATCCCGCTTTTTTAGCGGGATATTGGTTTAATACCTCGACCCTTGGGTAGATTCCAATTAAAGGGTTCAGGGCTTGCCCTGAGGTTTAATACCTTTTATTTCCATTCGTAAAATTTACGCGAATTGACAAATTTTACCCAAATGCACAACGGGATAATATAGAAGTGCTATATTTGGTATAAGGTTTTAAGCTTAAAAAGAATAGATACGGTGTATATAGAAAAATCCATTTTGATTTTTAACGGACAAAAATTTAAACGCGTAGTTTGATGGCAATAAGCATTTTTTTACTGATAGTTTACACAAGTTTTATAGGGCTTGTCTTAAAAAAAACCTTTGAAGGGGATGCCTTTTACTTGTTGTTGTACATCTTGTTTTTTCTGCCGTTCTACACCAGCTTTCAAATGGCAATTTTTAAAGGGATTGAATTAGTACCATTGGTAAACATGGTGAAGTACAGCAAGGATTTTGTTTTTTTTACAGGCTTTTTTGTTTTTGTTTTTGGGGCGAAACAATCATTTGTAACACGTGAATGGCAGTTAACGTTTTTAGATAAATTAATACTGGGTTTTACATTGCTCACCATTGTGTATATGTTATGGCCTTTAGGGGCCGCCACTTTTTTGTCAAAGATCATTTATGCTAAAAATATGTTTCTTTTAAGTATCATCTACTTTTTGGGCCGACACACTAAAATAGATGCGCAAAGATGGCATTTTATTGTTAAAGCGGTTATTTTTTTAACAGTTTCAGCATTTGTATTGGCGCTGGTAGAAAAAACAGGTGGTTTTAACATCCAGCGTGTTTTGGGCTATGCCAATTACAATTTAAGGGTCAATGATGTTGCGCCAACAGGCAGTTCTGGTTTAAGTTGGACTTTTGAGCGGGAAGGTGGTTTGCCAAGATTCGCGGCTTTCTTTGCAAACCCTTTAGAATTTGCGGCTTCTTCACTTTTGTTTTTATCTGTGGCGCTTTATTATTTTTTTCATTCAGGCTTTAGCCGAAATCGCTTTGCCTATTTAGGTCTGTTAGGGCTTATTGCGCTTTCTTTTCTTTTTTCATATTCTAGAGGCGCCATGATTGCAGGCGTGTTCCTTATTTTCTTTAGCTTGTTTTTAGAAAAAAGATATCGGTTATTAGGAACGGTTTTTGTATTGTTTGTAAGCGTCATTTTGTATGTCATTTTCTTTGCCTCAAAAGAAACACAATATTTTATATTAGATACGCTTAACTTTCAAAACAGCTCTAGTTTAGGACATTTATTGGAATGGTATCAAGGCGTCAATTCAATGATACAAAATCCGATGGGTATTGGTTTGGCGATGAGCGGTAATGCCAATGGCGTTGATCAAAGCATCAAAATTGGAGGCGAGAACCAGTTTTTAATTTATGGTGTTCAAATGGGCATTACAGGGCTTTTATTATATGGCTCAATCTTGTTTAGAGGCATAAAAGACAGTATTAAAGTTTTTAAGAAATCAAACCAACAGCATATCAAATCTATCGCTTATATTGCCGCAGCGACTAAAATAGGCATGCTCATCCCATTATTGACAGCTAATGCAGAATTGTATCTTTTTGTCGCCCTTTTTTCTTGGTTTTTAATAGGGAATACCCAAACAAATAAGATTAAAGGGCATAATATTTTAGATTAAAACAGCCAATGCCTATCTTTACCACATAAAACCAACCCAGAAAAAACATTGGCAAAAAAAATAAAAGTTTTAATTGATGTTTTTTATTACCAAGCGGCCTTGTCTGGTATTAGAACCTATATTAATGAACTTGTTTTAGGGGCTCAAAATTCACAAACAACTGAAATTGACTACCGATTTTCGCACGATTTAAACAAATGGCAGCAAGATCATAAATTTTTAAACCCAAAAAGGCGTTTATTTAGATGGCGATTTCATGTGTATTATTTTTTTTGGAAACAACTCCTATTGCCGATTAAAATTTTAAAAGACAAACCTGATATCATAATCTGCCCTGATTTTGTTGCCCCTTTTTGGCGTTTAAAAACACATAAATTGTGTGTGATTCACGACAGTCTTTTTTGGGATTATCCTAAAAATTACAATGCGCTATGGCGAAAATATTATGTCACACTTATAAAATTAGGACTAAGCGGCAACAGCACAATCATTACCACCAGCAACCACGCTAAAAAGAAG
>JABMNH010000064.1 GCA_013205245.1 Flavobacteriales bacterium | reverse complement strand
CAAGGATTTAAAACAAGAATACTATCCAAATTAACTTCGTTAACGGTTATTCAATACATCAATAAGTTTATCTTTGATAGAAATATAAATAATTTAAAAATTAGCATTATTTAAATGCACAACGGGTTTAGTATCAAATAACTTTTTTAAGTGTAAACGAAAAGGCAGATCCTTTTCCTAAAGTACTTTTAACAAAAACCTGTTGTTTATGCGATTCAACAATATGTTTTACAATTGCCAAACCTAAACCAGAGCCACCTTGTTCTCTAGAACGGCTTCTTTCTATCCTATAAAAGCGTTCGAAAAGACGCGGAATATGAGCTTCGCTAATACCTTCGCCGTTATCTTTAACGTTTATAACAATCTGATTTATAGAGAAATTCGCGATAGAAATGGTTGTTACGCCACCACGAACACCGTATTTAATAGAGTTAATAATAAGATTTATAAGCACTTGTTCTATACGTTCTTTATCGCCTTTAACTAAAATAGGAATGTCATAATTTTTATCAAAAGTAAGTGTGATATCGTTTTTTTTTGCTTTTATTTCTAAGAGTTCAAAACTATCTTTAATAAGGCTAACAACATCAATAGTTTCAGATTTTAGGTTTAAATCACCCGATTCTAATTTGGCAATCATGTCTAAATCTTTAATAATGTAGATGAGACGCTCTACACCAATATCGGCACGTTTTAAGTATTTTGTGCGCAACTCTTTGTCTTTGGCCGCCCCCTCTAGTAAAGTTAAAATATAACCTTGAATGGTAAAAAGAGGCGTCTTGAGTTCGTGAGAGATATTACCTAAAAACTCACGTCGATAAGCTTCCCTAACCTGTAAAGTTTCAATCTCTAAGCGTTTTCCTTCGGCAAATTCGTTTACTTTTTTAGAAAGTGTATCCATATCTGATGTCATGGCGCGTTTATCCACATCCGAGACATCGAGAAGAGACACATTATCGTATATTTTTTGAACTTTTTTATAAATAAATTGCTGTACCCTGTTTTGAATAATTAACAGAGACAACATCAGAAAAGAAATAAAGAAGATTAAAAAATAATTTAACGGAAGTGTAATATTAAAGTAGCTATCTAATCCAAATAAAATGAGGCAAGCCAAAAAACTTAACAGCAAAGACGATAAAAAAGCAAATTTATATGTTCTTTTAAAAGCCATTAGTCTTCTGAAATAAATTTATAACCCACGCCTTTTACAGTTTTAAAATAATCGTCGCCAATCTTTTCGCGTAATTTTCTAATATGCACATCAATGGTGCGATCGCCTACAATAACGTCACTTCCCCAAACTTTACCTAAAATATCTTCGCGTTTAAAGACTTTATTGGGTTTAGAAGTTAACAGTAAAAAGAGTTCAAACTCCTTTCTAGGAAGGCTAATTTGCACGTCTCCTTTTAGAATATAATACTCGTCTTTAAAAATACTGATATCACCAATTTTTAATACAGCACTTTCTTCATTTTCTTTAAGCCGTCTTAAAAGCGCTTTTACTTTACTAACCAAAACTTTTGGTTTAACGGGTTTTGTAATATAATCATCGGCGCCAGCTTCAAAACCTGCTACTTGAGAATAATCTTCACCTCTAGCGGTAAAAAAAGCAATAATAACATCTTCTAAACCTTTTATCTCCCGCAACTTTTCGCAAGCTTCTATACCATCCATTTCGGGCATCATAACATCTAACAAAATAAGATGAGGTAAGGTTTTTTTAGCCACCTGTATAGCCTCTACGCCGTTGCTGGCAGTAGCTATTTGATAACCTTCGTTTTTAAGATTGTAGCCTACAATTTCTAAAATATCGGGCTCATCATCTACCAGAAGAATTTTTATAGCTGCTTTTTTCATAAGAATGACTATTTTAGGTCAAAAATAAACATAAAAATGCACTTAATATTTAGCTTGTATAAAATTGATAATTTAATAACATTAAAAATGTATTTTGGTAAGGGTTAAAACATAGTTTTGGTGAAGTTTAAAATGTTAAAACAAGAAAAATTCACACCCTTTTTAACTCAGTTAAAAAAAAACGCTTATATTTATAAACTATTTTATTTTTTTACTAAAAAACCAATTAAATTATTTTATTATGAAAAAACTTTACTTTTTACTTTTTACTTTAATAACTACTGTGTCTTTTGGGCAGGACTTAATAATTACAGGAGTTATTGACGGCCCTTTACCTGGCGGCTTTCCCAAAGGGATTGAATTATTTGTTGTGAATAATATTGCAGATTTAAGTATTTATGGCTTAGAAAAAGCTGGCAATGGTGGCCCTTCTACTGGCGCCCAAACTTATACGTTCCCTGCTGATTCTTATTCTGCTGGAGCTTTTATATATGTTGGTAAAACAGATGCGAATTCTGCCCCTGCCTTTACACAATATATAGGAGTTACTCTTACATATCAAGATGATGTTGTAAATCACAATGGAGATGACACCATGCTTTTATATAAAAATGGTGTAGTTGTTGATGGATATGGTGTGGTTGGAGAAGATGGAACAGGAATGGCTTGGGAATCATTAGACGGTTGGGCTTATAGAAATTCTGCTGCTGGGCCAAATGCCACTTTTACTGCTTCAGAATGGTCTTTTAGTGGGCCGAATGCATTAGATGGTTGTGATCTTTCTGATGATACTGGTACTAATTCTGCTTGCGCTTCAGTATTCCCTGCAGGAACTTATACAAATGTATTAGCCATAAGCCAACAACAATTATTAGACGGTTTTTCTGTTTACCCTAACCCAGTGCGCAATGGCTTGTTAAATGTACAATCGCCATCAAATACAGTTAAAAACATTCATATTTTTGATGTTATTGGCCAACAAGTCTATCATAGAAATACAACTAAAAACCAAATAAATATAAGCAATTTAAATGCGGGTATGTACTTTGTTAAAGTGCAACAAGATGGCAAAATAGCCACTCGAAAATTGGTTGTAGAATAAAGTATTTAAAATAAAACAGATACCAAAACATCCCGATATATCGGGATGTTTTTTTTAATTAATTAAAGGTATTAAATCTTAGGGAAAGCCCTGAACCCTTTAATTGGAATCGACCCAAAGGTCTAGTTATTAAATCAATATCCCGCTAAAAAAGCGGGATTAGTTCGGCTAACTAAAAAATTGAAATTAATTTTTTAGAGTCTCACAAATAAAATAGTTTTTAAAAAATTATGACTTTCAAATCCCCTCAAAAAAGGGTCTTACACGTAAGATTCTATAAGGCTATTATTGTGGCTTTTTTATTATTTTTTAATACCGTTATTGGTCAAGGTTTTAATGGTTATTATAACGCGGCAGACGGATTAACAGGAAATACTTTAAAAGCACAATTACACAACCTTATAAAAGGCCATACAGAATATTCTTACACGTCTTCTTCTACAGATGTTTGGGATATGCTTAAAGAAACAGACAATGATCCAAACAATCCCAATAATGTAATTCTTATTTATTCAGGGCGCTCGGTAAACGCGGCTCAAGAATACAATAATGGCAGTGGTTGGAATCGTGAGCATGTGTGGGCAAAATCTCGAGGCGATTTTGGAACAGCTATCGGGCCAGGCACAGACGCTCATCATTTAAGACCTGCAGATATAAGTGTTAACAGCACACGTAGCAATAGGTCTTTTGATGATTGTACAGTTTGTGTTAATGTGATTGATAATGGCGTTGATACAGGTTCAAAATACGATTCAAGTGTTTTTACTTTTGAACCACGCTACGCTGTAAAAGGTGATGTGGCGCGGATGTTATTTTATATGGCTGTACGTTATGATGGCGAAAATGGTGAACCCAATTTAGAATTAAATGAGAACCTTCCAAACAATACCGATAAGAGTCCATTTCACGGAAAACTATCCACACTTTTAGCTTGGCATTTAGCCGATCCTGTTGATGATTGGGAGCGCCATAGAAATGAGGTGATCTTCACAAATTTTCAGCACAATCGCAATCCGTTTATAGACTATCCCACTTTAGCAGATTACATTTGGGGCGCTAAAACTACTCAAGTTTGGGAGCAGAGCAGCACCTTGGCTGTAGCCGATAACACCAAGTTAAATTTCTCTATTTACCCAAATCCGGCAACAGACAGGTTGCTTATTAACACACCTTCTAGCACCTCAAAATATATAGGTATTTACGATGTTATTGGCAAACAAGTTTATTTAAAAAAGACCATAGAGAGCCAAATAAATATCAGCAATTTAAAAGCGGGTATGTATTTTGTAAAAGTACAACAAGATGGTAAAATTGATACTAGAAAATTGGTGGTAGAATAATAGAACTTCTTAAATAAAAATAGCCGCTTTAAGCGGCTATTTTTTTGTTTACACCTTTTTAAAATAATGATAGTTAAAAAAATTAGCGATATATATTTTGCAATGTATTTAAAATGAGTATTTTTAAGGTAAAATTCACAAGCCTATGTCTCAACTTTTAAATTCAGCCATTGATAAAATCCTTTTTTTGGATATTGAAACAGTACCAGAAGTTGTTTCGTACGATAAACTTTCTGAAGAAAAACAAGGCTTATTTGCCGATAAAACCCAGTATCAAAGAAAAGATGATGTGAGTGTTGAGGAATTTTACCAACGCGCTGGCATTTGGGCAGAGTTTGGAAAAATAGTGTGCATCTCTGTTGGCTTTTTTGTAGAAACAACAGGAGAAAAGCAATTTAGAGTGACTTCATTTATTGGTGATGAAATCAAAATATTAACTGATTTTAAAGGTCTTTTAGAAAAACATTTCAATAAAAAAGAACATTTACTTTGCGCACATAATGGCAAGGAATTTGACTTTCCGTATATCGCTCGGCGCATGATAATAAACCGCATTTCTATACCAGAAAAACTTAATTTATTTGGTAAAAAACCATGGGAAATAGCCCATTTAGATACAATGGAATTGTGGAAATTCGGCGATTACAAACATTACACATCCTTAAAATTATTAACCAATATTCTAGGCATTCCTTCACCCAAAGATGATATTGACGGTAGCCAAGTTGCCGAAGTTTACTACCAAGACAATGATGTCAAACGCATTGCGAAATATTGTGAAAAAGACACCATTGCCGTGGCACAATTATTATTACGTTTCAACAATTTAGACATTTTAAAAGACGAAGACATTGTTTTTGTTTAGGGGGATTAAGATAGAATTATGAGGTCTCTCCCGAAACTTAGAGAGCGCTCGACCTGACAAACCTCTCTAGAAACTTAAACTAAGCAAGACAATGAAAAAAAACATAAAATGTCACCTCGAGCGCAGTCGAGAGGTAAATAACTAAAATTAACATCATGAAATTTTACTTTGTGTATATTTTAGAATGTTCAGACGGATTTTTATATACAGGTTTTACAAATAATTTAGATCGCCGTTTAAATGAACACAAAAAGGGATTAAATACAGATTGTTATACTTATAATCGCCGACCAGTTAAACTCATTTTTAGCGAGATGTTCAATGATGTAAATCAAGCCATATATTTTGAGAAAAAAATTAAAAAATGGAGTAAAGATAAAAAATTAGCTTTGGCGAATAATGATTTTGATTTATTACAAATTTTAAGTGAATGTAGAAATTTTACACATTCAGAATTTAAACCTGAAGATAAGAAGTAGGTCTCGACTGCGCTCGACCTGACAAACCTTTTCTGTATATTACCTAGCTCTTTTAATCGTGCTGAAAAGAAAAATTTTAACAATATTACCTCGAGCGCAGTTGAGAGGTTCAACCCTCCAACTTCATAGAAAGCTCAAACCAACGCCCTTCTTTTATCTCTAAATCACTAATAATGTTTTGTAATTTTTGAGAAGCTTCATCTATTTTTTCCGGGGTAATATCATTATTTGCAAACTGATTTTCTATCGTTAGCCTTTCTTTTTCTAATTTAGCAATGTCTTTTTCTAACTGCCCAAATTCCCTATTTTCGTTAAAAGACAACTTTCCTTTAGGTGCCAATTTTACACGTACATCCTCTTTTTTTTCTTTAACAGTTTCTTCTTTTGGTTGAGAGTCTTCGTAAATTCGGTAATCGGAATAATTACCAGGGAAATCGGTAATATCGCCGCCATTATCAAGTATAAATAAATGATCAACAACCTTATCCATAAAGTACCTGTCATGCGAAACTACGATTAAGTTTCCTGGAAAATCTAATAAAAAATCTTCAAGTACATTCAGCGTAATCACATCCAAATCATTGGTAGGTTCATCCAAAATTAAAAAATTGGGATTCTGAATTAAAACCGTACACAAATACAAGCGTTTTAACTCGCCTCCCGACAGTTTTTCAACAAAGTCATATTGCTTTTTTCTATCGAATAAAAAGCGTTCTAACAATTGCCCTGCAGATATTTTTTGTCCCTTAGCTAGCGGAATATACTCGCCGTATTCTTTTATAACCTCAATGAGTTTTTGACCTTCTTTTATAATGATACCATCTTGGGTGTAATAACCGAATTTAATGGTCTCACCCACCACAACTTTACCAGAGTCGGGCGTCAATTTACCAGTAATCATATTTAAAAAAGACGATTTACCTGTGCCATTTTTGCCGATTAATCCAATGCGTTCACCTCTTAAAAAGTTGTAGTCAAACTTGTTCAAAACCACTTTTTTATCAAAGGCTTTTGAAACTTTATGGACTTCAATAATTTTACTTCCCAAACGCTCCATATTAATTTCGAGCTGTACCGTATAATCTTTCCGCCGCTGACTTGCGCGTTCTTTTATCTGATAAAAATCATCAATCCGCGATTTCGATTTTGTGGTTCGTGCTTTTGGTTGTCTGCGCATCCAATCGAGTTCTTTTTTAAACAGGTTTTTAGCTTTGCCAACAGTGGTTTGTTCTAATTCGAGACGTTCCTCCTTTTTTTGCAGATAGTAAGAGTAATTGCCTTTATAGCCATATATTTTCCCGGCGTCTAATTCGATAATTTCGTTGCAAACCCGTTCTAAAAAATAGCGGTCATGCGTAACCATAAACAAGGTAATTTTTTCTTTTTTAAAGAAATCTTCCAACCATTCTATCATTTCTAAATCTAAATGATTGGTAGGCTCATCTAAAATCAATAAGTCGGGTAAGTTTATCAGCACAATGGCTAACGACAATCTTTTTTGCTGTCCGCCAGATAAATTTTTAACTTTTAAATCTAAATCATCCAATTTTAACTTTGACAGGATTTGCTTGTACTGCGTTTCAAAATCCCAAGCGTGGTGATGTTCCATCAAATCAAAAGCCTTTTGATACACCTCTTCGTTATGCGGATTTTTTAAAGCATGTTCGTATTGCTGAATAACTTTTAATGTTTCATTATCCGAATTAAAAACAGATTCTTCAATGGTCAGTTCTTGATTTAGCGTATTTTCTTGCGATAAATAAGCAATTTTTAAACCTTTCCTAAAAATAACATCACCGCTATCGGGCGTATCTTTTCCGACAAGGATATTTAAAATGGTGGTTTTCCCGGTACCATTTTTAGCGATAAAAGCAATTTTTTGATCTTTATGGATGCTGAAAGAGAGGTTGTCAAACAGCATTCTTTCGCCAAAAGATTTAGAGATATTTTCTACAGTTAAGTAATTCACAGTGTGTTTTTAAGATTTTGCAAAGTAACTAAACTTTATTGGTTAGACGGCTAGATTAGTTCTAGCATCTTTTGTCTGTTATAAACCTTGAATTGTTTATTAATAAAAATAGTACATTTATAAAATCATTCAGATTTTAAAACATGCTGCAAGTAAAAAATCTCAACATCTCATTTTTAGGTGAATCAGGGCAAAATGAAGTTGTTCATAACATCAGTTTTAATCTGAATGAAAGTGAAATTTTAGGTATTGTAGGTGAGTCTGGGTCGGGGAAATCGGTTACAAGTTTGGCCTTAATGGGATTATTGCCCACAAAAATGTCGAAAGTTACAGGCGAAATCTGTTTTAACGATATCGATTTGACTAAAATATCCGATAAGGCTTTTCAAAAGATTCGTGGGGCCCAAATAGCGATGATTTTTCAAGATCCGATGAGTGCTTTAAATCCGAGTTTGACCTGTGGTTTTCAGGTTCAGGAAATGTTACTGCAGCATAATAAAATTACAAAAAAGCAAGCAAAAATACAGGTTATCGCACTTTTTAAGAAAGTTAAATTACCACGTCCAGAAAGTATTTTTAATCAATATCCACATCAAATTTCAGGTGGCCAAAAACAGCGCGTTGTTATTGCGATGGCCATTGCCTGTAAACCGCAAATCCTTATTGCCGATGAACCCACAACGGCATTAGATGTTACCGTTCAAAAGGAAATTATACTGCTTTTAAAAGCGCTGCAACAAGAAACCAACATGAGTTTGTTGTTTATTTCGCACGATTTGACTTTGGTTTCAGAAATAGCCGACCGTGTTGTAGTGATGCAAAACGGAAATATTGTTGAGCAAGGCACAACAGAAACCATATTTAAAAACCCAAAACACAGTTACACCAAAGCTTTGTTAAATGCCAGACCAAGTTTAGATAAGCGGTTAGAAAAATTGCCAACAGTGGGGGATTTTTTAAATGATGCTGTTCAGAGTAATGAAGTAACAACCCAACAACGGGTAAAAATCCATAAAGAAATTTATAGCAAACCACCCCTTTTAGAAATAGTAGATGTAGCCACTTATTTTAACACATCTAGTAGTTGGTTTGCTAAAGAAAACAAAGTTGTCAAAGCTGTTGATCATGTCAGTTTTAAGGTGTACGAAAAAGAAACAGTTGGTTTGGTAGGCGAATCGGGTTGTGGAAAAACCACACTTGGCCGTTCTATTTTATTGCTAGAAAAACCCAATAGCGGACAAATTAAATACAAAGGTGTTGATATTTTACAATTAGCGCCCCAAGCGGTTAAAGATTTAAGAAAAGACATTCAGATTATTTTTCAAGACCCCTATTCATCCTTAAACCCCAGAATTCAAATCGGGCAAGCATTGATGGAGCCAATGAAAGTTCATGGATTGTATAAAAACGATGCCGAACGCCAAGTAAAAGTATTTGAATTGCTTGAGAAAGTGGGGTTGGAAGCCGAGCATTTTTACCGTTATCCACATGAGTTTTCGGGCGGACAACGGCAACGTATAGGTATTGCCAGAACCATTGCCTTACAGCCAAAAATTATTATTTGCGACGAATCGGTTTCGGCCTTAGATGTATCAGTTCAGGCACAGGTTTTAAATTTGCTAAACAGCTTAAAAGCCGATTTTAATTTCACCTATATCTTTATTTCGCATGATTTGGCTGTTGTAAAATATATGGCAGATCAATTGATTGTGATGAAAGATGGTAAAATAGATGAGCAAGGAGATGCCGATGCCGTTTACAAAAATCCGAAAAGCAATTATACAAAGCAATTGTTGCGCGCCATACCCAAAGGGATTTAAAAAGTATTTTTGTAAGTGTTTACAAAATCACTCCAGTTACTTGTATTATAATGATTTTCTGCAATATAAACCAAAATAGGTTCGAAACTTTTAATGTCTAAATAACCGGGA
This sequence comes from Flavobacteriales bacterium, assembly GCA_013205245.1. Classification (GTDB taxonomy): domain Bacteria; phylum Bacteroidota; class Bacteroidia; order Flavobacteriales; family Flavobacteriaceae; genus CG1-02-35-72. Next base: position 172,959 of record JABMNH010000064.1, on the reverse strand, counting down.
AGACGTGATATGACTTCTGCTTTGTCATCAAAAAAAACAGTTGTAGGATAACTCAGCTTACCCTCTAAAAGAGCCACGGCAAACGCGTTATAACCACGTCTGCCGCTGCTTATATATTTATATGTTTTTCCGTTGATAGTTAAATCTTCTTTTTGCTCAGCATTAAATTTTACTGGATAAAAATGGGTATTTATATAATTGGCAATTTTTGGATTTGAATATGTTTTTTTATCCATCACCTTACAGTAATAGCACCAATTGGTATAAACATCTATTAAAATCTTTTTCGGATTTTCTTTATTAAGTACCAAAGCTTCTTCTAAGCCTAGCCATTTAACTTCTTCTTTTTGAGCAAAAGTTTGTAGTCCAAAAAATAATACAACACTAAACAATCCAATTCTTTTCATTTTGATGGTATTTAGCTTTATAGTCGTAAAATCTAATTAATTATTACTTAACACCGTGCATTAATTTTTTAACAACAGGCGTTAAGGCTATCATTAATAACCCAGCTCCAATTGGCACTAAAGTAAAAATTAAAAAGAAAGTCGTCATAGAATATTTAGCTGTGATTTCATCAATCATACCTCCCATAAATCCAGCAGTTTTCATTCCCATACCAACAGCTATATACCAAAGCCCAAACATCATACCTATTTTTGCGGCAGGCACTAATTTAGAGACATAAGATAAGCCAACTGGCGATAAACTTAGCTCCCCTAGTGTATGTAATAAATAAGCTAATATTAACCAAACAATACTAACAGAAGCTGTTTGTGCTCCTTGAGGAATAGTTGATGAGCCATAAGCGAGTATGGCGAAACCAAGACCTAATAATATTAATCCACCACCAAATTTTACTGTTGCCGAAGGATTGTATTTACTGTCCCAAAGTTTAGAGAACAGCGGCGCAAATGCAATAATATAGAAAGAGTTTAAAATACCAAACCAAGAGGCTGGTATGGTTGTAGACTCTTCACTAAATTGATTTTTTAGCATCCAAAGAACGATGCACCAAATGATTGCAAAACTAAGACCTAAAAAAGTATTTGATAAGGCATACTTTTTAAAGGTTATTTTAAACAAACTTAATAACACATAAGTTATTATAATTAAAGGAACGACTGTTAAAAGTGTATTTGCAATCCTAAAAATATTGGCTGAATTTCCTACCAAAACACGATTTGTATAATCGCGGGCAAATATTGTCATAGACCCACCAGCTTGTTCAAATGCCGCCCAAAAGAATATTGTAAAAAAGGCTAAAATGGCCACTACAATATAACGGTCACGTTGTACATTAGCAGGTGTTTTTTCTTTTACAGTAGTTGTTTCGGTCACCGATTTAGAAGCCTCAATTTGCTTGTTAGGAGGTAATCCTACATTTCCGAAAATCTTTTGAGCAAACCAAAATTGAAGCATTCCTAAAAACATAAAAATACCAGCAAGTCCAAAACCCCATTGCCATCCTTTTGTTTCACCAATATATCCGCAAAGCATAATGCCTAAAAAAGCGCCTGCATTTACACCCATATAAAAAATGGTAAAAGCGCCATCCTTTTTTTCTTGAGCATTTATATAAACACCATTAATTATAGACGTGATATTTGGTTTGAATAAACCATTACCTGCAACCAAAAGACCAATTCCAGTATACAAACCCCAAGGCGTATCCATTGCCATAGACGCATGCCCCATGGTCATTATTATAGCGCCAAGCGCAACTGCCCAACGGTAGCCTAAAAATTTATCGGCTAAATAACCGCCAATAATGGGTGTAAAATAAACCAACATGGTATAAGTACCATAAAGACCCATAGCATCTTCTCTTGACCAAGCCCAGCCGCCTTTGTCATAAGCTGAAATTAAAAATAGAACCAATAAGGCGCGCATGCCGTAATAGGAAAAGCGTTCCCACATTTCTGTGAAAAATAGAATAAACAAACCGCTTGGATGCCCTAATAATAATTTTCGGTTCATTTCTGACCCTTCAAATTTTAATGTACTCATATTGTTAGATTTTGATTGTTATAAAAAAACCCATAAAGAATTTTGTTCTTTATGGGTTGTGAAATTAATTTGTTTTTAAGTTGTTTCTATGACACGTTCGTCGTCTTCTGCGCCATGTGTTAAGCGGTTAAGCGGTTTGAGGATGGCTAAAATCAATAAGCCAAAAATCATACAAAATACGGCGATACCTGTAAATATGGCATAATCTCCAAGATTAGAAGCAGATTCTCCTAAGAATCCTGCTAACTTATTACCAAAACCAGTCATGGCAAAATAAATACCCATCATTAAAGATCCGTATTTTAACGGCGCTAATTTTGTGATATAAGATAATGCCACAGGAGATGCACAAAGCTCACCAATAGTATGAAATAAATAAGCCAATACCAACCAATACATAGCCGAAGATCCTTGTGCATTAAATTGTGCTGTAGCGGCTGTCATAAATAAAAAGCCAGAACCCATAATAATAACACCTATGGCCATTTTAAATAATGAAGAAGATAGTTTGCCTTTTAATTTGCGTTTAGCCCAAAAACCAGCTATTGTAGTTCCAAGAACAATTATAAAAAAGGCGTTTAAAGATTGAAACCAAGAAGCAGGAATTTCCATACCCATTAACATTCTGTTGGTTTTTACTTTTGTGTAAATATTCATCAAGCCACCAGCTTGTTCAAAGGCACCCCAAAAGACGATTACTATTAAAAACGAAAGCATCAATACTTTTATACGATCCCATTCTACTGATGTTAATGGTTTTTTTAACGCTTCTTTTTCTTCTGCTGTAGCAGATGCGGCTCCTAAGAAATTACCTACATGTACTAAATATTTTTGACCGTAAACATAAAGACCTACACCCATGGCCATGCCTATACCGGCCAAACCAAAACCATAATGCCATCCAATAACTTCACCTACATATCCTACAATTAAACTAGATAGAAAGGCGCCTAAATTAATGCCAATATAAAAAATGGTAAAGCCTTTATCACGTCTAATATCTCCTTGTTTGTATAAGCCACCAACCATGGTTGAAATGTTGGGTTTTAACATACCAACACCTAAAATTATTAAACCAAGACCTGAATAAAAAGCCAACATTGTTTGAACGGCCAAAATACTATGACCAGCAATTAAAATAAGACCACCATATAAAACAGATTTTTTTTGACCCAAAAACTTATCGGCAATAATACCTCCAGGAATTGACATAACATAGACCAACATGGTGTACCAACCATAAAGTTTTAAGGCTTCCAAATTTGACCAACCCAAGCCAGGGTTGCTATCTGTTGTTAAGCCAACAAGATATAAAGTTAAAATGGCGCGCATCCCATAATAAGAAAAGCGTTCCCACATTTCGGTAAAAAATAAAATATACAATCCTACTGGATGCCCAAACAGTTCTTTTTGTTCAGGGCTTTTTGTGAGTGTCGACATAGTGTTTTGAGTTAGTTTTTTAGTTTGTTAATCTGAGGTTGATCTTGGGTTTTTTCTAAATTTTGATTGATAAAAGTAGTCATTTTTTTATAAAGATTAAGACGTACATTCCCTTTGCCTTCATAGCGCCCATAAATACCGTGATTCTTATCGGGATACACAGCTTGATCAAACTGAATGCCAGAACCAACGAGCGATTTTATCATACGCATGCTGTTTTGATAATGCACATTATCATCGCCAGAACCATGAACCAATAAGTATTTTCCTTTTATCTGATCGGTAAAATTAATAGGCGAATTATCGTCATAACCACTAGGATTTTCTTGAGGTGTTTGCATATAGCGTTCTGTGTAAACTGTGTCGTAAAAACGCCAAGAAGTAACTGGCGCTACAGCAATGGCCATTTTAAAAGTATCGGCGCCTTTGGTAATGGCTAAAGACGACATATAGCCACCATAACTCCAACCCCAAATACCCACATTATTTTCATCTATATAAGCAAGACCTCCTAATTCTTTTGCAGCTTCTATCTGATCTTCAATTTCGTATTTGCCCAATTCTTTATAGGTTACTTTTTTGAAATCGGCGCCTTTAAATCCAGTACCACGACCATCTACACAGGCAACAATATAGCCTTGTTGTGCCAACATTTGATACCAATAATCGTTACTTCCGCCCCAGCGGTTAGATACGCTTTGAGAGCCAGGTCCCGAATATTGATACATAAATAAAGGGTATTTTTTATTGGGATCAAAATTAGATGGTTTAATCATCCATGCATTAAAATCGCCATTTTTGGTTTTAAGTGTAAAGAATTCTTTTGGAGATGTATTGTAGGTTTGTAGCGTTTCAGAAAGGGCGTTATTGTTTTTCACTTCTTTTAAAACTTTGCCCGTTTTAGCATCATTTAAAGTGAAAATATAAGGTGTGCCTGCATCAGAAAAAGTGTTGATGTAATAATTAAAACTGTTACTAAAAGCTGCACCATTTGAACCCGAATTACGACCCAATCTTTTTTTGTTTTTGCCATTTAAAGCAATGGTATAAACCGTTCTGTTTATAGACCCATCCTCGACCGATTGGTAATAAATCTGTTTATTTTCTGGATTGTATCCGTAATAACCTGTTACTTCCCAGTCTCCACTGGTGATTTGTTTGATTAATTTACCATTTTTGTTGTAGTGATAAATATGGTTATAACCGTCTTTTTCGCTTGTCCAAATAAAACTATTGTCTTTTAAAAAGGTCAAATTATTGGTAATATCAATATATGTTGTAGCAGTTTCGTTTAAAACCAAACGGCTTTTAAGTGTATTTGTATCAACAAATATGAGGTTTAAATTATTTTGATGGCGGTTTAGCGTCGTTACACAAAGCACATCAGCTTCTTTGGTAAACGCCATACGTGGGATGTAATATTGATCAAGTGTTCCTAAATTAATAGCACTTGTTTTTTGAGTGTTTACGCTGTAAAGATGGAGGCTTAATTTTGAATTATTTTCGCCAGCTTTAGGATATTTAAACGTTTCCTTTTCGGGATAAAGCGATTCGCCATATTTCATCATAGTAAATTCAGGCACATCAGTTTCATCAAAACGCATAAAAGCTATTTTATCTGAGTTGCCACTCCATTGAAAAGCGCGCACAAAAGCAAATTCTTCTTCGTAAACCCAATCGGTTATGCCGTTTATGATGCTATTTTTTTTACCGTCGGTTGTAATTTGCGTCGCAATGTTTGTATCTAAATCTTTCACAAACAAATTGTTTTGATAAACATAGGCCACTTTTTTACCGTCGGGCGATAAAGTGGGCTCTTGCACCAATGCGTCCGAAACAAGATTTAGCTGTTTTGTAGCGATGTTGTACACATAAAATTTACCTAAAGAAGAGTGGCGGTAAATCTGTTTTGTCTCCGTTCCTAAAATCAATAAATTCTCGTCATCGCTAAAGGTGTAATTGTCAAAAGATTTTAAATCTGGCAAATCTTTACTGTCAACAAGTGTGGCTACTTTTTCTAAAGTTTTATAACTGTATTTGTCAACGCTGGTACTTTGGTTTTTTCTATCAAAGTTTAAAACGGAATAAAAATCGCCGTGACTCATAGAGTTTAAGGCATTCATATACTGTGTTCTAAAAGTGCCTTTTGCCCAGATATCTTCTAAAGTAATTTCTTGTTTTTGAGCACTGACGAAAGCACTGATCATTAAAAATAATATGACTAATTTTTTCATAAGAAAGCGTTTAATTTTTGCAGGTCAAGTTTACTAAATTTTGAGCAAAAAGACTGTTAAAATAGTTAGAAATGACGAAAATTATCAAATATTACCGCTTTAAAAAAGTAGTATCTTTGTGTTTAATTTACAATTGTATGTCACGAGAAATTTCAGGATTTTCTAAACTTTCTAAGGATGAAAAAATCGATTGGTTAGACGCACATGTCTTGACCGAAAGCCTTGATTTTAAAAAGATTTTGCATCAATATTGGAATGCAAATCCAGAACTTCAGTCTTTACATGATGACTTTGTAGAAAACACTATTTCTAATTTTTATTTACCATATGCTGTGGCGCCAAATTTTGTAATTAACGATAAGAAATACGTTATTCCGATGGCTATTGAAGAAAGTTCTGTTGTGGCAGCGGCATCTATGGTAGCTAAATTTTGGAGCAAACGTGGCGGTTTTAAAGCCACTGTTATTTCGACCACCAAAATAGGACAGGTTCATTTTATGTATGCAGGTGATAAAGCCGCCATAGAAACCTATTTCAATCAAATAAAACCACAGTTATTAGAAGCAACTTCAGGCATCACAAAAAATATGCAAAAGCGTGGCGGTGGGATTTTAGATATTGAGCTACGCGATAAAACAGCATCTTTAGAAAATTATTACCAATTACATGTGAGCTTTGAAACCAAAGAAAGCATGGGTGCTAATTTTATCAATTCTTGTCTAGAACAAATTGCGAATAGTTTTAGAAAAGAGGGTGTCAAAATAGTGATGAGTATTTTATCTAATTACACACCAGATTGTTTGGTACGTGCCGAAGTGAGTTGTCCTGTATCAGATTTATATAAAGAAGACGCTTTACACTATGCGCAAAAATTTGTGGAAGCTGTTAAAATTGCTCAGGTAGAACCTTATCGGGCGGTGACCCACAACAAAGGCATCATGAACGGCGTTGACGCTGTGGTTATTGCTACAGGAAATGATTTCCGCGCTATAGAAGCGGGTGTCCACGCCTATGCATCCCGTAAAGGACAGTATCAGAGTTTAAGTGATGCAGAAATTAAAGACGATATTTTTAGATTTTGGATCGAATTACCTTTGGCAGTTGGTACTGTTGGTGGTTTAACAGGTTTACATCCGTTGGCAAAAATATCATTGGCTTTATTAAAAAACCCATCCGCTAAGGAACTCATGGAAATTATGGCTGCCGCCGGATTGGCACAAAATTTTGCTGCTTTACGCGCTTTAACAACTAATGGCATCCAACACGGGCATATGAAAATGCATTTTACAAATATGCTGAATAGTTTAAAAACATCGCCTTCAGAAAAAGCAGCTTTACGCGATAAATTTAAAGATAAAACAATTACGTATGCAGCTTTAAATGATGCCGTAATACAGTTGCGAGAACACAAAAGCATATCATAGTCAACAACTATAACAGCATAAAAACATTTTATACCCTTTCAATTTTTTGGTTTAAAAAGATATGTACCTTTGATTTTGTAAAAACGATTTAATAACTTAAAAAATAAATATTATGGCTTTCGAACTTCCAAAATTACCTTATGCTTACGACGCGTTAGAACCACATATTGATGCGAGAACAATGGAAATACACCATTCAAAACACCACCAAGGTTATACCAATAATTTAAACAATGCCATTGCTGGAACCGATTTAGAAAATAAATCTATTTTAGATATCCTTAACGGATTAGATATGAACAACAAAGCTGTTAGAAATAATGGTGGCGGTTATTACAACCACGATTTGTTTTGGACTGTAATGTCTCCTAACGGTGGCGGCGCTCCTACAGGCGATTTGGCCACTGCTATAAATGATGCTTTTGGATCATTTGAAGCTTTTAAAGATGCTTTTTCTAAAGCAGCAGCCACACAATTTGGTTCTGGTTGGGCTTGGTTATGTGTGCATAAAGGCGGGAAAGTTGAGGTGTGCTCAACACCAAATCAAGACAATCCGTTAATGCCAGGTGTTACCTGTCAAGGCACGCCAGTTCTTGGTTTAGATGTTTGGGAACACGCTTATTATTTAAACTACCAAAACCGCAGACCTGATTATATCAACGCTTTTTTCAATGTCATTAATTGGGATGAAGTAAGTGCAAGATATAGCGCTGGCAAATAAGTAAAAAACAAAATAATTCAGTAATATAGCCATCCGAAAAACAACTGTTTTTCGGATGGTTTTGTTTTTATATAATTTATGAACGCGCGCACTTTTGCTTTAATAGCTGCTTTTTTGGCAGCCCTTATTTACGGGCTAAACTTTACCATAGCTAAAGACGTGATGCCTTTATATGTAAAACCTTATGCTTTTATTGTTTTTAGGGTTTTTGGCGCTTCTATTTTGTTTTGGATAACATCTTTATTTATCAAAAAAGAGTCTATAGATACTTCAGATTATTTACGAATATTTTTAGCTGCCTTTTTTGGTGTGGGTTTTAATATGCTGACTTTTTTTAAAGGTTTGTCTTATACAACGCCTATAAACGCTTCGGTGGTCATGGTAACCACACCCATTATTGTACTAGTACTTTCGGCAATTATCTTAAAAGAAAAAATTGTAAAACGTCGCATTATTGGCATTTTTATTGGTTTGGCTGGCGCCACCTATTTAATTGCTTATGGCAACGGACTGCATCTTGATAATAAAACCATTCAATGGGGTAATTTTTTGGTATTTGTAAATGCGTTTTCGTACAGTTTGTACTTAATTATTGTTAAAAAATTAACCGCAAAATACCACCCTTTAACCTTTGCAAAATGGATTTATTTGTTGGGTTTTTTTATGGTATTGCCCTTTGGGTTTTCAGAAATAAAACTAATTTCTTGGCAAGAAATGCCCAATATTATTATCTATAAAATTCTTTTTGTGGTGATTTTTGCCACGTTTTTCACCTATTTATTTAACCTTTTAGCTGTAAGAAAATTAAAACCAACAACGGTAAGCGTGTTTATTTATTTACAGCCATTTGTTGCCACGGTTTATGCGTTGATGATGCAAAGCGATACACTAAACAGCCATAAAATAATAGCGAGTGTCTTGATTTTCTCGGGCGTTTATTTGGTGAGTAGGCAGCCAAAAAAGCTTAATATTTAATACAGGTTTTTTAAAAGCCTCTTTTTTATAAAAGCCGTAACTTTGCGTAGCTTTAAATAAAACAGATGATACAATCAATGACCGGTTACGGAAAAACCGAACTGCTATTACCTACTAAGAAAATTAGCATCGAAATAAAATCTTTAAATTCTAAAAACCTCGATTTAAATATCAGAATTCCATCACTCTATAGAGAAAAGGAATTAGGAATCAGAAAAACCATTGCCCAAGCACTTACACGCGGTAAAATAGATTGTTCAATTTATGTTGAGCAGACATCAGATGTTACAATAAATACAATTAACAAAGAGGTTGTAAATCAGTACATGGGTCAGTTAAAAGATTTTGTGCAAGGCGATGACATGGAGTATTTAAAAATAGCCATCAAATTGCCCGATGCTTTAAAAGTTGTGCGCGAAGATTTTGACGAAACCGAGTGGCAAAGTATTGCAGACGGCATTGAAGAAACCATTGTAAAATTCAACAAATATAGATTAGATGAAGGCGCTTCTTTAGCCAAAGATATTCTTCAAAACATAGCGACTATTAATGCGCTTTTAGCGGATGCTATTGCGATAGACGCAGACAGAATTAATGCTAAAAAAGCAAAACTTAAAAAGGCTTTAGAAGATTTAAATCAGACCATAGACGAAAATCGTTTTGAGCAAGAGCTGATTTATTACATAGAGAAATTCGACATAAACGAAGAGAAAGTCCGCTTAGAGAACCATCTTAATTATTTTATGGAAGTGATAAACGAAGATGCTTCTAACGGTAAAAAACTGGGATTTATTTCGCAAGAATTAGGACGCGAAATTAACACCATGGGCTCTAAAGCCAATGACGCCACATTGCAACAAATAGTTGTTAAAATGAAGGATGAACTCGAGAAAATTAAAGAACAACTTTTAAACGTTTTGTAAAGAATATTTAAATGAAACAAGGCAAACTTATTGTTTTTTCGGCACCATCGGGCTCAGGTAAAACAACCATTGTACAGTATTTAGAAAAACAAGCCGACTTAAATTTAGGCTTTTCTATTTCGGCAACATCGCGCGCCAAACGCGGCGCAGAAATAGATGGCAAAGATTACTATTTTATTACTGCAGACGCCTTTAAAAAGCATATCCGTCAGCATGATTTTGTTGAATACGAAGAGGTTTATACCGATAATTTTTACGGCACTTTAAAATCTGAAGTAGAACGCATTTGGGCTTTAGGAAAACACGTTATTTTTGATATTGATGTGGTGGGCGGCTTAAACATAAAAAAACAGTTTCCTGAAAATACATTGGCTATTTTTGTACAACCTCCGTCTTTAGAAGAGATGGAAAAACGCTTGCGTGGACGCAATACAGATACCGAAGAAAAAATAAAGGAGCGTGTGGCAAAAGGCGAAAAAGAAATTCAATACGCCAAAGATTTTGATGTTATTTTATTAAATGATGTGCTAGATCACGCTAAAGAAAAAGCATTTAATTTGGTTAAAGATTTTATTTCAAACTAAATTTTTATGAACATCGGACTATATTTTGGCACTTTTAATCCTATTCATGTGGGGCATTTAATTATTGCCAATCACATGGCAGAATACACCGATTTAGAACAGGTTTGGTTGGTGGTAAGTCCGCAAAATCCATTTAAACAAAAATCTACCTTATTAGCCGATTATCACAGACTTCAATTAGTCCAAATTGCCACCGAAGATTATCCAAAACTAAAACCATCTAAAATTGAGTTTGAGTTACCAAAACCCTCATATACAATTAATACTTTGACCTATTTGGCAGAAAAATTTCCGCAACATAATTTTAGTTTAATTATGGGTGAAGACAATCTAAACAGTTTTCATAAATGGAAAAATTATGACTTTATCTTAGAAAATCATCAGCTATATGTATATCCTAGATTAACAAGCGTTTTAAAAGATGGTGCGCTTAAAAATCATCCAAATATTCATCAGGTAACAGCGCCCGTTATAGAAATTTCGGCAACACAAATCCGCAAGGGCATCGCTCAAAATAAAGAGGTAAAACCGCTTTTACCCTGTAAAGTATGGCAATATATAGACGAAATGAATTTTTATAAATAAATACCGCGCTGCTATTTACAACATAAAAATACATTGTATATTTGGGACTTATGAGTAAGAAAGGAACAAAACATAAAACATTAAAACACAAACTAATTAGAAAATACAGGCTGGTTGTTTTAAATGAAGATTCGTTCGAAGAACAATTATCATTTAAAATTAACCGTTTAAATGTGTTGGTTTTTGGAGGTTTGTTTTCTATTTTATTGGGAAGCATTACTTTAATAATCATTGCTTACAGTCCCTTAAAAGAATATATACCAGGGTATTCATCTACTGCTTTAAAGCAAAAAGCCACCCATTTGGTTTACAAATCAGATTCATTAGAGCGTGCCTTAAATGTAAATAACGCTTATTTAGAAACGATACGAAAAGTGTTGATAGGCAAATTAGACACATTTCCAGATTTTAATAAAGAGACTGTTTTAAACACCAAACCACCTGTAGCAAATGACAAAGAACTTAATCCTTCTGAAATAGATTCAGTTTTTAGAGAACAGGTTGAGTTAAATGACCGTTATACTTTGTTTAATAAAGCTACAAAAAGCACTAAAGTTGTTTTTTTTGCACCTGTTTTAGGAAGTATTACCCAAAGATTTAACATTAAAGAAAAACACTATGCTATTGATATTGCTGTTAAAACGGGCACGCCTGTAAAATCGGCTGCCGATGGCACTATTATTTTTGCAGAATGGACTGCCGAAACGGGTTATGTTATTATTATTGAACATACAAATGGATTTTTGTCTGTGTATAAACACAATGCTATTATTCTTAAAAAGCAAGGAGATTTAGTAACGTCGGGCGAAGTGATTGCTACTGTTGGCAATACAGGCGAGTTCACTTCGGGTCCTCATTTGCACTTTGAACTTTGGAATGACGGCTACCCTATAGACCCATCGCAATTTATAGATTTTGAATAATGAGTATTAAATCTATTTTAGCTAAAATTTATGCCAAACGGGTGGCTAAAGGTGTTTATAAATGGGCTAATAATCCAATTAAAACACAAGAAAAAGTTTTTAAAAGTCTTATAAAATCGGCACAACAAACGCAATTTGGAAAAGATCACCAATTCGAAAATATTAAGACTTATGATGATTTTAAAAAAGCTGTTAAGGTTAGAGATTATGAAGGGCTTAAACCTTATGTTGACGCAGTTGTAGCTGGCAAAGAAAACATTTTATGGCCAGGTAAACCTGCTTATTTTGCGAAGACAAGCGGTACAACATCGGGCGTAAAATATATTCCTATTACAAAGGATTCTATGCCATATCACATCCAATCGGCTAAAGAAGCCTTGCTATTGTATATCGCCGAAACTGGTAAGTCAGATTTTGTAAATGGCAAAATGATTTTCTTACAAGGCAGTCCAATTATTGACACTAAAAATGGCGTGAAAATTGGGCGTTTATCTGGTATTGTAGCCCATTTTGTACCTAAATACCTTCAAAAAAACCGCATGCCAAGTTGGGAAACCAATTGTATTGAAGATTGGGAAACCAAAGTGAATGCTATTGTTACCGAAACAATTACCGAAGATATGCGTTTAATTAGCGGCATCCCTTCTTGGGTGCAGATGTATTTTGAAAAGCTTATCGCTAAAGCGGATAAAAAAGTGGGTGCTATTTTCCCAAATTTTAATTTGTTTGTGTACGGTGGCGTGAACTATGAGTCTTATCGGCATAAAATGGAAAACCTCATCGGTAGAAAAGTAGATAGTATTGAGTTGTATCCAGCTTCCGAAGGATTTTTTGCCTATCAAGATTCGCAATCAGATAAAGGATTATTACTCCAATTAAATAGTGGTATTTTTTATGAATTTATAAAAGCCGATACTTTTTTTGACGAGAACCCAACCCGTATATCGCTTGCCGATGCGCAATTAGGAGTCAATTATGTGCTTATTTTATCGAGCAATGCAGGTTTATGGGCGTATAATATTGGCGACACAGTTGCCTTTACTTCTCTAAAACCCTACAAAATTGTCGTTACAGGCCGTATAAAACATTTTATATCGGCTTTTGGCGAACACGTTATTGGCAAAGAAGTGGAGCAATCTTTAGAGGAGGCTGTAAAAGGAACAGCTATTCGCATTAATGAATTTACTGTAGCCCCACAAATAACACCAGAATCGGGTTTACCCTATCACGAATGGTTTATAGAATTTGAAAACGAACCAGAAGATTTAGAAGCCTTTGCCTTGAAAATAGACGCTTGTTTACAAACACAAAACACCTATTATTTAGATTTGATTACCGGGAAAGTGTTATGCCCATTAGTAATTACAAAGGTGGCTAAAAACGGATTTAATGATTATATGAAAACCCAAGGCAAGTTGGGCGGGCAAAATAAAGTGCCGCGTTTGTCTAATGACCGTAAAATTGCCGATAATTTAAAAACGCTTAAATAAGATTTATGAAAGTTATATCTGTTAACAAAGGCGAGAGAAAAGAGATACAATGGCAATTTAAAAAAGTGACTACGGGTATTTTTAAATATCCGGTTAAAACTATTACTTTGGGTTTAGAAGATGTTGTTGGCGATAATGTTGTAGATAGAAAATACCACGGCGGCGTAGATCAAGCAGTGTATGCTTATGCCTTAAACCATTATAAATATTGGCAAGAACAGTATCCAGATTTGGATTTCAACTTTGGTATGTTTGGTGAGAATTTAACCATATCCAATTTAATTGAAACTGATATTCATATTGGCGATGTTTTTACAATTGGTACCGCTAAAATTGAAGTGACAAAACCCAGAGAACCTTGTTCTAAATTAGGCATTCGCTTTGGCGATGCAAAAATCATCAGACAATTTTGGAACAGTACTAAATGCGGGGTGTATTTTAAAGTTTTAAAAATAGGCGAGGTTAATGCAGGTGATACTTTTGTTAGAACGATTCACAAATCAGAAAACCCAACTATTGCAGACGTTTATAAGAGTAAGAAACCGACCGAATAATTTTCTTTTTTTGCTAAGTCAATTTAATTAAACGGTTTGTTAAACAATTTTAAAACAAAAAAATGCCCCGCAAGCGAGGCTTTTTGAATTCAAGAACAATAATATAATTAATTAACTATATTGTTTATTTGGCATTTTTCATCCCTTGTTCCAAAAGGCTATAAAACTCATCTAATTTTGGCAATATAATAATACGTGTGCGTCTGTTTTTAGATTTGCCACCATCGGTAGCATTATCGGCAACAGGCACATAAGAACTTCTGCCCGCAGCTGTCATACGCTCTGGCGCAACTTGAAAATCATTTTGTAAAATGCGCACTACAGAGGTGGCACGTTTCACACTTAAATCCCAGTTGTCATCAACAACATTATTTTTAATAGACACGTTATCTGTATGACCTTCAACCATGATATTAATGTCTGGTTTGGCATTTACAATTTTGGCCACTTTACCTAAAATTTCTTTAGCGCGATCGGAAACCACAAAACTGGCTGTGTTAAAAACTAATTTATCTGATAAGGAAACATATACCACACCTTTTTCAACGTTTATCTCGATGTCTGGATCGTTAATATCGTCTAACACACCTTTAAGACTGGTAACCAAAGCAAGGGTAACAGAGTCTCTTCTGGTAATGGCATCTTGCATAGAACGGATACGTAAATCTTTTTCTTTAATGTTTTCTAAAGACATTTCGAGATTTTCGGCTTCTTTTCTAGAAAGAGACGCCATATTACCTAAATTTTCTAACAAGGCATTGTTAGACTTTTTTAAGTGTGATACTTGATCTTGTAGGATCGTAAAATTAGAATTGGCTTTTTCTTTTTCTAAAATACACTTGGTTAAATTGGCTGTGACATCTACCAAATCTTGTTTGGTTTTATCTAAAGTACCTTGTAATGCGGTGTGTTGCTTTTGAGACACGCAAGAAGATAATAAAATAGTAGCTAATAAAGTTATTCCTAATAATTTTTTCATAATGGGTTATTAAATTTGGCACAAAAGTATTAAAACTAGCCTAGAAAACGAAGGGTGTTTATAAAAATTATGTTTTATTTATGACTAATTTTTAAATTATCTTTGTCAGGATATTAAAAACGGGAATTATGAGGTTCATTTTAAGTTTATTTGCGGCTGTATTTTTAACCATATCTTGTGCTTGTTTAGATAAATCTGATGAGGTGAAATTAGAAGGCAATGCTCTTGGAACTACTTTTCACATTACGTATTTTGATACTCAAAAGCGTGATTTTTCGCATCAAATTGACAGTTTATTACACAAGGTAAACAAATCGTTGTCTACCTATATCCCCACGTCTGATATTTCTAAAATCAACAGTGGCGATACAAGTATTGTTGTAGATGATTATTTTAAGGAGGTTTTTGATAAATCTAATTTAATTTATAATGCTACCGATGGTATTTTTGACCCAACAATTGGCACTTTGGTAAACGCTTGGGGTTTTGGCCCTAAAAAAGGATTAAACAATTTGAGTCAAAATCAAATAGATTCTCTTTTACAATTTGTCGGATTTAATAAGGTCACTATAGAAAATGATAAACTTATCAAGCAAAACCTAGCCATATTTTTAGATTTTAATGCCATTGCCAAAGGTTATGCTATTGATGTTTTAGGGCGCTATTTCGAATCTCAGAATATCTCAAAATACTTAGTTGAAATTGGTGGCGAAATTCGTGCCCGAGGTGACAAAGCGTGGACGGTAGCTATAGAACACCCTAATTTTGATGGCACGCAGTCTTTTCAAGCAACTGTGATTTTAAACAATGAATCTATGGCGACCTCTGGGAGTTATAGAAAGTTTAAAAACGATGCAAAAACAGGTAAAAAATATGTGCATATTATCAATCCTAAAACAGGCTCTGCCAGCATGAGTAATTTGTTAAGTGCTTCGGTTATTGCGCCGTCAGATTGCGCCGATGTTGATGGATATGCCACCGCTTTTATAGCCATGGGTTTAGAACAAACCAAAGATTTTCTAAAGACCCACCCCATCTTTAAAGTTTTTTTAATTTATAGCGATGGCGAAGGGAAAATCAGCACTTTTAAAACTGCAAATCTAAAGATTAATTAAAAATCGAATTTATAGGTAATGCCAGCTAGAGCTTGGAATCCTTGTACTTCAAAATTGGTAAAATCTTGATAATTCTCTCCTAATATATTATTGAATTTTGCAAAAGCCGTTAACCTGTCAGAAAAGTTGTAACCGCCATTTATATTAAGATCAACATAAGCCGTGTTGCTTACAATATTTGGCGTAGTAATATCAAAAGTGGGAAACTGATGCGAAATCTGTCCTTTGCGTTCTCCTACAATATAAATCATTGTTTTTGCAAACCATTTTTTGTAGGTGTATTTTGCAAATACAGATGCTTTTAGTTTGGGTAAATTCCATGCTTCTTGTTGGTTAGATACACTGTAGGAATTGACAGTCAAATCGCCGCCAAAGTCTAATTGTTTAGAAAAATTAACTTCAGCTTCAGCTGTAAACGTAAAGGTGTTTACATCGTCATAAACCACATCAAATGAATTGCCAAATTCGTAAGCACGATTTGTTAGATTGATTTCCTTAACGGGATTTAAAACGAATAAAGCTTTGTTTTTCTCGCTTTTATAGGACGCCTTTAACTGATAATTAATATTGTTTTGAATTCCTTTTATACCAAAATAAGCATTGTATTGTTGGTCGGTTCTTTTGATGTTTAGTGTGGGCGACACAAAATTATTTTCATTCACAAAATCGTTATAAGTATTTTGTATTAAATCACCCGTAACACCAGCAAATGCCGTGAGTGTTCCAGAATTTATTTTATAAGATGCCGTAATATTTGGATAGGCAAAGAATTTACTTTCTTCTTGTCCCGCTGTAGCGGAACTGTAATATAATTTAACACCTAAATTAAAGGATAAGTCTTTTCTAAGCACTTCTAAATTGGGATGGAAACCCACATTAAAAAATTGGTAAGAAATGGGTGACACATCGTTAAAACCGCGGTTGAATTTGCCATCTAAATATCCCAAACTAACAGTTGTGACCAAGTATTCTGAAGAGATAGGAAATGCAAATTTTGGAGTTGTATAAATGTAATTTTCAGAGGTATCGTAATCATCACTCAAAAAATTATATTCAAAAGTAGTGCCTTGAAATGCCGAATTGAAATAATCTATTTTACCACCTGCGTAAAAATTAAAATAACTTTGTTTTGGGTTGATACTCGCAATTATATCTGATGAAGGAGATGAAATTAATGGTGAAATACCGTACCAATTGTATTTCTGAAAACGCACACCGCTATTAATTTGCCAATCAAAATTATCTTGGTATTGTTTGTAATAAGCATCAAATTTAACATCAGAATAGGCATCGTCTAGCACGCTGTTATTTATACCGCCATCCGAAGAAATAATATTTAAAAAAGCACCAAAATCATTATTCCCAGAGGTATTGCTATGTACAAAAGCTTCTACCAGCGGGGTATTGTTATTGCCAAAACCAGCACTTATAAAATTGTTGTAAATTGATTTTAAACGATTGGGTTTTAAACCAACAAATACGCCTTGTTTAGGTTTAAAAGTAGAGGCAACTGGCACCGAAAATATTTTATAAGTAAAGGATTTATGTTTTACGATACTGTCTTGTTCTAACTTTGGATTTCGCGTTATTTTAAAAGCATCAGATACAGAAGGATTAAAAGCTTTTACCACATTTATAACTTCTGTGTTTAAGGTGTCTTTTTCTTTGCTTTGCGCTGTCGCAATGGCGCTAATTAAAAGGGTTATATATAATAAACGGAGCTTCATAATTCTAGTTGTCATTTGGGTTTACAGAGGTATTTGTTTTGGCTTCCTTTGCTTTTATATCGGCAAGTATTGTTTTAGCCTCGGATATTACATCTGGATAATCGGTAAAGTTTTTAATCACACTTTCTAAGATGTAAGTGGCTTGATAAGCATCTTTTAATCCGTAAAAATTTTGTGCCATAAGCACCAAACCTTTTGCGCCAAACTCTTTATAAGCCGCATAATTTGAAGCTAAATTCTGGATGATCTTATTCGATTCTTTATACTTTTTGTTGCGGTATTTTAAGAAAGCGTCATAATAAAGCGCTTCGGCTTTAAGTATACCTGTTGCCGTACGTTGTACTTCTTGATAAGCTTTTTCTGCTTTATCTAAATCATTTGTTTTAATGGCAGATCTTGCAATGATGATGTGTGCATCGCTTTGTACAGACGCCTCTAAATTTTTGATTTGCAACACTTTTTCGGCGTAAGCCACAGCACTTTCGTAATTATTTTTGGCAAAGTAGGCTTTCATTAAATTGCTTTGAGCAAAGCTGATATTTTGGGGTTTTTCTGCTTCGGTTTCTAATCGGGTTAAAACAGGCATCGCCTTATTCCAATCGGTTTTTTCAAGATACAATAATGCTAAAGTAGACAAGCCTTGTTCTGTAAAGATATTATCTGGTTGCGCAATAACACTTTCTAAATGCGCTATAGCATCATCATTTTGTTTCAAATTGATAAAAGATTGTGCACTGTAAAAATGGGCTTCTAATGTGTTGAGACCCTCTGGAAAGCGGTTTAGATATTTTTTAAAAGCCGTGGTGGTTTTGCTAAAATTGTTTTGTAAAAAGAATTTTTCGGCAGAATGGTACATGGCTTTATCAAGCGCTTCGTCTGTTTCTGTTACAAAACCAATGTCTTTTACCCAAATTTCGTATAAGTCTATTTGCCCTAAATCGCTATAAATTTCTTTGGCATTTTTAACCGCCTGTCTAGATTCAGGCGCGTTGTTAAAATCTTTTACCAAGCGTTTATATATAGCTAAAGCCGATTCGTTATCGTTTTGATTGTAATATATCAATCCTTTTTTAAGCAAGGCTTTTGGCTTGAAAGGACTTCTTTTTGGCGCATCAATAAGCGTTGCGTAAGCTTGTAAAGCTAATTCTGTTTGATTTGTTTTGAGGTAAGTATTGCCCAATTCATACAAAGCATCATCGTATAAACGTGATTGTGGATATTGATTAATAAGGCTATTCAAACTTTTAATTTTGTTATCGTTTTGGTTTAAAAATCCAAAACTTAGAGCCTTTTGGTATAAAGCATAAACGGTATTGCTAGAATTTTCAACCTGTACTTTATCAAAAAACGTCACAGCATTTGTATAATTACTTGTGGCAAAATAACTATCACCTAAGCGCACATAACTGTCGTCTAATTGTTCCTTATCTGATGGATTTTTAGCTATAAAACGGTTAAAATAAATAATAGCATTTTGATAATCTTTTATCTTAAAATAGGTATAACCTAAGTTATAATTAACACTATTAATAGCGCTTATTTGGTTTTTTGATACAGTTAAAAAATCATCTAAAGCCTTATTATAATTAGCGGTTCTGTAATTGGCTTCGCCACGCCAAAATATAGACTTGGCATGTATATCATTGTTAATTTTAACAGCAATAGCCTTACTAAAATTTGTGATGGCAGTTTCGTAATTAGATTCTAAAAACAATTGAACGCCATAAAAATAAGCCGCTTTTTGATAGGTTTTTTGGCTCTCTAAATCTGATGCGTTTTTAAAGTAAGACAAAGCACCTTTGTAATCTTTTGAACGCATAAAAGCGTTTATAAGCAAGGTGTTAATAGTTGTGTGTTCTGCATGATTGGGATAGGTTTTTAAAAACCGAATAAGCACCTGCGCCACATTGTTATAGGGGTTGCCAATATCGTAACTCAACAAGGCATAATTATAAAAAGCATCTTCTTTAATAGAGGTGTTAAAATCCATTTGAGAAGCTTTTCTAAAGGCATTTAACGCGGCTGTTTTGTTGACGGTTTTTAGGTAACAATCGGCTAAATGATAGGAGGCATTTTGTGCCACAGCATCTGCACCACTCACAATTTTATTAAACCAAGAAATAGCAGAAATGTAGTCTTTTTGCATATAATAGGCATAGCCCAATTGGTAATAATCATTGTTATTCCATTGCCCTTTTTCGCCTTTATATGCTAATAAAAAAGGAATGGCTTCGGTATAATTTGTAAGATTAAAATGGCTTTCGCCGATGATTTTTGATATGTGAGAAATTTGCGAACCTTGTACATTTTTTAATAAAGACGTGGCGATGTCTATGGCATTTTTAAAACGTCCCATTTTAAAATTGATATCGGCTAAATAATAGGAAATATTAGAAGCATAGTCTTTTTGAGTTGAAACTTGCGATAAATATTTGTCGGCGTTATCATAATCTTTATCCGCGTAAGCGATATATCCATAATAATACATGGCTTTTTCGCTGTACTCTTTTGAATTTAACAAGGAAGAAAAATAGATTTTCGCTAATTTATATTTTTTAATAGCAAACAAAGAATAGCCCTTATTAAACTGAAGAGTTTCTTTTTGAACAGCACTTAAACGATTCATTTCTACCTGCGCAAACCATTTGATGGCATTGTGGTATTTTGCCACACTAAAATAATAATTACCTATTTCTAGATAGGCCACAGCCGATTTTAAACTTGTGGGATAATTCTTTACGAAGTCAGACATGGCATTGTCTGCCCCAACTTGATTTAGTCTTACTGCCGCAAAAGCTTTGTAAAATGCAATGTTTGCTTTTGTCTCAGAATCATTGTCAAAATCACCTTCAATGTTGCTAAAAATTACCTGAGCGGCAGCATAATCACTGTTTTCATAAAGCGCCACAGCGTGATTATAATCTTTAAGTGGCGTGGTGAATATTTCTGATTTCTGAGCTATTGCCGTGTTATAAAGTATAACAAAAGCGACACCCAAAAGGGTTTTAATTTGATTCATTTAAGGAGGTTTTACAAAAGATTCAAAACTACGAATCTTACTTTGTTTAACGTTAAAATAGATTAAAATTGTGTGCTAACAATGTTAAAATAGGAGACGCATCAAAATCTGAACCAAAATTAATTTATATAATTATTCTTTTTCTGCTATCAGCACTGCCATAAAACTGTTAAAGTCTTCTACAAAATCTTCGTAATATTTGCCTGTTGCTGGACCCGCAAAACCAGTATGTATGCGACGCACTTTTCCGTTTCTGTCAATAATAATAGATGTAGGAAAAGAGATGATTTTGTTTAACATTGGTAGAGATTTAGAGGCTTCGGTTGATTTTGAAATTCCCGCTAGCACATAATCGTAACCCAGATTGTATTTCTTTTTCATTTTCTCAACACGTTTTTTAGCATAGTCAAAATTGAATTTGCCTTTTACAGGATTTTCGTAGGCTAGACCAATAATAGCAACACCTTTGTCTTTGTTTTTGGCATACCAATCTGCGTAAAAAACAGTTTCATCCATACAATTTGGACACCAAGTGCCAAAAACTTGAAGCACTACCACTTTACCCTTATACTTAGCATCATCTAAACTTACGGGTTTACCATCTAAGCCAGGGAAAGAAAAAGAGACCTTATCAAAACCTTCTTTAAGGTAGGTTAACGCCAATGCATTTGGCAATTCGAAATCTGGATTTTTAACTGCGGTAAAAGGGTCGTTTGACGAACGCCCCGAATGAAAGTTCCCTTTTAAAGAACCATCGTCTAACATATCGGCAATAAAAACGAAAGCATGATTACCATCAAAAGTGTATAAATGAAGTTTGTTATTTTCGGTGTAACCTTCTAAATAACGATAATCGCCTGTTTTGGTAAGAATGGTGCCCGTTAATAAATTACCCTCTGTTTTAAAAACACCTTTAGCAGGAATTTCCCTTCCCTCCTCATTTACAAAAGTCGTTTCCCAAGAGCCATCAAATTTTGTATCGCTATGTGGATTATCAAAACGTGTATTTTTACCAAAAGTAGCTTTAAATGACAAGCGGTAATTATCGGCGTAATTTTTTATATACAAACCAGTAAGGTTATTGCCATTAATTTTTGCACGAATGTCAATATCAAAAATATGCATGGTGATAAAAACAGAATCACCTAGAACAGTTACCTCGTCTAAAGGAATGGTTTCTTTACTGTTCATTAAATTAATACTGTAGGCATCATCTTTTTTCAAAACTTCAAAATTAAAAGGAAGCGCATTGCCTTGGATGTCAATTTCACCACGCCAAACGCCTTGTTTTAGTTCCGTTGGTTGTTCTTTTGAGCAAGAAGAAAGAAGTAAAACTACTACTAAAGTTAAGCTGAGTTTAAAAAAGGATTTCATAATATATTGTTTTAATGCCAAGTTAGTTTTAAAATTTTGTTTGATACTTTTTGATTGTTCTCCATACCGCCAAAAATGTATTTTACATTATCGGTTACAGCCCCTAAACCTCTT
Source organism: Flavobacteriales bacterium (assembly GCA_013205245.1). Classification (GTDB taxonomy): domain Bacteria; phylum Bacteroidota; class Bacteroidia; order Flavobacteriales; family Flavobacteriaceae; genus CG1-02-35-72. The sequence goes on along the minus strand of JABMNH010000064.1, from coordinate 150,768 downwards.
AAATCCATTGGTAAAAGGCTGTTAAAGTTTTTATAATTTTTCCCATTTTTATAATAAAAATCTGTTTGATGTGGATTAACACCATCCTTTTTGTCGTAGGAAATACCATTATAATTATAGGTTGTAGCACTTCCACCAATAAAATGTGGCGTGTTTTTAACCAAAGTTGCTGCCATCCTGTAACTGTTGAAAGTTGAATCTAAATCGATTATCGACCATACTATTTCACTAGGTTTTTTAGTGTTAATAACGCCTTTTCTTAATCTTGATTGCACAGGAAAATTTCTCTCTGATGCCGCGCCACCAAAGTAGTAAATAGTGTCTTTTACAATAATACCATTCGCGCCAAAAACTTTAAATTTAGTAGTGTTTGGTACAGATGTTCCAACTTGCCATGTGTTTTTATAAGGATTGTAAATTTGCACATCAGGAATGTTTTCTTTTTGACTCCAGCCCGTAATAACATAAATAAGACTGTCTCGCCAAACTGCTTGTACATGGTCATCAATGGGTGTTGGAATAGACACCCCATCAGTTAAAAAACGATTGCTTTTTATGGCGTATCGATGCACTTTGTCGGATGAAACTTCGTGACCATCAGCAAAAACATGATAACCGCCTAAAATATAAATAGTGTCTTTAATTAAAGAAGCCGCACTTGCAATTTTGCCTAATGTGTCTGGTGAATTTGGAAGTTGTAGCCATGTTTGTTTTGTAATATTGTATCTGTAATTCCGCCTGTGAATACCTAAAAATAATTTAGTGCTATCTAATCCGCCAAAGCTAAAAAGATAATTTTCGTTATTAATTGTGGCAGCAGTTACAGCATTATTAGTTACTGGTTCTGGTGCTGTGGCAATTTGTGCAACAACAAGCGTATTTTGTTTTGGTGTCCTTTTGACACACCCTCCCAAAAAAAGCAATAAAAAAGCATTAAGATAAATAAGGGATTTCACGCTATAGGATTTTGTCAAATTTAATTAAATATTATTGAGAAACTAAATGTTTCGATTTTTAAAATTTGCCTTACATTTGTAACTAGAGATAAACACCTAATTACAATGCTACAATTACAAGACGTTTCTATTTATCAAGATAAAGTACTCATTTTATCAGATCTTAATTTGACTATCGAAAAAGGAGAATTCATTTATTTGATAGGCAAAACAGGAAGCGGAAAAAGCAGTTTAATGAAAACACTGTATAGCGATTTGCCTCTAAAGCATGGCGAAGGCACTATTGTTGGTTATAATTTAAAGACTTTAAAAGAAAAGGAAATTCCGTTTTTAAGACGCAAACTCGGCATTGTTTTTCAGGATTTTAAACTGTTGACAGACCGTTCTGTATTTGATAACTTGGCCTTTGTTTTAAAAGCGACAGGCTGGAAAGATAAAACAAAGATTAAATCTAAAATTGACGAGGTTTTAAAAAAAGTTGAAATGCTAACCGAAGCTTATAAAATGCCTTATGAACTTTCTGGTGGAGAGCAACAACGAATCGCTATTGCCAGGGCGCTTTTAAATGATCCCGATTTAATTTTGGCTGATGAACCCACAGGTAATTTAGATCCAAAAACATCGGTTGAGGTGATGCAGGTTTTGCAAGAGATTAATAAAAGCGGCAAAACCATTTTAATGGCCACACACGATTATGCTTTAATCCTTAAATTCCCTTATAAAACCTTGCGTTGTGAAGGTGGTAAAGTTTTTGAGGTCGTTCAAAAAACAGTTTAATTTACAGTAGTTCCACAATTTTTTTTGCGTTTTCAAGCACATTAAAATCTTTTAAAAGAAGACTTCTTTTGCTGAATTCCTCCTCTTCAAACGAAGCGCTTATACACTTTTCAACGGCTTTTCTAAACTCATTTTGAGTATTCGCCACAAGACATAAAGATGCCAATCCCGTATCTTCAACCATTAAATTATTGACAATACAGAATCTGCCTCCAAACAAGGTGTTAATGAGTTTTAACTTAATACCCGTTTTTTGAAAAGTGAGCATCACATTTATATGCGCGTCAGCAAGCAATTTGTCGGCGTCGGTTTTATTAGAAATTTTTTGAAACTGAATATTTGAAAAAGGTTTAATTTTTTTGATAACGGTCAGATTGTTAAAACTGCTGGCAATAATTAAAGGATACTCTAAGTCTTTAAAAACACCGATGAGAAAAGCGACAGTTTTTTGATTATCCGAAATACGTAAATCGCCAACATAAAGGGCATAATCGCCTTTTGGAGATAATTTTTGAACTTCTGTATTTTGATGAAATACAGGGATGTAATGTGTGTGATTAAAAAGGTTTTTAAAATAACGGTATTCAAAAGGCGATAAGCTTAAAACGTGTGATGCTTTACTTAACAGCGATTGGTAAGGTTTAAGTTTGGCACTTTCTTGTTTAAAAAACATTTTTTTAAACGGACTTGATTCACTTTTTGCAAGGCCTTCATAATAGCCGTGTTCAATATTATGTGTACGCACAAAAGTAACGCGCTTAGATAATTTCCCACTAAATAAAGGGTAGGTGCTGTGTAAACCTTCAAATAAAACAGGCTCATTATCTTTGTTTAAATTACTGATTAATTTTTTATCTGACCGTGTTTTAACCACAAAAGGCAAAACAGAAAAATAAGATTTTAAGGCCGATTTTCTTTTGTAATAAGTGATGTTCTCGCAATAAGTTTCCAATTCTTTTTTGGACTCTCTGTCGTTATAAAAACAATGTAAATGGATTTTAACACCTAATTGATGTAAAGCTTTGAGTTTGTAAAACACATCGATAACACCGCCATAATTTGCAGGAAGTGGCACATCAAACGAGACTATATGTAAGTGTTTAGACAAGGTCTTTATATATTTTTATGAGGGCTTTTGATTCATTTTTCCAGGTGTAAATATTTGATATTTTCTTAAGGTTAGATTTCCAAAATTTTAGTTGTTCAATGTTTTTCAATATATTTTCAACTTGTTGTGCCAAGGCTTTTGACTCAAGAGATTTTGCCACTTCGCCAATATTATTTTCGATAACTAATTTTGCCACTTCTTTTCGATTTGTAACTAATAAAGGAATACTGGCTTGAATGTAATCAAAGACTTTGTTTGGGAGGCTATATTCGTAATTTAAATTGGTGTTTTTATCTAACGACAAACCTAAATCGGCGGCTTTTGTATATTGCATCAGTTCGCTGTACGGCATTTTATCTTTTACAAAAACCTTTTCGGATAGAGCTAATTTTACTACCAATTTTTTTAAGTTTTCAAATACATCACCAGCGCCAATAATATATAAAACACAATTATCAAGATATTGCATCATAGAGATGGCTTCTTCGGCACCGCGGTCAATGTTAATACCATTGCCTTGTAAAATGAGCATTTTTTTATTGCCTTTAACAGCTTTTATAAAACTTGCATCAATAGTTTTATCCGCGAAAGCGGGCGCTATATTCCGAATTACCTTAACAGGAACAGCGTATTTTTCTGAGTAAATATTTGCAATGGATTGGTTGACTGTATAAACATGTTTAAGATTAGGAAATATATAGCGTTCTATTTTTAACCAAAAATTTTGTTGGAAAGGTCTGTTTATAAGCTCGGGCACTTCGGTAAATAATTCGTGGCTGTCATAAACCAAAGGGATTCTGAATAATTTGCCAATTAAAAAGTTGGGTAAAAGCGTGTCTAAATCGTTTGCTAACAGCACATTTTTTCTTAAAAAAAGCAACTTAAAAAAAAGACTCAAATTGTAATTGGCATAAAACAAAAAGCCTTTGGTAAATAACAGTCGCATGCGTTTTATTTGATAGGTACGTTGTAGCGGTTTGCTGTTTTTTAGATATCGCCCAATAAGTAACACCTCAAAACCCATATTTTGTAAGGTGGTGCAGACTTTATGTACCCGTTGGTCTGAGCTTAAATCGTTTGTTACCGAAACTATAAGACGTTTCAAAAAATGATGGTTTTAGGTTAACGAAAATATTAAAAATAATCTACTAAATAGGTTTAATGGGCTTGGTAAATATTTTTCATATTGATAAACGGCGTTTTTTCAAAATCGAGCATCGCATTAATGGGTTTGACACGGTTAAATAGATGTAAATCGGACACTTTTATGATGCGTTCTTTAATAACTTTTTGATCTAATAAATAGGCGCGCATTGTTCCTTTTAAAAGTGGATTTAAAGGTGTGAAAGCTTCGTTAGTTGATGTAAAAAACACAATATTGGCAAAGGATAAGTCAGTAATTTGCCCATTTTTAACAATTAAGACGTCATCAGCTTTAGCAGTGTTTCTTAACTGATTTAATGTTGTGCGATTCTCATATTTATATCCGTATTCAATCGTATCACAAATAACAAGCTGTAAAGTTTTGAGGGGTTTAGGTGTATAAGGTGTGATGTCTATTTTTTTGATTTCCTTATTGTAAACAATCCGACATTTGTAAATACCATTGCCTTTTATGCTATTTAAGTTGATGTAATCGGCTAAACTTAAATCTATATTAATCCCAAATAAATTTTTTCGCGCCAGATTAAAACGGCGGTTGTGATAATCGATATTCTGAAGCGTTTTGTTTTCTATTCTTAGTGTTTCAATTAAAAGGCACATACACTTTTTGTATTAATTCTTGGTACTCTGATTGCGCATCGCTTAAATGGGTAATGCCGCCACCACTTTTATAAATTAGTTGCCCGTTTTCGTTTTCAATATAGCGAATAAGGACAGCGCTGTCTAAATTTTCACGATCAAAAACACCCATAATGCCTGTGTAGTAGCCACGTTTGTAATTTTCTGCTTGACGGATGATGTTTAGCGTTTCTCTTTTTGGTGCGCCACAAATAGAACCAGCAGGCAATAATTTTGCGATAATATCACCGATATTTTCGACATAATTGTCGGGCAAAACACCAGAAATTTTTGAACTGACTTGCAACAAAGATTTATTGTTGGTTTCTATTTTTTCAACATAGCGCAATTTCTCAACGGTTACTTGTTTGGCAACCATGCTTAAATCGTTTCTAATTAAATCGACTATGGTGTGGTGTTCTGCGGTTTCTTTTTTATCGTTTAGAATAATTTCTTTAGCATTTGGAATTGACGCATCAATAGTCCCTTTCATAGGAAATGAAAATATTTTCCCACCGTTTATTTTTACAAATGACTCTGGCGAAAAACACACAAATTGATTATTGTACAGTAATTTATAAGAAGAATTACTGCGATTATAAATTTCGGTTAAACTAAGATTAGTCTTAATAGGTGTTTGAAAAGTAAGATTTGTTAAATAAGAATTACCACGGTTTAAAGCAAGTTTCACAACTTTAAAGGCCTGACTATAGGTGTCGAAATCAATTGGAAAAACATTAAAATCTACACTTTTGCTTTGTTTAGCGAATGGCAGATTTTTACTAAATAAATGTGTTTTAAAAAACAAATTTTCAGGAAGCTTATCAAGCTGAAATATTTTTGGTTTTTGGAGCTCATAATCTATCATGAAGAAAAAAGGGGTTTTATTTTGCCCCAGTACATTCATAAGTTTAATAGCTTTCTCCAAAATAGTCTAAACTAAAATTTTTGACAAAATTAGGGGAAATTTAGAACTAATAAGACTTCATGAAATATTTAAACGCTTATAAAATTTAAAAAGCAGGGTACATGGTTTAACAATTTTTTTATATACACAACAATAATTGTAAGCATATAGCAAAGTTTAACACCATGAATAAATTACTTATTTTAGGTTTATTTATAAATAGCTTTTTTGGCTATACCCAACAAAGCATTTTAAAGTTGCAACCATCTGCTGTATCAGAAGCCAGTTTTCAAACGGCTTTAATACCAACCACTAATCAGTATAATAACACAGTAGAATGGCTAAAAACAATACATGATTCTATAGATAAAAGAAAAATATCTAGTATTGTAAATGAGGAAATTAATATTTCTGGTATTGCAAAAGATGTGTGGGGACCCCCATAAGAGGTGGCATTAAAAATGTGTATGATCTGGATTTTACGCTAAAAAGCAGTTTTTTTTACGCTCATTATGTTATGCATTATGAATTTGGAAACTTTATTAAAAACGGCAAGAAATTGAGTACCACCCCTAAAGATCTTTTTATAAAACACAATGGTAAAGTTAAAAAACTTTATAAAAATTTGGTTTTAGGTATTGAAAACAAAATAAACGCTCAAAATAAAAAGCTATTTATGCTTTTAGTTAAAGACTCAAATGATATTGTCTTAGCTTCAAAAAAGTAGTTTTAATTTAATTGCTTTTAATAAAGTCGGTTTGATTTAAGAGTTTTTTGTCACCAGAAACAATCATTTTTTTACCATCTATCGTTTGATAAAATATATAATTGCCTAAATCTGATTTTCCGATTTTTGAAGCGCCACTATAAACACCATTTTCATTAGTAGGCGCAGTTACTTTTGTGCCATTTTGATTTATCCAATTGGGTTCTCCATTTGTTAAAACTTGTAATTTTTCATTGTAAAAAGCCCCTATATAATTGTAAAAATCATAGGTTAATAAACGGCCATCGATAGCACATATATATCCAAAAAGAGAATAATCGGCATTATAAAGTGGGCTGATACCGCCCCCTACAATGCCTCCAAAGCGATACCATTTCTTACTAATTTTAACCTCACCATCTTTGTTGTAATTTGAAATTGCTTTTTTCTTTTCTAAATCTTTAAAAAGTGATTTTCCATCATCGGTTGATGTGAATTTTTGCAGGAGTAAGTCAAACACCAACACTTTTAAGCTATTATTTGGATATGCAATTAATTTATTGTTGCCCCGAGGTAACATAACTTGACCATAATGCGTGGCTAAAGGATTAAATTCTGAAACATCTGGTAATTTATAACCCTTTTTGGTAACGCTACTATAGCAATAAATTTTGTTGGGGTTTAGGTTTTTATTCATCAAAATAAAATAGCCGTCAAAATGATAAGCAGCCTTGTATGCGTCTGCTTCAATTAAAATAATACCAGTATCATTTACAACACCAAAGTTGCCACCGCTTTTAAATAGTGCCAAATTATTTTTATCAAAAGCATAAATACTGTCGGCTTTAATAGCCATAGTTTCAGCTTGATTTTTCCATGCCAAATTTAAAGAATCTAAACGCCGCGCTTCCTTTTCTTTGGCCAGACGCTCTGCTTCTAATTTTTGTTCTTCGGCAAGTTGTAAATCTAACTCGTCTTTAATATCAACATATAATTCTAATACTTTTTGATAGTCTTCTGAGCGTTTATTTTTTACCAATAAAAAATATTGTGTGGCAAATTCATGGGCTTCTTTATAATCTCTTAATTCGTAATGGATTAAAACTCCCAATCTGGCAACGTCTGAAGTTGTTATGGTATCTATAAGTTGGAGAGCTTTATTAAAATTAACCAAAGCCATATCTGTTTCTAGATTGGCTTAAAATGCTTCCTGTACTTAGTGCCAAGAAGGCTACAAGAATAATTTTTTTCATGTCAAAATTACTTTAGTTGGTTTGATTCTACGAAGGTAATAAATAATATACAAATTTTTGTTTATTATTTAGGTAAACCTCAACAGATTAATGTAAAAAAGGTTAAATGACCACAAAAACTATTTGTTATTTAGTTGGGTTTTTCTGTTATGCTTTTTTAAATATTTTTGATAGAAATAACTATTCTAACCACATACTAATGATGCCGATACCGTGCTTATCTTGTATTTGACTTTCAGGAATGCCAAGACCTATCGAAAACTGGATGCTTTCAATATTATTAATATCAAATTCAGAAGTGATATTGTGTTTTAGATAATAGGGTAAAAAGCCGGGATATGGTCTTGGCAAGGTCACTGTTTTTACAGGTTTTAAATCTCTCAAATCAATTTTATAAGCTTTTGTTCCGACACCCATATCCAGAATCGTTCCAAACGAAGCTCCGTTTTTTAAAACAAAAGCCACTTGTAATTTACAAGGCTTGTTATTGAGTGCATGTCCGTAAAACACCAATTTTTCTTTTAAAGAAAGATCTGATTTCCGACCTTTAATTTTATCTATGATAAATTGCTTAAAGGAATAATCGTAACGTGGTTTGGCATTTATATTTTCATTATCAACCACAAACAATTTTTCGATATTCATATCATATTCGGCTTCATCGTCATTTTTAGTTGGTATGAGTTTAAATGATTTTCGCCATGATTTTACCAACAAATTGGCATCTGTTTTGGCATTGAAAAGATAGATTGGGTTGGTAGGAGAAACTACGCGAACCTCGTAGGTACTGCGATCATAAAAATCCCATGCAAAAGGCGTTCCTTCTTTTGCAGCTGGAAAAGTCATGGTTTCTAAAGTATCTTTAACCACAATTTGATATTTTAAATAGCCTTCTTTTACCATTGCCGCAGGAATCTTAGCTGCGTAATGATAAGCGCGACTCATTTCCATTTTAATTTTTTCGGTACGATAACCGCTATACACCCACAATGAAACGTCGGTTGGGTTTTGTGATGCGACTAATTGCATTTCTACCGTTAAATCGGTTTGTGCTGTAGCTTCTTTTACAGGAATGTGTTTTAAATAGATTTTGGTTACATTGCTTTGTGGGGCATAAAAATCTTTCAAGATTTGGTCTTTCCACACATCTATTGGTAACCAAGTTTTTGAGACACCTTTTTTGCTAAGCATATACGTGCCAGGCTTGATAATAAAAGTCGATTTATCAACTTGAGGTAAAAACGAATTACCATCGTTAATAGCCGATATTTCAAAATTTGAGCTTAAATCATTAAGCTTAATAGTCATAGGCCAAGCGTTCCATTTAATCACGCCAACGGGTTTATTTGGGCTATTCCTGCCAAACGGATCGGCTACCCAAATAGCATCTGGCATGACCTCTAAACGCCACAAACCATCGTTAATTTTGTCTAAAAAATAAGCGCCAGCACCTTGATATTGCACCAGTTTAGAGTTACCAAATCCTGCGATTTGTTTTAAATCAGTTTCGTTTACCGGATTTGAATTTGTATTATTTGTATAAATAAAGCTGTTATCGGCATTGAACTGGGCAAGGTCGTTTTTATAGTCGACCTTAAATGCGTCAAACTTCATATTTTCTGGATACAAACCAAAGTCTTTATACATTGGGATTTGATGAAAAACTTTTGAAGCAATCATCAAACTTAGCGCTTTTTGAGGCGCATAAGCCAAATTCATATAATGCGTGTTGTATTCGGTATTGCTAGAAGCCAAAAAAGTAGGGTCATAAGCAAAATGTGTGGCAATTTGAATGCCAGCTGTTCTAAAACTGCGAGCGATAGCTGGATAAATATAAGATTTACCAACATCGGCAGCATCAAATTCGTAAACCAATTTAGCGCCATGATATTTTTTAATGGTATTTTCAAAAGGGATGTTGTAATCGTTAACATTGGGCAATAAATTCCCCGATAATTCTTGTTGGTAACCCAATCCTGTGGGATACCACTGAAACGTACCACCATTTATCCCTGCTTTAAAATAGGCGTCAGCAAAATAGATGGCATGACTCACATTGTAAAAAATTGGTTTTTTTGTGCCTGTTTTACGCATCGCGTTAAGCATGCCTTTTACAAATTTTGTTACCGCAGCAGAATCACCACGATGATGTGGTTCGTTGCTAATTTCAAAAGCGATGATATTTGGGTCGTCTTTATAGGCAACACCCGTGTAGGGATTGACGTGATTTAAAAATTGGTGTAAATATTTTTTTTGTGCCTTGATGGCCTTTGGGTTTGTAAGACTTTTATCTTTGCCATATTTATGCGAAAACCCTGGTGTATTTTCATCAGGCTCTGGCCAACCATTTCCCCAATAAGCAATGGGCGTTAGCACGTAATTGATGTGTTTCTCCTTTAATTTTTTAAGCAAGTAATCAAAGGCATCTAAATGGGCGTTGTTAATTAAATTTCCTAATGTGTCACTAATTTCAGTATCCCAAACATGAATGCGAAACAAATCGAAACCGAGTCTTGAAAAATGATACACATCATCATCAATGGCTTTTTTAATATCGATATTCATACGCTTTGCCGAACGATAAGCGTGGGCAAAAGGGGCGGTATAATTCACGCCAAAACCATGAACTTCTTTGTGGTTTTGACCCCATCTCATTACGCCATTTTTATCGACATAAACATCGTTTTTAGATGTGTGTTTTTGAGCTTCTGAATTTAATGTGGTTAACAAACAAAGTAACACAATAGCCGCAAGTACCTTTACTTTTTGATATTTATGTTCTAAAAATTTGAATAACATATGTGTAAAATTCAGGTTGTTTTAAAATGTGTTTCGTAAAGTTCTTTCAACATGTTGGCAGCTGTTTCGGATGTAAAATCACGTTGTGGCGAGCCAAACATTTCGTATCCCACCATAAATTTTTTAACGGTAGCGCTTCGCAATAAAGGTGGGTAAAAACTCATATGCCAATGCCAATGCGTATTGTTTTTGCCGTTGGTTGGCGCTTGATGAATGCCACTTGAGTAAGGAAATGAGATGTCAAAAAGTTTGTCGTAAATTTTTGTCAATACCGAAATAGCTTCGGCAAATAATGTGATTTCAGTTGCAGATAATTGGCTGATGTCTTGTTGTGCTTTTTTGGGAACAATCATCGTTTCAAACGGCCAAACGGCCCAAAAAGGTGTTAAAACCACAAAGGCTTCATTTTCAAAAATAATGCGTTCTTGTTTTTTTAGTTCTTGTTTGAGATAGACGCCCAAAAGCGTTTTATGATTGCTTTTAAAATAACGTTTTTGAAACTTATTCTTTTTTACAACTTCATTTGGTAACGAAGATTGACTCCATATTTGTCCGTGCGGATGTTGATTGCTACATCCCATAACAGCCCCTTTATTTTCAAATATTTGAACATAATTAATAGCGGGTTCTGCACCTAAAATTAAATACTCTTGCCGCCAAGTTTGAACCACTTTTTCAATAGCTTGAACCGACATATCTGCCAGACTTTTAGAATGGTCTGGACTAAAACAAATGACTTTGCAAATACCTTGTTCGCTTTGCATTTGCAATAATCCTTTGCGCATATAAAATATTTTTGAATCTTTTTGAAGGGCAGCAAAATCATTGTCAAACACAAAAACATCTTGATAATCAGGATTTTTCTCACCATTGGCACGGGTGTTTCCAGCACAGAGGTAACAATCTTTATCGTGCGTGGGCCTTTTAGAAACAGCTACTATTTCGTTTTGCCCTTGCCAAGGACGCTTAGCGCGATGAGGTGATACTAAAACCCATTCTCCTGTTAGAATGTTATAGCGTTTGTGCGCGTAATTTTGAAAATCTAAATCCATTTTTTATATTTTTAATGATAGCTACTCTTAATTTACTAAATGTGTTCCGTTTGAAATATTGTCAAAATAGGCAGAACAATTAATGTTAAGCTTGTTTTTATAAGCTTCGGAAACACTTTTTATAAAATCATCGGCATGGTCTTTTTCAACAATGTTAATGGTACAGCCACCAAAGCCACCACCCATCACCCGTGCACCGATTACAGATTGATTTTCTTTGGTTAAGCAAAATAAATATAGATGCCCAATACAATTAGACAAATTATGATGCCAACAACATTTAAATGTTTATAAGTTGTAATATCTACTTGTTTGGTGTATTGTAGCTTAAAAGCTTCTTTACGAGGATATAACTTACCTATAACTAACATTATCAACACATTCAATACGAATAGAATGGCCATCACATGTAAAAAATGAGGGTAATTATCGGGCCCTACAACAAATGGTTTTAAAATAAACTGACTGATGCTATACAAAACAACACCCGAAATAATAGCGACTTTTGCCGCAATGGCTGGCACATATTTTGTTAAATAACCAACCACAATAATGGTTAAAATAGGAATGCTGTAACAACCATTTACCTCTTGCAAATAACCAAACAATCCATTTGGCGCATTGGCAATTAGCGGCGCTATAAACATGGATAAAAGCGCTAGGAATACGCCAAATATTTTACCTACTTTAACTACTTTCTTTTCTGAAGCATCACGATTAAAATGTGATTTATAGATATCAATTCCAAACAAAGTTACAGAGCTGTTTAAAGCCGAATTGAATGAACTTAATATGGCACCGAATAACACAGCAGCAAAAAATCCTACTAAAGCAGTAGGCAATACTTTAGTCACTAACATCGGGTAAGCCTCATCGGCATTTGTTATAGTATCTCCAAACATGTGATAGGCAATAATCCCCGGAAGGACAACAATAAGCGGCCCCAATATTTTAATAAATGAGGCCAATAATAAACCTTTTTGACCTTCTTTTAAATTTTTAGCACCCAAAGCACGTTGAATAATGGCTTGGTTTGTACCCCAATAAAATAACTGTACCAGCATCATCCCTGTAAAGATTGTTCCTAAAGGAATAGATGAATCTGAACCGCCAAGCGATTTAAATTTTTCTGGGTTAGATTGCATTAAAGTTGTAATGCCTTCACCCAAACTTCCGTTACCAATGGCAAGGAGTCCGAAAAAAGGGATTAGTAATCCCCCTATTAATAAACCGACAGCGTTAATAGTGTCGGAAACGGCAACCGCTTTTAAGCCTCCAAAAATGGCGTAAATTGATCCAACAATTCCAATTCCCCAAACGGTAATCCACAAAGCGGTAGTCTTAGAGACACCTAATAATTCGGGAATATTAAACATAGAACTTAGAGCCAGTGCGCCAGAATATAATACAATTGGAAGCAGTACAATAACATAGCCACTTAAAAATAGTGCAGAAGTAATGGTTTTAGTAACTTTATCATATCTGAGTTCTAAAAACTGAGGAACCGTTGTGATGCCACCTTTTAAATAGCGTGGCAATAAAAATACGGCTGTGATTACCATAGCAATAGCTGCTAAAGTCTCCCAAGCCATTACTAAAATACCCTCTTTAAAAGCAGATCCGTTAAGCCCTACAATTTGCTCAGTAGATAAATTGGTGAGTAATAAAGATCCGGCAATGACAACACCTGTTAAACTTCTGCCACCTAAAAAATAGCCATCTGAGGTGTTTTCGTCTGTTTTTCTGCTTTTGATATAAGATATTAAAGCAACTAAAAGGGTAAATCCTAAAAATGTAATGAACTGCATAGATTAATTTTTAAAAGTTTTTGATTCGATTTTCTAATTTATTTATAACGAATGCCTTAATATTAAAGTACTCGGATTTTCAATTTTAAGTGTCATTTTATTGTTAATCATCTGAGCCAATTGCGCGCCCATTTTATTGAAATCGGTTGAAATGGTGGTAATACCACCCTCAACAATTTCTTTTAATATGGTATCGTTATACGATATAATTCCAATGTCTTTTGCCAATTTTAATTGGGCTTCTTTTATTTTTTTTAGGATGACTATCAAATTTCGGTCATCGGGAATTAAGTAAATTTCTCCCGTTTTAGGCGTTCTGTTTTGTAGGTTATTTACCACTTCGTGATCAAGATTGTTTTGTTCGCAAAAAGATTTAAATCCCAGCAGCATGCCTTGTGGTTGTTTTTGTTCTTGAAAAAGCAAGATGAGTTTTTGATAGGTTTTAATCAGATCTAATCCTTTGGTAAGGTTGTTAAAAATGTCTTTTTCAAAAGGCTGATAAATACCCGAATATTGTGTCAATTCGTCGTGTGTTTGATCTAAAATATAGACTTTATCTGCGGGTAATTTCTCAAGAATTTTATTGGTTTGTTTTAAATTGGCAGGCATAATCACATAGTAATTGTAGTTGCCAATGCTCTCATAAATCAATTTGCTAAATACATCATAATTAAAATGATGAAAATAAATATCTACTTGGGTATTTGTATCGAGATTACTTAAAAAAGCGTTGTATAAATCTTCTTTAAACGAATTTAATTCGTCAAATAATAAAAAAACCTTTTGAGTAGTATTAATGTTTTCGTTGATAATGTAGTAACCTTTGCCAGCAATAGACTGAATAATACCTCTTGTTTTTAACTCGTTCAACGCCTTTAATACCGTATCGCGCGATAGTGAAAATTTATCTCTAATATTGTTAACCGAAGGTAACTGGTCGCCTTTTTTTAAGGTGCCACCCAAAAGCGCTTGTTCTATTGATAAGATAATTTGCTTGTATTTAGGTGTACTTAATTTTTCTTTAACAGATATAAAACTCATAAGGCAAATATATAAAAAAATTTGAATTAAAAACTGGTAGGTACTGGTATGATTATTAAATTATTTTTGTATTTTTATCAAAAAATTTAAAGATGCAAAACCTTCTTTTACTATTGATGCTTGTTTTGGCGTTTTCTTGTTCTAAAGAAGGTGGGTCAAACCCAATTATAGATAGTCCGCCCAATCAAAACCAAGTGGTTAGCTTTTATTATGGTGCCGATTTGTCTTATACAAACGAAATGGAAGATTGTGGTGCGACTTATAAAGATGCAAATAATGCAACCAAAGATCCTTTTAAAATTTTTAAAGAAGCGGGCACTAATTTGGTTAGGGTGCGTCTTTGGAATCATCCAGATTGGACAAACTATTCAAATTTTGAAGATGTAAAAAAAACCATTTCGAGAGCGAAAGCCGAAGGGATGAGCGTATTGTTAGATTTCCATTATTCAGATACCTGGGCAGATCCGTCGCATCAAGAAATTCCGGCCGCTTGGCTAAGTGATGTCAACAATACAACAGTTTTGGGCGATTTGGTTTACAATTATACTTACACCACTTTAAGTGATTTATCTGATCTTAATTTATTGCCAGATATCGTTCAGGTTGGCAATGAAATTAACGCCATGATTTTACAGAACGGCGCTTTACAATGGCCAATAGATTGGACTAGAAACGCCGCACTTATCAATAAAGGCATCAAAGCGGTGAGGGATATTTCAGCTGCCAAAAGCAAAAATATTGAAGTGATGTTGCACATTGCACAACCCGAAAATGCCTTGTGGTGGTTTGACCAAGCAACCAAAAGTGGGGTTACAGATTTTGATTGGATTGGGGTATCTTATTATCCGCTTTGGTCAACTTATAAATTAAATAACTTGGTTACACCTTTAACACAACTGGTAAATACTTACAAAATACGTTTGATGATTGTAGAAACGGCTTATCCGTTTACATTGGATGATGCCGATAGCGCTGGCAATATTTTAGGTAGTGATGCACTGATTTCTGGATATCCGGCAACGCAACAAGGACAATTAGATTATTTAAATAAATTAACCGAAATTGTTAAATCTTCTGGAGGCGAAGGTCTTGTCTATTGGGAGCCAGCGTGGGTTTCTACAACTTGCAGTACACAATGGGCGCAAGGTTCACATTGGGATAATGCTACTTTGTTTGATCACAATGATAAAGCAACTTTAGGGATGTCATTTTACAATGCATCTTTAAGTAATTAATAAGATATTTTATATAAAACACCATGATGATAAACACATTAAAAAAAACCGTATTGATTTTTGTTGTGATACTTTTTTTTGTGAATGCAGAAATTATCGCACAAACCAGAATACTAGAAACCCTTCAAACAGATTGGAAATTTACCAAAGGGAATCCACCTAAAGCATCATCTGTTGATTTTAATGATGCCGGTTGGCAAAACATCAATATTCCACACGATTGGGCTATTTCGGGTCCTTTTATTGTTGATGGAGATGGAAATACGGGAAAACTCCCTTGGAAAGGCGAAGGTTGGTATCGCAAACAATTACAAATACCGTCATCCTATAAAAGCAAAAGAATTTATCTCATTTTTGACGGCGTGATGGCGTTTCCTAAAGTTTATGTCAACGGAAAATTGGCAGGAAGTTGGGACTATGGTTACAATTCTTTTTATTTAGATGTCACCGATTTTTTAAACTTTGGTGGTAAAAACATGTTGGCGGTTTATGCCGATACGCGTCAGCACGACAGCCGCTGGTATCCAGGTGGTGGTTTGTATCGCAAAGTGCAAATGTTGGTGGTTAACCCCGTTCACGTGGCGGTTTGGGGAACTTATATTACCACGCCCATTATCAAATCAAACAGTGCCGATGTACGTATCAGCACGGCGGTTTTAAATCAATCGCAACAAAAAGATTCAGTTAAAGTTGAGCAAGTTATTTATAATCAATCCGGCAATGAAGTGGGTCGCTCATCAATTTCTTCAAACCTAGAAGCTTTAAAAAATAAAGATTTAGAAGTCACCATCACGTTGTCAAATCCAACACATTGGGATGTTGATAATCCGGTGCTTTATAAAGCCGTTACAAATATTTATTCTGATGATAAGTTGGTTGATACTTACACAACGCCATTCGGTGTCAGAAGTATTCGCTTTACAGCCGATGATGGATTTTATTTAAACAACAAACGCGTTCAATTAAAAGGCGTTAATCTTCACAGTGATTTCGGGCCCTTAGGCGTCGCTTTTAATAAAAGCGCGATGGGGCGTCAACTTAAAATTATGAAAGACATGGGCGCAAATGCCATTAGGAATAGTCATAATGTGGCAGCTCCCGAATTATTACAATTGTGTGATAGTATGGGAATTTTATTTTTTAACGAAGCTTTTGATAAATACGATGCTAAAATAGACATTACCGAGACTACAGATTTTGAAGAGTACGCGCATCGGAATATCAGGAATTTTGTAGTTCGCGATCGCAACCATCCTTCGGTTTTTATTTGGAGTGTAGGAAATGAAATTGGCGACGTACAATGGAATATCAACAACGGATTTAAGCGTTTGCACACGATGCTGAATTATGTTGATAAATACGACCCAACCCGCCCAACAACTTTGGTAAACGATAATATGAAAAGTGCAGAATTGCGCCATTTTGATTATTACGACGTGCACAGTTGGAATTATACCCGACGTTACCGTTTGGCCAGACAATTAGAACCAAACAAGTCGGTAATTATAAGCGAATCGGCTTCAACTGTAAGCACTAGAGGTTTTTATGAATTTCCTTTACCAACCGATAAAACCAATTTCACCAAGTCTTTGCAAGTTAGTTCTTACGATTTAAATGCGCCCGAGTGGGCCGAAATTTCGGATGATGATTTTATGTGGCAACAAGATGAAAGCTATGTGGCTGGCGAATTTGTATGGACAGGTTTTGATTATCTAGGAGAACCTACGCCTTATAATAATGCCGTTGTTAAAAAGATGGGAATGACCGATAAACAAGCCTCACGAAGTTCTTATTTTGGCATTGTTGATTTGGTTGGGATTCCGAAAGACCGCTATTATTTGTATAAAAGTTATTGGAAACCTGACGAAACAACAGTACATATTTTACCGCATTGGAATTGGGCGGGAAAAGAAGGCCAAAAAGTGCCTGTTTTTGTGTACACCAACGGCGATTGCGCCGAGCTGTTTGTCAACGGAAAATCACAAGGGATGCAATGCAAAAAACCCACATCAAAAAATTCAACAGAACGTTTTAGATTGATGTGGAACGATGTGATTTATCAACCCGGCGAAGTAAAAGCAGTTGCTTATAAAGAAGGTGCTAAAATTGGCGAAAGCGTTGTTAAAACTGAAGGAAAACCATACAAAATAAAACTAACACCCGAGAGAACCGTTTTAAAACCAGATGGCTCCGATTTGTCATATATTCTTGTTGAAGCTTATGATAAAAACGGAAATTTATGTCCGCTTGCCAATGATACAATCAATTTTGAACTTGATGGATTGGCTCATATTGCGGGTGTTGGTAACGGCAATCCGCAATCTTTTGAACCGTTTCAGGCACATCATGTAAAATTATTTTACGGCAAGGCGATGTTGATTTTAGAGTCGGGTTTTAAAAAGGGGAAAACCAAAATATCCGCTAAAGCGAATGGGTTAATCAAAGACACTGTTGTTATATTGACTGAATAAAATGAGTGTATTATCTACTTTAACGCCAATTATTTAGAAATAAAAAAACGCCAAACACACAGGATGTTTGACGTTTGGAGGGGTATTCTATTTTTTGTAAATTAATATTTCACTAATTTTTTTGCGTACAATTTGGCATCAACCGTTTCTGCTTGAAGAAAATATACCGAAGGTGCTAAAGTGCTCACATCAAAAGTTTTGTTTTTAGAGAAATGACCTTTAAATTGTTTTACAATTCTACCAGAGATATCGTAAACAGTCACGCTCTTTGTATCTAAACTTAAATTAAATCCGTTCTTAACGGGATTAGGATACACTTTTAAAGCATTGTTTAAAGGGCTGCCTACTTTTTCTATAGCCAAAGGACTGTTTAATAAAACGGAAGAATACATGCGGTATTCGCCGGGCTGTAAACTGATAGTGGCTGTTGTGTTTGTAACATTTAAAGTGCTTCCTGTATAGTATTCATACCATACACCTGTTTTAGTAAAGTTTGGCACAATAGATTGTGTGGTCACATTAAAATTACCTAAAAGAACGACGTCCATTGAAGCATGACGCAACACAATACTTTTGGTTAATGTGCTGCCAACATTTAAAGTAAAATCGGTTGTGTTAAAAACAGGTTGTTGCTGTTTAAAAGCTGTTAAAGTACGCCAAATATCGTACACATTTTTACGATTAGCATCGTTAAAATACTCCCAGTGAATGGGTTTTCTTGATAAGCGACAATTATTATTTATACTTCCATCTGTACAACGGTTTATAGAAAACTCATAACCCAACTCACCAAATTGCCAAATCATTTTAGGTCCTGGAATGGTAAAAAAGAAATTGGCTACCAATTCTTCGCGTTTTAAGGCAGTTGTTAAATTTCTTACATTATAACTGCCAATATTGACACCATACGTTAAATTCTTATACATCAAACGCTCTTCATCATGACTTTCCATATAACCAACCACATTTGGGTTATTCCAACCTCTGTCTTTATAAGACAGCCAAGAAACATCTGAGCTACTCGAGAAGCCCATAGCATTTTGCGCGTAATTATTATTCATATTACCCCAAAGCATCATGCCGTAATTGGCGAGAATTGTTTCTTCAGAATTGTCGGCTAAATGCTCTAAAATAACATAAGTATTTGCGTTAATACCCCACATAAAATCGGTATAATCTTTTAAAATAGCAATACGTGAGTTATCTTGGTTTGCCATTGCTCCAGAATTTCCCAATGTATTGGTTTGTGTAAAACCTTTAGATAAATCGAATCTAAAACCATCAATTTTATATTCTTGTTGCCAATATTGTAGCGTTTCTTTAACGTAGGTTTTGGTGTAAGTACTTTCGTGATTAAAATCATTCCCCACATTAAAATCGTGTTTTGGAATAGGGTTTAAATACGGATTTGTAGCACTTGGACGGTTATTTGCACTATCCCACCACATTTGAGCCAAGGGACTCTGTCCAAAAGCGTGGTTATAAACCACATCCATAATTACCGCAATGCCACGTTTATGACATTCGTTTATAAAGGTTTTATAATTGGTTGGTGTGCCATAAGCCTTATCAAGCGCCCCGTGAAAATCGGGATTGTAACCCCAACTGTCATTGCCTTCAAATTCATTTACAGGCATGAGTTCAATGGCATTAATACCTAAATTTTGAAGGTAATCTAAATGGGTTAGGGCTTTGTTAAAATCGCCAATATCACTTATGCCTACCACGTCAAAATCGCGTAAGAGCATTTCGTAAATAATTAAATTATTTTTATTTGGAGGGGTGTAAGTAGTTGTCCAATTAAAAGTTGGTTCGGTAATGGTAAATGCGGAAACAATCCCTGTTGTTAAACCGGTTGGATACGCTTTTATATTCGGAAAAGTACTTGCCGGAATGTATTGGTCATTGCTTGGATCTAAAACTTTATGCCCGAAAGGATCGGCTACTGTCAATGAATAATCAATATTGTATTGGTAGGCATATTCTGTATTTGGGTCTAAGCCCGGTACGGTTACCCAAAATTGGTTGGTGGCTGTATTCTTTTTCATATGATAGGTGTCGTTGAGCAACCAGTTATTAAAATCGCCCATAACAAAGGCGGCAGTTTTAAGAGGAGCGGTCAATACAAAAGTGACACTGCCATCTGTGTTTTTATTAATACCGTTTTTCATCCCAGACGGAATACTGGCTATTTGTGTTGTAGATTTAACAAATACAGTAACTTCATTGGTAACGGTTTGTGTATTTAATGTTGCTGTAGCTTTTAAAACATGACTGCCCGTGGTAGAAAAAGTATAACTTTTACTTGCTGTTGTAGCCGATGTGGCTGTAGTTTGAAGCTCATTATCTACAAATATTTGTATGGTTGATGCTATAGAAGCATCTGCCGTAATGGTTTGTGTGGTATTTTGTGTAATAGCATCATTATTTGCATGTGTTGTTATTAACACATTTAATCCGCCAGAAGCGAAAATGGGTACAAAATAATCTGGACGTGATTGTTTGGCGCCATCTGAAGAGCGAAAAACAAAAGATAATTCTGTAACTGTTTCCCCAGAAACAATACCATAAAATGTAGTAACATCAGGAGTTATATTTAGTTGGAAGAGATTTGTTCCAATATTAGTGAGTTGAGGGTGTGCTGTATTATTAACAAAATCACTACTTCCTTTAATTTTTTTCCACTTTGTGCCATTTATCGTTACACCTGTGTAAGCATAAACATCACCTATATAACCTTCTAATTCTGTACCTGTAGCATCAAAAGTGACGGTAATAGCATCAGAAACAGTTGGTAATGTAGGTACAGTTGTTACTTGAGAAAAAGTAAAAAATGGTAATAATAAGAGTAATATCAGATGTAATTTATTCATTGTTTTCTTTTATATAATACCAAATGTAATATGCCGAATAATTTACTTAGACAGGTTTATTACAAATAGATTAAATTATTAAAAAAGGCTGTTTGTTATTAACAAACAGCCTTTTATTTTTATCAATAAAATATTTTAAATATATTTTATTTGTTTAATAAATAAGTGCCGTTGTTAATGTCTAGCACTACTCTATAGTTTCCTGCTGTTACAACAATATTATCTCCTTGATCATCTATTGTACCATCTGCTCCAGTATCTCCAAAATTAAAGCCCCAGTCTTCGTTTAGACGGAATTTAATTTCGCCATCAATAAGAGTTACGATATCGCCAACCCAAATACCAGGATTTACTTCAGTTAAACTAAAATCAGGTGTAGCACCCCAATCATTATAACCAGAACCTACAATACCCCATATATCTGCTGCGGCAATGGTGTAAGAATTATTATTCAAATCTAGAGAAATGGTATAAAAACCTGCAGTTGAAACAATATTATCACCACCATCTTCTAAAGTACCATCGGCACCAGTATCACCAAAATTAGTACCCCAGTCGTTATTAAATCTAAATTTAATTTCGCCATCAATTAGTTTAATACCTACTTTAAAGGTATCTGTAGTGTAATCATAATAAAATTTACCATCAGGTGTAGCACCCCAATCATTAAATCCAGAACCTACAATACCCCAAGAGAAAGGATCGATACTATACGCAAGTGTGCTCGTATTAAAAGTAATTTTATAAGTACCTGCTGTTACAACGATGTTATCTCCGCCATCATCTAATATGCCATCAACTCCAGTGTCGCCATAATTAAGCGCCCAAGCATTATCGTCTCTAAATTTAATTTCACCATCTAATAATGTAGTATAGGCAACCAAAACATCTGGGTCGCTAGTTGTGTAGAATGGAGAATCTAAATAAGCACCCCAATTGTTATAACCAGAACCTACAACACCCCAAGTAGTTACTTGAACTGAGCTGCCAGAAAGAACAGCTTCAGGAAGTACAAGTACTAAGGTAACAGCAGGTGAAAGTTGATCTGTACTAGTGGCTGTATCTCCAACAAAAGCACGTAATCTAAAAGAAACAGTTCCAGTATTTGGCTCAGCAGAAGTAGGGTCGTTATCTAGCCCAGCTTCTGTAGCATAATTAATAAGTTTCCCTATTGATATTGAAAGATCATTACCATTGGTAGATCCAACAACCTCTGCATCACTAAAATCACCAATTATTGATTTTTGCAATTCATAAGAAACATTTGTTTGTGTTCCAAAATCGGCACTACTCCAGATAAATCTTTCTCCTATATTTTTAGAAGCAGCTGGGGTTAACACATATTCTGCTAAAAGGGTATTTGTAAAAGCAAAATCACCAGTAGGGGCTGCTATATATGTCAAACCGCTATTATCTTGACATGAATTTAATCCAATAAGGGTTAAAAACAGTAACGTTAAAAGTTTTATATTTTTCATTTTTTTATAGTTTAATTTTTATTAATATCCTTGGTTTTGTTGCATGTTAGGGTTGGTAGAAATGATATTTACAGGAATTGGAAATATATTTCTAAACGAAGCTGTTGATGCTCCTAAAGGTTGATTCCCTTTAAAAGGCCATAAATAGCTGTCTGTTGTAAAATAATTGTAACGCACTAAATCGGTACGTCTTTGACCTTCCCAATACAATTCTCTTGAGCGTTCATCTAAGACAAAGTCTAAGTTTAAATCACCACTACCTATATCTCCGGCAGTATTACCATAACCTCTTTGGCGCAATTCATTAATTTTAGATGCTGCCAAACCTAAATCGCCACCACCACCTCTTACGGTAGCTTCGGCATAGTTTAGATAGATTTCTGCTAAACGAATTAAAGGTAAATCTGTATCAACCATATCACCACTTGAATCACTTCCTGGGTTTCCGTCAGAACGAAGATTTTTAAATTTAGCTACAGCATAACCTTCTTTAAAAGGCGGTATCTTTTCTATTTCTAAAGTTTGCCCATCGCTATGGAACATGCCTCTTTTATCTGTTAACGGCGTCATGGTATAAGTCAAATTATCTAGATCCATAGTGATATAGTAGGTGCCTGCTGTAACAGCAATGTTATCACCGCCTAAAACACCATCTGTTCCAGAATTACCATAATTAACACCCCAATCATTGTTAAAGCGAAATTTCATAGATCCGTCTCCTAAGACAGCATAAACGGCATATTGATTGGTTGCTGTTTCAGACATTACCATATCTGGAAGTGTTCCCCAACCGTTAGGTGTTGCATCTCCTACAAGTCCCCACTGCGATGCAGTACCGAGGGCTGAATTTAATGGGTTTAATGCGCTTTGGACTATATTGGTAGTGAACTTTTCGACTAAATTTTTAGTAGTACGTAAGCCTCCCCAGCCACCATTTACACCAAATTCTGCAGGATTCATTGACCCGCCAATAGCTGCATGAACCAAGAATGTTGTACCACCCCAAGTTTGAGATTGGTTTCCGTCAAAATTTAAGGCGAAAATAAATTCGTTTTGAGCGCCATTGGTATTGTTGTCTGCTAAAAATAACTCATCATAAGCAGAGCCATTGCCATTAGCATCGTTTGTATTAATAGTGTAAGAAGAACTCATAACTCTATCTGAATAAGTTACACACTCACTATACTTAGGTGTACCCGTCCATACTTCTGCATTTAAATATAATTTTGATAACAGTGCCCAAGCAGCTACTTGATCTACACGACCATATTCATTAGCACCACTTGGTGCTAATAAGTCTTGAATAGCTAATAATTCTGATTCAACAAAAGCAAAAATTTCTGTGCGATTGCTTTGTAAAGGTAAATCGGTAGAAATTGTTGTAGTTAAAGGGACATTAGCATAAAGATCCATCAAATTATAATAAGCAAAGGCTCTTAAAAAACGGGCTTCTGCTATATAAGTATCAACATCTGCTCCAGTTAATAAAGAGGCGTTTTTAATAAATGAATTACTAAAACTTACTTCTTGTGCTAAACGCGAATACATAGCCTCGGTAAAGTCATTACTGCTCGACCAAATTTGACCGTGTAAATCTGGCAAACCAGGATCTCCCCAACCTACTACAGCTTCGTCTGTAGTTAGTACGTTAAGGTTAAACAATACTCTTGAATACTGAGAGAATCCTTCGTCAATACCTGCAATATCTGGTTGACCAGCTGGGCCTTGTTGACCTGTAAGCGCCAAACTAGCGTATAATTTTGCCAAAGCTCCTTTCGCTACGGTAGCATTTGCAAAAACGTCTTGTTGTGTAAAACTATCTGGATCAATTGGTGTTTGATTTAAATCGTTTTTACAAGAAACTATTAAAGTAGTAATAGCTACAACAAAAATGAATTTTTTAATTATATTTTTCATATTTATATTTTTTAAAAATCAATATTTACACCTAATACAAATGATCTAGGTCTAGGATAAAAGTTATTGTCTATACCACCTGTAATTTCTGGGTCTAAGCCTTTGTAATTTGTGATGGTTGCTACGTTTTGTACAGAACCGAAAAATCTGAAAGACACTTTATCAATAGCATTGTCTAAACGATAGCCTAATGTGATATTGTCAATCTTAAAGAATGATGCGTCTGTAATAAAATGACTGCTTAACAAATTGTTTTCTGTTGTATTAACAAAACCATTATCTAAAGAGCTTGCATGAAGATTTGTTAAAATACTATTGTCGGTTGCACGTCTTAAATAACCAGTACTAGAAGCCACGTTATTATAAGCATAGTTACCAATATTAGCTCTTGTAACAATGTCTAAATCCCAATTGTAAAAATCTAAATGGGTATTTAAGCCCATAATAACATTTGCATAAGGATCATGATAAATATACCTGTCATTATCATTTATAATGTTATCGCCATTTCTATCTACAAAAGCGCCTTCAATAGGTTTGCCAGCATTGTCATAAACTTGTTGGTAAACTAAGAAACTATAAGGAGATTCTCCTTTGGTATGTATTTGAATGTTATTACCCACACCACCACTAATGCCACCTACTGCTTGGTCAAACGGAAGTTTGGTAACAGTATTTTTATTTAAAGCCACATTATAGCTTACAGACCATTTTAAATCATCCGTTTTTACTGGCACAACATTTAAGGTAAATTCAATACCTTTATTTTCCATATCACCAATGTTTTTATTAATTACGTTTCCAAAATTTGTAAAAGGATCTATAAAAGCAGAGGCAATTAAGTCTTTGGTTTCTTTAATATAAGCGTTTACAGTTCCCGAAACCCGACTATCAAATAAGGCATAATCTAAACCAACATTAATGGTTCTACCAACTTCCCAAGTAAGGTTTTCATTGATAGGTTCTGGTCTAAAAGTTTGTAAAAAGCTTGAACCAAATTGATAATTAGCTGTTGATTGGCTTCCAGAATATCTGGTTAAGAAGTTATAATCGCCTAAGCCATTTACATTACCAACTTCGCCATAACCAACACGTAACTTTAATTCGTTAATAGCAGAAACATCTTTTAAGAAATTCTCCTTATTAATATTCCAAGCTACTGCTGCTGCTGGAAAATAGCCCCAACGGTCGTTTGGATTTAATTTTGAAGAAGCATCAGCTCTTAACGAGGCAGTTATTAAATACTTGCCTTTAAAATCGTAATTTAATCTGCCAAAATAAGACAATAGCACACTTTTAGATTTGTCAATAAATTCAGAAGTGTTTCCTTGTCTCTTTAATTCGCTATCAGACCAAAAGTTGTTAAATTCGAATGATTGGTATGAATGACCTGCAACTACGGTTAAATTATGAACATCATTAAACGATTTTTTATAAGTTACATAAGCATCAAACAATTTGTTTGTGGCTTCTTGTGTATAGGCGTTTGTAGAGCCAGGAAATGTATCATCAGATGTTGGTATATTTTGCGAAACAATATTTCTGCCATGGCTGTTTGATTTATCAAAACCAACATTCACAGTGGCAGTAATATCTGAAAAAAATTCTAAATTATAATCAAATTTAGCATTGCTTACCAAACGTCTTACTTCGGCTGTATCATCAACCAAGTTAATTAAAGCAACAGGATTTGTTCCTGCTAAGTTTAACTGATAACCGTTTGCACCTGTCCAAGAAAAATAATTATCGAATATTGAATTAGGGTCAAGAACAGGTTGTGTTGGATCAAAACCAACGGCTGAACCTATAGCACCTCTGTTACCAAAAGTATTTTCGGTATACATGGCGCGTGTATTTAATTCTATTTTTAAATGATCATCTAAAAAGCTAGGTGTTAAATTTAAAGAAGCTGTTGTACGTTTAAAATTGTCGCGTTTTAAAATACCATCGTGATCAGACTGACCTAATGAAATTCTCATTGGTACACCGAAAGCAGACCCTAAAGCACTTAAAGAATTATCTGTACCAATAGCGCTTTTATAAATTTGATCTTGCCAATTGGTATTTGAAGTTCCTAAACGGGCAATAGCATCAGCATCACCAGTAGCCTTAACCAAATCAGTAAATTGAGAAGCAGAAAGAACATCAACCCGATCAACAGAAGTATATGTAGTTGTTATAGAATTAAAATTGAATTTAAAATCTGAATCCTTTCCTTTTTTAGTGGTAATTAAAATAACACCATTAGCTGCACGAGATCCGTAGATAGCCGTAGCAGAAGCATCTTTTAAAACCACCATGCTTTCAATATCATTAGGGTTGATTAAGTTTAAGGGGTTTCTAGAACCACCTACACCACCATCATTTAATGGAATACCATCAATTACCATTAAAGGAGAGCTGGTTAATGATAACGAACCAAGCCCTCTAATAACAATACTTTGACCATCACCAGGAGCACCACTACCAGAAGTTACAGAAACACCTGCAATTTTCCCGCTTATGAGCCCTTGCGCTGACACAACAGACCCCTTATTGAAGTCCTTAGAAGTAATGAGATCAACAGAACCTGTTAAATCTTCTTTCTTTACACTACCATAACCAATAACAACAACTTCGCCTAAAGCTTGTGCGTCGTCTTCAAGGCTTATGGTCATAAAACCACTAGAAGCGGAAACTTCGAGGGTTTTGAATCCTAAAAACGAAAATACCAATACAGCATTTTCATCTTTTACGTTCAAGTTAAAATTGCCATCAAAATCGGATGTTGTTCCGTTTGTGGTTCCTTTAACTATAATATTCACACCTGGCAATGGTTGGCCGGTGGATTTTTCTAAAACTTTACCTGTTACAGTTTGCTGTGCAAACATTGCAAAGGGTACCAGCATTAGAATACTTAAAAAAATAGACTTAAAATTTCTCATGAATTTAAGGTTAATTAACATTTTTAAATTTTCAATTCAACTTACTAAATTTCACATTTCACGAGCCGAATGTATTAATTTAACTTTATTTTAACCTTATCAAAAATAATTTTAGCGTTTACGAAACCGATTTCGTGTTGAAAACTTTTGTATTTTGCACCATATTAGTGCTTATTACTGTAATTATTTAACGTAAAAGGTGTTAAATATTTGATAAAAATAAATGAAAGCTAAAATTACCATAAAAGACATTGCCAGAGAGTTAGGCGTCTCTACATCTACTGTTTCAAAAGCTTTAAAAGACAGTCATGAAATTAGCGAATCTACCAAAGCCAAAATTAAAGCTTTCGCCGATTTTTACCATTACAAACCAAACAGTTTAGCGTTAAAATTGCGCAATCAGAAAACGATGGTTATTGGTGTCATTATCCCAGAAATTGTGCATCATTTTTTCTCAAGAGTTATTAGTGGTATTGAAAAAGCCGCCAATTTACGTGGTTATAATGTTATGATTTGTGTGTCAAATGAATCGTATGATAAAGAACTGCTAAACATAGAGATGTTGGCAAACGGCAGTGTAGATGGTTTGCTTATTTCTCTATCTAAAGAAACCCAGAAAATTAAAGATTTTAGTCATTTTAATGAATTGATTGAAAACAATGTGCCTTTTGTGCTTTTTGATCGTATTGAAGAATCAATAAATTGCGATAAAATCATTGTAGATGATGAGGGTGGCGCTTATAAAGCCACCAAATATCTTCTAGAAAAAAAATGTATAAAAGTAGCGCTTATCACAACACCAGACTATGTAACTGTAGGGAAATTAAGAAACAACGGCTATGTAAAAGCTCTCAATAAATTTGGATTAGAAAAAGACCCTTCGGTCATTATTAAAATCGAAAAAGACGATGAAGACCATGAGGGTATCTATAATCAAATTAAAAAATTAATTTTCGTTAAAAATCCGCCCGACGGTATTTTTGCAGTTAATGAATTATACGCAGCTTTGGCTATGAAGGCCGCTAAAGAACGTGGCTTAAAAATACCTCAAGATATTGAAATAATTGGTTTTACAGATGGCATTATTTCTGAGTTTTCGTCGCCCTCTTTAACAACAGTGGTACAACACGGTTTTACCATGGGTACAAATGCTGCCGAAATGCTTATCAATCGTATTGAAAATAAGACAGATGGCGATTTTCAAACAGAAGTAATATCGGCTAATATTAAATTTAGAGAATCAACTCTTAATTAAAGTTTCTTTTGTTTTTAAAATATTTTTATATCTTTACTGCCGAGTAATAGTAACTTATTACGTTTCACACTTCACACTATTTGCTATTTAAAGGGCTTTAAAGCCTTTTAGATGGTTTTGTATTACATCTAAATTTTATACAATTTGGTTTAAAATTACTTTATACATCTAATTATGGATGTTGTTAATGTAAAACTTTAAATAATGAAAAAAAGACATCTCAGTTTCTGGGATATCTGGAACATGAGTTTCGGATTTCTTGGGATACAAATGGGTTTTGCATTGCAAAATGCCAATGCCAGTAGAATATTACAAATTTTTGGCGCTGATGTGCATGAACTTTCTTGGTTTTGGGTTGTAGCACCATTAACAGGTTTAATTGTTCAACCTATCATTGGTTATTATAGTGATAGAACTTGGACTAGACTTGGTAGAAGGCGTCCTTATTTTTTAACAGGTGCTTTATTAGCATCTATGGGATTAATTTTAATGCCGAATGCCGATATGTTTACCGCGTTTATGCCTGCATTGTGGGTAGGCGCAGGTATGCTCATGATAATGGACGCATCGTTTAATGTAGCGATGGAACCATTTAGAGCATTAGTTGCTGATTTATTACCTTCAGATCAAAGAACACTTGGATTTAGTATTCAAACCGTTTTAATTGGTATTGGAGCAGTAATAGGTTCATGGTTACCATACGCATTAGCAAATTGGTTTGGAGTTTCAAATAATGCTGCAGAAGGTGAAGTCCCTTTTAACTTATTACTTTCATTTATTATTGGAGCTGCAGTTTTAGTAATCAGTATTTTAGTTACTGTGTTTACAACTAAAGAATATTCTCCAGAAGAATTAGCCCAATTTGCTGCTAATGAAGGTGAGAAGGAAGAAGAAGTAGAGGAAGAATCAAGCTTATTAAACATTTTTTCTGATTTTAAGAAAATGCCTTTAACTATGAAACAATTGAGCTCAGTTCAATTTTTCTCTTGGTTTGGGTTGTTTGGTATGTGGGTATTCGCTACTCCAGCAATTGCACATCACGTTTATGGTTTGTCATTAGATGATCACGGTGATGCGTATCAAACTGCAGGTGATTGGGTTGGAATTTTATTTGGTGCTTACAACGCTGTTTCAGCTGTATACGCGTTCTTTTTACCTGCAATAGCTAAAAAATTAGGCAGAAAAATGACGTATGCAATTGGATTATTTTGTGGAGGATTAGGTCTTCTTTCAATTTACTTTGTACCAAACGAAAACTGGTTATTCTTATCAATGTTTGGAATTGGTATTGCTTGGGCAAGTGTTTTAGCAATGCCTTATGCAATTTTAGCAGGATCTATTCCAGCTAAAAAGATGGGAGTTTACATGGGAATTTTTAATTTTTTCATTGTAATTCCACAAATAATAAACGCCATAATAGGAGGCCCTATAGTAAAATATATTTACGGAGGCAATCCCATTTTCGCATTAGTAATTAGCGGAGTATCCTTTTTAATTGCAGCAGTACTAGTAGTAAGAGTTAAAGATGTAGATGATACCATAATTTCATAAAAAGAATGATTAAAGCTTTTATTTTTGATTTGGATGGCGTTATTGTTGATACAGCAAAATACCATTTTATAGCTTGGAATGAACTGGCAAAACAATTTGGTTTTGAGATAACAGTACATCAAAACGAGCAATTAAAAGGCGTGAGCCGTGTAAAGTCTTTAGATCTTATTTTAGAATGGGGTAATATTCACTTAGATCAAGCGCAAAAAGACCTGCTCTTAGTTCAAAAAAATAAAACCTATTTAGAATTCATTAATACGCTTTCTAAATCTGATATTTTACCAGGTATAGTAGACGTATTAAATTATTTAAAATCTAAAAAAATTGCCATTGCTTTAGGATCTGCAAGCAAAAATGCAGTTCCTATTTTAGAAAAGTTAGAAATAGATGCGCTATTTGATGCCATTATTGATGGCAATGTGGTCGAAAAAGCCAAACCCAACCCTGAAGTATTTTTAAAAGCGGCCGATAAATTAGGTGTTATGCCTGAGTATTGTGTTGTTATAGAAGACGCTAAAGCAGGTGTTGAAGCTGCAAATAGTGCAGAAATGATGAGTATAGGTATTGGTAGTAAAGCTGTTTTAAATGACGCAAATTATGTGTTAGAAGATACTGCAAAGCTTTCCAAAAATTTTATAGATACCCTATTAAAAAATTAATAATGAATAAAGATTTTATAGTTCCCAATGAGTGGTCAATAATTGTTGACCATTTTGACAAAGCCGATGTAACGGCTTCAGAAAGTATTTTCAGTTTAGGGAATGGCTCTATGGGACAACGTGCCAATTATGAAGAAAAATATTCTGGAGACTCACTTCAAGGAAGTTACATAGGTGGTATATATTACCCAGATAAAACACGTGTGGGCTGGTGGAAAAATGGTTATCCAGAATATTTTGCCAAAGTTTTAAATGCCCCAAATTGGATTGGTATTAATGTTAAAATAAACGGAGAGGTTTTAGATTTAAACACCTGCGAAGCAACTTCTTTTTACCAAGAACTCAACATGAAAGAAGGGTGGATGGCCAGAACTTTTACAGCCGTTTTACCAAACACAAATCAAATAAAGGTAGCTTCTAAACGTTTCTTAAGTTTAAGATATAATGAAGTAGGTGCCATTAAATACAGCGTAACCCCTTTAAATTTTGAAGGACAAATAAGTCTTTCTCCTTATATTGATGCGGGTATTGTAAATCAAGATGCTAATTACGACGAGTTTTTCTGGAAAGTTTTAGATTGTGTTATTTCTCAAAATAACGCAGCCATTACTTCAAAAACACTTAAAACAAATTTTTATGTTTGTACCGCTATGGCAACGTCTTTAACATTAGATGACACATTGCTAAGCCTTAAGCAAATCACAATAAATAAAACAAAAAAAGTTAAGCTTAAATATACACAAGACGTAAAACAAAATCAAACCTTAACACTTTATAAGTACGCCTCTTATGTTCAGTCTATGAATCATAAAAAAGAGGATCTTTTAAAGGTAGCGACCTCTAATTTACAAAAAGCAGGCGATATAGGATTTGATACTTTATTAGCCTATCAAAAAGAAGATTGGGCTGCTATTTGGGAAACTGCAGATATTACCATTGAAGGCGATGTCAAAGCACAACAAGCCATTCGTTTTAATATTTTTCAATTAAATCAAACTTATTTGGGCGAAGACGCCCGATTAAATATCGGACCAAAAGGATTTACTGGAGAAAAATACGGCGGTAGTACTTATTGGGATACAGAAGCTTATTGCATCCCATTTTATATGGCTACAAAAGACAAACATGTGGCTAAAAACTTATTATTATACCGTTACAACCATCTTGAAAAGGCAATAGAAAATGCCGAAAAATTAGGTTTTACAAACGGTGCCGCTTTGTACCCAATGGTAACCATGAATGGCGAAGAGTGTCATAATGAATGGGAAATTACCTTCGAAGAGATTCACCGTAATGGCGCCATGATTTATGGTATTTACAACTATGTAAACTATACAGGCGATTACGAGTATATTCCAAAATTTGGTCTTGAAGTTATGATTGCCGTTTCTCGTTTTTGGCACCAACGTGCCACATTTTCTAAAGAGAAAAATAAATATGTTATTTTAGGTGTTACGGGGCCTAATGAATACGAAAACAATGTAAATAATAATTTTTACACCAATTATTTGGCACAGTGGTGTATTAATTTTACAATAGAAAATATAGAAAAATTAAAAGCAGATTACCCAAAAGATTTAGACCGTGTTTTAACAAAAGCAAACTTAAGCACTAATGAACTTGAGCAAATGCATGAAGTGGCTCAAAATATTCATTTACCTTACAGCAAAGACTACGAAGTGTTTTTACAACAAGACAGTTTTTTAGATAAAGAAATTGTACCAACAAGCTTTTTACCAAAATCGCAACGCCCTATAAACCAAACGTGGTCTTGGGATAGGATTTTGCGCTCTTGTTATATAAAACAAGCCGATGTTTTACAAGGCATTTATTTATTTGAAAACAATTTTGACACAGAATCTATTACCAAGCATTTTGATTTTTATGAACCTTTAACCGTTCACGAATCTTCATTATCACCTTGTATTCACGCTATTTTAGCGGCTAAAATAAACCGCATAGATAAGGCGTACGAAATGTATTTACGCACTGCACGATTAGATTTAGACGATTATAACAATGAAGTTAGCGAAGGCTGTCATATCACAAGTATGGCCGGTACTTGGATGACAATTGTTCAAGGTTTTGGTGGTATGCGCACATTTAACAACAGTTTGTCTTTTAATCCACAGATACCAAGCCAATGGCAATCATATTCGTTCACTATAAACTACAGAGATTGTGTTTTAAAAGTGTATAAAAGCCATACGGAATGTGTTTTCACTAACGAATCTGATGCGCCTATTACTATTGAAGTGGCTGGCGAAAAATTAGAGGTACTGCCCAACGCCTTGATAAAAATTTAAAAAATAATTTAGCTTTGTAAGGGTTAAATCTTAAAAACTATCGGTATGAAAAAATTAGGAGCACTTTTAATATTGGTATCGTTTTTTGCACAAGGACAAATTAAGCATGTTGAGCCTCCTTTTTGGTGGGCAGATATGAATCATAACCAATTAGAATTAATGGTTTATGGCGACAACATTTCGCAATACACACCTTCAATTGAAAATGGTAAAATTACCTTAACGGATGTAAAAAGAACCGAAAATCCAAATTATTTATTTTTAGATTTAGACTTAGCTAAAGCCGATGTAGGTACTTTTAAAATCGACTTTTCAAAAAAAGGGAAACACGGTAAATACACTATTACTTACGAACTTAAACAAAGAAATGAAGCCTCAAAAAATAGAAAAGGTTTTGACAGCTCCGATGTTGTTTATTTAATAATGCCCGATCGTTTTTCAAACGGAAATCCCAACAACGATTCAAATCTCAATGTAACCGAAAAGGCGAACAGAAGTGATATTGGTGGCCGTCATGGTGGCGATATTCAAGGCGTTATCAATCATTTAGATTATATAAAAGAGTTGGGCGCAACCACACTTTGGAGCACACCCCTTTTAGAAGACAATCAAGATAGGGGCACGTATCATACCTATGCACAAACCGATGTTTATAAAGTTGATCCACGTTTTGGGACAAATAACGATTATAAAAATCTGGCTTCAGAATTGCACAAACGCGACATGAAGCTCATAATGGATTATGTAACCAATCATTGGGGTTCTAATCATTGGATGATAAAAGATTTACCTACATATTCTTGGGTAAATCAGTTTCCTGGATATGCCAATTCTAATTATAGAATGACCACCCAATACGATACAAATGCTTCAAAAATTGATGCCAAATATTGTATGGACGGCTGGTTTGTTAGAGAGATGCCCGATTTAAATCAGCGGAATCCATTGGTCTTAAATTACCTTATTCAAAATGCCATTTGGTGGATTGAATTCGCGAATTTAGATGGCCTTAGAGTTGACACCTATTCGTATGGAGATAAAGAAGGTATTGCCAAATGGACAAAAGCCATTACAGATGAATATCCTAATTTTAACATCGTAGGCGAGGCTTGGTTATATACATCTGCAGCCATTTCTTATTGGCAAAAAGACAGTAAAATTGCTGCCATCCAAAACTACAATACCTATTTACCAAGTGTGATGGATTTTACTTTGCAAGAAGTACTTACCTCTGTTTTTAATCAAAAAGCTACTTGGAAAGAGGGCATGGTTCGCGTTTACGAAAATTTTACCAACGATTTTATGTATCCAAACATAAACAATGTTTTTGTTTTTATAGAAAATCACGATACACAACGCGTACATCAATTATACAATGGCGCTATTGATAAATACAAATTAGCTATGACACTTATTGCAACCACACGTGGCATTCCACAAATATATTATGGAAGCGAAATAGGCATGAAAGGCGATAAAAATGTAGGCGATGGCGATATTCGCCGTGATTTTCCTGGCGGATGGGATGGCGACACAAAAAATGCTTTTACAAAAGCAGGAAGGACAGCAAAACAACAAGAATTATTTGCCTTTACAAGTAAATTATTTACGTGGCGTAAAAATACCGATGTTATTCATACAGGTGAATTGACGCATTACATCCCAGAAAATAATGTATATGTTTATTTTAGACATAATGCCAAAAAAACGGTTATGGTGATTATCAATAACAATCAAGAAAGCCAAACGTTAAAACTAGACAGATTTGCAGAGAATTTAAAGGATTTTAGGTCGGGAAAAGATGTTCTATCTGAGGGCGTTTTTGACTTATCCCCCAAAAAAATATCCGTAAAAGGCAAAACCTCTCTAATTATTGAATTGCACTAAAGTAACTTAAAATGAAAACCATTCAAAGAGCCCTATTTTTATTTATTTTTTTTACAACGATACTTTCTTTTGCTCAAAATTCTGACAGACAATTTATAGGTTTTTCTGAAAAGGAGTCTCATATTGAAGTAAAAACGAATGATGGTTTATATATTATTAAACCTTATTCAGACAAAATTATAGAAACCGCATTTATCCCTAATGGCGAAACTTACAATTCCGTCTCTCATGCTGTTGTTTTAAAGCCAAATGGAATTAAATATTCTGTTTCCGAAAAGGCAAATCAAATCGAATTAAACACTTCTGGAATATCGGTTAGCATAACCAAAAGACCTTTTCAAATAGCTTATTATTACAAAAACAATGAACTCATTTCTGAGCGCAAAGGTTATATTAAAACAGAAAAACACGCTGTGTTAGATTTCAATTTAAACAGCACAGAAGTCTTATATGGTGGTGGCGCACGTGCCTTAGAAATGAACAGACGCGGTTATAAATTACAATTGTACAACCGCGCTCATTACGGTTATGAAACACATTCAGAATTGATGAATTTCACCATGCCTTTGGTGTATTCTTCAAAAATGTACGCCATTCATTTTGACAATGCACCTATTGGATATTTAGATTTAGACAGTAAAAAAGACAATTCGTTGCAGTACGAAACCATCAGCGGACGTAAAACCTACCAAATAATTGCAGGCGATTCTTGGATTGATTTGGTTAATCAATACACTTCACTTACCGGAAAGCAGCCCATGATTCCACGTTGGGCTTTGGGTAATTTCTCAAGCCGTTTTGGCTACCATTCTCAAAAAGAAGTCATAAATACGATTGATAAATTTATTGATGAAAAAATACCGGTTGACGCGGTCATAATCGATTTATATTGGTTTGGAAAAACCATTAAAGGTACTATGGGGAATTTAGATTTTGATAAAGACTCATTCCCAAATCCTAAAAAAATGATAGCCGATTTAAAAACCAAAGGTGTTAAAACTATTTTGGTTACAGAGCCCTTTATTTTGACAACTTCAAACCGTTGGCAAGAAACAGTTGCTGCCGATATTTTAGGAAAAACCCCAGAAGGGAATCCTTATAAATACGATTTTTACTTTGGCAATACAGGCATTGTAGATATTTTTAAACCTCAAGGAAAAGAATGGTTTTGGAATATTTATAAAAAATTTACAGACTACGGCGTTAGTGGTTGGTGGGGCGATTTAGGTGAGCCCGAAGTACATCCTACAGATTTATTACATGCCACTGGCACAGCCGATGAGGTACATAATATCTACGGACACAATTGGGCCAAGTTGGTTTATGAGGGCTATCAAAAAGATTTTCCAAACCAACGCCCGTTTATTTTGATGCGTGCTGGTTATTCTGGATCGCAGCGTTACGGATTAATTCCTTGGTCTGGCGATGTGAATCGCAGTTGGGGTGGTTTGCAATCGCAACCTAGTATTGCTTTACAAATGGGCATGCAAGGAATGGGGTATATGCACTCAGATTTAGGTGGGTTTGCAGGCGATAATTTAGATGATGCGCTTTACACAAGGTGGCTACAGTACGGTGTTTTCCAGCCTATTTACAGACCACATGCACAAGAAGAAGTGCCTAGTGAACCTGTTTTTAGAGAACCTAAAACAAAAACTTTGGCTAAAAAAAGTATTGAATTACGCTACAGTTTGTTGCCTTATAATTATACTTTGGCTTTTGAAAATCATCAAAATGGCACACCACTTATGCGCCCTTTGTTTTTTGATGAACCTTCAAATAATGAGTCGCTTATTAACGACAAATCCTATTTATGGGGGAATGATTTTTTGGTGAGTCCAGTTGTAAAAGCAGGATTAAAAACACAAGAAGTTTCTTTTCCTTCTGGTTCAAATTGGTTTGATTTTTATACCGATAACATCATCGCTGGAGGGCAAATCAAAACCATTAATTTACATAAAGATTATATTCCTACGTATGTTCGTGGCGGTGCTTTTATTCCAAGAATTAAATCCATCCAAAACACAAATCAATACAGTTTAAAAAGCTTTGATTTACATCTTTATTTTGATGCATCGGTTAAAGAAAGTAAAGGAAAATTATACAACGATGATGGCAAAACACCTCAAGCTTTTGAAAAAGGGGATTATGAAATTTTTAATTTTGAGAGCGCCTACAAAAACAATACATTAACCATTGAAGTTGAATCTGAAATTGGGAATAAGGCTCAATTTTCTGCAAAAGAAATTGATTTAATTATACACAATATTTCTAAAAAACCTAGAAATATTAAAGGCTTTAAATTTTCATGGGATGATAAATCACATATATTAAAAGTTAGGGTTCCTATAACAAAGGTAACATCGAAAAGCATTAAAATTAAATTATCTCATTGATGAAAAAGTATTTAGGCCTTGTTTTTATATTAATATCCTTAGGAAGTTGTTCTCAAAAAATGCAACAAAATGCAACTGTTGTTAATAGTGTTCAGAATCCTTTTATTTGGTCTAATGCCAACATCTATTTTTTATTAACAGATAGGTTTAATAATGCAGATACTTCTAACGACACCCATTTTAACCGTACAAAAAAAACAGCCAAATTGCGTGGTTTTGAAGGTGGTGACATTAAAGGCGTAACCGCAAAAATTAAGGACGGGTATTTTACAGATTTAGGGATAAATGCCATTTGGCTAACACCCATTGTAGAACAAATTCACGGCGATGTAAACGAAGGGTCTGGTTCAACTTATGGTTTTCATGGCTATTGGGCAAAAGATTGGACCGCTTTAGATCCAAATTATGGCACCAAAGAAGATTTAAAAATACTTGTTGAAACGGCTCATAAAAACGGCATCAGAATTGTTTTAGATGGTGTTATAAATCATACAGGACCAGTGACCGAAGCAGATGAGGTTTGGCCACAAGAGTGGGTAAGAACCAATCCGCAATGCACTTATAGAAATTACGTATCAACCGTTACGTGCACCTTGGTTAAAAACCTGCCAGATGTAAAAACAGAAAGTAATGAAGACGTGGAGATTCCAGCGTCATTGGCTAAAAAATGGAAAGCAGAAGGACGTTATGATCAAGAAATAAAAGAGCTTGACGCTTTTTTTAAACGCACTGGCTATCCAAGAGCCCCTAAATATTACATCATTAAATGGCTCACAGATTATATAAACGAATTTGGTATTGATGGCTATAGAGCCGATACAGTTAAGCATACCGAGGCGTCTGTTTGGGCTGCCTTTAAAACCGAATGTGATTTTACTTTTGAACAATGGAAGAAAAATAATCCTGTAAAAGTGTTAGATAATAATCCTTTTTATCTTGTTGGCGAAGTTTATAATTATGGCATTGGTGCTGGACAAATTTTTGATTTTGGCGATAAAAAAGTCAATTATTTCGAAAACGGATTCAACAGTCTTATCAATTTTGAATTTAAGTGGAACGCCGCTCAAAACACCTACGAAGGCTTATTTTCAAGGTATTCAAATATTTTGAATAATCAGCTTAAAGGATTTGGTACTTTAAATTACATCAGTTCTCACGATGACGGTTCGCCTTTTGATAAAGCGCGTACAAAACCGTTTGAATCGGCTACAAAACTGTTGTTGTGTCCTGGCGCTTCGCAGGTGTATTATGGCGATGAATCGGCGCGGCCTTTAATTATTGATGGCGCTTCTGGCGATGCCAATTTACGTTCTAATATGAATTGGGATGCCATTGCAAACAATCCAGAAACCAACGCTATTTTAAACCATTGGCAAAAATTAGGAAAATTTAGAAACAACCATTTGGCGGTTGGTGCAGGCATCCATAAAATGATTAGCAAACAGCCTTATATTTTTCAAAGAACCTATTCAAAGGATCATTATACCGATACTGTTGTGGTTGGTTTAGACTTAAATAAAGGGGAAAAGGAGCTTAATATTGGCGCCATTTTTAAAGAT
Organism: Flavobacteriales bacterium; assembly: GCA_013205245.1. Classification (GTDB taxonomy): domain Bacteria; phylum Bacteroidota; class Bacteroidia; order Flavobacteriales; family Flavobacteriaceae; genus CG1-02-35-72. Next base: position 112,068 of record JABMNH010000064.1, on the reverse strand, counting down.
GGTACTATTTTAAATGATGCCTATTCTAAAACCCAAACCACTGTTAGAAATGGTATTGTAAAATTGAATACGCCTTACACACTCATACTGTTAGAAATTAAAAAATAAACCATTAAAAAATCAATAAAAATGAAAAACATCATTTATATACTAGCACTTATCGTTCTAGTTTCTTGTAAAGAAAGCACAGAAAGCAAACAGATTGTTAAAGAAATCGCACCAATATCAGATGTGGTTTTAGAAAATGCAGTTATTTACGAAGCTAATATCCGTCAATATTCCGTAGAAGGCACTTTTAATGCTTTTACTAAAGACATCCCACAGTTAAAAGAATTGGGTGTTAAAATTATTTGGGTGATGCCAATTTTCCCTATTTCGGAAACCAGACGGAAAGCCACTGGTGGCGATTTTGCCTCACTAATAAAAGACCCTGAAGCACGTAAAAAAGCCTTAGGAAGCTATTATGCCGTATCAGATTTTACGAAAGTAAATCCAGAATTTGGCACAAAAGATGATTTTAGAAACTTGCTAAAAACGGCTCATGATAATGGTATTTATGTTATTTTAGATTGGGTGCCAAATCATACGGGTTGGGATCATACATGGCTAAAAACAAACTCAGAATTTTACACAAAAAACAGCAAAGGTGAGATTACCGACCCTTTAAATCCTGAGGGTATATCTGTTGGATGGGCAGATGTGGCCGATTTAAATTACGACAGTAAAGGGCTAAGAACAGCCATGATAGAAGATATGTTGTATTGGGTTAAAGAAGAAAACATTGATGGTTTTAGATGTGATGTTGCGGGTTCTGTTCCTACAGATTTTTGGCAAGAAGCCATTCCTAAATTGAGAGCTTCTAAAGATATTTTTATGCTAGCTGAAGCTTGGGAGCCAGAATTAATGAAAGATAATTTGTTTGAGATGGCTTATGGCTGGGATACACATCATAAAATGAATAGTATAGCCCAAGGTAAAGAGACTGTTAAAGATTGGGATAGTAGAATGAATCAAATAGACGAGATGTATCAAGAAGACGATATTCTAATGAATTTTATAACCAATCATGATGAGAATTCTTGGAACGGCTCTGTTAAAGAACGTATGGGTGGCGCCTCTGAAGCCATGTTGGCCCTGTCTTATGCTGCTCCTGGGATGCCGCTTATTTATAGTGGGCAAGAGTACGATTTGGATAAACGATTGTTGTACTTTGAAAAAGACACTATCATTAGAAACAAGGGAAAAGTATGGCCATTACTTGAAAAGTTAGGTGCTTTAAAAACAAACTATAAAGCCTTTAACGGAGGTAAAAAAGCCGCTTCGTATTTGCGTTTAGAGACATCAAATAATGATGCTATCTTAGCTTTTGAGCGTGAAAAAGAGGATGAGAAATTTATTTACATTGCTAATTTATCGGCTAAACCAGTTACTTTTAAACCAACTTTTTCGGGTGAATTTAAAGAAGCTTTAACTGGAGTTAAAGTGATTTTAAAAAATGGAGAAGAGGTAAGTTTTGGCTCTTGGGAGTATCATATTTTAGTGAAGTAAATTTCTCCCGTTTTAGGCGTTCAGTGTTCAGTTGCAGCTGGCAGAGATGTTGAAAGTAATAAGGAATGACATTTATTGCGAAATACGCTTGTAATTATGGTTTATGGAACAAAACAGAGCGGCTAACGAACACCTTCTCGCCGAGGTAATGTTTTCGGATTAATTCTGCTGAAAATGGTTTGTCGTTTTCGATAAAACTTTGATGAATTTTATAAATTTTGTTCTGAATAATGTCTAAATATTGGTTGATTTTTAGGGCTTCTTCAGAGTGACCTTTAGCTCTGTTAGCGTTAGAATTCCACCGCTCAATACTAATTTTTCTATTTACAGAAATCTCTACACGTCTTGCGTCTACTGTGATTCTTAAATAAATATTGGCTTTTCCTTGCTTGTCAGCTTTACTTTTTTTATAAAGAAAAGCAATGTGAATGAGTTTTTCATAGGAGTCAGTTGCTTAAATTACTCCATAAAGGTACAAAATATATTTTAAAACACCTCTTGTAATTAATTAAATATCATATAGTTCTAAGCGATTCGGTGTCAGTTGAGGGATTTAATTTAGTGACACCGAATTAGCCCCTTTTTATTTGGTTTTAGATGGTTTTATATGGTATTTGAGGGAAATAAAAATCCCGCAAACATTTGGTTTACGGGATTTTAGTATAATTTGGAGTTTTATCCGTGGAGACGGCGGGACTCGAACCCGCGTCCAAACAAGCAACCAAAAAGTTTTCTACATGCTTAGTTTCCGATTAATTTTAGACCTAAAGCTGACCGAAAACCGCCCACTTTAAACTTAGCTTCTTAAGTGTTAAACTAAAATCGAAGCAATTTTAGTTCTAGATTAACATTTACGATGCCTCTAACAGAACGCCGTTAATCAAGGCTTTCAAGAGACATAAAGCTTTCCCGCCTGGCGGGACAAGGCTCAAATCCTACTGTATTTCAGATTAAGCAGCTAAAGCGTAATTATTTTCGCCGTTTATAAGTCGAAACCAAGTTTTACGAGATTTGTATCATCGCTCGGCATGCTTACTGATTAATTGATCTCGCTGTCAAAACCAGTCGTCCCCTTAATATCCTGAATTAAATTCAGGAACTTTTTAAAAGAAAAGCCTGCAAATATACAATATTTACAAATTTAATACTTGCTAATCTTTGTAAATACAAGTAATTTAGCACGAAATTAAGAAAGGAAATCTCAAATGAAGTTAGCTATTATCAAAGAACGCAAATCGCCACCAGACCGCCGCGTGGTGTTATCGCCAAAAGCCTGTCAAGACTTACTCAAAACCTATAAGCAATTAAGTATTTGTGTTGAACCTTCAGATATTAGGGCTTACACCGATGAAAAATATGCCGAAGCCGGTTTGAATTTATCTCCAGACATCTCAGATTGCGACGTTTTATTGGGCGTAAAAGAAGTGCCAATTGAGGCATTAATCCCCAACAAAAGCTACTTTTTCTTTTCACATACCATAAAAAAACAGGCTTACAATCGCAATTTATTGCGCGCTGTTTTAGAAAAAAATATCACTTTATACGATCACGAAGTCGTTACAAATGCCAAAGGTATACGCCTTGTTGCTTTTGGTAAATATGCCGGTATTGTTGGCGCTTACAACGCCATAAGAACTTATGGTTTAAAATCGCAAAGGTTTAATTTGCCAAAAGCTTCAGATATTCACGACAAAAAAGCTATAATAGACACATTAAAAAAGCTTCATTTACCCGCTATCAAAATTATTTTAACAGGTAAAGGCCGTGTTGGTAATGGCGCTTTCGAAATCCTTAACGGGATGGGTTTAAAACAGGTAGATACACAAGCTTTTTTAACACAAAAATTCGATTGTCCCGTATTTGCTCAAATTGATGTTGAAGATTATAACAAGCGTAAAGATGGCAAAATTTTTACTCAAGACGATTTTTTTAAAAATGCATCAGATTTTGAAAGTAATTTTATGCGTTTTGCTAAAGTAGCCGATGTGTATATAGCCGGGCATTTTTATGCCGATGGTGCGCCGTATATTTTTACAAGAGCAGATGCCAAACACCCCGATTTTAATATAAAAGTGGTGGGCGATATTAGTTGCGATATAGATGGCCCTGTGGCTTGTACAATTCACTCCACAACTATTGCAGATCCCATTTATGGATACGACCCTAATTTAGAACAGGAAGTCGATTTTTTAAACCCAAAAGCCATAGCTGTTATGGCGGTAGATAACCTGCCTTGCGAACTCCCAATTGATGCCTCAGATGGTTTTGGCGAAATGTTTGCAAAAAGCGTCATGCCCGCGTTTTTTAACAATGATGCCGATGGTATTTTAGAACGCGCCAGAATGACACAAAATGGCAAACTAACCAGTAAATACAAGTACTTACAAGATTTTTTAGAAACCAAAAGCGATAGTTAAAAAAAAGAAATTTTATTTTTTTTAGCCACTTAAACACTTTGTTTTCCCTTTAAGCTAAAGGGCTTTCGGCGCCAAAAATGTTATCAACGATAAATAGTTAATAATTATTTTTGTGCCTTATTGAAGGGGTATTTTTTTAAAATAACTTTGACTCTGTTTCTACCTAATACACTACTAAAAATAATGATTGAACAACTAACTACCCAAAAAATGTACACCTATGCCGAGGTTTTAGAGGCTTGCTTAGCCTATTTTAACAATGATGAATTAGCCGCAACTACATGGATGAATAAGTATGCCATTAAAGATGCAAAAGGCAAATTTTTAGAAAAAAACCCCGATGATATGCACCGTCGTATGGCAAAGGAATTTGCCAGAGTTGAGGCTAAATACACTTCAGATGACGCAGATAATGACAAACTATCTTCTTATGGTGCATCAAGATCATCGTTAACAGAAGAAGCGGTTTATAACATGTTCAAAAACTTTAAATATGCCATTCCGCAGGGTAGTGTTATGGCAGCTTTAGGAAATGATCACATGATTGCTTCCTTATCAAATTGTGTGGTGGTACCAGAAATTTACGATTCTTATGGTGGGATTTGTTATACAGATCAACAATTGGTTCAGCTTTTTAAAAGACGTTGTGGTGTTGGGGTAGATTTATCGAGTTTACGTCCAAATAATGCCGAAGTTTCTAACTCGGCAGGCACAACAACAGGGGCTGTTTCGTTTATGGAACGCTTTTCTAATACAACGCGAGAGGTAGCTCAAAATGGGCGTCGTGGGGCGTTGATGCTCACTATGGATATTGCACATCCAGATATTGAGAGTTTTATTACCATTAAACAAGACTTAACAAAAATTACAGGCGCCAACGTGTCTGTTAGATTGTCAGACGAGTTTATGAATGCAGTTATTAAAGATGGCGATTTTACTTTGCGTTGGCCAATTGAAAGTCCAGACCCTAAATATACCAAAGTAGTTAAGGCCAAAAAATTATGGGATACCATTATTGAATGTGCGCATAAAACAGCCGAACCAGGTCTTATTTTCTGGGACAGACAACACAATTATTCAACATCTTCTTTTTACCCGGGTTTTAAAAACACCTCTACAAATCCGTGTTCAGAAATAGCCATGCAAGGTGGCGATTCTTGCCGTTTAATAGCTGTCAATTTATACAGCTTTGTCAAAGAACCTTTTACAGAAAACGCACGTTTTGATTTTGAAGAATTTTATAAAAAAATATACGAATCTCAGCATTTAATGGACAATCTGGTAGATTTAGAACTAGAAGCTGTCGATAAAATATTCAATAAAATATTAAGTGATGAAGAGCCAAATTATATCAAACAAATTGAAATTGATACTTGGAAATTACTCTTTAAAAATGGTAAAACAGGACGTAGAACTGGTTTAGGGTTTACCGCTCTTGCGGATGCTGTTGCGGCATTAGGATTTAAACTTGATTCTGACGAAGCTCTTGAGGTGGTTGACAGCATTATGCGTAAAAAATTAGAAGGCGAATTTGATAGCAGTATAGATATGGCCATCTCACGTGGCGCTTTTAAAATCTTTGACCCAGAAGTAGAAGAAAAATCAGATTTTGTGCAAATGCTTAAAGCGGAGTTTCCAGATATCTATAAGCGAATGATGACTTATGGCCGTCGTAATATTTCTATAAGTACTGTTGCGCCAACCGGTAGTTTAAGTATGTTAGCGCAAACCTCATCTGGTATTGAGCCTGTTTATTTGATGTCGTACAAACGTCGCCGCAAGGTAAATCCATCAGAACAAAATGCCAAAGTAGCTTATGTTGATGATATGGGCGATTCTTTTGAAGAGTTTGAAGTGTTCCATCCAAAAGTAAAAACATGGATGAACGCCACAGGAAATACAGACATCAATTTGAGTCCGTATGCCGGCGCAACTGCCACAGAAATGGATTGGCACAAACGTGTGTCTATGCAAGCTTTGGTTCAAAAATATACCACACATTCTATAAGCTCTACCATTAATTTAGCGACTGATGTGTCTACAGAAAAAGTAGCAGATATTTATATTGAGTCATGGATAAAAGGGCTCAAAGGCATTACAGTATATCGTGATGGTTCACGTAGTGGTATCTTAGTTGCTAGCGATGCTAAAAAAGAAGATAAAACCTGTAATGAGCATGTTTTTGGCGAAACTTTTGCACCAAAACGGCCAAAAAGATTAGAAGCACGCATTGTCCGTTTTCAAAATGAATACGAAAAATGGATGGCTGTTGTAGGGATTATAGATGGCAGACCCTACGAGATTTTTACAGGAAAAATTGACGAAGCTTTTATCTTACCACTATCAGTAACTAGTGGTTGGATTATTAAAAATAGAGACGAAGAAGGCCATTCGCGTTACGATTTCCAATTCTTAGATAAAGATGGTTATAAAGTAACTTTCGAAGCCCTTTCTAGATCGTTTGATAAAGAATTTTGGAATTATGCCAAGCTCATTTCGGGCGTTTTACGTCATGGTATGCCAATGCCTTATGTTATAAATTTGATAGGCAATTTGAACCTATTTGATGAAAATATCAACACATGGAAAAATGGTGTTGTGCGCGCTTTAAAACAATTTGTGCCAGATGGTACGGCTGCTGCCGACAAAAAATGTACAGAATGTAATGCCCCAGACGGATTAATATTTTCTGAGGGCTGTTTAAAATGTAAACATTGTGGTTATTCTAAGTGTGGGTAAATTTTAATTAACACCCCCTTGATATATTGAAAGTGTTTAAAAAACACAATTAAAAGCGGTTGGTAATTTAAAAATTATTAACCGTTTTTCTTATAGCTACTAATTTTGTTAGTAAATCTTCAAGATAATCTAGTTTTAACATATTAGCGCCATCAGATTTGGCAATACTAGGGTCAAAATGGGTTTCTAAAAACAAGCCATCAACACCAACAGCAATACCAGCTTTGGCAATGGTTTCAATAAGTTCTGGTTTGCCACCCGTAACGCCACTACTCTGATTGGGTTGTTGTAATGAATGTGTAATATCTAAAATGGTTGGTGCGTATTGTTGCATTACAGGAATACCTCTAAAATCTACAATCATATCTTGATAGCCAAACATTGTTCCTCTGTCAGTAATCATGACTTGGGTGTTGCCGCTATCAATCACTTTTTGAACGGCGTGCTTCATGCTTTCGGGACTCATAAATTGTCCTTTTTTAAGATTGACAAGCTTTCCTGTTTTTGCAGCAGCTACTACCAAATCGGTTTGACGTACCAAAAAAGCGGGAATTTGCAACACATCTACATATTGGGCGGCTTTAATAGCATCAGAGACATCGTGAATATCGGTTACGGTAGGTACATCAAAAGTGTCTGATACTTTTCTGAGAATTTTTAAAGCTTTTTCATCGCCAATTCCAGAAAAACTATCAATCCTAGAACGGTTTGCTTTTTTAAAACTGCCTTTAAAAATAAAAGGGATTTCTAAGCGGTTTGTAATTTCAACAATTTTTTCGGCTATTTCTAAAGCCATAGCTTCGCCTTCAATAGCGCAAGGACCAGCCAATAAAAAGAAATTATTTGCGTTGGTGTGTTTTATTTTTGGAATTAATGAGAGCTGCATTGTTTAATTTTTTTACAAAGATAGTATTTACTTTCATTGTAAGAAGTGGTATAAAATTTGCGACCTAAATTCAAGATAAAAATTCTAACTTTAACATTTAAATTGGTGTTTATGAAAACTATCAAAATCCTCTTTTTCGTTATATTCGTAAATCTACTTTTTAACGCTTGCGCCACATCTAAAATAACTTACGATTATGACGATGCCATCGATTTTAGCCTTTATAAAACTTTTATATTATCGCAAAACACAGCCTTATATTTAAAACCTTTAGACAGTGTCCGTTTTGTAAATGCTTTTGCCAATGCTTTAAGCGATAAAGGTATTGTATCGGCTAAAAAAGCCACACTTATTATTAATATTTTACGTCAAGAAAAAGAAGCGCAGAGCAATTCTCAGATAGGTGTTGGTCTTGGACAACAATCGCGTCATGTGGGGTTTAATATAGGTGGCGCTATTCCCATCAAACGACATGCAACTACCCAAACAATCACAATAGATTTTAGAGATGCCACATCTCGCAAGCTCATTTGGCAAAGCCATGCCAGCAATACGTATCGAAATTCATTGGCGCCAATAGAAAAAGAGAAAATGTATTTTGATTTATTTACAGAAATATTAAAAGGCTATCCACCACATAATACTAAGAAGTAAGCCGCTTAAAAAGACTTTCTAAAGTGTCAGTTTTTTGGGCCATTTGGAGGATTTTATAACCTTGTTTTTTAGAAAAATCAAATAAAACATTGCCGGTGTCGGTTTCATTTTCAAAAGTTAAAAGCCACGAATTTTCATTTATTGAAGTAGCGTTTTTAAGATGTAAATGTGTGTTTAAAACGGCTGCTGAAATGGGTTTGTCAAAAGTGACTTCTAGTTGCTGCTCTGAAGCCGCTTTTAATTCACTCAAATTAATATCGGCTACCAATGCGCCTTTATTAATTAACAGCACGCGTTGACAAATAGCTTCAACTTCTTGTAAAATATGCGATGAAAATAAGATTGTTTTTGTTTTGCCAATCTCTTTTATAAGATTCCGAATTTCTATTAACTGATTGGGATCTAAGCCTGTAGTAGGTTCATCTAACAACAAAACACTTGGATCGTGCAATAAAGCCGACGCCAAGCCCACACGTTGTTTGTAACCTTTTGAAAGTTCAGATATTTTTTTATGCGCTTCATCAGCTAAGCCAACTTGTGCAATAACAGTTGCTATATTTTGTTTGGAAATTTTATGTAAATCCGCCAAAAATTCCAAATATTCTTTAACATACATGGTGAGATAAAGCGGATTGTTTTCGGGCAAATACCCAATATTTTTCTTTACAGCTAAAGGGTTTTCACTTATATCAATACCGGCTATTTTGGCAGAGCCAGAAGTTGGTTTTAAATATGATGTTAAAATCTTAAAAAGTGTCGATTTCCCAGCACCATTAGGTCCTAAAACCCCAACGATTTCACCTTGTTTTACAGAGAAATTAATCTTGTTTAAGACCTCTTGCGTTCCGTAAGTTTTAGAAATATTGGTTACTGTAAGTGTCATGAATTTTGTGTTGTGCGACAAAGAAACAAATCTTTATGCTAAATTACCTATTTTTGGGTGATATCCGATTTAAACAGTTGTTAAAAAAATCAATTTAATGAAAAAATACAGTCGTCTTTTTAAAAAGAAAAGAGGCATCATTCCGCTGTCTTTAGTGGCGCTTTTAGTTTTTGCAAATGCGTGTATTTCTTTACGGATGAGTGATAAAGATGTTATTAAATCTTTTGAAAAAGACACCAGAACACCTAAAATATATCACACCAATTACAAAGGAAAATCCATGCGTTATATCGCATCAAAACCCTTTGATAACAATTTGCCAACGCTCCTTTTTTTACATGGCGCTCCAGGATCTTCATCCGATTTTTACAGATATTTAAAAGATTCAATCCTAGACACAAAGGCCAATTTAATTTCTATTGACCGATTGGGTTATGGTTATTCTAACTATGGTAAAGCCGAAACTTCGCTCACCGAACAAGCTGAGAGTACTTTTAGCATCCTTAAAGAAAATCAAGTAAAAGATGCTGTTGTTATAGGGTGGTCTTATGGCGGAACTATTGCGGCTAAATTAGTGGCCTTACATCCAGAGATTATAAAACACGTTGTATTAATAGCGCCAGCTATTTCGCCCGCCGATGAAAAATATTTTGCAATTGGAAAAATTGCCAAGTGGGGCCTTACACGTTGGATGGTTCCCAAAGTTTTTAGAGTGGCCGAAGACGAAAAACTAAGTCACGCCGAAGAATTAAGACTCATGTTACCCGATTGGCAGACAATACAACGCCCTGTAACTTATTATCATGGCGATAAAGATAAAATTGTGCCTTATGCCAATGCAACATTTATAAAAAACCAAATGCCTGCCAACATGTTAGATTTGATAACTATTAAAGGTGGCTCACATTTTATTGTTTTTAAGAATGATGACCTTATAAAGACAGAATTATTGCGAATAATTGACAATATTTAGAAATTTATTGAAAAATTCTCTTTAAAAAATTGCTTTTAATATTTTAATTTATAGATTTGCCACTTATTACAAAAAACAATGAATAACAATTATTCTACATTTACTAATTATTGGTTCTATTTTTATTTTATGATAAAAAGAGAGGCTTTGTTAATGTAATTGTATGAAATTATATAAATAATCTAAAGCCTCGTTTAACGGGGCTTTTTTTATGGTTTAGAAATGGAAATAAAAAAAGTAGCAATTCAGGGAATTTTAGGATCGTTTCATCACGAAGCCACAAGTCGGTTTTTTAATGAAGAGTTCGCCTTGGTTAGCTGTGTGAACTTTCACGACATTCCAGAATGTTTACATACAAATACAGCGCATTTTGCTGTAATGGCTATAGAAAATTCAATTGCAGGATCTATAATTCCGAATTATGCCATTATAGATAACAACCGGTTAAAAATAGTAGGTGAGGTTTTTATCAACATCCAACAAAATTTAATGGCGTTGCCAAACCAACAAATAGCCGATTTAAAAATGGTGTATTCGCATCCAATGGCGCTGTTGCAAACCCGCGAATATTTTAAAAAGTATCCTCATATAGAACTTGTAGAATATACAGATACTGCTCAGGCTGCAAAACGAATTAAGAATGAGAACTTAAAAGGTGTTGGCGCTGTGGCGAGCCTTGTGTCTGCCGATATTTATGAGTTAACTGTTTTAGAACAGAGTATTCAAACCATAAAAAATAATGCCACACGTTTCTTTGTTTTACAAAACGATGTGAATCCAAAATACGAAGTGGCACATATAAACAAAGCATCTTTAAAATTTATCACAAAGCACCAAGTGGGAAGTTTGAGTAGCGCCTTAAAAATATTTGCAGACCGTAAAGTCAATTTATCTAAAATACAATCGATGCCCATTATAGAAACGCCTTTTGAATATGCATTTTTTGTGGATGTTGTATTTGATTCGTACGAACAATATAAACTGGCCTTAATAGAATTAGAGGCTCATGTGAGTCACTTAAAAATTTTAGGCGAATACCAACAAAATAATTAGGCTTATGATTTCACCATCAAACAGACTTTCTGACGTTAAGGAATACTATTTCTCTAAGAAATTGCGAGAGATTAGTGCTTTAGAAAAGCAGGGCAAATCAATCCTAAATATAGCTATCGGAAGCCCAGATTTAGCACCGCCTCTTAATGTAATCGATGCGCTTAACAATGCCGCATTAGAGGTTAAAGCTAATAAATATCAAAGTTACCAAGGTCTGCTAGAGTTGCGTCAGGCTATGGCCGATTTTTATAAAACCAGTTTTGATGTTTCTTTAAATCCAGAAAATGAAGTCCTACCGTTGATGGGTTCTAAAGAAGGCGTTATGCATATTTCATTGGCATTTTTAAATGCAGGCGATAAGGTTTTAATCCCAAATCCGGGCTATCCTACTTACACATCGGTAACCAAGTTATTACATGCCGAACCTGTTTTTTACAACTTGTCTGATGCCAATAATTGGCAACCCGATTTAGAGGCTTTAGAAAAACAAGATTTATCTGGCGTTAAATTGATGTGGCTTAATTATCCACACATGCCAACGGGTGCTCAAGCTTCAAAAACGCTCTTTAGCAAGTTGATAAAATTCGCTAAAAAACATAAAATATTGTTGGTGAATGACAATCCGTACAGTTTTATTTTAAACGATAATCCTACAAGTATATTAAGTCTTCCCGAGGCAAAAGAGGTCGCTCTTGAATTAAATTCTCTTAGCAAAACCTTTAACATGCCGGGCTGGCGAGTGGGTATGGTTTTAGGTCATAAAAAATATATTGATGCGGTTTTACAGGTTAAAAGTAATATGGATTCTGGCATGTATTATGCCATCCAAAAAAGTGCTATCGAAGCTTTAAAATCGGCTGATAGTTGGTTTACAGATCTCAATAAAATTTACCAAGAACGCCGTAAAATTGTGTGGCAAATTATGGATACTTTACAATGTACGTACGATAAAGACAGTGTGGGTTTATTTGTGTGGGGAAAAGTACCCTCAGACAAAGATGCAGAAACTTTAACCGATTATTTATTGGCCGAAAAAAACATTTTTGTGACCCCAGGATTCATTTTTGGAAGTCAGGGTAAAAATTACATTCGCATTTCGCTTTGCGAATCAGAAACACTTTTAAAAACAGCATTAAAAAGACTCGTATAATATGGAAACGATTGTTGTATTTGGTTTGGGATTAATTGGCGGGTCTATGGCATTGGCTTTAAAAAATGAGAACAGAATGCTTATTGGTGTTGACAACAATGAAACGAATGCCAACAAAGCTTTAGAATTAGGCATTGTTAACCGTTTAGGCACTTTGCAAGATGTCGCTAATGCGGATGTTGTTATTGTAGCTGTGCCAGTTAATTTTGCGCCAGAATTAACTTTAAAAGTCTTAGATTTAATCAATCCAAAAACCTTGGTTTTTGATGTTGGCTCGGTTAAATCGGCTATTTGTAAAGCTGTAAAAAACCATCCCAAGCGAATTAATTTTGTAGCAGCACACCCAATAGCAGGTACAGAATATTCTGGTCCAGAAGCGGCATTTAAGCAATTATTTATCAATAAAAAGAACATCATTTGTGAGTCAAATAAATCGGGAAATATTTTTCTTAAAAAAGCTTTAAATCTTTTTGATGCGTTGCAAATGACAACTACTTTTATGGAAGCTAAAGCGCATGATAGACATATTGCTTATGTATCTCATTTATCGCATATCAGCTCTTTTATGTTGGGCAAAACGGTTTTAGAAATAGAGAAAGACGAAAAATCTATTTTCACCATGGCAGGTAGTGGTTTTGCATCAACGGTACGGCTTTCAAAAAGTTCGCCCAGCACATGGACACCCATATTTATACAGAACAAAGACAATATTTTAAAATCATTAGAAGAATATATCAAAAATTTAAATCAGTTTAAGGAATTATTGAAACAAGAGGCCGAAGCAGACCTTTATAAGTCTATGAAAAGCACGCATCATTTAAAAAATATTTTATCAGAAATTAAGTAAAAAAATCATGAAAAACGAAAATTTTAGACCGTGGTTAGAAGCCATGTCATTAGACCACCCTTTAGTAATTGCGGGTCCTTGCAGCGCAGAATCTGAAGAGCAGGTTTTAAAAATAGCACACCAATTAAAAAACACCGACGCCACTGTATTTAGAGCAGGTATTTGGAAACCAAGAACACGTCCAGGAGGATTCGAAGGGCACGGTGTTAAAGCTTTGCCGTGGATTCAAAAAGTAAAAGAACAAACAGGTATGCTTACCACTGTTGAAGTTGGTAATGCAGAACACGCCAAATTGGCTTTAGAATTTGGTATTGATATTTTATGGATTGGCGCGCGCACAACAGTTAATCCGTTTGTGGTTCAAGAAATAGCCGATGCCATTAAAGGCTCAGATAAAATAGTGTTGATTAAGAATCCGATTAATCCAGATTATGCTTTATGGATGGGTGCTGTAGAACGTTTTTATAAAGCGGGCATTACAAAATTAGGGGTTATTCACCGCGGATTTTCATCTTACGAAAAAGACAAATACCGCAACAAACCAAAATGGCAAATTCCGATTGATTTAAAACGCGATTACCCAAACTTGCCTATTATTTGCGATCCATCACATATTGCTGGACGCCGCGATTTAATTTTTGAAGTATCGCAAACAGCCCTCGATTTAAATTTTGATGGGCTTATGATAGAAACACATTGCACACCAGACGAAGCTTGGAGTGATGCCGCACAACAAATAACACCAGATACTTTGGTGCAAATAACCAAAGATTTACGCATCAGAAAACCTGAGTTTGGCGATATAAATTACATTGATAAATTAACTGAATTTAGAACGCAAATCAACTTTTTAGACAACCAATTAATTGAATTATTGTCAGAGAGAATGCGTGTTGCCGATAAAATTGGTGAGGTTAAGAAAGAAAAGAATGTGGCTGTTTTGCAAAGCAAACGGTGGAGTGAAATTATAGATAAAATGGTGGCTAAAAGCACAGGTTCTGGATTGAGCGAAGAGTTTATAAGTAATATCTTTAAAGTGATACATCAAGAGTCAATTGAACACCAAGAAATTATTATGAAACGGGAATAAATTGTATCTTTGAAATATGGCAAATCCGAGACATATTTTAGTTGTGAGACTATCGGCTATAGGAGATATAGCCATGTTAGTTCCTGTTTTAGAAACTTTTACAAAGACCTATCCCAACGTAAAGATTACGGTGCTTTCGCGTGCTTTTGTAAAACCGTTTTTTGAGCACATGAAAAATGTGTCTTTTTTTGCGGCAGATGTTAATGGCACACATAAGGGCATCAGGGGTATTTATAAATTGTATAAGACTTTAAAAGATTTTCATTTTGACGCTATTGCGGATATGCACAATGTGATCAGAACAAAACTATTGCGCTCGTATTTTAGGTTTTCTGACATCAAAATGGTTAAAATTGATAAAGGAAGAGAAGATAAAAAGGCCTTAACCCGTTCAGAAAATAAAGTATTTAAACAACTTAAAAGAACACATCAGCGTTATGCAGATGTGTTTGCAGAATTGGGCTATCCTATAAATTTATTCACACATAAATTCCCAAAAAGGGTAAAACCATCAGAAAAAGTATCCGCATTTTTAAAAAGTCATAATATTGATTTAAGACATAATTTGGTTATTGGTATTGCGCCTTTTGCACACTACGACTCAAAATCATATCCCATAGATTTAATGACAGAAGTGGTTAAATCGTTATCAAAAGGACCAAACATTAAAATTTTAATATTTGGCGGCGGTAAAAAAGAAATGGATTTGGTAAACACAATGATAGATGGTATTGAAAACACCACAAATATTATTGGTAAAATGCGCTTTAAAGAAGAGCTTAATCTTATTGCGCAGTTAAAACTGATGTTGAGTATGGATTCTGCCAATTCGCATTTGGCGGCCATGCTAAATGTAGATACAATTACCCTTTGGGGCGCCACACATCCCTATACTGGATTTATGCCTTTTAGACATCCGTTAAGTTCTTGCCTTGTGCCCGATTTAGAAAAATATCCAAAACTACCAAGTTCTATTTATGGCAATAAAGTCATTGAAGGTTATGAAGATTGTATGCGTAGTATTTTACCTCAAACTGTAGTAAATAAAGTTTTAGAAAATTTAAAATAAGCATATGAACAATTTTGAACTTTACAACCCTGTAAAATTAATTTTCGGTAAAGACCAGTTATCTAAATTAACCAAAGAAATACCAACAAATGCCAAAGTATTATTGACTTATGGAGGCGGCAGTATTAAGAAAAACGGCATTTACGATAAAGTTATTACAGAACTCAAAAGTTTTAAAGTTGTTGAGTTTGGTGGTATCGAGGTTAATCCGCATTATGAAACACTTTTAAAAGCAGTTGCTTTAGCCAAACACGAAAAAATAGATTTTATTTTAGCTGTTGGTGGTGGATCAGTTATTGATGCGACAAAATTTTTAGCCGCAGCCATTCCTTTTAAAGGCGAAGACTCCTGGGACATTTTATCAAAAGGGGCTAAAGTTGAAAAAGCAACGCCTTTTGGATGTGTTTTAACTTTGCCTGCAACAGGCTCTGAAATGAATTCTGGCGCAGTGATTACGAAAGTAGAAACACAAGAAAAAATGGCGTTCGGAAGTCCGCTTTTATTTCCTAAATTTTCTTTTAGCAACCCTCAAGTTATCGCAAGTTTACCAAAACGACAGTTACAAAATGGTGTTGTAGATGCTTTTGTACACGTTATGGAACAATACCTTACTTATAAATCTGATGCTTTTTTACAAGACCGCATCGCCGAAGGCGTTTTACAAACACTTGTTGAAATTGGCCCGAGCGTTATTAAAAATCCTACAGATTACAAATTAGCATCCAATTTTATGTGGTGTTGTACCATGGCCTTAAACGGTTTGTTGTCTAAAGGCGTGCCAACCGATTGGGCGACGCATATGATAGGCCACGAACTTACTGCTTTGTATGGCCTTGATCATGCGCAATCTCTGGCTGTTATCGCACCCAATTTATATACCGTCATGAAAACTGACAAACATGATAAATTGGTGCAATATGGCAAACGCATATGGCATTTGTCTGGTAGCGATGATGACATCGCCGATAAGGCTATCGAAAAAACACGTGATTTTTTTATAGCATTAGGTGTTAAAACCAAACTTTCTGAATATACAGATGGTTATAAAAATACAGCCCAATTTGTAACAGAACGTTTTAAACAACGTGGTTGGTTAGGTATGGGAGAGCAACAGAACGTTACTTTAGAAAAAGTAAAGGAAATTGTAGAATTGAGTTATTAAATTTATCTTTACAAAAAGATTAACCAAATGACCATTCATAATTTAAGCGAACAAAATTCGATACTTCTTAAATTTATTTCAGAAATCCGAGATGTCAATACACAATCAGATAAACTTAGGTTTAGAAGAAACATAGAGCGCATTGGCGAGATTTTAGGCTACGAATTAAGTAAATACCTCAAATACGAAAAGGGCGTTGTTACAACCCCTTTAGGTGTAAAAAAAATCCCTCAGGTAGAAAAAGACATTGTTGTTTGTTCAATTTTAAGAGCCGGTTTGCCTTTGCATCAAGGTTTGTTAAATTACTTTGATGATGCCGAAAATGCTTTTATATCGGCTTACCGAAACCATCCAGATAATTCTGATGCTTTTGAAATTGTTGTAGAGTATTTAGCTGCACCATCATTAGAAAATAAAGTCCTTTTATTAGCCGATCCTATGTTGGCTACGGGTGGTTCTATGATAAGTGTTTATGATGCTTTAAAGAAATTGGGCACCCCAAAACAAATTCATATTGTGGCTGTTATTGGTGCCAAAGAAGGGGTTGATTTTATTAAAGATAAATTTCCAGAAGACA
Organism: Flavobacteriales bacterium; assembly: GCA_013205245.1. Classification (GTDB taxonomy): domain Bacteria; phylum Bacteroidota; class Bacteroidia; order Flavobacteriales; family Flavobacteriaceae; genus CG1-02-35-72. Next base: position 95,020 of record JABMNH010000064.1, on the reverse strand, counting down.
CCCATTTGTGGATAGCCACTGTAGATGATGCTTTAAATGAGAAAGGCTATATTGTACCAGGTTTAGGCGATGCCGGCGATTTATCTTACGGTACAAAATTGTAAATAAACCGGCTTATAACCAAGCCAATAAAAAGGTAAACCACAATTTCTTTTATCCATTTTTTTGAAACTGTTTGCATATAATTTGCCATGATAATGCCGAAAGGAAAAATTAGAAAAACAGTTTTGCTGATATTAAAAGTTTCGCCAGTAAATAAGTAGAAAATGGCTAAAATAAAATGAGCCAAGACCAAACTCCACAAGGCGCGAAATTCTATACTAAATTCTGAAGTCTTAATGGTATTTATAATGAAAGCAGCAACACCAACAAGAGTAATGATACTTATATAAAACAACAAATGGGTGTGATTAAAAATGCCAGTATTAAAGGTAAAACGGTTACTTACAAGCGTGTTAAAAAACGTAAAATCATTAAAAGTAAGTGCGTAAACATATATTAAGAAATAGGGCACAAGAAAACCAACAATAGGGATAAAAAAATAATTCCAATAATTTCTCTGAAACACCATTAAGCCAATATAAATTAAAAGCAAAAAGTAAAGATTTTCGAAATAAACCATACTTGCCAAGGCTATCCAGAGCGCACTGTCAAAATTTTTTTCTTTAACATTTTGATTCGTTCTAAAACTGTAAATGCGTCTAAACGAAAACCCAATAATTACAAGAGAAAGCAAGATTTTAAATTGTGATAATACTGGGTAAAAAAGGCCAATACTTAAACTGATAAATAGCAAGCTATAGCTGTTACTTAAGGTGAGGTTGTTTTTAGAAATTATAAAATTATAGATAAAAAACAGGCCAATTAAGAGCAATAATCCGCCTATTTTTATAGACCAAAAATCAATTGAAAAAGGGATGAAATCAATATTAAAATGAGCTAAAAAATAAAATAAAATTAAGGCAGCCAAAAGAAAAACACTGTTAATTGGTTTGGCATTATTAAAAAAATTGGCAATCATGGGTAGATTTTATACTTTTGCTGCGTAAAGATACTTAAGATATGATAGCAAACAATTTTTTTAAAGCCCTTGGCGATTTTTTCACCAACATAATATTTCCTTTTTATGATAAATTGCGTTTTGCAGATAGTTGGTGGCTGTCAAATGCCTTTAATTTTATATTGGTAATTATTGGTTTTGTAGCCTTTTATTATTGGATGAACCAATTAAATAAATACAGCAAAGGCGCTAATTTATAATTGACACCTTTTTAATTAAAACATTTTGGGAAGTAAAAATAAACTAAGACGCTTTCGTGAAAACGAAACCTTTTCTAATGTCATACAACCTTCACGTAATACCATTACTGAAGGTTTTGATTTTCTAGGACATTGGCATAAACATTTTGGCAATAATAACCCCATTACTTTAGAATTGGGTTGTGGTAAGGGCGAATACGCTATTGCGCTTGCAAAACAATATCCCGACAGAAATTTTATTGGTGTAGATATAAAAGGTGCCCGTTTTTGGAGGGGTGCAAAAACCGCTTTAGAAGAAAAAATTACCAATGTTGCTTTTTTACGCACGCAAATAGAGTTGATAGATTTGTGTTTTGCCGAAAACGAGGTAAATGAGATTTGGATTACTTTTCCAGATCCTCAAATAAAGTTTAAACGCACAAAACACCGGTTGACAAATCCAGAGTTTTTAAAGAAATACCAGTATATTTTAGAAGAAAATGGCCTTATTCATCTTAAAACAGATTCAGAGTTTTTACACGGTTACACATTAGGCTTAATTCAGGGCCAAGGGCATGAATTATTATACGCTCATAATGACATCTATAAAAACTTTGAGGCACCTGCAGAGGCTACTTTAACACAAACTTTTTACGAAAAACAATTTTTAGAGATAAAAAAACCAATAACTTATTTAAAGTTTAAACCTAAATTTTTATAAACAGTTTGGTCTTGTTAATTTTTAAAAAATTCTAAAATGACCGAGAAACCAAAAGATGTCAATTTTTTTACCAAGGCACACAATGTTGCTATGCAAATACCGTATGGAATGGTTACTTCTTATGGTGCCATAGCCAAATATTTAGGCGCTGCTAAGTCTGCAAGAATGGTTGGTTGGGCTATGAATGCTGCGCATAATAACGCGGCGATTCCAGCCCACAGGGTTGTTAACAGAAAAGGTTTATTAACAGGGAAATTCCATTTTGATGGCACCAACCTGATGCAACAATTATTAGAGAATGAAGGCGTTGAGGTTAAAAATCATCAAATAGTAGATTTAGAGAAATATTTTTGGAATCCTCAAGAAAATTTAGATTTATAATAAGTTTTACACTATTGTCATTCATGGTTGTAAATGCACAAACACGCTTTACGCAGGAAGTTGGACTTATTTTAGGTGCGGGTTCTATGCAGACTGATTATGGGGCAAGAAACCAGTTTCAAAGCACATTTGGTAATTTTGGCTTCGCCATAGGTGCTGTTCATTATCTGAGTTTTTTTAAGAGCAATTGGGAACACCCTTATTTTGCAGACCATTTTAAAATACGAAGTGAATTGTCTTTTATGACAAATAAATTTAAGCATCAAGGTAAGTGGGTAGAAAACAAAACGACAGGAAATCCATTAAGAGAAATGCATGGTGGCAATAGGATGTTTAATTTAGGCGCACAATTAGACTGCTATTTTGATAGTTTTTACGAAGAAGAACAATCCTTATTTAAGTATTGGATTTCAATTCAATTTCTTCAAACCTTATGTCATTTCAGACAATGGAGATTGGCATAAAGACATCACACTTTTACCAGATAAATATCAATTACCCGGCACTATTTTTGAAGGCAGGGGCACAACATATTCCTTTACTATTGGTGGCGGTACACGTTACCGCGTTAATGAAGATTGGGATATTGTGGGCGATATGCGTTTCCAACATTTCTTTTCGAATAAAGTAGATGGTCTTAATGCCCCAGTTGTACAAAACAAAAACAGAGAGTGGTTGGTTTTCTTAAACGTAGGGCTGGTATATCACATTCCTTTTAGATTTTAGCCAAAGCCTGATCTAAATCAGCAAGTAAATCATCAACATCCTCTATACCAACGCTTAAGCGGATAAGCGAATCTACAACACCTGTTTTTTCACGTTCTTCTTTAGGGATAGATGCATGTGTCATACTTGCTGGATGTCCAGATAAAGACTCAACACCCCCAAGCGATTCTGCCAAAGTAAAGACTTTTAAATTTTCGACGATTGAAATAGCGGCTTTGTAATTGTTCCCCTTTGTTGTAAAGGATAACATCCCACCAAAACCGCGCATTTGCGCTTTCGCGATATGATGATTGGGGTGGTTTTCAAATCCTGGCCAATACACATTTTCAATTTTTGGATGTACTTGTAGATATTCTGCAACAGCTTTACCATTTTCGCAATGGCGTTGCATGCGCACATGTAATGTTTTGATACCACGTAACACTAAAAAACTGTCCATAGGGCCACAAACAGCACCACTTGCATTTTGAATAAAGTATAATTTATCTGCTAAATCTTTGTCGCTTACAATAAGCGCGCCCATTACCACATCAGAGTGGCCGCCTAAATACTTAGTGGCAGAATGCATGACCAAATCGGCTCCTAAATCTAATGGATTTTGCAAATAAGGTGTTGCAAAAGTATTATCTACGCCAAACAATATATTGTGTTTTTTTGAAATTGCAGACAAAGCTTTAATATCTATAATATTAAGCATTGGGTTGGTGGGTGTTTCTGCCCAAATAAGCTTTGTGTTGACGTTAATTTTAGCTTCAACATTGGCAAGAGCATCCATCCCAACAAAATGGAATTTAATATTGTATTGCTCAAATATTTTTGTAAAAATTCTGTAAGTCCCGCCGTATAAATCATTGGTAGAAATAACTTCGTCACCAGGTTTTAACATTTTTATAACGGCATCAATAGCCGCTAATCCAGAGCCAAAAGCAAGACCATAGTTGCCATTTTCTATACTTGCCAAAGCGTTTTCTAAAGCCGTTCTTGTTGGGTTTGCTGTGCGCGAATATTCATACCCTTTATGGCCACCAGGCGTGGTTTGTGCATAGGTTGATGTTTGATATATTGGGGGCATAACAGCACCTGTACTTGGATCGTGTTGTTGACCGCCGTGTATTGTTTTTGTGTTGAATTTCATGGTGTATAAATTTTATCCGTTAAGGAAAATAAAAGAGGCAAAGGTACAATAGTAAACGTTTATTTGACCAATTTTTTAATGACTTTTCCTAGACTTAGCCCTTGTACCAGTATAGAAAAGACAACAACCATATATGTGATTACTAAAAATAAATCGCGATGCATTTCTGTTGTTAAACTTAACGCTAAAGCGATGGAGATACCGCCTCTTAAACCTCCCCAAGTCATCATTAAATTGGTGTGTGGCACAAAATCTAACTTTTTAGCAAAAAACTTAACTGGATAATGAAGCGATAAAAAACGTGCTATTAATAGTAAAGGAATAGCAACAACTCCAGCAATAATATATTGTTTGTTAAAGGTCAACACCAACATTTCCATGCCGATTAAAACAAAAAGAACCGTGTTTAAAAGGATATCTACAAGTTCCCAAAATTTATCGACATAGGTTTCGGTAGTTTCGCTCATAGCGGATTCTCTTACGGTATCGTTTCCTACAAAAAGACCTGCAGTTACCATCGCCAAAGGTGCAGAGAGATGGAGTTTTTGTGCCAAAATAGTGCCTCCCATAACAGCGGCAATTGTTATAATAACTTCGGTATCGTAATCGTCTATAGACTTAAGCATTTTAAACGTCAACCATCCCAAAACAAAACCTAAAGCGATGCCACCTAAAACTTCAACTATAAAAAGTTCGGAAATATGTGCAAAAGAAACTTGGCCACCGCCTTTCGCTATTTGATAAATGGTTAAAAAGATAACAACACCAACACCGTCGTTAAACAAAGATTCGCCAACAATTTTGGTTTCTAATATTTTTGGTGCGCCTACTTTTTTTAATATTCCCAAAACGGCGATAGGATCTGTAGGCGATATGAGCGCTCCAAATAATAGGCAATAAATAAATTGCACATCAAGCCCAATAATTTGAAACAGATAATAAGAAAAAACACCCACAATAAACGTAGAGGTTAAGGTCCCTAAACTGGCAAAAACTAAAATAGGGTACCGTTGTACTTTAAGCTGATTAAAATTGGTGTGCAATGCGCCTGCAAACAATAAAAAACTCAACATAACATCGAGTAAAACCGATTGGAAATCGATTTGAGAAATAAACAATTTTTCTTGCTCTAGTAAAGTGGTGTCAAAATAACTAATCGCCAAAACCAAAAGTGTCATCACAATGGTTATAAGCATCAAACCAATAGTGTTGGGGAGTTTTAAAAAACGGGTGTTTACGTAGCCAAATAAGGCGGCTATAACAATTAAAACAGAAGCAATGGCAAAGACACTCATTTTAAACTATTTTTTTAAGCGCTATTATAATACCAATATGAATGCCCTCATGATAATTACTAAAAGCAATGGCATCTTCAACATTATTTATGGTGTAGCCCAAGCTGGTTGGATACACATTAAATGTTTTAAACGTGCCACTGGTGTATAATTCTTTTGTTTTTTCGACACAGCTAAGTAGTTGCGATTTTAAATTTTCTATGGCGACTAAAGTATAATCTGTTTGTGGCACAGAATCTTTTCCGAATTTTTTAATAGTTTCACCATCAACCTCGCAAGCAATATTTGACAATTTATGAACAAGCAATTGTTGTGTCACTAAAATATGACCTAAATTCCACGCAATATTATTTTTAAATCCGTTTGGGATGTTGTTATATTGCGCTTCGGTTAAATCTTTAGTTAATCCTAAAAGGATAGTGCGACTCAGTTTTGCTATTTCAAATTGAGGATTCATATTTTTTTCTAATTTTGGATAAAAATATAGATAATTTTAGAGCATTCCGTTTATTTGCATAAGATATTTAAACCATGGCGACAATTTACTTTTTAAAAACCTGCGATACCTGTCTTAAAATATTGAAACAATTAGATACGGCTGCCTTTATTTTACAAGACATAAAAACCAATCCTATTACGGCGGCGCAATTAGAAGAGATGTACAAACGCTCTAAAAGTTACGAAGCACTCTTTAGCCGACGCGCCAAAAAGTTCAGTCAAATGGATTTAAAAAACCAGCAATTAACAGAAATAGATTACAAACAATTAATATTAGCAGACTACACCTTTTTAAAACGCCCTGTTGTTATTAATGGCGACAAGATTTTTATTGGTAATAGTAAAAAAACGGTTGATGATTTGGTGGAAGCTTATGGTAAATAGCTAGATTTTAATCTGCTTTAAAATAAGACTTTACGCGCATTTCTGCATTTAAACGTATGTCTTCCCAAAATAAATTAATGTCGCCTGCGTGGTAACGTTTTTTACCTATGGCAAATAACCGATAAGGAAAGTGTGGCAGGCTCGTCCATAAAATGCCATTTTTTACATATACCTGTAAAGCTTGCGTGTACATTTTGCCATTACCAAATAAAAAGCCTTTATGGGCTGCACGTAATGAGGTTTTTGAATCATCCCAAGTAATGGGATTTGAAACTGCACTTCCTTCAAACCATTTTGAAAAGGTTTTTGGGTAATAATTCTTTTTATAGGTATTCCAAGCCACAAAACCGCCCGTCTGTGTTGGACTTGTCATAAATAAAATACTCTTGAACGCATCCTTTTTTACGGCGATTCCCGGAATATAAGCTGCAATTAATTGCTTTTGTATGGCTTTGCCATCAACCAATTCTTTTAATAAACGGATGGCATGTGTAGTGCCTTGGCTGTGTGATGCAATGATAAAAGGGCGGTTGTTATTATAATTTTTTAAATAATATTGAAAGGCCGCTTTGACATCGGCGTAAGCCAAATTAAGCGCTTCTTTGCCACCATTTTGATACTGACTATACGCGCGTAAATGCGCCTGTCTGTAATAGGGCACATACAGTTTCCCTGCATTTAAAAAGGCCGAAGCTTGAAAATATACCGCCGTATTAAGCACTTTATTTTGTTGGACCTTATCGGATATGGGCACGTTCCATCGCAGGTCTTTTTTGTCGAGATTTAATGTGGGATAAATGTAAAAAACATCGGCTGGTAAGTTGGCTGTATTTGTTTGCCATTTCTTTAAATTCTCTGGATAGGTATTTGGCAAAACAGCCCACGTTGAAGCGTCGTTATAATTTGGTTCTGCAGGCGGATTTTGAGAAGAAAATACAGGAATTTCAATACTTTTACAGCTTCCTAAACCAATAAGTAAAGCAAGTACAAATAGATTTTTATAGCCGATAAAATATTTTTTTAACACAATTATTTCTTTTTATAAAGCATCGGATTTAAAGAATCGTCATTATACATTTTCATTTGCTTATACACTTTTACAAATTTTTCGCCAGTGGCAAAATCGTTGAGTAAATCGTCTATGGCGGTCGATAAATCTATGCGTTGTTCTAATAAAACAGCCAATTTTTTACCACAAGTATCTCTATGACTTTGCGATGCAGATTCTCTGGTAGCTTCTTCGTTCATGTGGTAAATTTTTAAAGCCAAGATAGATAACCTGTCAATAGCCCAAGCAGGGGTTTCAGAATTTATTTTGGCGCCGTCTTTAACTTTAACGTCTTTAAATTTATCTAAAAAATAGCTGTCAATAAACTCAACCATATCTGTGCGGTCTTGATTAGAAGCATCAATTTTTCGTTTTAAAGTCAAAGCTTCAACAGGATTGATGTCCGGTAAACGGATAATGTCTTCGTAATGCCACTGCACGGTGTCTATCCAAGATTTTCTGTACAACAAATGTTCAAAACTGTTTTGATTAAACGGGTTTTCAAACACCTGATCTACGGTGTCAATTACATGGTATTTTTTAATAAGTGTGTCAAATAGTTGGTTGTATTGTAATGCTTTCATAGTTTTTTATTAAAAATGTAAGGCTCTTAAAAGAGGGTTCAAAAATAGGGATTTAAAGTGATATTTTTAGATAAATTTACGTTCAATTAGCAGCATAAATCGCTCTTCGTGAACTTCTTTTTCTTGCCAAGAATAATCGGGTTTAACCTGATTTAATATAAAATCTTTGGCATCTTTTTCAGAGCGAAAAGTGTTTAATTGCGATAAAACGCGGTTAAAATCTTCTTGACTGCCTTCAAATAAATGTTTAACCAAGGCAATGCGGTCATTCAAATCTATTGAAAATCCTTTTTGAAGAAGGCTATCATTTAAAGATGCTTTGGGTTTAGATTGCGAATTCAGTGTTTCTTGAATCGCTGTTTCGGCAGTTGTATTTTCGCCGTTTTCAAAGTTTTTATTTTCTATTTGTTTTGCCGCTTCGATCTTGTCTTTTAAAGTGCCGGAAATATTTATAGTTTCGTGTTTTATTTCAGACGTAAATAAAGTTTCTTTTTTTATAAAAATATCTTCCAAATCTGCAGTGACGCCCATTTCTTCTTCAATAGAAAATAAGGTTTCTACTTCTACGACCTCTGGTTTTTCTGATTCGGTTTTAACAACAGCTATTTTTTTTTCAGCTTCAGCAGAATTCAAATAATCTAAAATACACAACTGCTCATAGATTTGTTGGGCATTATTTTTTAAGACACTTATATCAGTATTTGGGTTTAAGGCTAAAATAGTACGGGCTAGCGCCATAAGATCGGCTTCTGTTTTTTTGTGCATAAGTTGTCTATTTAAATTTAAATTAACGTACGATTTTTAATAACTTTGTGGCAATGTCATAATTATTTTAGGGCATTTAACCCTAACAAGCTTGAAATTTACAAAATGTTTCTTGAAAATACAGTAAATCAAAACGAACAATTTGGCTGGATAGAAGTTATCTGCGGCTCTATGTTTTCTGGCAAGACAGAAGAATTGATACGCCGTTTAAAACGCGCAAAATTCGCCCAACAAACGGTTGAGATATTTAAACCATCTATAGACACCCGTTATGACGATGAAATGGTGGTGAGTCACGATGCCAATGAAATTCGTTCTACGCCCGTTCCTGCTGCCGCAAACATTCCTATTTTGGCCACTAATGTGGATGTGGTTGGCATTGACGAAGCCCAATTTTTTGACGATGAGATTGTACGTGTTTGCAACGATTTAGCCAACAGAGGCGTTCGTGTTATTGTGGCCGGATTGGATATGGATTTTAAAGGCAATCCGTTTGGCCCAATGCCAGCTCTTATGGCTACAGCCGAATATGTTACCAAAGTACACGCCGTGTGTACCAAAACAGGAAACTTGGCACATTATAGCCATCGTACTGTTCAAAATGACAACTTGGTTTTATTAGGCGAAGTGCAAGAATACGAACCTTTAAGTAGGGCAGCCTATTTTAAAGCCATGCAAAAATCGGCATCAGAGATTGAATCTGGCAAAAAATGATGAATCACGTTAGTGTGTTAGAAATAAGCTTGGCCGCTTTACAACACAATTATAATTTTTTTAAATCGCGACTTCTAAAATCTACTAAAATTTTAGGTGTGGTCAAAGCTTTTGGTTATGGGTCTGAATCTGTTGCTATTGCCAAACATTTAGAAACTTTAGGTGCCAATTATTTGGCTGTGGCTTATGTAAAAGAAGGCCTTGTTTTACGAAAAGCTGGCGTAAAATTACCGATTTTAGTTTTGCATCCGCAAATAGCGCAATTTGACCTTTTGATAGAAAACTGTTTAGAGCCCAATCTTTATAATTTTAGAAGTTTAGAGGCTTTTCTAAATATGGTTTCTAAAACAAAATTAGACAATTATCCCATTCATATAAAATTCAACACAGGTCTCAACCGCTTGGGTTTTGTGGTGGATGATATTTCAAAAATCATTTCAATTCTCAAAGCAACAACTTCTGTAAAATTAGCCTCTATTTTTTCGCATTTGGCAGCAAGCGAAGATCTTTCTGAAAAGGCATTTACTTTAAATCAAATCAGCCAGTTTAAGGCCATTGCAAATACTTTAATTAAAGAATTAGGCTATACGCCGATGCAACATATTTTAAACACATCAGGGGTTGTGAATTACAGCGAATCCCAATTTGATATGGTGCGCATTGGTATTGGTTTGTATGGTTTTGGCAATGAAGAGAATATTACAAAACAACTCGAACTTGTGGGTGTTTTAAAATCTAAAATCTCACAAATTCACAATATTGAAGCTGGGCAAACGGTGGGGTATAACCGTGCTTTTACATCGGCTACAGCCATAAAAACAGCTACGATTCCTATTGGTCATGCCGATGGTGTTTCGCGCCAACAAGGCAATGGCGTTGGTTATGTGTATATCAACAATCAGAAAGCTTTTATAATTGGCAATGTCTGTATGGATATGTTGATGGTGAATGTGACAGATATTGCTTGCGCTGAAGGTGATGCCATTTTTATTTATAGAGACCAAGCGCATATTGAAGATTTGGCAGCAAAACAAAATACCATTCCGTACGAATTATTGACCGCAATTTCACAGCGAATTGGCCGCAAAATAGTTTAGTTTTTTAACTACTTTAGTAACTTATTAACCAATCAAACTTATATTATGGGATTCCTCAAAGATTTTAAGTCCTTTTTAATGAAAGGCGACATTATTAGTTTAGCCACTGCCGTTATTATTGGTGGGGCATTTGGAAAGGTGGTTTCGTCACTTGTAAAAGATGTTATTATGCCTCCTATTGGCTACTTAATGGGCGGTGTAAACTTTAGCGATTTAACCTTTGTGATTAAAGAGGCTGTTACCGAAGGCGATAAACTTGCACCAGCCGTAACCATTAATTATGGCTCTTTTTTACAAAATATAATTGATTTTGTCATTATTGGCTTGTGTATTTTTATGGTGTTAAAAGCTTATGAGAAATCAAAAAAACCCTTTGCCCCAGTAGCACCAGCCGCTCCTAAAGGCCCAAGCTCTGAAGATTTATTAACAGAGATTCGCGATTTATTAGCTAAAAAATAGATAGCATTTTTATGTTTATTTATAAAAGGCTTATCCTCCAAAGTCATCAAAACGTACATTTTCTGGTGGCACACCAAAGTCATCACACATTTTAACAACCGCTTGGTTCATTAATGGTGGGCCGCAGAAATAGAATTCTATATCTTCTGGCGTCTCGTGTTTGGTTAGGTAATTATCTATGACTACTTGATGTATAAAACCTGTAAAGCCATCCCCAACAGGGTCATTCACATCTTTTTTAACCACCCAATTATCTTCGGGAGCTGGATCTGATAAGGCAATTAAATATTTAAAATTAGGAAAATGTTTTTCGAGATGTTTAAAATGATCTACATAAAACAATTCGCGTTTAGAACGTCCACCATACCAATAAGTAACAGTTCTGCCCGTTTTAAGGGTTTCGAATAAATGGTATAAATGCGAACGCATAGGCGCCATACCTGCACCACCACCAATGTATAACATTTCGGAATCAGAATCATTGATAAAGAATTCGCCGTAAGGGCCAGAAACAATTACTTTATCGCCAGTTTTACGAGAGAAAATATAAGAAGAAGCCACACCAGGGTTTACTTTAGCCCAACCACCAATATTTCTATCGAAAGGCGGGGTAGCAATACGTACGTTTAACATAACACGACGGCCTTCGGCTGGATAAGAAGCCATAGAATAGGCGCGTGTAACATCATCGGTATTTTTCATAACCATTGGCCATAAACCAAATTTATCCCATTCTAATTTAAATTTATCTGGATCGTTAGGATGTTCAGCTGGATGTGCGGTAATATCAATATCTGTAAAAGGAATTTCGCAATTAGGGATTTCGATTTGAATATAACCACCCGCTTTGTAGTCCATATCTTCGGGTAATTCTACTACAAATTCTTTAATAAAAGAGGCCACGTTGTAATTTGAAACCACAGTAGCTTCCCATTTTTTAACGCCAAAAACCTCTTCGGGCACCTCAACAACCATGTCTTCTTTTACCTTTACTTGGCATCCTAAGCGCCAGCCTTCGGCAGCTTGTTTACGTGTAAAGTTTGGCACTTCTGTAGGAAGCATTTCGCCACCACCAGAAGAGACAATACATTTGCATTGTAAGCATGTACCACCACCGCCACAAGCCGATGGTAAAAATATTTTATTATTACTTAAGGTGCTTAATAAAGAATCGCCAATAGCTACTTCAATATCTTTTTCGCCATTAATTTTAACATGAACGTTACCAGAAGGCAATAGTTTTGCTTTTGCTACTAATAGTAAGGTTACCAATAGTAAGGTAAGAATTAAAAAGGCAATTATACTTGCTGCAATTGTTCCCATTATTTTATTTCTTATTTTTTTTAATTAAAGTTTGATACCCATAAAACTCATAAATGCTATTGCCATTAATCCTGTAATGATAAAGGTAATACCCAAACCTCTTAATGGTGCAGGAACATTTGAATACGTTATTTTTTCTCTAATAGATGCCAATGCTACAATAGCTAAAAGCCAACCTATTCCAGATCCAAATCCGTAAACTACAGATTCTGTAATGGTTGAAAAATCTTTTTGTTGCATAAATAATGAGCCTCCTAAAATGGCACAGTTTACTGCTATTAGCGGTAAAAAGATACCTAATGAGCTGTACAATGCAGGTGAAAAGCGTTCTACAATCATTTCTACTAATTGTACCATGGCAGCAATAACCGCTATAAACATGATGTAACTTAAGAAACTAAGATCAATATCAGCATACGATGCATCTAGCCATTGTAAGGCGCCTGGGCGTAAAATATAGGCGTCTAGCAAATAGTTAATAGGAACCGTAATTGTAAGTACAAAAATAACAGCAGCACCTAATCCAACTGCTGTTTTTACCGTTTTTGACACGGCTAAATAGGAACACATTCCTAAGAAATAAGCAAAAATCATATTATCTATGAAGATGCTTTTTATAAATATATTAGCTAATTCCATAATAGTATCTTATTTAATTTTCTATTAATTTTACATTTATAGACCGTTGTATCCAGATATAAATACCTACAACAATTAGAGCCATTGGCGCTAAAAGCATAAATCCGTTATTTTCGTAACCAAATCCGTAGAGACCCGTAGAATCTGCAATGGTTTTTCCTTTATGACCTAATATTTCCCAACCCCCTAATTTACCAGAGCCTAAAAGTTCTCTAAAAAAAGAGACAACAACTAATATTAAACCATAACCTGCGCCATTACCAAGGCCGTCTAAAAACGATGCCCAAGGTTTGTTAGCCAAAGCAAAAGCTTCGAGCCTGCCCATTACAATACAGTTGGTAATAATTAAGCCTATAAAAACCGAAAGTTGTTTACTCACATCATAAGAGTAAGCTTTTAGTGTTAAATCAACTAAAATTACCAAAGCCGCAACAATTACCAATTGCACAATTATGCGTACCCTATTGGGGATTAAATTCCGCAATAAAGACACAATAACATTACTCGCTGCAATAACTACCATAACAGAAATAGCCATTACAATAGATGGTTTTAACTGAACGGTTACCGCTAAAGCCGAACAAACACCCAATACTTGAACAGTAATAGGGTTATCGGTATTAAGTGGATTTTTTAGAAGTTGTATATTTTTTTTAGAAAATAAAGATTCTTTTTCTGCCATAACTTAAAGCATTAATTGTTTTGAAAATAAATTAAATAATGCGCTAAACGCTCTTGTATCATGTTATTTATGCCATCTGCGGTTTTTGTGCTTCCTGAGATGCCATCTACGGCATGGGCATCGTCTGTTTTAGCACCGCCTTTTACAGTTCTAACAGAGATAAAATTGTTATCTGTAAAACCGGCACTTGCATCGGTTAAGATTGTTTTACCTGCAAATTGTTCTTGAAACCATTTTTCGGTTATTTGCGCTCCTAAACCAGGCGTTTCTCCTTTATGATCAAAAATAGCACCAGCTACAGTGTTTTTATCGCTTTCTAAAGCTACATAACCCCAAATAGCATCCCAAAGACCGGCGCCATATAGCGGAATAACATAGTATTTTTTACCGTCTTTTTCGGCTATATATAGCGGAAAAGATTGTTTGTTAGCGTCTTTTTTAAGTTCTTTATGTAAATTGATATCAAAGGCATTTACACCAATATTTAAAGAACCATCAGCGTTAAGCGTAAGCGATTCTTTTATATAGTCATTATATAAACCAGAGGCTTTGTCTCTATCAACAGCCACACCAATGGTTGCTAAAATGCTCTGCATTTTTTCGTTTTCTATGTTCGATTCATATTTACTTTTGGTAGCCTGACTCACAAAAGCCAAGATCAAAGCCACAACAATTACAAGAATTGAAGAAAACATGAAAGTATATGTATTGCTATTTCTATCCATAATTAAGCCGCTTTAACTAATTTTTTTAAACGATTTTTTCTACGTTTCACATTGCTTTGAATCACATAATGGTCAATGGTTGGTGCAAAAACATTCATCAGTAATATGGCCATCATTACACCTTCTGGATAGGCGCTGTTAAACACGCGAATCATTACAGCCAAAAAGCCTACAAAAAATCCGTAGATCCATTTCCCTTTGGTTGTTTGAGCAGAGCTTACAGGATCTGTAGCCATAAACACAATACCAAAAGCAAAACCACCAACTAGCATGTGTTGCCACCATGGAAATGCCATAAGTGGATTTACAGCCGTTGCATTAAATATTAAACCCATTACAGCAGCACCTAATACCGCAGATAACATAATGCGCCAACTGGCAACACCTGTAAATATTAAAAGAGCCGCGCCTATTAAAATCATTAAAACTGATGTTTCTCCTATTGAACCAGGAACATATCCCATAAACATATCCATAACGCTGTGCGATACTTGACCACCGCCATCAGCTAATGTGCCTAAAATAGTTTCGCCAGAAACGGCATCTAATTTAGCAGCATCGGCTACCCAAACTTTATCGCCAGACATGTAAGGGGCATAAGAAAAGAATGCAAAAGCGCGTGCCAATAAAGCGGGATTTAAAATATTCATTCCTGTACCGCCAAAAACTTCTTTACCTAAAACCACTGCAAATGCAACGGCTAAAGCCAACATCCATAAAGGCAATTCTACTGGCATAATTAACGGAATTAACATACCGGTTACCAAATAACCTTCGTTAACTTCGTGACCGCGTTTAATGGCAAATAAAAATTCGATTCCTAGACCAATGCCGTAAGAAACAATTACCATTGGCAACACTTTTGTGGCGCCATAACCCATTAAATGCCAAAAGGATAAATCGCCACCTATTTGAGAAAAATGTTGGTAACCAACATTCCACATCCCAAAGAAAAGGGCAGGAAGCAAGGCTAAAACTACCGTGTACATCACACGTTTTAAATCGACACCATCTCTGATATGAGCACCGGTTCTTGTTGTGTGATTAGGAACAAATAAAAAGCTATCGATTGCAAAAAATGCAGGCGCAAATTTTTGAAATTTACCACGTCTTAAAAATGCGGGTTTAATATAATCTAATTTTTTTCTTAAAAATTTCATACAAAATATCTTAATTATTAACCTACTTCTTTTACCATAACATCTAAAGCGTAACGAATAATTTCTTGCGCTTCTAACTTAGAGGTGTTAGTGAAATCTATCAATGCAAAGTCTTCTGGAGCTACTTCGTAAATACCCAAGTTTTCCATTTTTTCAATATCGTCTGCCATGGCAGCTTTAAGCAGTTGTAAAGGATAAATATTCATAGGAAATACCTGTTCCATTTCTCCTGTTACTACCAAAGCGCGTTCTTCGCCATTTAAATTGGTATCTAAATTGTATTTTTTATTTGGTGTTAACCAAGAGAAAAAGGTGCGCGACAAGCTTAGTTTATTGTTTCCAATAAAAGGATGCCATCCTAAAAAATCGTAATGATTACCCTCAGGAATCACACAAATACTATTGGCAAAATAGCGTAAATAACTGTTTTTAAAAATTCTCTCGCCGGAAAGCACATTGCCCGAAATAAGTCTAAAGTTACCATTTACAAGTATTTCTGAAAACAATTCTTCTAAATGCTGACCTGTTTTTAGGGTATAGTATTGTGGTTCTTTAACACCAACACCTGCTATGGCAATAGTTCTAGTTGGATTATAATAACCTGTTAAAAATAACGCGCCAATAATAGCCACATCTTGAGGACTTACAACCCAAACTTTTTCGCCTTGGTTTATTGGGTCTATTTTGGCTATTTGAAAACTCACATTTCCGGCAGGATGCTTACCACTAACGTTGTAAACGTTAGCATCGGCAATAGCGCTAAAGAAATCGGCATCTTTTGAATTAATGCCCAAATTAACAGCACCGTCTGTCAATTTAGAAAGTACCGTAATACCAGCAGCAAAAGCCTCTTTTCTATCTTTTAAAATAAAAGCAAAATCGGCAGCTAAAGGCACCGTGTTATATGCCGAAATAAAAATGGCTTTTGGCGTTGCATTAGGGTCGGCAACAACATCGTAAGGACGTTGTTTTATGTAGGGCCAACAACCACTTTGTAGCAACTTCTCTTTTATTTGATCGCGCGATAGCGTATTTGCATCGGCTTTACCAAAGTCTTTAAAAGTGTCTTTAGCATCGGCTAAAATTTCTACAGTTAAAATTTTACGTTTAGCACCTCGTTTGATATTTGCAATTGTGCCAGAAACAGGAGATGTGAATTTAATTTGTTCTTGATTTTTATCGTAAAACAAAACATCGCCTGCAACAACAGTATCATTGGTTTTAACACTAAGTTTTGGTGTTAATCCATAGAAATCTGGTGGTTGAATTGCGTACTGAGTTGGGCTCTTGGATGAGGTAATTTTTTTATCCGATTCTCCTTGTAAAGGTATGTTCAAGCCCCTTTTTATATGAATGTCTTTTGACATATTATATATTTAAATTATAATAATTAAAAAAGTTGTGCAAATTTAAAAAAAATATATCGGAGAAGGGGCTATAATTCGTGTTATTTTAAATCATATTGTGGCTCATTAAAACTTATTTTTAGTAGTTTTAAATCTTATTTAAATTTCATGAAAAAACCTTTTTCTAAAAGGCATTGTTTTGCTTGTATTCTTTTAATGTCTTTTGCTGTTTTTAGCCAAAATATAGAACATATTAAAGCGCCCGAGAATATAAAAAGCATTCAGCTTAAACCTACAAAAGTAAATTCTTACGCACCCATTATAAAATTAGGAGAAGCTATTGAATTGTCTTTTGATGATCTTGATGGCGACGAAAAAAATTACACCTATACCATTATTCATTGCGATTATGATTGGCAACAATCTAGAATTGTGCCTACAGAATATTTAAACGGATTGTCATCAGATAACATCAGAAATTACAACAATGCTTTTAACACCTATCAATCTTACACACATTACCAATTAGGCATACCTAATGAGCGTTTAAGTATAAAGCTAAGCGGGAATTATATTTTACAAGTTAAAGACGATTTAGACGCGCTTATTTTTACGCGGCGGTTTGTTGTTTATGAGCCTCAAGTTACAGTGGGTGTAAGTGTGCATAAAAGCCCAGTTATTGAAAAGTTTAACACGCATCAAAATGTGCAGTTTACGGTAAATACGGGGACTTTTAAAATCAACAATCCACGTGAGGAAATAAAAATAAAAATATATCAAAATAACGATTGGCATACCGAATTTAGCAACTTAGTACCTCAGTTTTATTCTGGATCACAACTTATTTATAAATACGGCGATAAATCGCTTTTTGAAGCTGGTAATGAATACCTATTTTTTGACACAAAAGACATTAGATCTGCTACAAATAACATTCAAAGGGTAAATGTTGCACAAGTGTATAACACCTATTTATACGCAGATGTAGATAGGCATAACAAGCCCTATACATATTACCCAGACGTAAACGGTAATTTTGTTATAAGGATGATAGATAACGCTACGGCGATAACCGAAGCCGATTATTCTTGGGTGCATTTTAGCTTGGCATTGCCTTATAATAAAGACAAACAAATCTATGTTTATGGCAATTTTAACGATTGGCGCTTATCAGATAATAATGAGATGCATTTTAACAAAAGCACTCATTATTATGAGGCAAAAATTTTATTGAAGCAAGGTTTTTACAATTATAAATATATTGTAAAAGCATCTGATAAAACAGCTTTAAATGCCATTTCTGGCAATTATTATCAGACAGAAAACAGCTATACGGTTCTTGTTTATTTTACAGCATTTGGTAGCCGATATGACAGGGTTATTGGTCGTGGCGTAGCCAATTCTAAGAATTTACAAAATTAGTTAGTCCATCACTTTAAAGATTATGGGTTGTGCATAACTAACGTTTACATTTCTATTTCTTTGTTTTCCGGGAATCATTTTTGGCAAAAGAGACATTACCCTCAAAGCTTCTTTTTCTAAACTTTTATGAGGCGCTCTCGTTTTAACGTTAATGATATTCCCTTGATTATCAACAGTAAACAAAACAAATATTTTCTTAATTCCTGGTGTAAGCCCTATGTCTTTGGCGAGATCTGCATTAAAATATTTTTTAATGTGATGGGTCATTTTTTCGCTAAAACATTTTTTCTTTTGGTCTTTAGACCCAGAACATCCAGGAAAAATAGGTGCTTCTTCAATAATAGTAAAAGGAATGTCTTCGGCCACATCTTCTTCTTCTGTTACTTCTGTGATATCTTTTATTTCAATGGGTTTCACAGATTCGGTCTCGTCGGTTTCTGTGGTTTGTAAAATAACTTCGTTCACAACCGTTGCATCTTTTACAACTTCAATAATTTCTGGCGCAACTGGCGGCGGAGGTGGTGGTTTTACCGGCTCAACTCTTCTTGTAAGCGGAATTTCTTCTATAACTTCTTCTTGTTTAAACAGACCTTCTATATCGCTTAAATGGCGGTCAAAAGATTTGATGTTAAGCGCTAAATAAACAATTAACAATGATAGTGCTAAACCAAGTTGTAGAAAAAGCAAAGAATAGTTCTCTAATTTAGCGCGTGCGTTTTTTTTAGTTTCCATAACACACTATTTAAAGTTTGAGCCTTAAAGGTATGATAAAAATTTATATAAAAAAATAACACAGATTAAAAATCTAAAAACAAGACTTTTAAATAAGCGTAATCAAATAAAGCAGCATTTAAAAATCTTTCTTTTTCACTTTTGTATTAATGCGCCAAATTGGCGCCAACACCCATAAAGATAGCAGTCCTAAAGATGTAATTAAGCCTGTATTTGTGCCAAAAAATTCTTTAAAAACAGCGCCTGTATATCCTAATAATGCAGAGATATCTAGTTTTAATAAAATAAGAATTCTAGATAAATCTATGGGGTTAAACATGGTGGCTAATAAAGCGACTTTATCTAAGGGATAGTCATTAAAGACAACCAGCGAAATTAAGAAAACACCATCGTAAATAACGGCTAAAAACAACCACATTAAGATGGCGTAACCAAAACCTTTAATCTTGTTTTCGTTTGATAGGGCAATAGAATAAGATAATGCTACAAAAATAAAGTTGAGAAAAGCCCCAACAACAATCAGCAATATAAAATCAAAAATAGCAGTCGATTGAAATGCGCCATAAGCGACAAAAGGAATGCCCAGACCTAAAACCAAACTCAAACTTAAAGAAATAGCAACCCCTAAATATTGTCCCATAAAAATTTGCTTACGCTTAATGGGTTGGGCCAACAAAAGTTCTGTAAATTCTTTAGAATTATAGTAATACATCACCCCAAAAATTGTGGCAATAAGTGGTGTTAGCACTATAATGATGTTCATTAAAGTAATAACAGCCTTTGAAATGCTGTTATTTAAAAACAACAAAACAAAGCCTAAAGCCAAATAGAATAAAAAATAAACATAGCTCCAACGGCTGCGAATTAAATCTGAAAAACTGTATTTTAATATTTTAAACATAATTTTTAACTTTGTAATAGAGAGGCAATAGCGTGTTCTAAATTGTGTTGTTTTGTTTGTGTTTTTAAAGTATCGGCGCTGCCTTTAAAATAGATTTTACCATCTAATAAAAATACGATTTCGTCGGCCATTTCTTCAACCAAACTCATAATGTGTGTGGTGATTAAAATGGTTTTTCCTTCATTTTTTTCTTTACGGATAATCTCTTTTAAGTGAATTAAAGAAATAGGATCTAAACCTGTTGTGGGTTCATCTAATATTATTAAAGGACTGTCGAACATAAAAGTTAAAACGAGATTTACTTTTTGTTTTGTGCCCCCAGAAAGGTTTCCTAATTTTTTATTTAAATATGGTTCCAGCCCAAAGGTAGCTATGAGTTCGGTTTCTTTAGCCTCTTTTGGTCTGAGGTTTTTAACCATATTAATGAGTTCAATAACTGTTAAATTACTCGGAAAATTGGCTATTTGAGGCAGGTAATTAATATCATTTCTATAAGCCCATTGCCCAATAACATCTGAATTATTTACAAGTATTTCGCCTTTATCTGGTACAACCATACCCAGAATACTTTTTATTAAAGTGGTTTTACCTGAACCATTTGGGCCTAAAATTGCAAAAATACCACCGTCTTTAAAAACGAGATCTAATCCGTCTAAAACGGTAAGTTTGTTGAATGATTTATATAAATTTTTAATTTCTATCATTGTATTTCTTTCATTAATGGGGCTTTGTCAACCAAATTATCTGGCGTAAAAACAGGAGAAACTTTTTCTGAAAAATTGATAATATCTACAAACAAACTCCGCAATAAAACAATTGTTTCGGGTGTTTGGTTTACGATATACGAAAACAGTTTTACGGGTCTAAAAGGGACGTCGCCAATGCCATCTTTGTTTAAATCGTAACCTGTATATTCACTCCAATAATTGTTATCAAATAAGTTGCTGTTTATTTTAGAATTGTAGGCTAAATCGAAAGCATTAGATATAAAATTATTGTTTGTAAAAATATTTTCATAACAAGCACCACGTACTTTTATAGCCCATCCGTTTCTCAAAAAAAGATTGTATTTGTAATTTATTCGTGTAGAGCCTTCGGCATTTATACCAATGGTATTTTGCTCAAAAGTGTTGTTATAAATTTCGGCATCATAAATTTCTTTTAATAAAAGACCATATGATGCAGATCCCCAATTATGCAAAAATTTATTGTCGTGCATTTTGATGTATTTTGAAAACATAACTGCCACACCCGCACCATTATCTTTAAAAGTATTGTGATGATATTCGTTATGGTTAGAAAACATAAAATGCAAACCATATCTTAAATTGTTATAACTTTTATTGTTTGATATCGTACTTTTAGATACAAATTCAAAATAAATACCATCTCTTAAGCCGCTCAAATCATTGTTTTTAACGATAATGTTTGAAGAATGCCACATATGAATACCATTGCCCGCACCAGCTTCTGATGTAGATTTACTTTTTATGATGTTATTTTCTATCAACCCAAAATGCGATTTTTCTATAAGGATGCCAAAAAATAGATTTCTAATTTGAATATTTTTTATGCTAAAATGATGGCTACGCGACACCAGTATTGCGGCATAATCTTTAGTAAAACTTCTACCTACATTTATGATTGTTAAATCTTGAAGGTTAAAATTATCCGTTTTAAACGTAAAAATAGTTTCTTTACTTTCGCCGTCAATAACAGGATTATCAACGCCAATAATCGTTATGGGTTTTGTTATGATGAGGTTATGTTCTTTATAAGTGCCTTTATATATAAGAATTGTATCGCCTTTTTGAGCGACGCTTATTGCGGATGAAAGGGATGTTTCTTTACAGGTTTTACACACTTTAATGGTTGATGAAAAACACATTAATGGAAAGAGTAAAAAAACTAAAAGACTTTTAAAAGGCATTATTTTTTGATGAGTGTTTTAATTTGTTGCCACGTGTAAAGATTACCGCCATTTTCTTGTTGGGTTTTTTGAGCAGTTTCTTTTGTGCCAAAAGCAGATAAATTTTTGCCCATCGGGCTTTTAATAGCCGGACTTACCAAATAGGTGGCTTTTTGAGCTTCTATAGTTTTAGTTGGCTGTCCGAAAACATTCACATTAATAAATGCCATTTGTGTTTCGTCTTTATCTTTTAAATCGTTAATCATACATTCGATGCTGTCAAAATTAAACTGCTTTCCTTTTTTTGTAACATAAAAAGAAGCGTGATTTTGATCTACAACTGTCATTTCGCAATAACGGCAATGATCACTTCCATAATTGATAGGTTTTGGTTTAATAGTACACGAAACTAAAACTAGAAAACTAAAAAGAAGTGTAATATATTTTATCATTATTAATGTTTGGCGGTAAAGATAAAAAAAACGGATATATTCATTGATTTTAATATATCCGTTTTTTTTTAAATTTAATATAGTTATTGTTTAGACTCTTTGAGTCCTTTAAAATATGCTAAAAAAGTTAAGCTCATGCCAATAAACAGCATAAAAGCTCCTAATCTAGGATATGAATGCGCTGTAAAATTTAAAATATGTTTGGTGCCAAATAAAGGGGGCTGAAAACCCATTGCTGATCCATCAGGATTTGTGAATTTCATAATTGCTTTAGGGTTTAAATTATGACCATAATCATACTCCCACAAATAAAAATCATACATACCAACAACACCCAATACACTCATTACAATAAGCCAAACTAGAAATAATTTATAGTTGCCAAAAAAGCCAATTGTAACCCCTAAAACAACCATTATAATAATAGCCCATGGAAATAATTTAAACTCAGGGATAGTTTCGGGAATATATTGCATGCCCACATAATGATTCATTAAATTGATATTTTTCACATCAAATTCATGAGTGTCGGAAAATTTATTAATGTGTATATCCATCCCTAAAGGAATAGGATATTGAGGTGCTTCTAATGTAATGTTCCAAAGCGGGAATACAAATAAACCAAGTAATAATAGAGAACCTATAATCATTAACAATTTAGATTTCTTCATAATTTTAAACGTTTAAATTTCTGATAGTTATTTATGTAATAATTTATTACAAATTTACAAAAAAGAGGGGGTTAGATATGTAACAAAATTAACATTAAGGATATAATAGTTTAAGTTATTTTTCAAATTAAAACGGGTAAGTAAATTATATACTTACCCGTTTAATAGACCTTTAATAAATCTAAAAAAGAATTTTATTCGGCATCTACAGCGTCACCATCTAACGTGAATGTTATAGGAACTTTAGAGCCTTTTGCAGAGACACGAACATAACCTTGCATTTCTTGGTGTAATGCAGAGCAGAAATCTGTACAATAGAAAGGCCACACACCCACTTGTTTAGGCTCCCAAATAAAGGTTTCTGTTTGCCCTGGCATAATTAATAATTCAGATGTATTGGCACCAATCATACTCACACCGTGAGGCACATCATAATCTTGTTCTAAATTTGTGACGTGGAAAAATACTTTATCTCCCACTTTAATACCTTCAATATTGTCTGGTGCAAAGTGACTGCGAATCATGGTCATAGAAATGTGAACTTCGTTTCCTTTTCTTACCACTTTGGCTTCTGCTTCACTTTTTGCAACATAAGGATGTTTATTTTCTTCTAATTTATATAGTTTTTTAGAATTTTTCTTAATGATATCGGCAGAAATACCAGCAGCATAATGAGGCTCTCCAATAGTTGGGAAATCTAACAATAGCTCCATTTTCTCACCAGTAATGTCATATAATTGCGCAGATTGTGTAACCTCTGGACCTGTTGGTAAATAACGGTCTTTGGTTATTTTATTCATTGCCAAAAGATATTTCCCTTCTGGTTTTCTTGAGTTTCCTCCAGGAATCATAAGATGACCTACAGAGTAGTAAGTTGGTTTTCTGTCGATAACTTCCCAAGTTCCTAATTTCCATTTTACAACTTCAGAAGAAATAAAGAAAGTGGTATAAGCATTCCCTTTTCCGTCAAATTCGGTATGCAATGGGCCTAAACCACCACTTTTTACAGAGCCAGCTAAAATAGCTTCGTAATTTAAGATTGGAATACCGTACGCATCACCGTCAAATTTTTTCTCTTTTATGGCTTTAATCATTTTAGTGAAAGAGTGCACAGTAACATCTGCGGATAATTTACCACTACCAACAATATATTCGCCAGTTGGAGAAACATCACACCCATGTGGTGATTTTGGTGTTGGTAAGAAATAAATAGCACCAGGAACGTCTGAAGGGTTAATTGTTAACACTTCTTTCATCATTGTAGAAGTTGCAGAATGTGTATTTTCATCATAAACATTATGGGCATAATTAGCAGGCATTTTTGTACCACCTCCATTATTTACATATTCTTCAATTACTTTCCAGTTAACGGCAGCAATAAAATCTTTATCATTTTGAGATGCGTTTACTTCTAATAAAGAGTTAGCCTCTTCACTATTGTAGGTTGTAAAAAAGAACCATCCATGAGAATCACCTCTACCAGGATGCGCTTTATCATAATCAAATCCGGGCATTAAGATTTGGAAAGAAATGTTCATTTTACCATCTTCTGGATCAACTTTTAAAAAGGTGAGGGCACCTTTAAAGTTTCCTTTATATTCGCTAATTGGCATATCGCGTTGTGGTACTGGTACCGCAAAGCGTGTTCCTGCAACTACATATTCAGTATTCTCAGTTACATAAGAAGAACTGTGGTTACCAGCAGAATTTGGAATTTCAATAATTTCTGTAGTTTCAAAAGTTGTTAAATCAATTTTTGCAATACGTGGTGTATTGTTTCCATTAATAAATACCCATCTACCATCTAATTCTCCAGCAGTTTGAGAGATGTCTGGATGATGTGAATCATCCCAAGGAACAAATCCAAAAGAGGTATTTAACATTGGTTTTGTTTCTTCATTAAATCCATAAGCTTTTTCTGCATCTACAGAAAAAACAGGAATCACTTTGAATAAACGTCCAGAAGGTAATCCATAAACGGATAATTGTCCGCTAAAGCCACCAGAAACAAAGGCATAAAATTCATCATGTTCTCCAGGAGCAACATATACACGCTCTGCAGCATTGCTTGTTAATGCTCCAGATTTTTTACTGCTATTGTTGCATGACGTTAAAAACGAAACAGCTACAATGGCCAATAAAGCACTTTTAAATATTGATTTCATAATTTATAAATTAGGTTGTTATTCTTTTGTTCTAAAATATTCTAAAATAGCCCTTGCTTCGTCATGGGTCAAATTTTGATTTGCCATCGGTGCTAAATACTCGGCTAATAATTTTTTTGCAATTGGGTTTTCTGCAACCATACCTTCGGGATTAAGAATCATATTCATAATCCATTCTGGAGAACGTCTTGTTGTTACGCCTTTTAAAGCTGGCCCAACAACACGTTTGCTAATTTTATGACAAGCAGAACATTTTAAAGTAAATATTTCTTTACCCTGATCTGCTAAAGCTTGATCTAAATCGCCTAAAGTAATACTTTTAACAGGACCTATACCTTTGTCTTGCATAGGGTCAGAAGGTGTTTCGACTTTCACTTCTGTTTTGCTAACAGGCGTCTTATCTTTTTTGTCACCGCCACAGCTAATTATAAACAGAGCCGATAATAAGATGAGACTGAGTGTTTTTAATTTCATTTTTATTTATTTAATTGTTTTTATTAATCTTCTGATGGTACAAGAATATCTCCTATTACATGTATCCAACCATTACTTACTTTAACCGATTTTAATATTTTTGTACCGCCTACATAAACACCATCTTCTTTATTTTCTACAACTAAGTACTTACCTGAAGCCATGTACAATTTTCTACCTTTTTCAGCTTCCTTGTTTAATTGTTTAATTGGGTAATTACTAGGCGCTACATGGTTGACTAAAATATAAGCTAATTTAGCTTTATTTTCTGGTTTTAGTAATGTTTCTACAGTACCTTCAGGTAATTTATCGAAAGCGCTATTAACAGGCGCAAAAACAGTTAAAGGGCCAGCATTAACCAATGCGTCTTCTACACCAGCAGCTTGTACAGCAACTACTAATGTTTTAAAATCGTCTAGAGACATGGCAACTTGAAGTACATTGGCAGCAGATACGCCATCTTGTACAGAAGCTTGTCCGTGATGTTCTGTTGCGGGTTTAGCCACATCTTTTTTAGCCGAATCGTTTTGTTTGTCTGAGCAAGATAACATAACGACACTAAAAGCTAAAGCAATAATTGAAATAAGGTTACTAATTTTCATAATACGGGTTTAATTAATTTAGGATACAAATATATGAAAATTTTATTATATGAGATAAAAAGGTCTTTATTTAATTAAATTTTTATCTTTGCCTTATTAAAACATTAAATTTATGCTGTCAAATTCTTGTAAATATGCTATTAGAGCTGTGATATATCTAGCCATGCAGGCTGATGAGACACATAAATTAGGTTCTAAGTTTGTTGCCGAAAAATTGAACATGCCACAACCCTTTTTGGCAAAGATACTACAAGATCTAACTAGAAAAAGTATTATTTCTTCGAATAAAGGCCCACATGGCGGATTTTGCCTTACAGAAGACAATTTAAAAAACTCTGTTTTAGATATTGTAACCTGTATTGATGGCTTAGAAAAATTTAACCAATGTTTTTTAGGTTTGCATACCTGCTCAAACGAAAAACCTTGTTCTGTTCACACAATTGTCGAACCTTTTAAAAATGATCTTTTTGTAAAATTAGCAAACAATACCATAGCCCAATTTGCCGAAGACATACGCAATGGGAAATCGTATATATCTCTAGAATAATTTTCTACACGTATCTAACCAAACATTTTATATATTTGCATCATAACTTTAAGCTTGTTTTTTTGATGGTACAACAAATAACAAACGGTATAAAAATTTCTGTAAAAACCAAACACGAAGGTATTCGTATTCATGGATTTAGGAAATATTATATTTTTAGTTATAGTGTCACTATTGAAAATCAAAGTAAAGATGCTGTTCAACTTTTAAGCCGTCATTGGCATATTTTTGATTCTTTAAAGAAAGAAGAAATTGTAGAAGGAGAAGGCGTTATAGGCGAAAAACCAATTTTATCACCTAAAAAAACCTATACCTACACGTCAAGTTGCCATTTAATTTCGCCTATAGGATCAATGCATGGTTTTTTTAACATGATTAATTTTACCACCACAAAACGTTTTCGGGTTTTGATTCCACAATTCCAATTAACACTGCCTCAAATATTAAACTAAAGAAATTATTGCTATGAAACCCATCCGTTTTTTACCAAAAATAAAAAGAGGTCAGGTTTGTCTAAATTGTGATTTACCCTTAGCGGGCGAAGAAAATTTTTGCCCAAACTGTGGGCAACGCAATGATACAAGAGGGCTTAATTTTGGCAGTTTTATACACGCTATTTTTTCTGAATTCATTTCTTACGATTCTAGACTTTGGCGCACAATTAAAGTGTTGCTTTTAAAACCAGGTCTTGTCTCTAGAGATTATATTGACGGCAAACGGTTTAGATATGCCAACCCGTTTCGGTTTTATTTAACCATTTCTATTATCTTTTTTATTTTATTAGGAATTGTTACAAAATACGAAGAACTTAGAGGTACAGGTAAGCGTCTAAATTTAGTAGATATAAACCAAGCAGGTTTTTCTGAAACAGGAGAAAAAATAATCAATGCTGCCAATAAAAAAATAGATTCTTTAAAAATAGCAAATCCAAATAATAAAGACATACAGGCTTTCGACTTAGATTCGATTATAAAAAAGAACCAAGTTTCAAATAATGACTTCAATCTCAGTTTCGATTCTATTTCTTTTGGGAAAAATAACATGGCATTCGCTAAAAAAATAGCGAAATACAATAAATTTTACAAAAACCATAAAACCTTGTCAGTAGAGGCAGCCCTAGACAGTCTAGGAGATCCGCATAATTTTCGGAACCGATTTTATTATACAAAAATTAGAGACATCTATATAATTAGAGCTGATAAAGGCAACTCTTTAAACAAAAAAATAGTCTCCAATTTATCAATCGCCTTATTTGTATTCTTGCCCATTTTCACCCTCTTTTTAAAACTCTTTTATATCAGAAGACGTTTAAATTATATGGAACATTTGGTGTTTGTTTTTAACACACAATCTGTGTTTTTCTTGCTTATGATTCTCGTTTTGGGTGTGAGTTTAGTATCTGAGAGCAAAAGTAGTATGCCAATTTTTATATTTATGTTTTTAATTTATCTGTATTTGGCTTTGCTCAAATTTTACAAACAAGGTTGGTTTAAAACATTTGTAAAGTTTTCTATATTCAACATGGTTTATCTTACCTTATCTTTAATTGGTTTAATTATAGTTTCTTTTTTAGCGTTTTTAATAGATTAAAGATTTAGGATAGCTGTCTTTTTAGTCAAAATATCTTCATAATCAATTTGAATAATTTCTTTATTTTTCTTTACGGATGTAATGCTTACTGTACCACCCAAACCACGGTCCATAACAACATCTATATGGCTATCGCCAACACCTGCCGTGTGATGAAAATCTAAGATATTTTTACTTGTAAAAGCCTGTTTTTGCCAGGCTTTAAACCAATCTTGGCGGAGTTGTTTTACAGACGCATCGTACAATGTTGAAGACGACCAAATATGTGGTTCTTGTGGCAATTTTTTTAAATGCTTTTGATGGCCATCCCACACAAATTCATACAGATTTAAATCGTTTTGCCAATCAACAATGGCTAAAGTAAATTGTTCGATATCCGATAAATCGATGGCTTCAATAAATCCCAATAAATCAGCTGCTTTTAAAAGTTTTTTAAGAATGAGTCCGCGGCTCATGCGGTAATTTGTTCTTGAAGTATGGTATTCAAACCCGCCATTAAGCAAACAAATCAGCCTATTTTTATCGCTTAAGCCAATCCAAGTGCCGCCAGCTTTGCCATCTTTTGGATAGGTTAATGGCACATTATCTTCAATATACGTTTTTGGGGCTGATGCTTTTTCGCGCGCATAAGGCACATCGCGATTTGAGGTTAAAATAAAATCATGATTACCTAAAGGCAAATAAGTTACAGTACACATATGGTTTTTATTCGTTTTAATTTTAGATTCGTTACACCCTAGTTTTATGATTATTTTAGCAGTGCGTTCCTTTAAAAACCCATAAAAAAAAACGTAACTTTGCCATCCAAAAATAGTCGAATAAACCTAAATAACATAACAAATGGCTTCAGGATTTTATAAAGTACCCGTAGCTGTTAATGAGCCCGTAAAATCTTACGCGCCTAACAGCCCAGAACGCAACGAATTATTAGCGACTTACGCAAAAATGTACCAAGAACAGGCAGACATTCCTTTGTATATTGGTGGCGAAGAAATTAGAACAGGCAATACTGTTAAAATTTACCCCCCCCACGATCATAAACATTGTGTTGGACAATATCATACTGCCGATCGCGCTTTGGTTGAAAAAGCTGTTGAGAAGGCGTTAGAAGCGCGCGAAAAATGGGCAAAAACACCATGGCAAGACCGTGCCGCTATCTTTTTAAAAGCAGCCGATTTATTGGCTGGGCCATTTAGGGCCAGAATGAATGCAGCCACTATGATTGCGCAATCTAAAAATGTTTTTCAAGCAGAGATTGATGCCGCTTGTGAGTTGATAGATTTCTTTAGATTCAACGTTGAATTTATGACCGAAATTTACAGCAATCAACCACAATCATCGCCTGGTATTTGGAACCGTATGGAGTACCGTGCACTTGAGGGTTTTGTATATGCCATCACACCTTTTAACTTTACATCTATCGCCGGAAATTTATCTGCTGCACCTGCTTTAATGGGCAACGTTGTGGTTTGGAAACCTGCCAGAACGCAAGTGTATTCTGCACAAGTTTTGATGGAATTATTTAAAGCTGCCGGTTTACCCGATGGCGTTATAAATATGGTTACTGGTCAATCTGATGTTATTACAGATGTGATGTTAAATAGTAAATATTTTGCGGGTATCCACTTTACAGGATCAACCCCAGTATTTCAAAGTTTTTGGAAATTGATTGGCGAGAATGTATCGAAATACATTTCTTATCCAAGAATAGTAGGCGAAACTGGTGGTAAAGATTTTGTGTGGATGCATCAAACTGCCGATGCCAAACAAGTAGCAACTGCCTTATCAAGAGGTGCTTTTGAATACCAAGGGCAAAAATGCTCGGCTGCATCGCGTGCTTATTTGCCAAAAAGCAAATGGCAAGACATTCGCAAGTATTTAGAAGCCGATTTAAAATCTATGAAAGTTGGCGCGCCAGACGATACGTCTAATTTTACCAACGCCGTTATTGATGACCGTGCCTTTAAAAAATTATCAGGTTTTATAGACCAAGCTAAAGCTGATAAAAATGCCGAAGTGATTATTGGTGGTGGCTACGACGATTCTAAAGGCTATTTTATAGAACCAACAGTTATTTTAACAAGCGACCCAAATTATACCACAATGTGCACCGAATTATTCGGTCCTGTTTTAACCATTTTTGTTTACGAAGATGCCGATTGGAAAGAAACCTTAGAAATTCTTGACGCCACTTCAGAATACGCTTTAACAGGCGCTATTTTTAGTCAAGACCGCTATGTTTTAGATTATGCAACCAATGCTTTAGAAAATGCCGCAGGTAATTTCTATATCAATGATAAACCAACAGGTGCCGTAGTAGGCCAACAACCATTTGGCGGTGCCAGAGGTTCTGGCACAAACGACAAAGCAGGTTCTGTTTGGAATTTATTGCGTTGGGTGTCTAACCGCACCATTAAAGAAACATTTGTACCAGCATCCGATTATAAATATCCGTTTTTAGAACAATAAAAACATTTTACTTTTTATAGATTCCCGCTCTTGTTATTTTCAAGAGCGGGAATTTGTTTTTATACAAGTTTATAAAACTTAAACTGATAAACATTTACATCGTAAAACATACATATAAATATACTATTTATATTTTTTAAATACATATATGTATTCTTTTTTTGTTTTATTATACATATTTGTATACTTTTGAAGTATCTAATATAGATATATGTATAAAATCTTAAGTCATGAGGAACAAAAAAAAACTACTAATAGAACAACTGGACCAGAAACTAGCTGTATTTAAAGGCACCGAAACGGTCTTGTCTCCACAGAAGGGATGGATAAATAATATTAGAACGGCACTTAACATGACGATGAGCCAATTAGGAGCCAAACTAGGGTTAACAAAAGGAGCTATCCAAAAAATTGAAGAACGTGAGGCTGCAGGCCAAATTTCAATCAACAAACTAAAGGATGTTGGTAAGGCATTGGACATGCAATTTGTTTATGGATTTGTCCCAAAGGATGGAACTATCGACAATTTAATTAATATAAAAGTTCAAACAATGGCCAAAAAAATTGTATTAAGAACCAATCAAAACATGAAATTAGAGAACCAAGGAATAAATGATGAAAAAATAAACCAATCTATTATTGACTTAGCTGCAGAAATTAAAAGAGAAATGAGAAAATCGTTATGGGATTAAATTTAAAATATGAAGAAGGACAAACGCCTTTAAATGAAGAAAAAAAAAGGGGCTTAAAAATAAAAACAATTACCCTACAAAAAGAATTAGACGAATTTGAACAACTAAACATTGAAAAAGCAGTTGAATGGACAATTCATGCAAATTTTAAATTAGATAAACTATTGACCGAGAAATTTATAAAAGATTTACACAAAAAAATGTATGGCGACGTTTGGAAATGGGCAGGTGAGTTTAGGAAAACTGAGAAAAATATTGGAGTTAAATGGACTCTAATTGGAATAGAATTAAAAAGTCTTGTTGATGACACCAAATATTGGATAGAAAACAAAACTTATTCTCCTGAAGAAATAGCCATTAGGTTTAAACACAGAATAGTTCAGATTCATTGTTTCCCAAATGGAAACGGTAGACATTCTAGAATGATGGCTGATATAATAATGGAGTCTATTTTTGGAAAGGAAATATTTACTTGGCATCAATCAAATATGGTTAAAGCAGATGAAGTAAGAATAACATATATTGAAACATTAAGAGAAGCTGACAATGGAAATATTAAACCATTAATAGAATTTGCTCTAAGCTAAAGTAAATACTGCATATAGTAAATTGCTTAATTGTTGTAAATAAGTAAAATTTAGTACATTTTCAACCCCCAAACTATTCTTAACGTTACCAACAAGATTAAAAATCAAATATTAAAAAAGTGACAATACAAGATTTAAAACAGAATGATCTTAAGTCAATAATTGACTTACAGCCTACAGATTGGTCAGATATTTTACTGAATTTTGAATTTTATACCAATTCCGAATTTTGTTTTCCAATTAAAGTAATCGTAGATAATAAGATTGTTGGCGTTGGCACTACAATTATTCACAATGATATAAGTTGGCTAGCCCATATAATTGTCCATAAAGATTACAGAAATAATGGGATTGGAAAATTGCTTACACAAACATTGGTAAATAATTCGAGAAATAAAAAATGTGACAGCATTTACTTAATCGCAACTGATTTGGGAGCTATAGTTTATGAAAAGTTAGGTTTTGAAACCGATACAGAATATCTGTTTTTTAAGGATATAAAAAGCAATAGCCATTGGACTAAATCAAAAAACATTTCTTTATTCAGTGAAGACCTAAAAGATCAAATAATTAATCTAGATAAATTAGTCTCAGGAGAAGACAGATTTTTTCACATAGAAAGCCATCTAAAGAATGGTTATGTTTATAAAAAAGACAATCTGGTTGAAGGTTTTTATTTACCTTCCTTTGGAGATGGTTTGATAATCGCAATGACAGATTCGGCAGGTATTGAGCTTATGAAATTGCGACTATTAACGAAAGAAAATGCTGTTTTTCCTTCAGATAACTTAATAGCTACAGCGTTTATGAGTCATAATAATTACAAGATATCTGCTAAGGCAAAACGAATGAGATTGGGAAGAAAAAGACCCATTTTTCTGTCAAACATTTATAATAGAATTGGCGGGAATCTTGGATAAAAAAATGTTAGAAGCTAATACCAGTAGCCCTTTCATAAACCTTTAAAACTTAACTTTCTTTAAACAATTTGGCGTAATACTTATAAAATAGCGGAATGGTTTCTATCCCTTTAAGGAAATTAAACACGCCAAAATGTTCGTTAGGCGAATGAATGGCATCACTGTTTAAGCCAAATCCCATTAAAATGGACTTGCTTTTTAATTCGTTTTCAAAAAGCGCGACAATGGGAATACTGCCTCCAGAATATTGTGGTATTGAAGGCACACCAAAACTCTCTTGTAAAGCTTTTGCCGCTGCTTGGTACCCAATATTGTCTGTGGGCATTTCGTAAGCCATACCACCATGAAGGTTGGTTACTTTTATGGTAACGGATTTTGGGGCAATAGATTTAAAATGTTTTTCGAACAATTCAGAAATAACTTGGTTGTCTTGACCAACCACCAAACGCATTGAAATTTTAGCATAAGCTTTTGAAGCGATAACCGTTTTAGCACCTTCGCCCGTATAGCCGCCCCAAATACCATTAACATCTAAGGTTGGTCTAATAGAACTGCGTTCGTTTGTTGAATAACCCACTTCGCCATCAACATCATCAATAGCGAGGGCTTTTTTATAAGCGTCTAATGAAAAGGGTGCTTTTTCCATTTCTGTACGTTCGGCATCTGTAAAGATTTTTATATTATCATAAAATCCGGGAATGGTAATGTGATTATTTTCATCGTGTAACGATGCAATCATTTTAATCAAAATATTGATAGGATTTGCCACAGCGCCACCGTATAAACCTGAGTGTAAATCGCGATTTGGCCCCGTAACTTCAACTTCAAGATAACTCAATCCGCGTAAGCCTGTTGTGATAGAGGGTTGCTGATTAGAAATCATACCCGTATCCGAAATCAAAATCACATCATTGGCCAATTTTTCTTGATTGCGTTTTACATACCACTCTAAACTTGGTGAACCCACTTCTTCTTCGCCTTCAATCATAAATTTAACGTTACAGGTTAAATTGTTGGTAGCCGTCATGTATTCTAAAGCTTTTACGTGCATGTACATTTGCCCTTTATCATCGCAAGCGCCACGTGCAAAAATCGCCCCATCGGGGTGGATATCGGTTGGTTTTATTACTGGCTCAAAAGGTGGAGAATCCCATAAATTAATAGGATCTGCAGGCTGTACATCGTAATGACCATAAACCAAAATAGTTGGTAAATTGACATCTATTATTTTTTCGCCATAAACGATGGGATTTCCAGGAGTTTCACATACTTCGGCAAGACTACAACCAGCTTTAAGTAATGATTCTTTTACAAAATCGGCTGTTTTAAGGATGTCGGTTTTATAAGCTTTATCGGCACTTATTGAGGGTATTTTAAGGAGCGAAAAAAGCTCATTTAAAAAGCGTTCTTTATTTTGATTAACGTAAGATTTTATATCGGTCATGTAAGGTGTTTTTTTTTTGGAAATCAAAGATAATAAATTTATACCCTAACTGCTTTGCATTTTATATTATTGTTTATATTTGCACCCTTGTTTGATTAAATAGTCCTAAGCAATCAAAACAATGCGGGCGTGGTGCCCCCGATGTGTCGGGAGGTAACACGCAGAAAGCAAAAGCGGGCGTGGTGGTCCCGAAGTATCGGGAGATAGACACGCTAATAGGTAAAATGCGGGCGTGGTGGAATTGGTAGACACGCCAGACTTAGGATCTGGTGCCGCGAGGTGTGAGAGTTCGAGTCTCTCCGCCCGCACAAAAAGAATCCCCATTACTTTTGTAGTTGGGATTTTTTTTATTTTAGATACATCAATTTCAAGTCGTTTTTAAAATAAGTAATATAGTTAATTAAAAAATCTTTATTTTTACAATACTTATTCCTTTATCTAAAGATTTTAACTTTTTTGAAATGAAATTTACATCTCACTCACTTCATATTATTTTTTGTGGGATTCTTTTCTCTAATTTATATGCTCAAGAGAGCCCGGCTATCCAAATATTTACACCCGAAGTTTATGGTGGCGAAAAACAGAATTGGATGAGTTTTATTCTAACTGTAAAAAATGGAATAATATAACATAGATCAAACCTTTAAAAAAGGGCTGTTGCAGCAAATGTTTGTTTAAAATGTGAAAGACTATTGCGCAGGGTTTTCATATTAATTTTTGTTTTGCGCACGTTTTTAAACCTATTTTTCCATTACTTAGATAATTAACACCTGTAAAACCAAAATAAAACCTAAAAAACCAATATCAAAAATCTGTTTTTCCGTAAAAAAAGCAAATAAAACCTATTTTTATATTATATTTGATAAGTGTTTTTCACCAATTAGCATAAAATATAAATATTTTTCACCAATCATAAGTGATTTTCACCAATGTTTTAATAATCATTTTTCACCAAAACCAATGAATTATAATCATTTTTCACTCAAAATAACTGTTTTTCACGGCATAAAAGCGCCAGAGGAAGGTAATTTGGTGGGTTATGGTGCTATAATTGAAGCCTATAAATTGGCTGTTCCAATACCAAATAAATTAGCACTTATTAGTTTTAAAAAACGAAAATACACCACAGAAAATTGGAGGGTCTTAACTTCTAGACATCAACCAGAAGACTCCCTTTATAAACAATTAATATTCGCATTAAAATATGAAGGTGTCAATTTGTTGGTGCTCAAAAAACTATTTGAAATTACACCAAAATCAGAGATAGAAAGTATTATTACATTAGAAACATTAGGTCAATATAGTCGTAGAATTTGGTTTTTATATGAATGGCTTTTACAAACTAAATTAAATATTCAAGATTTAGAAAGTGGTAATTATGTACCATTACTGGACGAAAAACTACAATACACAATAAAAGGTGTACGATCTTCGAGACATCGCATTGTAAACAATCTTCCTGGAACCAGAGATTATTGTCCGTTAATATTTAAAACCGAAAAATTAGAAACACATATAAATGCAAATATCTCAGGAAAGAAAAACACATTCCTAAACAGTATCCATAAAGATGTCTTACAAAGAGCATCTTCTTTTTTGTTGTTAAAAGATTCTAAAGCTTCATTTACCATAGAAGGCGAAAATCCCGAAAATAATAGAGCGATGCGTTGGGGAAAGGCCATTGGTCAAGCAGGTCAAAAAGTATTAAGCATTGAAGAATTAATTCGATTACAGCAAATAGTAATAGAAAACAGTAGGTTTATAGATATGGGTCTAAGAAAAAAAGGAGGATTTGTTGGCGAACATGACCGTACCACAGGCGAACCAATTCCGGACCATATTTCTGCCAAAGAAGATAATGTTGAACAATTATTAAAAGGATTAATTGCCACCAATGAATCATTGCAAGATCAAACCTACGATGCTGTACTAGCAGCAGCTACCATAGCATTTGGTTTTGTGTTTATTCATCCATTTGTTGATGGAAATGGCCGTTTACATCGTTATATTATTCATCATATTTTGGCAAAAAAAGAATTTACACAACAAGGCGTTATCTTTCCCGTATCGTCATCCATACTAGACCACATTGATGATTATAAAAGTGTTTTAGAAACTTATTCACATCCCTTATTGGACCATATTCAATGGAAAGAAACCGAAGATCATAATGTAGAAGTTACAAACGATACTATAGATCTTTACCGTTATTTTGACGCAACTAAACAAGCAGAGTTTTTATATGACTGTGTGGAAGATACTTTAGAACGTGTTATTCCGGAAGAAGTAACCTATTTGCAAAACTATGATGATTTTAAAAAATATATAGATAACAATTTTGAAATGCCGGATAAGATGGTTGCTATATTAGTTCGCTTTTTAGATCAAAATAATGGTGTATTATCAAAAAGAGCTTTAAAAAAGGAATTTTCGGCGTTAAAAGAGAAAGAAATTAAGGATATCGAAACGAATTATAAAACCATTTTTTTAGAAGAATAAATGAGCCATCAATCTGAAGCTTACAATCGATTTCAAGTCGTTTTTGAGATAAGTAATATAGTTAATTAAAAAATCTATATTTTTACGATACTTATATCTAATTTAAATTTTTGAAATGAAATTTACATCTCGCTTACTTCATATTATTTTTTGTGGGATGCTTTTCATTAATTTAAACGCTCAAGAGAGACCGCCTATCCAAATATTTACACCAGAAGTTTATGGCGGAGAAAATCAAAATTGGATGATTTCTCAAGCTTCAAACAGGTATATTTATGTGGCGAATAATGCTGGATTATTAGAATATAATGGGGCCGATTGGCGGCTTTATAATTCGCCAAATAATACTATTATGCGATCTGTAAAAGTGGTTGATGATAGAATTTATACAGGCTGTTATATGGGGTTTGGTTATTGGTTAAAAAATAAATTTGGACATTTAATTTATACTTCTTTAGTGCCATTAGTCAATCAAAAAATGGTTGAAGATGAGCAAATATGGAATATTATTTCTTTTGACGAATGGATTCTTTTTCAGACTTTGGGTAGAATTTATATGTTTAATAAAAACAGCAATCAATTTAAAGTCATCACAGGAGAAAACCCAATAACTAAGATTTTTAAGGTTAAAAACGAGATTTATTACCAAGAAACAAATAAAGGTGTTTTTAAACTTCAAGAAGGAAGTCCAAAATTGATTATAAACGCTAAAGATTTTAAAAGCGATTTGATTATAGATATTATTGATTCTGATAAGGGTTTAATGTTTCTTACAGAGAACAATGGTTTTTATATACTTAACGGTAAAGGTTTTAATAATTGGAAAGAATGTTCGCCATTATTTTCTAATTTGAGTGTGTATAGCGGCATTCAGTTAAAAGATAAAAGTTTTTTAATTGGCACTATTTCTCATGGTTTGATTCATATAAGCTCTAATGGCAAAATGCTATCACATATAAATCTTAAAAACGGGCTAACCAACAATACCATTCTATCTCTGTTAGAAGATGATGATGGTAATATATGGGCAGGTTTAGATAACGGCATTAACTGTATTAATTTAAAATCCCCTTTACGGATATTTAAAGACAAAGAAGGACTTCTAGGTACAGTTTATGCGTCTAAAATTTATAAAAACAATCTTTATTTAGGCACAAATCAGGGCTTATTTTATAGAGAAATTGACAGTAAATCCGAAAAATTTAATTTTATTGAAAATACAAATGGGCAAGTTTGGTGTCTTGAGGTTATTGACAATAAACTGTTTTGTGGTCATAATTTAGGCACTTTTATAGTTGATAAAGGGAAAGTACAATTAATTTCGGATTGGCAAGGGGCATGGCAAATAAAGCCTATAAAGGATAATGAAGATTTAATTATTCAGGGAAACTATACAGGTTTGAATATGCTTCAAAAAGTTAACAATACGTGGGTACAAAGAAATAAGATCAAAGGATTTGAAAACTCGGCTCGGTTTTTTGAGTTCATTTCTCCCAACGAGCTTTGGGTTAATCATGAATATAAAGGCGTTTTTAAATTGACACTGTCAGATGACTATCGTTCTTTCTTAAAGGTTTCTAAAAGTCAGTTTTTACCAAAAGGTAAAAATTCTAGTCTGGTAAAATATAAAGGCCAATTATTTTATGCTTATAAAGATGGATTATTTAAATATAGTTTAAAAGACACTTCTTTTAGTAAAGATTCTTTGTACAGCCAATTGCTTACTGCCGATGAATACTTATCTGGTAAGTTGGTTTTAGACGACAATCAAAAACTATGGGCTTTTTCTAAGAACAACATCAATTATATAACATCAAATCAAATAGATAACAAACCCAATGTTGTTCAAATACCCATACCAGCATCGTTACGAAAAACAATGACTGGTTATGAGAGCATTATGAGTCTATCAAAAAGCACTTATTTAATAGGTATTGCTAATGGTTATATTAATTTAGATATTTCTAAATTAAAAGAACATGATCATAGCATATTTATCAATGGCGCAAAACTTATCAATAATGATAAAAATAAATTAGATTTAAAATTAAATGCTATTGACTCACAAGAGTTTAATTATCAACAAAACAGTTTTAAATTCAACTATAGTGTCCCTGAATACGATAAATTTACTGTTATACAATATCAATATAAACTTGAGGGTTTAAATTATAGCAGATGGAGTGACTGGAGTAAAAATACGACTGTGTTTTTTGAAAATCTTCCGCCTACAGATTATAAATTTCTTGTAAGGGCAAAGGTTGGCAATACATTAACTAAAAATGAAGCAACATATTCATTCATTATTAATAAACCGTGGTTTTTATCAACCACCGCCGTTATTTTATATTGTTTAATATTTATTTTGATACTAACTTTAGTACACCGAACTTATAAGAAATATTATGCCAATCAAAGAGAAAAGTTAGTAGAAGGAAATAGAAAACACTTAGAACACACGCAATTAGAAAGTGATAAAGAAATAATGTTCTTAAGAAACAGTAAGTTAAGGCAAGATATTGAAGGTAAAAACAGAGAGTTGGCAGTTTCTACAATGAGTCTAATTAAAAAGAATGAGTTGTTGAATAGCTTAAAAAAGGAATTGTTACATATCGAATCAAAACCAGAAGCTCAATCGGTTATTAAAATAATTGATAAAAATTTAAACAATAATAATGATTGGGAATTCTTTCAAGAAGCCTTTAATAATGCCGATAAAAACTTCTTAAATAAAGTTCAAGAATTGCATCCAGATTTAACGCCAAACGATTTACGTTTTTGTGCTTATTTAAGGTTGAATTTATCATCAAAAGAAATAGCGCCTTTACTTAACATTTCTGTAAGAAGTGTAGAGATAAAACGATACCGTTTGCGTAAAAAAATGAACTTATCTCACCAAAAGAGTCTTGTTAGCTATATTTTGGAAGTGTAATTACCCCTACAAAATATTTTTTACCACAACATAGACACAACATTAACCTTTTTCTTTTTTATATTTTAATTTATTTTTACATTTTTTATTGATTTATTTTTATTGTAAAAGACACAAGAAACCCCACTACTCAAACGTTTTCGTAAATATTTTTTATTAACAATATTTACTACCTTACTGATGTATGTTTTTTGTTGAGGTGCTTTTTTTGGTAATTACTTGATTTGCAACATACCTTTATCAAAACTTAATTATTCATATATATGAAATCATTTCTATTATCATTTTTTCTGTGTTTTGTAGGTATTTTCGGATATTCTCAAAACTATGAAATAAAAGGAATTGTAGTAGGTACAGATGGCGCTCCTTTACCAGGAGTTTCCATAGTTGTTAAAAATTCAACTAAAGGTGTATCTACAGACTTTGATGGCAATTTTACTATCGCCAATGTTCAAAAAGGAGAAATACTTGTATTTTCTTATCTTGGATTTACAACTAAAGAAATTGTTCTCAATGATAACATCTTCTTAAATGTAACGCTTAACGAAGACATGCAAAGTCTTGAAGAAGTTGTAATTATTGGTTATGGAACTCAAAAAGTGAGTAAAATTTCAGGATCAGTATCAAGTGTGAGTAAAAAAAGCATCGAACTTCTTAAACCTGTAAGGGCAGAAGAAGCACTTCAGGGGCAAGCTGCAGGTGTTAACGTTATTTCTAGCGGATCTCCAGGATCTAAACCAGTTGTATTAATAAGAGGCATACCTTCTTATACAGGAACTGATCCTTTGGTTGTGATTGATGGTGTTTCACAAACATTAGACGATTTAAACTCATTAAATCCCAGCGATATTGAATCTATAAATGTTTTAAAAGACGCTGCTCTTTCTGCTATATATGGTGTAAAAGGAGGTAATGGTGTTATTGTAGTAAAAACAAAATCTGGTAAAAGGAATACGAAAACCACATTTAGTTTTGACTCTTATTACGGCACTCAAGAAGTTACCAAAACAATTGATGTTTTAAATGCAAGTCAGTATGTATCTATTTTAAACGAAGCTAGTGCTGCTACTGGCGCTGGATTGGTCTTTCCAAATATAGATCAAGGTTTTGGAACCAATTGGCAAAAAGAGGTTATAAGTAATGCTGATATTATTTCACATAATTTCACTGCATCTGGTGGTAGCGAAAACACTTCATATTTTTTATCTACAGGATTTTTAGGACAAGAAGGCGTTGTTGGCGGTGGCAATAAATCATTTTTCGATCGCACTAATTTTACTGGTAATTTCAATACCAGCCTTACTGATAAAATGACATTTATTCTTAACACAAGCTATGCAAATATTAAGAATAGCGGTTTATCAGAAAATAATATTGGCAGTGTTCTTTCAAATGCCTTAAATTTTGATCCTACCGTATCACCTTATGATGCCGAGGGTAATTTTGGCGTTAGCAACACCATTACACAAGAAATAAAAAATCCGTTAGCACAAATTAACGATACTTATAATAAAGGGAATACAAACAAACTTTCTGGTAAGTTAGAATTGCAATATGATATATTGAAGGATTTTAAAATAACCTCTCGTTTTGGTTATACTTATACAGATGTTTATTCAAAAAATTTCTCTCCTTTAGTTTTTTACGGTGTGGGACATAATAGTACAAATGCACACGCAGATTTGTCACCAATTGTAACTACAGATGGCGTAGGTGTAACAACATCAACACATAACAGAGTGTCAGAATCTAAAACCAACTATTTTAGCTATACTTATGAACTTTATGGAAATTATGATTTTAAAATTAGTGAGGACCATACATTTCAAACAGTTTTAGGTTTATCTATAGGTAAAAATCAAGGAGAAAATGTTACGGCAAACGGCCAAGACATTCCTTTCAATTCATGGGAATATGCCGATGTTAGTTCAGCAACCGGAGATGCCGCATCTCAAACATCAGGTTCTTGGCAATATGAAAATAGAAACCTTTCTTATTTTACAAGAATTAATTACGATTATAAAGGGAAGTACTTATTTTCTTTTACAGGTCGTGTAGATGGTTCTACAAGTTTTGGAAAAAATAATAAATTTGCCTTTTTCCCATCAGCATCTATTGGATGGGTAGTTACCGAAGAAGACTTTTTTGATTCAAAAACCATTAATTTCTTAAAAATAAGAGGTAGTTATGGTTCTGTAGGGAATGATAATATTAGCCCTCAGTTTTCAAGAATTACAACTTTTCCAAAATATACATTTGATGGCACTATTATAAGCGGATCTGCCTTACAGTCTATTCCAAATGATAATGTTACTTGGGAAAATCAAATTCAATACAATGTAGGTTTCGATCTTAAATTACTAGATAGTAAAATTTCGCTTACAGCAGATTACTTCCAAAAAACTGTAGACGATTTATTATTTAATCCTACTTTGTCTTTATATTTAGGAACGCCTGTTTATCCAGCATCAAATATTGGTAAAACAAAGAGTTATGGTATTGATCTTTCATTAGGATATCATGATACTTATGGAGAAGATTTTAATATTAATACAAATGTTAGTTTTACAACTTCAACAAATAAAGTAGAACAAATTAATAACGGCGATAAATTTATTTGGGGTGGCGGATATGGCATTCCTTGGACTACTTTAACCCGCTTTGAAGAAGGTTTTTCTCCAGGTTATTTTTATGGATATAAAACCAATGGTATCTTCCAAAATCAAGGCGAAGTTAATGCACATGCCACACAAGATGGCGCACAACCTGGCGATATTAGATTTGTAGATATTAATGGTGATGGTAAAGTTGATGCAGAAGATAGAACACAAATTGGAGATCCGTTCCCAAAATTTACTGTAGGATGGAATTTATCTTTAGATTATAAAAATTTCGATTTTAACGTATTTACATATGCTTCAATTGGTGGAGATATCTTTAGAGCTTACGAAAGAAATTTAAATTACACAAACCGCTTTGCTTCTACTTTAGGCAGATGGCACGGTGAAGGCACAAGCAATACAGAACCAAGAGTTACTTTTATTGACAGTAACAATAACAGACGCGCATCAGATAGATATGTTGAAGATGGCAGCTTTCTGAAAATAAAAAATATTCAGTTAGGGTATTCACTTCCTGAATCCTTCTACAAAAAAACTGGGCTGACTCAAGTCAGGTTTTATGCACAAGTAAAAAACGCTTTTACTTTCACTAAGTATTCTGGGTACGATCCCGAAATATCTTCAGGAGTCCTAGACACAGGTATTGATAGAGGGTCCTATCCACAACCAAGAATTTGGTCAATGGGTATAAATGTTAAATTTTAAAATATATACTATGAAATTTTTTAAACATATAACTTTAGTAAGCATGTTACTTTTCTTAACATCAGCCTGTACAGACTATGTTAATTACGAAGCTATCGAAAATTATGAAATCACTGCCGATGTTTATTTTCAAGCACCTGGCGATTATGAAGCGGCTGTAGTTGGGACTTACGATCCTATACAATGGCTATATATGGATGTGCTTATTGGCGATATCGCTTCTGACAATTCTTTTAGTGGCGGAGAAAGTGCAACCGATGTTATCGGCGTACAGCAAATTGATGAGATGACTCACAATCCAAATAACGATAATCTAACTTCTATTTATAAGTTTTTATACGAAGGGATTAATCGGGCTAATTATTTAGAGCAAAATAAAAGCAAATTAGAATTCGATTCTAAAGCCGCATTGTATGGTGAAGTTTACTTTTTAAGAGCTTATTATTATTTTGAATTGGTTAAATTCTTTGGAGATGTACCTTTATTTACAGAAACTAGACTTACAGCAGCTGATTCGGGAACTTTACAAAGATCTCCAAAAAGCGAGGTTTATGCACAAATTGAACTCGATTTACAAAATGCTATTGCCACTTTACCGGGATCTCAATCTCAAAAAGGACGCGCTACTAAATTTGCAGCCCAAGCATTATTAGGAAAAGTATATTTATTTCAAGATAAATTTACTGAATCTGCTGACATGCTCGAAAATGTGATTGGTGTTTACAGTCTTGTAAATAACTATGAAGATCAATTTTTAAAAGCAGGCGAAAACGGATCAGAATCAGTATTCGAAGTGCAATATACCAACACATCAGAATGGTGGGATTGGGGATTTACACCTCAAGGAACAGAAGGTAATTTTGGCGTAATCCACAATGGGCCAAGAGCTTTTGATGGCCCTACATACGCTTCTGGTTGGAGTTTTAATATACCTTCAGCAGACTTATATAATTCTTTTGAAACAGGAGACTCACGTAGAGATGCCTCTATTCTCAATTTTGAGACTTTTGCAACTGCAACAGGTGCTTCTTATGCCCCAGGTTATAAAGACACAGGCTATTTCAACAATAAATACATTCCAAGAGCAGGCGAAAGTGGTGCACAAACCGAGTTAAATTATTTAACAAATTACAGAGTTATGCGTTATGCAGATGTGTTATTAATGGCAGCCGAAGCTAATCTTAGGTCTGCGTCACCAAATGTTGCAAAAGCACAAAACTATTTAGATCAAGTTCGCGATAGAGCATTCGGCGATGATTTACATAGAGTAACTGCAACAAATGAAGCCATTTGGGATGAAAGAAATTTTGAAT
This sequence comes from Flavobacteriales bacterium, assembly GCA_013205245.1. Lineage (GTDB taxonomy): Bacteria > Bacteroidota > Bacteroidia > Flavobacteriales > Flavobacteriaceae > CG1-02-35-72. Next base: position 50,452 of record JABMNH010000064.1, on the reverse strand, counting down.
TGTCTATGGAAGGACACCGTTTTTTCGATCTAGTAAGAACCGGACAAGCCGCTAGTAAAATAAGTGGTTTTGTGGCAGGGAAAAACGAAGTTTTCCCAATACCTCAACAGGAGGTTGATATTTCAGGTTTAACGCAAAACACTGGATACTAAAAATTAAAAACTATACATATGAAAGCATTAAAATATTTTTTAAGTGCCATTTTACTAATAAGCGTTGTTTGGAGTTGTACCAAAGATAATTTTGGAGATATTGATTTTATCAAAACAGTTCAAGCACCAGCAAATATATCGGCACTATATAACGTTGCACAAGACAATACGGGCTTTGTAACAATTACACCAAATGGCGATGGTGTTATTACTTACGATATTTATTTTGGCGATACCACAACAACGCCTGTAAATATAAAACAAGGCGAAGCCATCTCACATACCTATAACGAAGGTAATTATGATGTAAAGATTATAGGAAATGGTATAACAGGCTTAAAAGCCGAAGTTACACAACCTTTAGTGGTGTCATTCAAATCACCAGAAAATTTAGAAGTTACCATTGCAAACGATTTAGCTGTTTCAAAACAAGTAAATGTGTCTGCAACAGCTGACTTTGCATCTTCTTTTGATGTCTATTTTGGTGAAACAACAGACGAAACGCCAGTAACAGCTAATATTGGCGAAACAGCCTCTTTTATTTATCAAGCGGCAGGAACCTACACTATTAGAGTTGTTGCAAAAGGCGCCGCTATTGAAACTACAGAGTTTACTCAAGAGTTTGTGGTTACTGCAATTTTGCAACCGCTAGCACCTGTAGCAACACCAGCTTCTAGACAAGAAGTTGATGTAATTTCTATTTATAGCGATGCTTATACAAATGTAGCAGATTCAAATTATAATCCAGATTGGGGTCAATCAGGTCAGGGAAGTAGTTATGCCGAATTTGATTTAAATGGTAATTTAATGCTTAATTATATTAATTTAAGTTACCAAGGAATTGATATTGGTTCAGCTATTAATGCTTCTTCTATGGAATTCCTTCATATTGATGTTTGGACTGCTGACGACATGTCAATAGATATTTATCCTCTTCCAAATGGTGTTGTGCCAGATGATGAGAGATTTGTAACAAAAGTACTTGTTGCCAATCAGTGGAATAGTTTTGACATTCCTTTATCAGATTTTACAGATCAAGGATTACCAATGGATAACCTAAAACAATTTAAGTTTACAGGAGCTCCTTGGGCAGGTGGAACGGTATTTATAGATAATCTATATTTCTATAAAGCACCTACAGTAACATCATCTGTATTAGACGGTACTTGGAAAATGGCACCAGAAGCGGGCGCTTTAAAAGTAGGGCCATCCGCAGGGAATGGTGATTGGTGGACAAGTGATGCTCAAGCTGTAATAGACAGAGCGTGCTTTTTCGATGACACGTATGTTTTTAATTCAGATGGTTCATTTAGTAATGTTCTTGGTACTGATACTTGGCTCGAGGGTTGGCAAGGAACTGCAGATGCATGCGGTGTACCTGTAGCACCTCATAATGGTACGGCTGGTAATTATACTTATGATGCAAATGCAGGTACTGTTACTATTAATGGCACAGGTGCTTATTTAGGAATTCCAAAAGCAAACAATGCAGGAGAATTACCAAATGTTGCCGTGCCAACATCAATCACATATAATATAGTATTATCTGATAATGATAACACCATGAATTTGGTTATTGAAACTGGTACTGGCGTATTCTGGAGTTTCAAACTTATAAGAGATGCTGAAATGACACCGCCAGTAGAAGGTACATGGAAAATGTCACCAGAAGCAGGAGTATTAAAAGTAGGAGATAGCTATGGCGCTGGTAATTGGTGGACAAGCGACGCACAAGCTGTAATTGATAGAGCTTGCTTTTTTGATGACACGTATGTTTTCTCTAATGGATCATTTAGTAATGTTCTTGGTACTGATACTTGGCTTGAGGGATGGCAAGGAACGGCAGATGCTTGTGGAACACCAGTAGCTCCGTATGATGGAACTGCTGTTGCAACTTATACTTATGATGGAACTGCAGGAAAAATTACACTTAATGGGGCTGGCGCCTATTTGGGAATACCTAAAGCAAACAATGCTGGAGAATTACCAAATGTTGCTGTTCCTGCATCTATAACATATGATATAGTATTATCTGATAATGATAATACCATGAATCTGGTAATAGAAGCTGGTACTGGAGTATTCTGGAGTTTCAAATTAGTTAGAGATGGTACCAATACCGGCGGTGGCGGAAACTCGGGCGGTGGGACAGGTACTGGAACAGCTCCTTTTAACCCAATTGATTTTGAAGCAGGTGGTAATGGTGCTGATTGGACTTGGACTGTTTTTGAAAATGTTTCAAATCCTGCAGTAGAAATTGTTGCAAATCCAAATACAACTGGAAACACGTCTGCTACCGTTGCTAAAATTACAGCTTTAACAGGCGGTCAGCCATGGGTTGGATGTGAATCTACACACGGTGAAGGTATTGGGTCATTTAGTTTTGATGCTTCAAATAAAATTGTTAGAATTTGGGTTTATAAATCAGTAATCAGTGATGTTGCTCTTAAATTTGCAGAATTTGCTCCTGCTGGAGTAGGTGCTGAAGCACAACCTGAAGTAAAGGTTGCTAATACTAAAATAAACGAATGGGAAGAATTAACCTTTGATTTATCAGGTAGTATTGGTAAAGGAGTTACAGGAATTATTGATCAAATAATTATTTTCCCTGATTTTGATTTAGGAGGAAGAACTTCTGATAACGTAGTTTACTTTGACAATATCACTTTTAGTAGTAATTAAAAAATAAAAATTCATGAAAAACTTTAAATACACAATAGGATTTTTCCTTGCAGCAATACTGTTATTCAGTAGTTGTAGTAATGACGCTAATTATAGCTTCGGAGATATTATTGCACCTTCTAATGTGCAAATAATAGCAGAAATTGTAGGTGCAGATGCCGATAATCCTTTTGGGGATGGAAGCGGCACGGTAAATTTTACCGCAACATCTAGCAATGTAATTACTTATAAATTTATTCAGAATGGCGAAGAGTCAATGGCACCTGCTGGAACCAAAACTTATAATTTTGGAACAACAGGAACACATACTTATGCTGTAACCGTTTTGGCTATAGGTACAGGAGGCATTAGTTCTAGTGCAACTATAGAAGTTGAAGTCTTGGCACTGTATGCAGCTCCAGCAGACTTATTAACCATGCTTACCGCTGATAGCTCAAGAACTTGGCGGATAAAAGCCGAAGGTTCTGGCCATTTTGGTGTGGGTCCAGCAGATGCAGATTCGCCAATTTGGTGGGGAGCAGTCCCTAACGATAAAGCTGGTAAAGGTGCTTATGATGATAGATTTACCTTTAATTTAGATGGCACATTTACGCATGTAACTAACCTTACAGCTTACGGGAAAGCCGATCCTATGACTCAAGATTTGATAGGAGACCAAGGTCTTACCGCAAATGGAGATGCTGAGTTTGAAAATTATCCATTGCCCGATTATTCAGAAAATTGGTCGTTATCTGCACCAGGAGGTCAGGAAACATTACAACTTTCAGGAATTGGTTATCTAGGATTTTATGTAGGCGCTTCACATAGCTATACAATCTTATCAAGATCTGAAAACGAGATGAGTTTAAGAACTGTTGGGGCTGGTGGCCTTGGTTGGTTCGTAATTTTAGTAGCAGAATAGAGTGATTTTTGTTTAAAGGAAGGGTGTTTATTTGTAGCGCCCTTCCTTTTTCAATATATATTTTAATAATTTACATCTTATGCTTAATTATATTCAATTTAAAAAGGCAACTATTTCTACAGGAGTTTTATTATTTTTTATGACTTCTTGCTCTGGAGGCGGAGGCACAAAACCTATTGACCCTCCGGTAGAACCAGTAGAAATTATACCTAGTAATTTGTCTTTAACCATAAGTATTGTAGGAGCAGATGCAAATAACCCAAATGGTGACGGTTCTGGAACAATTCAGTGTAGCGCTTCAGCTACAAAGGCCATTTCTTATGGTTACAGGTTTGGTACTGGATCTGAAATTACAAGTTCAACTGGAGACATAGATTTTACATATACAGATGTTGGAACTAATAATTACACCGTTTCTGTATTTGCATATTCTTCAACAGGTAATTCAATTAATACTTCACAAGATATTACAGTTACAGTAACACCAGATTCCTTTTCAACGTTAATTTTTTCTGATGAATTTGACACAGATGGAAGTCCAGAGAGTTCTAAGTGGGGTTATGATATTGGCACTGGCAGTGGCGGTTGGGGAAATAATGAATCTCAATACTATACCAGTAGGTCAGATAATGTTATTGTAGCAGGAGGATTTTTAAAAATTATAGCAAAAAAAGAAAGTTACTTAGGTGCTGAATATACTTCAACACGTATGTTAACAATGGGGAAATTCGATTTCACCTATGGACGTGTAGAGGTAAGAGCCAAACTTCCTGCAGGAAATGGCACTTGGCCTGCAATATGGATGCTCGGTGTAAACTTCTCAACAGTTGGATGGCCTGCAACAGGCGAAATAGATATTATGGAACATGCTGGAAATAGACAAGGAACTGTTCAAAGCGCCATGCACACACCTTCTAGTTTTGGAAATACCGTAAATCATGGAGACCAATTTTTGTCAGATGTTTCAACAGCTTTTCATGTATATACGCTTGAATGGACGTCAGAAAAAATGGTATTTGCTGTAGATGGTGTTACGCATTACACATACAATCCATCAACTAAAAATAGCAGCACTTGGCCTTATGATGCGCCTCAATTTCTTATTTTAAATGTTGCTATGGGAGGCACTTTTGGAGGAGCTATAGATCCAAACTTTACAGAATCATCTATGGATATAGATTATGTACGCATATATCAATAAAATTAAAAAATAGAATATTAACTTAAATAATAAATTATGAAAAAAATTACCTTATTACTTTTCCTTTTGACAGTGTCTTTTGGATATGCACAATCACCAACTACCAACGCTCCTACACCACCAGTTAGAGAAGCTGGGGATGTTATTTCTGTTTTTAGCGATGCTTACGCTAATATTAATGTAACAAATTTTAATCCAGGTTGGGGTCAATCAGGTTCAGTAGATGCAACATTCAAACCAACCGGAAGTGGCACTAACGTTGTTTTAGCCTATACTAATTTTAACTATCAAGGAACTGAATTTGCGGCACAAGATGCTAGCACAATGGAATTTGTTCATATTGATATATGGACTGCTAATGCAACTGTTTTAAAATTTAGCCCTATTAATAACGGAACAGGAGCAGGTGAATTTCTTGTAGATGTTACACTTGTTAATAATGGTTGGAGTTCAGTCGATCTTCCAAAAAGTACTTTTACTAATATGACTTGGAATTCATTGTTTCAAATGAAATTTGATGGACAAGCTGGTGCAAATCCTTCAAATATTTATATAGATAATGTTTATTTTTGGAAAGCTCCAGCAGCAGCAGGAACACCTGTAATCGGTTCTCTAACAGTGCCTGCAAAAAATATAGGAGATGCCCCTTTTGATTTAACAGCCCCAACAAGTGATAGCCCAGGTGCTTTTTCATACACTAGTAGCAATCATTCAGTAGCTACAATTTCAGGTAATACAGTAACAGTAGTTGGCGCAGGAACGTCAACCATTACAGCAAATCAAGCTGCATCAGGAGCTTATATTGCAGGTAGCGTAACCGCTGATTTAGTAGTGTCAGATGTGCCTTTAGTTGCAGCTCCAACGCCTCCTGCTAGAAATGCTAGTGATGTTGTGTCTATTTATAGTGATGCTTACGCAGCTATATCACCTATTAATTATGATCAAGCATGGTGTGGAGCAGGTGCTGTAACAGCAACTACAGCTGGGGGAGATAATGTTTTTGCATATAATGGTCAGGCTTGTCAAGGTATTGGCTTTGCTGACGATTTGCAGGATGTAACGGGTTTAACGAATCTACATGTTGATCTATTTATTGCAGCAGGAACTGATTTGGTAGGAAAAGTATTTAATATTAAAATAGTTTATAATGCTGGTGGTGAGACATCTTTTAACATCGATATTAATGGACTAAGCCCAGCTCCAGTTCCAGGTACTTGGTATTCATATGATGCACCGATTACTGTTGCTGGATCAGATATCAAACAAGTTGGGATTACTAGTAACTTAAATAATGTTGTTTGGTATGATAATTTATATTTCTGGAAAGAAGCTGTAGATCCATCAACAGATACTACATTAAGCGATTTAACCGTGGATGGTACAACAGTAACTGGTTTTGATGCTACTACATTAACTTATGATGTTATATTGCCAAAAGGAACAACGGTTGTACCAACGGTAGTAGGAACACCTACTCAGTCATCTCCTGCTACAGCTGTTACTACAGACGCTGGTTCATTACCAGGAACAAGCACAGTACTTGTAACTGCTCAAGACGGGAGTACAACTGAAACCTACACTTTAAATTTTACAGTAAATACAAATACAGCTTGTGAAGGTGTTTCGTCTGATGCGCAACAAGGAGCATTTACCAATGGAGGTTATAGTTATAAGTTCGAAACTTTGGGTAATGGAGATGTTAGAATGACTTTCGAATTATTGGAGGCAGGTGCAGTTGGTGTTGTTGCTTTTTCGTGGAAAGAGAGTCCTTTTGGGGAAACCGGAATGACAGTTACAGGGAATACAGCTAGCATAGACCTCTCGGGATATGCATCAGGAGATGTTATTAGTTATGGCGTTAAATTTGCTTGGGCTGCTGGAGGATTTGGTGTGACAAAATATTTTACTTACACCGTAGGAGATGATTGTGGTACTTTAGCTGTAAAGAATTTCAAAATACTTGGGTTAGATGTTTATCCAAACCCTTCAAATAATAGATGGACAGTATCATCTAAAAATGATAAAATTATTTCTGTTGATGTTTACGATTTACTTGGTAGAAGGATAATTTCTCTAAAACCTAATAAACAAGAAGTTATAATAGAGGCTTCTAGATTAGCAACAGGTGTATATTTATCAAAAATTACAACCGAAAAAGGGACAAGTAGTAGAAAATTAGTCAAAAATTAAATACTTTACAATAAGTAATTTAAATGAAATCATTAGAAAAAACAGCATCCACAATAACAGCAGCAAGTATGCTGCTGTTATTGATGCTATTTACTAATTGCACAAATAAAAAAAGTAATATTTTAAATAAAACAGACAGCAATAGCCAAGACTATTCAGTATTTAATAGTCGGGTTTATACAACGGCACACAGTACTAATTTAAAACTAAGCCTTACAGGCAGTATAAATTTTAAAGGTTTTAAACAGCCATTAGAAACCGAGTCGGCTATTGTAATAAATCCATCAAAAACTTTTCAAGATTTTTTAGGCATTGGCGCTGCCTTAACGGATGCTTCAGCCGAAACCTTTTACAAGCTTCCAAAAGCCAAGCAAGAGGTGTTTATGGATGCCTATTTTAACCCCGATAAAGGTATAGGGTATACTTTGGCACGCACAATTATTCACAGTTGTGACTTTTCAACTGAGAGTTATACTTATATTGAAGAAGGCGATGTTGCTTTAAAAACATTCAATATTGAACACGATAGAAAATTTAGAATTCCGTTTACTAAAAAAGCCATTGCTGCTGCCGGTGGAAAATTAACAATGTACGCAAGTCCGTGGAGCCCACCAGCTTTTATGAAAACCAATAATAATATGCTTCAAGGCGGAAAATTAAAAGCAGATTTTTACCAACCTTGGGCTAACTACTTTTCTAAATTTATTAAAGCTTACGAAAAAGAAGGCATCCCTATTTGGGGCTTAACAATTCAAAATGAACCAATGGCTACCCAACGCTGGGAGTCTTGTATTTATACAGCCCAAGAAGAACGCGATTTTTTAAAAAATTATCTGGGGCCAACTCTTGAAAAAGAGGGTTTGGGTGATAAAAAAATTATTGTTTGGGATCATAACCGTGATTTACTTTTTCGAAGAGCAAACACCATCTTTAGCGATCCTGAAGCCTCAAAATATGCTTGGGGAAGTGGCTTTCATTGGTATGAAGATTGGAAAGACGGACAACCAATGTTTAATGCCGTAAATGCTGTAAACGAAGCATACCCAGATAAAAACTTATTATTTACAGAAGGTTGTAATGAAAGTTACGATTTAAACCGTATTGAAAATAGCGATCCAAAATTAGCCGAACGCTATGGCCGTTCAATGATAAACGATTTTAATAATGGCACTGTTGGATGGACAGATTGGAATATTTTGTTAGATGAGAATGGGGGCCCAAATCATGTAGGGAATTTATGCTTTGCCCCTGTACATGGCAACACAAAAACAGGAGAACTAAGCTTTACAAATTCCTATTATTATATAGGCCATTTCTCAAAATTTATCCGACAAGGCGCAAAGAGAATCAGCAGTGTGTCAAGTTCAAACAATTTATTAACAACAGCTTTTATTAATAAAGATAATAGTATTGTTATTGTAGCTATGAATCAGAGTGATAAAAAAGTAAGCTACACCCTTACCATTGGTTCAAAAACAGCAACATCAAACATATTGCCACACTCCATACAAACCATTATTTTAAATACTAAGATTTAAAAAAATAATTATGTCAAGAAAATTAACACTTATAGCATTTGTAGTATCATTGGGAGGGTTTTTATTCGGATTTGATGCAGGCATTATTTCGGGCGTTATGTCGTATGCCGGACCCGAATTTAATTTAACCGATGGCCAATTAGGTTGGGTTGTAAGTTCTCCTTCTTTTGCAGCCATGATAGCGATGCTTTTTTCTGGTAGGTTAAGTGATGTTGTTGGACGAAAAAAAATACTCATTATAGTGGCATTTTTATATGCCATTTCTGCTTTGCTTTCTGCATATGCAGGTTCTTATGAAATGCTTTATATAGCCAGAATGATTGGCGGAATAGCCTTTGGGGCAGCCCTTATTTTAGCACCAACATATATTGCCGAAATCTCTACAGCAGAAAACCGCGGCAAGTTGGTTTCTATTCAGCAATTGAATATTGTACTTGGTTTTTTTGCGGCATTTTTAAGTAACTATTATTTAAATAAACTAAACACTTCTGGTGATTCTTTTTTTACCGATGAAAACGTATGGCGATGGATGTTAGGTTTAGAAATGATTCCAGCAGTACTTTATTTTATTTCTATGTTTTTTGTGCCAAAAAGTCCACGTTGGTTGTATGCTCAAAATAAAATTAAAGAAGCCAGAAATGTATTGAATGAAATTCATGGCTCAAAAACAGCCGAGATAGAAATTGAATCTATAGAAAAGAATATTAAAACCGAAGAGGTTAACAAAAAAGTATCCATAAAAGAACTCTTAAAACCATCTTTGCGCTTTATACTTATTGTGGGATTAGTAATTGGTGTATTGCAACAAATTACAGGTATTAATGCTGTTTATTTTTATGCCACATCAATTTTTAAACAAACAGGAATTGGTACAGACGCCTCATTTGCCTCAGGAATATTATTGAGTTTAACAACGGTTGTATTTACCATTATTGCTATCTTTTTGATTGACAGAATGGGCAGAAGACCCTTATTATTAATAGGAATAGCAGGGATATCAATTAGTTTGTTGGTTTGTGCTTACGGATTTAGTCAAGCTACTTACCAACTTTCTTCAGAAAAAATTACCCAACTTGAGAATATAGAAAACAGCAAACTAGAAGTTTTTGCAAATAAAACTTATGACAATGATTTGGATTTTAAAAACGACATGAAATCGGCTTTAGGGAATCAAGTTTACGCCAAAAACGAAGGCGCTATTTTAGAAGCTGCAACAACTATAAACGCGCCTTTAGTATTGCTTGGTATTTTAGGATTTATAGCCTGTTTTGCCTTTTCATTAGGCCCGGTAATGTGGGTTTTATTATCCGAATTGTATCCAATAAAATACAGAGGACTTGCCATTGGCGCTATTGGTTTTGTAAATTCTTTTGTGAGCTGGGGCATACAACAAATTTTCCCTTGGGAGTTATCAAACCTAGGTAATGCCATGAGTTTCCTAATTTTTGGGGTCATTGCACTATTTGGATTCTTTATTCTGATTAAAATATTACCAGAAACTAAAGGAAAATCATTAGAGCAAATTGAATTAGAATTGGTTAAAAATTAAAATATCATATAAATTAATGAAACATATTATCACCCTTATATTTTGTGCCGTTTGCCTTTACGGATGCAAGAATGACCAACTTAAAGAAAAATCCATACCAAATAACCATCCCGTTAAGGTTACTTTAGTAAATAATAATGGCAATTACAAATTGATGGTAAATAACAAACCGTTTTTTATAAAAGGCGCAGGATTAGAATATGGAAATATGGCTGCAGTAGCCAAGCATCATGGCAATTCTTTTAGAACTTGGCGGATAGAAAACGGCAAGCAAAGTGGTAAAGAAGTTTTAGACGAAGCGCTTAAAAATGGATTGATGGTAACAATGGGTATTGAAGTAGCCAAAGAACGCCATGGTTTTGACTATAATGACAGCCTTGCAGTTAAAAAACAATTTGAGAGAATTAAGAAAGAAGTTATTGTATTAAAAGACCATCCAGCCCTAATTATTTGGGGGATTGGCAATGAACTTAATTTACGTTATACCAATCCTAAAGTTTGGGATGCGGTAAATAATATTTCTAAAATGATTCACGAGGTAGATCCAAATCATTTAACAACAACAAGTTTGGCAGGAATCTCAAAAAAGGAAGTAACATTGATTAAAGAAAGATGCCCCGATTTAGATATCTTATCTTTACAGATGTATGGCGATTTACCCAATTTACCAAAATTGGTTAGAAAATTTGGTTGGACGGGCCCTTATATGGTAACAGAATGGGGTGCTACTGGCCATTGGGAAGTGCCTAAAACAAACTGGGGAGCACCTATTGAAGAAAACAGCACTTTAAAAGCTACTAATTATTTAAATAGATATCAAAGTGCCATTCAAGCGGACTCGACACAATGCATAGGCTCTTATGTTTTTTTATGGGGGCAAAAACAAGAACGCACACCAACGTGGTATGGTGTCTTTTTAGAAAATGGAAAAGAGACAGAATCTGTTGATGTAATGCATTATCTTTGGAGTAAACAATGGCCAAAAAACAGAACACCTCAAGTAATATCTTATACATTAGATAATAAAACGGCTTATGATAATGTAATTTTAAAGGCGGGAAAATCATATGCTGCATCAGTAAAAATCGATGATATAGAAAATGACTCTATTAATTATACTTGGGAGGTTTCTCGTGAAAGTACCGACTTGCAAGATGGTGGAGACAAGGAATTAAAACCTGAAAATATAGAAAATTTGAATTTTAGTCAAGCAAATAATTCATTAACGTTTAAAGCACCACATAGCGGCGTTTACCGTTTATTTGTTTATGCCGATGATGGTCATGGTCATGCAGCTACAGCAAATATTCCATTTATGGTTAAATAATTAAAAAAATATTTAGTTAATAAAACCTTTTAAATAGATTTTATTGAGGTTTTTATATTAAAAAAGTCCAATTTTAAAAATGAGTTTTAAACCAATATATTTAGGTAAAGTTGAAGCTAATTTTAAGCCACAAAAAGTTGAAGGTAGCTATGTAGATATTGAGGGTGATTCTTATTACAAAATTGCCAACAGCAACAATTTACGGCCATTTTTTATGAGTATAGTAAGTGATTCTAATCACTGGTTATTTATATCAAGCAATGGTGGTATTAGTGCCGGCAGAAAAGACCGAGACTTGGCACTTTTCCCTTATTATACAGATGATAAGATAACGGAATCTACAGAAATTACAGGTAGCAAAACCATTTTACAAATTCATACCAAGAATAAAATTTTTCTTTGGGAGCCTTTTTCAGATAGGTACGAAGGCATTTATAATATTAATAGAAATTTATATAAAAACAGTTTAGGAAACAAAATAATATTCGAAGAAATTAATCACGATTTAGGATTAACTTACAGTTATCAATGGAGCTCAAGTAATAAATTTGGCTTTGTTAAAAAAGCGACACTTATCAATAATACTAAAGAAATCATCAAAGTTACTTTAGTAGATGGCATTCAAAATATTCTTCCTTATGGTATTTCTGCCGAATTACAAAACAGTAAAAGTAATTTAGTTGATGCCTACAAAAAGAGTGAACTAGAAGCAGAAATAGGATTGGGAATTTACAAGCTCAGCGCTATAATTGTTGATAAAGCCGAGCCTAGCGAGGCACTTAAAACCAATATAGCATGGTCTATTGGTTTAGAAACTCCCAAACATTTAATTTCTTCATTACAACTTAATGACTTTAGAAAAGGGATTTCTTTAAAACAAGAAAAGGATATAAAAGCAGAAAAAGGCGCCTATTTTGTGTCAACAGATTTAAATTTACTTCCCCAAAATAAAAAAAGTTGGCTCATCGTAGCCAATGTCAACCAAGGGTCTTCTGCAGTTGTAGAAATGATTAATCTTTTAAAATCTGATGTCAATTTAAAATCGCAAATAATAAATGATATTGAATTAGGGTCTAAAAATTTAATTGATTTGGTGGCTACTGCTGATGGATTACAAATAACTTCAGATAATTTACGTTCGTCAAGACACTTTTCAAACACGCTTTTTAACATTATGCGTGGGGGCGTTTTTGACGATAATTACCAGATTGATTCTGCAGATTTTATCAAATACATTTCTAAGGCAAATAAGAATGTTTATACGCAAAATAAAAAATTCTTAGAACAACTACCTGAAATATTTTCAAAAAATATACTTACTGACGCCGTAGTTGAAATTGCTAATAGTGATTTTAAAAGGTTGGTTTTAGAATATTTACCATTAAAATTTAGCCGCCGTCATGGTGACCCAAGCCGGCCATGGAATAAATTTGCTATACAGACACGCAGTGAAATTGATGGCTCAAAAATCCTAAACTACGAAGGTAATTGGCGTGATATTTTTCAAAATTGGGAAACTTTAGGGCATTCTTATCCAGAGTTTTTAGAAAGTATGATTCATAAATTTTTAAATGCGTCAACTTTTGAGGGTTATAATCCTTATCGGATAACCAAAGATGGTTTTGATTGGGAAGTAATTGACCCAAATGATCCATGGTCATATATAGGTTATTGGGGAGACCATCAGATTATCTATCTTTTAAAATTTTTAGAAAACTTCGAAAATCACTATCCCAATAAATTGACACAAAATTTAAGTGAAGAAATTTTTGTGTATGCCAATGTGCCTTATAAAATTAAGAGTTATAAAGAGACCCTTAAAAACCCTAAAGACACCATTGTTTTTGATGCCGATTTAGATAAAAAAATTAGTGAAAGAAAAAAACAAATAGGTGCAGATGGGGCTTTGCTTTTAAGTAAAGACAACCGTATTTATAACGTTAATTTACTTGAAAAATTATTAGCAACAGTTTTGTCAAAATGCGCTAATTTCATTCCCGAAACCGGTATTTGGATGAATACCCAACGCCCAGAATGGAACGATGCAAATAATGCATTGGTTGGTAATGGCGTTTCTATGGTTACGTTGTATTATTTAAGACGATTTATAAGTTTCTTTAAAAGCATAATTCAAAAATCAGAAAATGAGTTTATTTTGGTTTCTGCCGAAATGGAAACTTTTTTCAGCAGTTTACACAAGTCATTTTTAAAATTCAAAAAGAGTCTTGCCAGTAATATTTCTGACACCGACAGAAAAAATATTGCTGATGAACTTGGTAATGCGGGTAGCGATTATAGAAATACAGTTTACAATGAAGGTTTTTCTGATACCAGAAAAGCGATTTCTAAAACAAGATTACTTTCCTTTTTTGACATATCCTTACAGTTTTTAGAACACGCAATAGATTGTAATAAACGCAAAGATAATTTATACCATGCTTATAATTTAATAACATTAGAAAGTGAGCACAAGATAACAATTGCCCATTTACCAGAGATGTTAGAAGGTCAAGTGGCTGTTTTGAGTTCTGGGTATCTTTCTGTACCCGAAAGTTTAAAACTTCTAGATAATTTAAAAAATAGTGCTTTATTCAGACCAGACCAATACAGTTATTTATTGTATCCAAATAAAGAACTTTTAAGATTTGTAGATAAAAACAATATCCCAAAAGAAAGTGTTGAAAAATCGGTTTTGTTCAAGCAACTTTTAAAAGAGGGCAATACCCAAATTATAGAAAAAGATGTAGAGGGCAATTGTCATTTTAATGGTAATTTTAATAATGCGCAAAGTCTTAACGAGGCACTTTACAAACTTCCTGAAAAATTTAAAACACTTATAGAAGAAGATACAGAATTTGTGTTTTCTGTTTTTGAAGATATGTTCGATCATAAATCTTTTACAGGTAGGTCGGGTACATTTTACGGTTACGAAGGTTTGGGTTCTATTTATTGGCACATGGTTTCTAAATTGCTGTTGGCAGTTCAAGAAACCTGTATTAATGCCATAAATACTAAAGAAAATAAAGAATTAATTGGACGCCTTTTAGAACATTATTACGAAATTAACGAAGGTATTGGTGTGCATAAATCGCCCAAATTATATGGCGCATTCCCAACCGATCCGTACTCTCATACACCTGCAGAAAAAGGCGCACAACAACCGGGTATGACAGGACAAGTGAAAGAAGATATTTTAAGTCGGTTTGGAGAATTAGGCGTTTTTGTAAAAGATGGAAGCTTACAGTTTAAACCTAGTTTGTTGAGAAGGGAAGAGTTTTTAAAGGCATCAATTTCATTTAAATATACCGATGTTAATAATGATCTAAAAGAAATTGAGTTAAAAAAAGAATCACTTTGTTTTACCTATTGTCAAATTCCAATCATATATAATCTCTCAGATAAAGAGGGCCTTTCAGTTATTTTTAAAAATGGTGAAAAACGAGACTCAAGTAATTTAAATATTGACGAAAAAACAAGCAAGCAAATTTTTGAAAGAGCTGGTGTAGTAGCACAAATTCTGGTTTCATTAGATAAAAATGGATTTTAAAGAAGGATTAAAACGTATGAAAAGAGCAACTCAATTAGTCATAATTATTATTTTTATTTGGAGTTGTAAAACACCAATTCAACAAAATGAAACGGTCGAAATTAGCACTTTAGAATCTGTTAAAACGGAGCAAAAAATCAAAGATATTTTAAGTCAAATGACCCTAAAAGAAAAAGCGGGTCAAATGTTAAATATTGGTTTGCCTTCTATTTTAACAGGAGGTTATTGGGATGCAAGAGACAGCGCTGTTTTTGATGGAGAAAGGTTTAAAAAATTTATTATTGATAATGCTGTTGGCTCCATTCATAACACACCAGGCTATCCAGCAGCAAAAGAAGATTGGTACAGAATAATTAAAGAAATACAAGATTCGGCTATGGGGAAAACCCGTTTGGGGATTCCTGTCTTGTATGGCATTGATAATATTCATGGCGCTAATTATGTAAATGGTTCAGTTATTTTTCCGCATCAAATTGCGGTGGCTGCAACTTGGAATACTGAGTTGTCAAGAATTGGAGGCAAAATTACTTCTTATGAATCAAGAGCCGCATCATTGCCATGGAATTTCAATCCAAATGCAGATGTGGCTATGTCTCCTCTTTGGGGAAGAATTGGCGAGAGTTTTGGCGAAGACCCTTATCTAATTTCAGAAATGACAGCCGCATATATTCAAGGATCACAACAAAACGGATTGCAAGACACAACAAGTACAGCTGTTTGTTTGAAACATTTTATAGGTTATGGTGCTGGCAGAAACGGCAAAGATAGGGCCAATGCACTTATTCCAGAAAATAGCCTGAGACAGTATTTTTTGCCGCCTTTTGAAAAAGCAATTAAAAATGGCGCCATGGGCGTAATGATTAGCTCTAATGCGGTAAATGGTATTCCGTGTCATATCAATAAAAAATACATCACAGATATCCTTAAAGATGAATTGAATTTTAAAGGTGTGGTAATTTCAGATTTTAGCGATGTTGAATTTCTGGTTGGCGCACATCTTTCTTCAAAAGATAAACGAGAAGCAACTAAAATGGCGGTAAATGCCGGATTAGACATTATTATGAATCCTTATAATGCCGATATTGTTGCTATTATTGTTGATTTAGTTAATAGTGGCGATGTGCCAATGAGTCGAATTGATGATGCCGTTACTAGAGTTTTACGTCTTAAATTTTATTTAAATCTTTTTAAAACCCCATATAATAATCCTGAAAATTATACCGAATTTGCAAGCGAAGCACATATAGAAGCAAATTATAAAACAGCGGGCGAAGCGATAACTTTGTTAAAGAACAAGAAGAACATTTTACCTCTTTTAACTGCTAAAAAAATATTGCTTACAGGATATACAGCCAACTCTATAAACGCATTGAATGGGGCTTGGTCACGGTCGTTCCTCGGCACAGACACAAAATTCAATGATCCAACAAAACTGACAATTTTAGAAGCCATCAAAAAGCAAGTGGGTAAAAATAATGTTGAATTTATTCAAGGGACAGATTATTTAAAAGATATAAATTCTGATATAGCTGTTAAAAAAGCCAATGATGCCGATTATATAATTGTTTGTGTAGGCGAGATTCCTGCAACAGAAAAACCATCGGATATTAATGAATTAGAATTGCCAAAAGCGCAGCAAGAATTGGTTAAAAAACTTGCTAAAACAGGCAAGCCAATTATTTTAGTTTTGGTAGAAGGACGCCCTAGAATTATACGCGGAATAGAACCTTTAGCAGACGCCATTGTTATGGGATATTTACCAGGTCAAGAAGGTGGGCGTGCCATTTCTGACGTGCTATTTGGCAAACTAAACCCGAGTGGAAAACTGCCATATACCTATCCAAAATATTCAGGAAATTTCTTAACCTATTATCATAAAAAAACGGATATAAGAGATGTCAATTGGGGATTTGATGGTTTTTATCCGCAATACGAATTTGGTTTTGGATTGTCTTATACGAGCTACAAATATTCTGATTTAAAGATAAGTAAAGACACATTAAGAGGTGCAGAACAATTTAATATTTCTATAGGCGTTAAAAATACAGGCGACTTAGAAGGCAAAGAAATTGTTGAAGTTTTTGTTAAAGATATGGTAGCTAAAGTATCGCCAGACTCAAAAAAATTAGTTAGGTTTACTAAAGTAAATTTAAAACCTGGCGAAATGAAGACCCTTCATTTTAGCTTAACATCAAAAGATTTAGCAAGTGTTGGGATAGAAAATAAATGGCTGACTGAGGAAGGTGATTTTGAATTGCAAATTGGTGGCAATCCACAAAAATTGATTAAAAAAAGTTTCTATTATAAAAAATAAAACAGGATGATAGTTAATTTCAAATCAGCATTATTGGCAATTTTTGTAATCTCAATTTTTGGATGTTCCTCAAGTCACAAAAAGCAAGGCTTATCAGCGGAAGCTATTTTAGGAAATTCAGAATATTTGGCCATTTCTTATGGTGGCTATCGCGAAATCACACGAGATATTCAGCCATCTGTTGTTCAGATTAAAGAAGATATGAAGATTTTGGCGGCAATGCATATCAAATTGTTGCGTACCTATAACACCAAACTGAAACAAGTGTCAAATTTGTTAGAAGCCATCAGTCAATTAAAAAATGAAGATCCAGAGTTTGAAATGTATGTAATGGTAGGTGCTTGGATTGATTGTGAAAATGCTTGGACAGATAAACCAAATCACAATGCCGAAAGCTTGGAAGCCAATACTGGCGAAGTTGAAAGAGCTGTTGCTTTGGCCAACAAATATCCAGATATCGTTAAAATTATTGCTGTGGGCAACGAAGCTATGGTGCATTGGGCAGCCAGTTATTATGTGCAACCTTGGGTGATTTTAAAATGGGTTAATCATTTACAAGACTTAAAAAAATCTGGCAAACTACCAGCCAAAATATGGATCACGAGTTCAGATAATTTTGCCTCTTGGGGTGGCGGAGACGACAGTTATAAAACACAAGACTTAGTGGCGCTTATTAACGCAGTAGACTATATTTCTTTGCATACATATCCGTTTCATGACACACATTATAATTCGGATTTTTGGCGTGTTCCTTATGAAGAACAAGAGTTTTCAGATCTAGAAAAAATAGATACCGCCATGTTAAGAGCTAAAAACTACGCCATATCTCAATATCAATCAACGGCAGATTATATAAAAAGTTTGGGTATAGACAAACCAATACATATTGGCGAAACGGGCTGGGCAAGTACGTCGGATGGGCTTTATAGCAGCACAGGATCTAAAGCTGCCGATGAATACAAACAAGGACTTTATTACAAACATATGCGTGACTGGACAAATTCGGCAAAAATGGCTTGTTTTTATTTTGAAGCTTTTGATGAACAATGGAAAGATGCCAATAACCCGCAAGGCAGTGAAAATCATTTTGGACTAATCAATTTAAAGGGTGAAGCGAAATTCGCAATTTGGGATTTAGTTGATGCTGGATTTTTTAAAGGGTTAACAAGAAATGGTCTTCCCATTACCAAAACATATAATGGCGATAAAGAAGCCTTATTTAAAGATGTGTTTTCGCCACCACTATTTACCCGATAAAAAGTATATTTGAAATAAATTAGCACACACGCAATAGTTAATAATTTAATGCTTTTTATTATGAAAAAACAACTGCTTCTCATTGTATTCTTTATAGGATTTTTCAACACTATAAATGCCCAAAACGATAATCTTGAAAAGTTATTATTTAACCTGCCAGATGTCATTTTTAAAAAGATTGAAACAGCACAAGGTTTTGAATCGGCTTACGAATTAAAAGTAAAACAACCCATAGATCATTCCGATTTATCAAAAGGATATTTCTATCAAAAAGCATATCTCACACACAGTGGTTTTGATAAACCAACAGTTATAATCACAGAAGGATACAGTAGAAATAGAAACCGCGTTTACGAACTAACCCAATTATTAAATGCCAATCAAATTGATGTTGAACATCGATTTTTTGGCGAAAGTATGCCAGATAGTCTTAACTATAATTATTTAAATTTAAAACAAGCCTCGGCAGATTTACATCATATAAAACAATTATTTAGTACCATTTATCTGAAAAAATGGGTGAGCACAGGCATCAGTAAAGGCGGTTCTACAACTGTATTTTACCGCTACTTTTATCCAAATGATGTTGATGTGAGCGTGCCTTATGTGGCGCCTATTAACAACGCTTTTGAAGACCAACGCATCTATAAATTTTTAAATACAACAGGTACAGACGATTGCCGTAAAAAAATTAAATCTTTCCAAATAAGACTGCTTAAAAACAGAGATAAGATATTGCCATTACTAAAATTTTATAGCATGGGTGCTGGGGCAAAATACACTTACCTAACATTGGCGCAAGCTTTTGAATATACCGTTTTAGAATATCCTTTTTCTTTCTGGCAATACGGCCAAGACTGTGATAAAATTCCAAATAACAAAGCATCAATCGAAGATATTGTTACCTACCTAACCTCTGTTTCAGACATTACTTTTTTTGGTGATGACTTAATTAAAAATTATGGTTCTCATTATTATCAAGCTGCTGCAGAGATGGGGTATTATGGTTACCAAACAAAAGAATTCAAAAATCTTTTAAAGGCATTGCCAACCTTTACCAATCCGCACGCAACATTTATGCCCAACAAAATGACGGCTAAGTTTGATGGCACACTTTTAAAAAACGTGAACGAATGGATTAAAGCCGATGCTCATAAAATGATTTATATCAATGGCGCTTTAGACACATGGTCTGCAACGGCTGTTCCGCCAAATAAAAATGTTGATTCCGAATGGTTTTTTCTATCTGGAAAACATCATGGAACGGCTAGAATCGCCAATATGACCGCTTCTGAAAAAGAAAAACTGATTGTTACTTTAGAGAAATGGTTGTCAATAAAAATTGATTAGTCTGCTATTTCTAAACCAATAGGGCAATGGTCAGAATGTTTGGCTTCAGGTAAAATATAGGCGCGTTTTAAACGCTCTTTTAAAGGTGTACTCGCCATTAAATAATCTATCCGCCAACCTTTGTTGTTATTTCTAGCGTTGGCACGATAAGACCACCAACTGTAGTTATGTGGTTCTGCGTTAAAGTATCTGAAGCTGTCAATAAAACCGCTTTCTATAAACTCGTGAATCCATTGGCGTTCTACGGGTAAAAACCCAGAGGTGTTTTTTAAACCTGTCGGATTGTGAATATCAATCGCCTCATGGCAAATATTATAATCGCCACCAATAATAAGATTCGGAATTTCTTTGGTTAAATTGCTGATGTATTCCTGAAATTCATCCATATAATTGAGTTTAAAATCCAAGCGCGCATCATTCGTTCCCGATGGTAAATACAAACTCATGATGGATACATTGTCGAAATCGACACGCAAATTGCGGCCTTCAAAATCCATGGTTTCAATACCTGTACCGTATTCAATATGATTGGGTTTTATTTTAGATAAAACCGCCACAGAACTGTAGCCTTTTTTTTGTGCCGAAAACCAATAATTATAGGGATAACCCGCTTCTACAAAAAGATTTAAATCGAGTTGGTCTTTGTGCGCTTTTGTTTCTTGAATTAATATTACATCTGGATTGGCAACTTGCAGCCAGCCTAAAAAATCCTTTTTTATGGCAGCTCGGATACCGTTAACATTATAGGAGATTATTTTCATAAGTATTTATTTCATTTCATAATCCGCACGCAATTTACGGCGCATTACTTTGTTGGATGCTGTTCTTGGCAAGGCGTCAATTTTAACCAAATCGCTTACTTTAAAAAGCGGGTTTAATTGTTTTCTAACCACGGTTTGGGCTTGTTTTAAACGGTCTGTATCTACAATAGCATTTTCTATGTCAACATAATAAACCACCAACAAACTTGGGCCACCATCTTTTGGAGATACTGCAATAGCAGCCGATTCTTTTACAAAATCGAGTGTATTTATCACGCCTTCAATCTGAATAGAACTCACTTTTATACCGCCCAAATTCATGGCGTCATCTGTGCGCCCTTGGGCTTTATAATAGCCGTTTTCTAATTGTTGCATGGCATCACCATGGCGTCTTAATAGCTGCCCTTTATATTTTGGTGTGCCTTTGTAATATTCTTTATGATGATCGCGATTTAGCAAGGTGTTAGATAATCCCATTGTAGGTGGTATCATAAAGACTTCGCCTTTTTTTGAAGCTTTATTGTCATCGTCTAACAAGACAAATGCGGTTCCTAAAGCTTGTGTAGAAAAAGTACTTGGATAATTATCTTGTACCACGGTGCTTGTAACGTAACCACCACCAATTTCGGTGCCACCGCAATATTCAATCACAGGCTTGCCATTAGCGAGTTGCATTAAATAGGTCATTTCGGTGGGATTAGAAACTTCGCCTGTAGAACTAAAACAACGGATGTTATCCCAATTCAGCCCTTCCATACACCTAGAATTTTTCCAGTGTTTTACGATACTCGGAATCACGCCAAGCATGGTTACTTGCGCTTCTTGCACAAATTTTCCGAAATTTGCATCAAGTGGCGCACCGTAATACAAGCCAATAGTTGCTTTATTGATAAGTGCTGCGAAAACCAACCAAGGCCCCATCATCCAACCTAAATTTGTAGGCCAACAAACCACATCATTTTTGTGAATATCGTGATGATAATAAGCATCGGAAGCTGCTTTTATGGGCGTGGTGTGATGCCATGGAATAGCTTTTGGTGCGCCCGTAGTACCCGATGAAAACAAAATGGTAATCACATCTTCGGGTGATTGTTTGACACTTTCGAAATCTGTGTCTTCAACCAAAAAATCGGCCCAATAAATATCGCCTAAGCGTAAATCAATCGCTTGATTTGTGGCTTTTATAATCACCGCTTTTGGGGCGTTGGCCTCACAAACTTTAGCGTATAAAGGCAATGTTTTACCTGCGCGTAACAGATAATCTTGGGTAAAGATAAGTTTGGGATTGGCAATTTTTAAACGCACTTCAATTTCATTCGGCGTAAAGCTATCAGCAATGGTAACAATCGGATTTCCCGCTTTGATACCTGCCAAATAAATGGCCACAGCTTCAAGTGTCATCGGCATATCTATGGCAATGGCATCGCCCGGTTTTAATCCCGATTTACGGAGGCTATTCGCAATTTTGTTGACCAAATTTTCTAATTCTTGTTGCGTAACTTTAATCAGTTTTCCTCTTTCTTCTTGATAGATGATAGCAGTAGATTCGGGCTTGCTTTTAAAACAACTGTCCACAATATTGAGTTGGGCATCTTTGAGCCAAACCGGCCTTTCAACGCCATCAGAGACATCTAAAACAGAAGTGAAATTTTGAGCAAGTTTTATATCTAAATGAGCGATGGTTTCCTCCCAAAAATCAGCGCGATTTGTAACAGACCAAAGCCAAAAATCGGTATAGTTTCTAAACTGATGTTTTTGCATCATGCCATAGATATTGCTTTTTTCTATAACACTTTGTGATGGATGCCAAACGTAGTTATTCATCGGTTTAAAATTCAGGATCGTCTTTTGGCACTTCTTTTATTTGGGGGTCTTTATCAAAAGTGTTACAATCTAAGTTTATAGATATGTTTTCGGGACGCTCAAAGGCACCTTTACTCACATTTAAAGTAGAGTCTTTATAAACTTCTTTCATGTAAAGCGCCCAAATAGGCAAAGCCATTGAGGCGCCTTGACCACGTGTAATACCCTTAAAATGGACAGATCTGTTTTCTGCACCTACCCAAACACCCGTGGCTAAATTGGGGACAACACCCATAAACCAACCATCAGATTGGTTTTGAGTGGTACCTGTTTTTCCTGCAATTGGATTTGTAAAAGCATACGGATAACCTGTAGCAATGCTGTCTGGATATACGCCCGTTGTGGTTCGTAATCTAATACCCGAACCAAAATGCGTCACCCCTTCTAATAAATTTAAAACAGTGTAGGCCGCTTCTTTACTCAACACCTCTCTTGTTTCTGGAGAAAAATTATCTAAGACTGTACCGTTTTTATCTTCTATACGCAAGACCATCATTGGTTTAATATACATGCCTTGATTGGCAAAAGTGCTGTAAGCACCCACCATTTCATACAAACTTAAATCTACTGTCCCTAAAGCAATTGAAGGTACTTCGGGAATATAACTAGTAATACCTAAACTTCTGGCCAATCGTTTCACATTTTTAGGACCTACTTTATACATCATGCGGGCTGTAATTGCATTGATAGATTTTGCCAAAGCTTGTTTTAAAGTAAGCTCACCACCGTATTCTCCACCAGAATTCCCTGGTGTCCAATCTTCAGGAATTCCAAAAGTGCCAGCAGGTATGGTATAAGGAATATTTGGATATTTTTCGCAGGGCGAAATTTTTAATTGATTGATAACAGTAGCATACACTAAGGGTTTAAAAGTAGACCCTACTTGACGTTTGCCTTGTTTGGCATGGTCGTATTTAAAGTATTTATAGTTCACACCACCCACCCAAACTTTAACATGACCCGTTTGAGGTTCAACACTTAAAACACCTGTTTGTAAGAAGTATTTATAATATCTTATTGAATCTATAGGCGACATAATAGTATCCTTCTCGCCTTGCCAAGAAAAGACACGCATGTTTCTTTTGGCATTAAAAGCACTGTCTATTTCCTTATCGGATGCCTTGGCGAGTTTCATGCTTTTGTATCGGTCAGAACGGCGCATGGTTGTTTTTAAAATACGTTCGGCTGAAGCTACAAAAGTAGAGTCTTCAACTTCTTTCAATATTCTTAGCTGAGCCGTATCTATTTTTTGTTTTATGGCTTTTTCTAAATCTTTAGACGGCACATAAACAAAGGGTGCAAATTCGTTTTCTTTTTGTTGTTTAAAAAAGGATTTTTGCAAATTCGCCATATGGCGATTCACAGCCAACTCTGCATAATGCTGCATTTTGGAATCTATAGTAACATAAATTTTTAGCCCATCTCGGTAAATATTATAGTCAGAGCCATCGGGTTTTTTATGTGTTTTAGCCCAGTCTTTCATAAAATCACGCATGTATTCTCTAAAATATGTGGCTGTTCCGTCGTTTGTATCTTCGCGGTGTAAATCGAGCGTCAGCGGAATTAAACTTAAAGAATCGCGTTCTTTTTGACTGATGAATTCATTGCGCAACATCTGATTAAGCACAACATTACGACGCTTTTCTACAAGTTCTGCTCTGCGTAAAGGATTAAAATAAGAAGCGTTTTTTAACATCCCTACCAACATGGCGGCCTCTTCAACTCTTAAATCTTTAGGTTCTTTACCAAAATATATTCTGGAAGCAGAACGGATACCAACCGCCAAGTTTAAAAAATCGTACTTATTTAAGTACATGGTTAAAATCTCATGTTTGGTATATTGACGCTCCAACTGAATAGCGATAACCCACTCTTTCGCTTTTTGAATAACGCGTTTAAAAATATTTCCCGAAGCTCGTTTGGTAAACAACATTTTTGCCAATTGTTGTGTAATGGTGCTGGCACCACCACCTTTTCCTAATTTAACTAAAGCTCTGGCTGTACCTTTGGCGTCAATGCCTGAATGGTCATAAAAACGTTCGTCTTCTGTAGCAATTAAAGCGTGTATTAAGTTTTCTGGTAAATCACGATAATTAACAGGTGTTCTGTTTTCATGATAATATTTACCCAAAGTTTTTCCGTCAATAGAAATGACTTCGGTAGCCACATTATTTTCCGGATTTTCTAATTCTTCAAAAGTTGGTAATGGCCCAAAAACACCTGCTGCTGCAAGTACAAACAGTAAAATTATAGCCAATAAACCAGACCCAAACCCAATCCAAATAAGGCGGTTGTATTTTTTAAAATCGGGGGTTTTTGTTTTCTTTTTTGTAGCCATTTAAATAAGCTGAATTATGTTTTATTGATTTTCTATACTTAGCCCAACATCAGAAATGCCTTCTAAATAGGCATCTCCCAAAACGTTGCCATTTTTACGCACCGCTTGAGCGATGTTAAAGTTATATATCCCCTTTTTAGAAAACACATAGTTGGTCTTAAAAATGAGTTTATTTTCTTTGACATCCGTAAAGCCAGAGCCCAACCATCTTCCTGTGACATCTGCCATCTCATATTCTAACGTATCTATTTGTGTAATAGTATTGTTAAAAGATGCGGTAACAACCAAAAAAAGATTGCTATAAGCGTATTGGTTTGTGTTTCTAATATTTATAAAAACAACGCGGGGTGTGATTGTATCTGTCACAGAAACAGAAAAATTAACGGGCGCATTCAATGCCCATTTATTGTTTTCAATATTTTGATATTGACTAAAAAACGTCTGCTTAGAACACGAAAAAAACATTAAAAAGACACCTATAAGATACCATTTACTTTGCATTATTTCTGTTTTTTCTGTTTCTATGTTTTTTGTTGCGGTTCTGTTTTGGTTTGTCAAATCGCGTTAAGCTTTCTTGACCCACAAGATCTTTAAATATGGGACTTTCATCTACTACCTCAATGGTATAATCTTCTAAATTATTTCCTTTTTTGTCCTCTTTATTTGCAGCAATAATTTCGTTGGCATGTTCGGCCGAGATGGCGTGCCAATTAATCGGATTGTCTTTATAAGCATACCATAAGAGTCCTTTAAAAATATCCATTTTTTGAAAGAAAGCTATACCACTTTCAGTTTTTAAAACGGTATCTGTTCTAGGGAATTTTCTTAAGGCTTCTATATAAGTATCTAATTCGTAGTTTAAACAACATTTTAATTTGCCACATTGTCCGGCCAATTTTTGCGGGTTTAATGACAATTGTTGGTAGCGTGCCGCCGATGTATTTACCGATCTAAAATCGGTTAACCACGTAGAACAACACAACTCTCTGCCACAAGAACCCACACCTCCCAAGCGTGCCGCCTCTTGACGTAAACCCACCTGTTTCATTTCTATACGAATGCTAAATGTAGAGGCCAGTTCGCGAATAAGCATTCTAAAATCTACACGTTCTTCGGCTGTGTAATAAAAAGTGGCTTTAGAACCATCGCCTTGAAATTCGATATCAGATAATTTCATTTTTAAGCCCAATCTTAAAACAATGAGCCGCGATTTTCTTTGTACTTCTTGTTCTTTATCTCTAGATGCTTGCCAAATTTTTATATCTCTTTCTGAGGCTTTTCTGTAAATTTGTTTAACGTCTTCGTGGTCTGCTGTGAGATTTTTCTTTTTAAGCTGAATTTTAACCAATTCGCCCGTAAGGGTAATCACACCGATATCATGCCCTGGAGAAGATTCTACAGCAATAACATCGCCTATACAAAGACTTAAATCTTTGGTGTTTTTATAAAAGTGTTTACGGCCGTTTTTAAAACGTACCTCAACGATGTTAAATGGCTTTTGATGATTGGGCAATGTCATGTTAGACAGCCAATCGAAAACGCTTAATTTATTACAACTATCTGTACCGCAAGAACCATTGCTTTTACAACCTTTAGGTATGCCGCCTTCTTCCGTAGTACATGTACCACAACCCATATTATTTTTTTATCTTTATCGGACACTAAAAAAATAGTACCCGTTTTGGTTTTTAAAATGCTACTAATTTGTAAATATACTACAATCTTTTAAAAAAGATTTAGCCGCCTTACTTTTAAGTTTCTTTAACGTCAATAATTTTGGCAGGACAAGCTTCTGAGGCCTTTTTTACTTCTTCATAAATGCTGTGATCTGGCGATTTTAATGTAAAAAAGCCTTTCTTATCTAACGATTTTAACAGCACCGCTTTGCCATCTTTTTTAGACATCCTAAATTCTTTAGGTGCCAATTCTACACAGTAATTACATCCAATACATTTTTTGCGTTGTAAGCTTATGATAACCATTTAATACTTTCTGCTAATTATTTTGGCAAATCTACTAAGTTTAGCGCTTAATTTTGTTTATTTTTTTAATCTTTGTAAGATGGATTTCGATGCGATCATAGGACACCAACATATTAAAAAACACCTTTTATCAAGCCTTCAAAAAGGGCGTATTCCACATGCGCAATTGTTTGTAGCGCCACAAGGTACAGGCGCTTTGCCCATGGCGTTAGCTTACGCCAAACAGTTGTTGTGTTTTTCTGATAAAAACGGTGTGTGGACAGAAAACCCGTCGGCGCGTTTGAAATTTGATAAATTGGTGCATCCCGATTTGCATTTCGCTTTTCCGGTTACCACAACCGATCGCATAAAAACAAAACCTGTAAGCGATTTATTTATAGAAGAATGGCGCCAATTCGTGATTGAAAATCCGTATCGGAATGTGTTTGATTGGATGCAATATTTAGGCATCGAAAAAAAACAAGGTCAGATTGGTGTTGACGAAGCGCAACTTATTCTAAAAAAATTAAGCCTCAAAGCTTACGAAGGCACTTTTAAAGTTTTAATTGTGTGGATGGCCGAAAAAATGAATACATCGGCGGCGAATAAATTATTGAAATTGATTGAAGAGCCACCAAAAAATACCGTTTTAATTCTGATAACCGAAAACGAAGACCAGCTTTTAAAGACCATCACATCGCGTTGTCAAACACTTCGGTTTTTACCTTTACCCGAAACAATTATTCGCAAAGGACTTCAAGATAACTTTGATAAATCGCCCCAAGAAGCGCATCAAATTGCGGTACAAGCGCAAGGAAATTGGCATAAAGCCTGTCAGCTTGTAAGTCAAGACACCAGCGAAACCGTTTTTGAAGAGTGGTTTATTTTATGGATTCGCACGGCTTTTAGAGCCAAAGGAAACGCCGCTGTTATTAACGATCTAATTGGGTGGAGTACTACTATTGCGGGGACAGGTAGAGAAACGCAAAAACAATTTTTAGCGTACTGTTTGTCGTTTTTTAGACAGGCTTTACTTCAAAATTATAAAACCGATGCCTTGGTTTATTTACAACCCAAAACGGCCAATTTTTCTTTAAAGAAATTTGCCCCTTTTGTAAACCATGCCAATATTTTAGAAATTACTTCAGAAATTGAAACTGCCAGTTACCATATTGAACGCAATGGCAATGCCAAAATAATTTTATTAGACTTGTCTATAAAATTAACACGGTTATTACATCAAAAAGCAGAAGCATAATTTTGTTTTTGTAATATGTAGAATAAACTTTAAGAAGCCCCTAAATCTGCCAACAAATCATCGTGTAAAAGATTAAATGCTTTTGATTTTAAAACTTCTCTATCTTTTAAAGTTAAGTTTTTTGTATCTATAAAGGGATGCACTTTAGCACGTAAATTACCTGGGCCTCCACTAAAAAAGGTGTAAGAAAAATGTTTTTTACAATCGTAAAAACTTATAGGAACAATCGGTATTTGATGTTCTATAGCTAGTCTAAAAGCGCCGTTTTGAAAGACGTCCAGAACAATACTTTCATCATCAGGCACTTTTCCTTCGGGAAAAATGCAAATACTCACGCCATCATTCAGGCGTTTTTGAGCAAGCGCATAGACCTCTTTTCTGCTTTTCAGACTGCTTCTATCAACCAAAATACAGGTACGTTTATAGAAAAATCCGAAAATGGGAATTTTAGCCAACTCAACTTTTCCTACAAATACAAAAGGATTTTTTGCAATAACCAACATGAGCATAATGTCAATCATAGAGGTATGATTGGCAATAAACATGTAGCTTTCTTTTGGATGAATTTTATCAGCACAGGCTATTTTAGCTTTGAATCCCATTAAAAATAAAATGGTTTTTGCCCAAAATCTTGCAATTTTAAAAAAGATGGGATATAAACTATCGCTAGAAGTAACAATGATAAGCACTGGAAAAATAACAATTATGGTGACTAAAAACACACCATAAAACCATAAGCGCCAAACGAGCCTAAAAAGATTTTTCAAAAAATTCATAAGTGCCAAAAATAGTGATTTAAATTGTAATTAGATTTGGGTATTAATTATGTATTTTTGTGTCTTTAAATACAGCAAATGGCACGAATTTTAACTGGCGTTCAAAGTACAGGCACACCACATTTAGGAAATCTTTTAGGGGCAATTATACCTGCTATAAAATTGGCAAATCAGCCAGAAAACGAATCATTTTTGTTTATTGCAGACATGCATTCGTTAACCCAAATTAAAGATGCCGAAACTTTAAAATTAAACACTTACAGTACAGCTGCCACGTGGTTGGCTTTTGGATTAGATATTAATAAAACAGTATTTTATCGCCAAAGCGACATTCCGCAAGTAACAGAATTGGCTTGGTATTTAAGCTGTTTTTATCCGTATCAACGTTTGACTTTAGCACATTCTTTTAAAGATAAAGCCGACAGATTAGAAGATGTCAATGCGGGTTTATTTAATTACCCGATGTTAATGGCAGCCGATATTTTATTGTATGATGCCGAAGTTGTGCCGGTTGGTAAAGACCAATTGCAACATTTAGAAATGACACGCGATGTGGCATCAAGATTAAATCATCAAGTAGGCGAAACGCTTGTTTTGCCTCTGGCAGAAATACAAAAAGACACCATGTATGTGCCAGGAACAGATGGCGATAAAATGAGCAAATCTAAAAATAACATCATCAATTTATTTTTGCCAGATAAGCAATTGCGCAAGCAAATTATGGCCATTAAAACAGATTCTACGCCACTAGAAGAACCTAAAAACCCTGATACTTGTAACTTATTTGCGCTTTATAAATTACTAGCCAGTACTGAAGAAACCGAAACCATGCGCCAAAACTATGTGGCTGGAAACTATGGCTATGGCCATGCCAAACAGGCTTTTTTCGAATTGGTAATTTCTAAGTATAAAGAAGAACGCGAGCGCTATTGGTATTATATGGAAAACCTGTCCGAAATTGACAAGGCCTTAGCGCTAGGTGCTGTAAAAGCCAAAGCTGTAGCAGATGTTGTTTTAGCGCGCACACGAGCCAAACTAGGTTATTAAATTTTCTTTAAAACACCCAATCAAAAAAAGATAAAATCTTAATATATGGGCTTCTGAATTTTAGACTTTAGTAAAATTTCTTCAAAATCTTCTGTGCGGTCTAGCTGATTAAAGACTTCCTTAAATATAGCAGGAGGTGTGATGAGTTTGCGTTTTTTTAAATCGAGCCAGGCTGCATAAACCTGAACTTCGGCAGCCAGAACACCATCGTCTTTATAAATATGATGAAGCATTTTAAAACGTTCGGCATTTTCTGAACAGGCTTTTAGACGCAAATCTATTTTTATAGATTCTCCTAATTTTATCTCTCTGTAAAAAGAGGTTTCCTCCTTAAATAAAACGGGGCCGATGTTTTGTGTCTCAAACAGTGCTGTTGTTAATCCGTAATCGTTAAAAAAACGAATGCGACACTCGGCGGCATAATCGTTATAAGAGGTATGCCGCATGTGTTTGTTTGGGTCAAAATCGGCCCACTTTGTAGTGAAGGCAATTTTATATACCATCAAGCAATGTTTTCATCCTACTGACAGCTTCTCTTAATTGTGCTTCTGAAGTGGCGTATGACATGCGTAAACAGTCTGGCGCACCAAATGATTCACCCGAAACAGTTGCTACATAAACGTCTTCTAATAAAAGCATTGAGAAACCAAATGAATTTTTAATTAATTTCCCTTTAATGGTTTTGCCAAAGAAATAAGAAACATCTGGAAAGAAGTAAAAAGCACCATCAGGCATGTTGAGTTTAAATCCATTTATTTCTGACAGCAATTGATAAACCAAATCGCGACGTCTTTTAAATTCGTCTACCATATAAGAAATGCTAGATACAGGCGCTTCTAAAGCTATAATTGCGGCGCGTTGTGTAATGCTGTTAGTGCCAGAAGTAGATTGGCCTTGCATTTTAGTACAAGCTTTGGCAATAAATGCAGGCGCACCTATATAACCCAAACGCCAGCCTGTCATAGCAAAAGCTTTTGAGAGGCCATTTACTGTAATTGTGCGGTCGTACATATCGTCAAAAGCAGCAAAACTAAAAGCTGTGCCATTGTACATAATATGTTCGTAAATTTCATCAGAAATAATATAAATTTGAGGATGTTTAGCCAAAACATCCGCTAAAGCGCGATATTCTTCTTTGCTGTAAACAGACCCACTAGGATTGTTAGGTGAATTGAAAAAAATCAATTTTGTCTTAGGGGTAATAGCCGCTTCGAGTTGTGCAGGTGTGATTTTAAAATCGGTATCTATTGACGATGGAATTTCTACAGAAACACCTTCGGCTAAATTTACCATGGCATCATAACTCACCCAATAAGGCGCTGGCAACAAAACTTCGTCACCCGGATTTACGATAGCCAACACCACATTTGCTAGTGATTGTTTTGCTCCAGTAGAGACAACAATTTGTTCTGGGGTATAATTTAAGTTATTATCGCGTTTAAATTTGAGACAAACGGCTTGACGCAAATCTAAATAACCGTTTACTGGCGAATAAGAATTGTAATTATCGTCGATGGCTTGCTTGGCGGCCTCTTTAATAAAGTCGGGTGTGTTAAAATCGGGTTCGCCCAAACTTAGGCTAATAATGTCTTTGCCTTGTTCTTTTAAAGTCCTGCCAAGAGCAGCCATAGCAAGGGTTGCAGAAACTGGTAAATTGTTGATTCTGTTAGAAAGTGATGTGTTCATTTTGTTAAAGTAATTTTGCGTAAGTAGGTTTTGTGCCTAATGTTTTTAGTAAATTAAAATGTTCTATAATGGCACGACGTGTTGTTTTATACTCATGATAAGGGAGGTTAAACTCCAATGCCGTTTCCTTTACAATTTTAGCTATTTTTTTATAATGAATATGCGAAATATTTGGGAAAATATGATGTTCAACCTGATGATTGAGACCGCCAGAATACCACGAAATAAATTTATTATTTGGGGCAAAATTTGAAGTTGTATATAATTGATGAACGGCCCAGGTGTTTTTTAAATTTCCCTTTTCATCAGGCATGGGCATGTCTGTATTTGGCACCACATGTGCCAATTGAAAAATAACGGTTAATATAATACCGGCAGTATAATGCATCACAAAAAACCCTATCAGTACTTTCCACCAAGCCATGTCTAAAGCCAATATGGGAATCACAATCCAAAACAAATAATACCCTATTTTGGTAATTATTAAAACCGACCACTCTGTTATAGGGTTCGGGAACTTACCATATGATAATTTTCGTTTTAAATACGTACGCATCTGAATAAAATCGGTAGTAAGCGCCCAGTTAATAGTCATTAATCCGTAAAGAAAAATAAAATAATATTTTTGAAATTTATGAATTTTAAGCCATTTAGAATGTTTTGAAAAACGGATAATACGGCCGGCATCAATATCTTCATCATGGCCTTTAATATTTGTAAAAGTGTGATGTAAAACGTTGTGTTGTACTTTCCAATTATACACATTTCCGGCAAGGATATAAATACTGCTTCCCATTAGTTTATTGACCCATTTTTTACTAGAAAACGTGCCGTGATTACCATCGTGCATTACATTCATGCCAACACCAGCCATGCCAACACCCATAACGACTGTTAATAAAAGCAACACCCAATGTGGCATATCTACCGTCAAAATTAAAATTAAAGGTGCTAAAAAAACAGCAAACATTATTGAAGCTTTGGTGTAGAGTTTCCAATTACCCGTACGCTTAATATTATTTTCTTTAAAATATGTATTTACTTTTTTGTTGAGTGTTCTAAAAAATTTGACTTTGTCAATTTTACTAAAAGTTATGTTAGCCTGCGTCATAAAGTATATTTTAAACCGCAAAGGAAATACATTAATTTTACAAAGGAATGCCGATTGTGATAAAATTAACATTTTTTAAAGTGTTAAAATGTAGTATAAGAGTCGTAATTTTGTCGAGAATTTTAGTTTATGGATATTATTTTACAACATTTTCCTTACTTATCTGAAACGCAAATCACACAGTTTGCCAAATTAGAAGGTCTTTATAATGAGTGGAATGCGCAAATAAATGTGGTGTCTCGCAAAGATATTGACCAACTGTATGTTAGGCATGTACTACATTCGCTGGGGATTGCCAAAGTGCAAAAGTTCGCATCAAAATCTCAGATTTTAGATGTGGGTACAGGTGGTGGATTTCCTGGAATTCCGTTGGCTATTTTGTTTCCAGAAAGCCGATTTTATTTGGTAGATGCCATTGCTAAAAAAATTAAAGTGGTTCAGGCTGTGGCCGATGCCCTCGGATTAAAAAATGTGAAAGCAGCACATTTAAGAGCCGAACAAGTTAAAGGCGAATTCGATTTTATTGTGAGCCGTGCTGTAACAAATATGGATAACTTTGTAAAATGGACGCAAAAAAAAGTCGCTAAAAAGCAAGGTCACGAACTCAAAAATGGGATTCTCTATTTAAAGGGTGGCGATTTAACCGAAGAACTCGCCAATTTTCCAAACGCCAAACAATTCGATTTGTCAGATTATTTTGAAGACCCCTTTTTTGAAACCAAAAAAGTAGTGCATGTGCCTTTAAAATTTAAAATCTAAATTTTTAGTTTTTTTTGAACTGCTAAGTATTTCTTAATTGTTGCGTTTTTAGTCTTTAAAATTACTTTTGAAGAAAATTCTATTCCTTTAGGTGCAATTCTAAATAAACGAGAGATAAAACAATACATTAAACCAGTTTCTTTTCTATATACTCAGAATTCATAATTCGCAACGCGCCCATATATTTTATTTTAAAGCTTACCAAATCACCCACTTTATATTTTTTTGCTGTTTTGCTTAAATCCACAACCAGCATATCAGAACTTGCACCAATAAAGGAAATATCTTTATCAGCAGGTAAAATAAATTCGGTTTTAGAAATGTCTAAAAGGCCAATATCCAAAATACCTCTACTGTGATTTTTCCCGTAATCTTCAGTGTTAATTTCAACGGTTTCTCCTGACGGATTTTCTTCTAAATCGCCATAAGGGACAATAGACTTTTCTGTTATTTCAATAATTTCAGCATGCAATAAAAAAACATTATCCTTCATTTTAGGAATCGTTTTGTTCGTAAATAAATCAACGCCAAAAAATAGGGTTTCTCCAATTCTGAAATGATTAACGCCTTTAGGAATTTGTTTTTTTAATAAAAGCGGTAACATCACTGAAGATCCGCCCGATACAAAATCAATTTTCTTTCCAAATTTTGCTTCAATCAATTGTTCATATAAACTCAACTGAATCAATTTATCTTTGCTTGGCATGATCCCACTTAAACAATTCAGGTTTGCCCCAATTCCCGACACTTTAATATTAGGCAACTCAAATATTTTTTTGTAAAATTCTATCAAATGCTCGCCCAAAATTCCTTCGCGCAAGTCACCCAATTCAATCATAATAATAATTCGGTGTATTTTTTTTTGCTTGACAGCTGCTTGAGACAGCCATTTTATAGTTGTGAATTCTGTGTTAAAACTTGCATCGGCAAATTTTACAATATTGGCAACACTTCTCTTTGCAGGCGGTTTTATGTAGATGGTTTCTTTGTTAGGGTTTATTGATTTTATTTTTTTTAAATTTGATAATCTGGCATCACATACCTGTTCATCACCTAAAGATAACACAAATTCCAAATACGTTTTATTTCCGCAAAGCATCTTTAAAACAGGCGCCCATTCAATACTGTTTTTGTTAAACAATTGTTGAAGATAACTGTAATTTATTGCTAATGATTTTCTGTTTAAAGTGATATACGCCATAATTATTATTTTTCTACTGTTCGTATTATTGATTCTGGCAAATGCGCTAATATTTCATAATTGAGTTCATCACTTATCTCACTAAAAGCACTTACTTTTATTTCTAAGTTGCCTTGATTTCCAATCAAAACAACTTCATCACTCACTTTAGCATCACTCACATGAGAAACATCTATTATTATCATGTTCATATTTACAACGCCAATGATACTGCAACTACAACCACAAATAAGAACGCGCCCTTTATTACTTAAAGAACGGCTGTATCCTGAATAATACCCAATGGGGACTAATGCCGTTGTAATGTTTGATTGTGCCAGATAAGAAATGCCGTATCCCACAAATTCACCACTTTTAACTTGTTTTATCGCCATAATTTGGCTTTGCCATTTAAGTATTCTCTTTAAAGGGTCTGTATTGTCATTTTTAGAATTTATATAGTGAATAAAAACTTCTGTACTCGACCAAAACCCGTAAAGCATAATTCCAACTCTTACCAAGTCCATTCTCGTTTTTGGATACACAAATGCTGCTGCAGAATTAGCTACATGTTTGTATTTTGGATGCATTTCGTTGGCTTCAAGCGTAGCTAACATTTTCCTGTATTTTTTTAGCTGATTTTGTATTCTAAGGTGATTTGAAACACTTTCTGCTCCAGAAAGATGTGTACAAAACCCAGCTATCTCAATATATTCTATATTCTTTTTTATGGCAGTAATAGCTTGGTCAAGTTCATCAACATTTAAACCCGAACGGTTCATGCCTGTTTCGGCTTCAAGATGAATTTTTGCAATTAAATTATGCGCTTTGGCATATTTTATGGCAGCGTTTAACCTTTCAATATTAAAGACAAAAAATTCGATTCCCTTTTTGATTGCATCTTCAATACTTTCATCACACAACCAACCCATAACCATGATTGTTGCAGGTTTTTCAAGACAGTTATAGACTCTAAGAGCTTCGCTATAATAAAAAACAGAATAATGCTCAATGCCATACTTTTCGAAAAGAGGCGCAATTTGCTCAATCCCATGCCCGTAAGCATTGGCTTTAACAACGGCTGATATTTTTATTTTACCACCTAATTTTTTTCTTATAAAAGCGACATTATTTTTAACCGCATTTTCATTTAGCGTTATTAAAGAATTGTCAATCATTGTTTAAAATGTTTTTATAAATAGCATAAAATATTTTTATTCCTGTTTCAATGATTTCATCAGGAAAATCATAATCTGGATTGTGCAAGGCTGGTGTTTGTTTACCAGCACCTAAGGCAAACATGGCACCTTTAAATTGTTGGGTAAATGCGCCAAAATCTTCGCCCCATTTAAATGGCGTTTGCTTTTCAATCACTTTAAAAGCATTATGTGCGGCTGCTTTTACAATATAATCTACAGCTTCATTATCATTGTTATTTGAATCAAATTCGCAAAACCAATTTAACGTGTGTTTAAGCTGATGATTTTTACTAATACTTTTTGTTAAGGTACAAATTTTTTCTTTTAAATCATTTAATTGATGTGCTGTCCAACATCTTATTGTAAAATGGAGTTCTGCATAATCTGCAGAAATGCCATAATTTTTGGATCCTAAAGTCGCATAAACAGTTGTTATCACCGAAAATGTTTCGCTATCTGTATTATTATCATCTAAAGATTTAATAGCAGATATCAGTTCTTGTAAAGCCATATCTGGATTGATACCATTCTCTGGTTCAGCTGCATGAGATGTCTTTCCTTTCAACGTAATTTTCAAACTCGTAACAGAAGGGGTAAATGAATTGGTTTTTACAATAATGGTACCTTGGTCATAATCGGGTACATTATGTAAAGCAAAAACAAAATCGGGTTTAAGTGGTTTAAATTTTTCATCGGTTAAAACCGCTTTTGCACCATTGCCATTTTCTTCTGCTGGCTGAAATAATAAAATTACTTTTCCACTTAAAAGTGGATTTGTTTTTAAAATTCTAGCCAAACCTATCAGTATGGTAGCATGGCCATCGTGACCACATTTATGAGAAATTCCTACATATTTAGACCTATGCTCAAAGGTATTTTCTTCTATAATAGGTAAAGCATCTAATTCTGCTCTAAAGAGTATGGTCTTTCCTTTTAAACCGCCATTAAAAACAGCAGCAACACCATGTCCTCCGAGTTTGGTTATAATTGTTGTAGGATTACATAATTTTAATTCATTTACTACAGTTTGGGCTGTTTGTTGCTCATTTCCTGATAATTCAGGGAATTGATGCAATTTTTTTCGAAAATTTGTTAAATAATTTATTTCTTCAACATCTGATGAATGTGTCATAATAATTTTGGTGTCGCTTATTTTTTAACGACTAAGTATGCTAATAATGACATTGAAATCCCAATTAAAATTGGATCGAAACCATAAGGGATTTTTACCTCAAGGAATGTTAAGATTAATGTTGACGATCCGCCTATTATCATTGAGAGCAAAGCCGCTAAAGGCTTCCTTTTTTTTGATAATAATATGCCTAAAACGGGCACTAATAATCCTGAAACCATAAATGAGTAGGACAACAGCATAAGTGACAGTACACTTTGCATTGTAGTGGCTATAATTATTGCGGTTCCACCAACAATAAATGTAACAATTTGAGAAATTCTAATATTATTTTTGTTAAGGTGCTTAAGTCCTAAAATATCGGTTACAAAATTACCGGATGCTGCCAACAAGCAGCTGTCTGCTGTTGACATTATTGCAGAAAAATAAGCTGACAACATTAACCCCATAAGACCTACAGGCAATGCGTGTTTTAAAAGTAATGGCATTCCCATCTCAGGATCCATTCCTATTTCACTTTCAAATCCGTCTGAAATAAAAATACCTTTTGCAGCTGCAACTCTTGCAAATAACCCAAGAATGACACCCATAAAAGCCATAGTAGGATATTCAAAAAGACCTGCTATAAACCAGGCTTTCTTTGCCGTTTTTTCATCTTTGCAGGCATATATTCTTTGATAAAGTGTCATTCCCACAAACCAAATAGGCACAATAATGACAAACCAATTTACAAGTTGCACCCAAGAAACATTTTGTAATGAAAAATATTTTTCTGGAAGCACACTTACAATCGCTTCATAACCTCCTAAGTAATTATAAGCAATAGGGATTCCAACAAATAGTAACCCAGCCATTAAAATAATCCATTGAAATGTATCTGTGTAAATGACAGCTTTCATTCCGCCAAAAACAGTATAAATTAATGCCACACCTCCCATTATCAATAAAGCTTGATTCAAATCAAGAGAAGGAAATGTGCCAACTGCCAACTTTGCGCCAGCAAGAAATTGTGATGAAGTAAAGCCTAAATATCCAATAAAGGAAATAACACCGGCAACCAAAGCAACTGTAGTTCCGTAGTTGTGTTTTAAAAATTCCGGAAATGTTAAAAAACCGTGCATGTTACCTAATCTTACCACCTTTGGAATCAAAAAAACGGCGCTTAACCAGGCGCCAACAAGTCCTGTAAATAACATCCACGACCCTGATATTCCCATAACAAAACCTAAGCCACCTAATCCAATTGAAAATCCACCTCCTACATCTGTCGCAACAACGGATAAGCCAACGTGCAAACTTTTCATTTCACCCCCACCAATGTAGTAATCCTTAACAGTTTCGTTTTTTTTAAAAAAATAAAACCCGATTCCCAAAACGGCTGCCATATAAACTACAAAAACAACTATATCTAAAAAGGCCATAGTATTTATTATTGTTTTTTAAGTCTCATTTCTAGATATTTATTTTCAAAGCCTAATTTTTCGTATAAAAATTTGGCTGGATTGTTTGGTTCTACATGCAATGCTATATCACCATCGGCTACTTCAATGGCTTTATTCATAAGCGTTTTTCCATAACCTTTGCCTCTGGCATTTTTATGAACAGCAATATAAACAAGGATGTTTTCAGGAATATAACCATCCATTCCTGTTTTATTAACAATAGTCACACCTTGAATAGCTGTATCAACTTCAAGAACTAATACAAAACCGCCCAAAGCATTTTTAGAATCTTTTACGGCAAAATTTAAACATTTAAGGATGTCTTCTTTTTTATCACCAAATTCATCTAAATGCTTAAATAAAAAGTCGGCTATTTTTTCTTTTTCAGAGGTTGAAGGTTTTGTTTCGTTTGTATAGATTTTTAAAATATCCATAAGTTCTATTCTTCTTTATTTTGTAAAGTCTGCTTATAAACGGCCTTTTCTATTTTTTTTCTTCGTTTTACAGATTTTTTGGTGAATTGCTTTTGGTCTCTTAAATTATTAATCAACTTTGTGTCTCTAACTTTTCTTTTAAATCTTTTGAGAGCGCGATCTATATTCTCGCCTTCTTTCACACTAATTATGAGCATATTTCGGTTTTTCTTTTATTAGTTATTGTGCAAAAATACAAAATAGTTTCTATAGAAACTATTTAAAATTGATTATAATAATTTAATAAGCTAGTAATAAATTCGCGTTTAAGCTAAAAAAAAGGAGGTAATCCAACGAAAAAATCAAATGTGCATGTGTTTTCTATAGAAACATCTTAAGCTTCTCGATTTAAAAAAAGAACAGACTAAAGTCAAAAGCTTATCTCAACGTTGAGACTTTTAAAGAAGTTCTTCTGAAGTAATAATAGGTGAAGCATCAATTTCATCAAATTCCATGAGCTCTGTTAAAAGATCAATTCCCTCCATAATAGTTTTAATTTTTTCAGGCGGAAGTGCTTGTAGTTTTTCACTTAATTTTTGTTGAAAAGTAATTGGGGCATTTTGGATAAGCTCCATTCCTTTAGCTGTTAAAGAAATTAATGTAATGCGCTTATCGATAGTTTTAGGAAGTTTTACAACTAGATTTTTTTTCTCTAATCTTGATATAATTCCTGTAATGGTACTGGCATTTAAATTTAAAAATGCTTTTAATTTAGAAGCATTTGTTCTGAATTCATCTTGTTCAGCCAAAAACTGAAGGCATAATAATTGAGGTATGCTCACGCCCAATTCTTTATCCACACGTTTGCTTTCCAAATTTATGGAACGTACAATTCTTCTAAGCTTTATTAAAATTTCGATAAAAGTCATTTTCAAAAGTAACCAAAATATATTAATAACTCTTAAATTCGTTATTGTTTGGGTTCAATTAAATCCCATTTATTGCCATACAAATCTTCAAATACGGCTACTGTGCCATACACTTCTTCAATGGGTTCTCTTATAATTTTAATGTGATTATCTAATAAGTTTTGATAGTCTTTTTTAAAGTTATCTGTTTTTAAAAATAAAAACACACGGCCACCAGATTGGTTTCCGATATAACTTTCTTGTTCTTTGTCATCGGCTTTAGCCAATAATAAAGCAAAACCACTTTCAGTATCTGGAGATACCAAAACCCAACGTTTATCGGGACTCAAAACCGTATCTTCTATTAGATTAAACTTTAGTTTGTTGACGTAAAAATTAATTGCTTCATCGTAATTTTTTACCAATAAAGCCATGTGAGCGATGTGTTTTGTCATATTAAAGTGTTTTTCGAGTGTTATGATTATTGACCAATCTCAAAATATTTAGGGGATTTTCATTTCTCAACGTGTCTGGTAATAAGTTATTTGGCCAGTTTTGAAAACTTATTGGGCGTACCCAGCGTTTGATGGCATGGATGCCAACTGCCGTAAATCGGCTATCGGTTGAGGCCGGATAAGGACCGCCATGTTGCATAGACGGACAAACTTCTACACCAGTAGAAACACCGTTAAAAATCAATCGGCCGACACGATTTTGAAGGGCACTCACAATATTTTGATGGCTTTCTATGTCGTTATTTTCAGATAAAATAGTGCCTGTTAATTGTCCTTCGAGTTTTGAAATAATGGTTTCTAGCTGCGTGCTGTTTTCGCATTGTACTACCATCGTAAAAGGGCCAAAGACTTCTTGATGCAATTTAGGATTGTTTGAAAAAGCAACACCTTCAACAGTTGTAACGGTTTGACGTCCGTAATTTTTAGGAATAGCATCGCTAAAACTAACAACTTCCCGTAAACCGTCTTGAGCCAAGGCAGAAGTTTTTTTACTTTCGTAAGCGCCAATAATATTGGGATGCAGCATACAAGTAGGTTTTATTTTTACAATTTCATCCGCCAAGGTTTTTATAAATTTTGATAAATCCTCACTTTTTATTCCCAAAATTAATCCGGGATTGGTGCAAAATTGTCCCGAACCTAAAGTGATTGAATCGGCGTAAGCTTTAGCCCATTTTTGCGCTTGCTGTTTGGCAGCTTGTGGCAACATAACCACCGGATTCACACTGCCCATTTCGGCAAAAACGGGAATGGGTTCGGGGCGCTGCGAAGCTAAATTTAACAAGGCACGACCGCCGTTAATACTTCCGGTAAAACCAACTGCTTTAATATTTGGATGCGAAACCAACTTGCTGCCAACTTGATAATTACTACTGTTTAAATTAGAAAAAACACCTTTGGGCATGCCAGTTTTTTGAGCTGCTTTGGTTATGGCTTGTGAAACTAATTCGCCAGTGCCAGCATGCATTGGGTGCGATTTAACTATCACAGGACAACCAGCGGCAAAAGCGGCGGCGGTATCGCCACCAGCAGTTGAATAGGCCAGCGGAAAATTGCTGGCACCAAAAACCACAACGGGACCAAGTGGGACAAACATTTTGCGTAAATCTACTTTTGGAATGGGTTGACGGTTTGGAATGGCGGTATCAATACTCGCTTCTACCCAAGAACCTTCGGCTACCAAATCTGCAAAAGATTGTAATTGAAAAATGGTGCGTCCGCGCTCACTGATGGCGCGCGTTTCGGTTAAACCAGATTCGGAACAATACATTTTGATTAAGGCATCACCTAAATCTAAAATTTCATCTGCTATGGCGCGTAAAAATATTGCTTTTTTAGCCCCATCAATAGTTTTGTAAGTTTCAAAAGCTTGAGAGGCTAATGCTACAGCTTGGTTAATTTCATCATCACTTGCTTCAAAAAACAAGGTTTTGTTTTCAGTATTTAAAATGGGATTAAAAGTTTTAAAAGTGGTTTTACCAAGCGCACTTTGCGAGAATCCAATCTGATTTTTCCCTGTTATCATCAATTAAAATTTTTATGCTGAAATAAATTTGAATTCAATTTTTACTTTTTTTGGCAGACTTTCAACAATTAAATCATACGAATGATCTACCAATTCAAAGAATAATTCGGGCGATATACAACCTTGTGGCGCTACAGTATTCCACAATTGTTTATTCATGTGATAGCCTGGTTTAATACATGCGTATGCTTCGCGTAAGTCTAGTGAACGTTCTGGATTACATTTCAAATTGACTTTGAATTCCAATTCATCTAATCCCGTTAAGGCAAACATTTTATTGGCAACCTTAAAGACCAAAGTGGTTTTATCAAACGGAAAACTTTCAGTTACTGCTTTTTTTTGGAGACAATAGGTTCTTAAAACTTCTGCATTCATAGAGGGTAAATTTAACTAAAAAAGCGGTTCCTTTAAATAAAGAAACCGCTTTAAAACTAAACTAAACTACTAAACCTACTTAATTAGGTAGTCATAACCAAATCTAATGATGTTTGAATTTCAAAACTTGGCGGATTGCCTAAATGTCTTTTTACAGTGCACTGTGATATGGCACTTTTAATGGCGTTTTTATATTTTGTTGGAAAAATTTCTGGCAATTCAACATGAATATTAATATTTTCTGCCATATGGGTTTCTTTATTATAAAAAACAGTTTCAACAATTGAAACACCTTCTAAAGATATATTGCGATTTTGAATAAACTCTCTAGCGTAATAAGCAGCGCACATGCCTGCTGATGCTAAAAAAAGTAAAAAAGGAGAATCGTTTATGGTTATTTTTTTATCCTTAGCGTAAGGAACAATTTGATTGTTTTCGTCAAATTTTATAAGTATTTTCATTTTTTCATTTTTATTATTAATGAAGGACAAAAATACGACCACTTATTCGATTTTAATGTAACTTAAAGTACAAACAAATCGGCTGCAATACCATCGGATAAAAACAGGCCTTTTTGGGTAATTTTAAGGATAGAAGTTTTTTTATCTAAGATAATTTCTAAAGTGCCTTGGCGGATGTGTTTTTCTGCTTGTTTTAAAAGTTGGGTTTTATAAATGATGCCAAAATCAGATTCAATCTTATTTAAATCGACACCCCAAATGGTGCGTAAACCCGTCATAATGGTTTCGTTAAACAGTTCCTCTTTTGATAGAGTTTCGCTTTCACTTGGCAGCTCATTTTGAGCAATCGATTTTAAATATAAGGCGTTATTTGAAACATTCCAACTGCGTGTTTTTCCATTAAACGAGTGCGCCGATGGGCCAATGCCTAGATAAGGTTTCCCTTGCCAATAAGCTGTGTTGTGTTTTGAAAAGTAATTTTCTTTGCCAAAATTTGATATTTCATATTGGATAAATCCCTGTTTTTTAGATTCTTCAACCAGAATGTTAAAGTGTTCTAAAGCCAAGGCTTCATCAATGGGAGGATATTTTCCTGAATTAATAAAATTAGCCAAAGCCGTTTTTGGTTCAACGGTTAAGGCGTAACTCGACAAATGATTTATGCCTAAATCGAAGACCATTTGCAGATTCTCTCGCCATTTTTCTGTGGATAAATTCGGAATACCATAGATTAAATCGACTGTAATATTGTCAAAATATTGTGTGGCTTCTTTAAGACAATTTAAAGCCTCGTGGGCAGTATGTGCGCGATTCATAAATTGTAAATCTTCTTCAAAAAAAGATTGAATACCAATGCTTAAACGGTTGATGCCTAGTTGACGGTAAGCATCATAGAGATTCCTCACCTGCGTCAGACCTTCTGTCTGACTTGTTCGGAATGACAGCTGACTTAAGTCATCTGGATTGGCTTCTAAAGTAATTTCTGGATTATCAATTATGGGGTAATTTTGATAAACCGTATCAATCAATAATTGCAATTCATCAATCGTCAATAACGAAGGTGTGCCACCACCAAAATAAATGGTTTCAACAGGTTCAGAAATCTCATTTTTACGCAAAATTAACTCCTTTACCATGGCGTTTAACATCTCTTCTTTCCGCTTTAGCGATGTCGAAAAATGAAAATTGCAATAGCAACATGCTTGTTTGCAAAAGGGAATGTGGAGGTAGATGGCCCCTCCTAACCTCCCCGAAGGGGAGGGATTGACCTTCTTTAAATCACCCTTTGAGGATGATATATTTAGAATAGTATTACCTGTTTTTTTTAATGAAAAGGTTCTGGAATTCAAATCGTTTAAGTTATTTTTAAAGCAAGTAAGTTTTATTGTTTTTTTGAGCACTGTTTATAATTCCCCCTTCGGGGGTTAGGGGGCTTTTGATTTTACATAAGCAGTCCATCCAGAATATTTTTTCTCGCCACTAGTTTTACCTTGGTTGTAAAAATGACACACAGCTGCGGCTAAACCATCGGTGGCATCTAAATTTTTTGGAAGCGTTTTTAAACCGAGTAAACTTTGTAACATTTTGGCTACTTGTTCCTTACTGGCATTTCCGTTACCAGTAATGGCCATTTTAATTTTTTTAGGAAGGTATTCTGTAATCGGAATTTCTCTCGATAATCCTGCTGCCATAGCCACACCTTGGGCACGACCCAATTTGAGCATACTTTGTACATTTTTACCAAAAAAAGGCGCTTCAATCGCAATTTCGTCAGGATGATAAGTGTCTATTAATTCGAGCGTGCGTTCAAAAATGAGCTTTAATTTTACGTAATGATTGTCGTATTTTGTTAAGAGCAATTCATTCATTTGTAAAAACTGCATTTGCTTGCCTTTTACGCTAATCAACCCAAAACCCATAATGGTGGTTCCGGGATCTATGCCTAATATGATTTTTTCTGAAGCCAAATAGTTGTTAATTTGTAGTCAAATGTACAATTTAAAACACACATTTAAACAGGTTGCTAAGCCAATGATAAAGCTTGCCGTTGTGGCGGGATGTTTTTATTTTATTTATCTAAAACTGGCGACGAACACTTCTGTTTCTTGGAACGAATTTAGCAACAGCTTAAAGCTGATTTTTGATAAAGGATTTTTGATCATTATCTTTGTTTTTATCTTATCTGCAATCAATTGGCTGCTTGAGATTTTAAAGTGGAAAGTCTTAGTAAATACACAAC
Organism: Flavobacteriales bacterium; assembly: GCA_013205245.1. Classification (GTDB taxonomy): domain Bacteria; phylum Bacteroidota; class Bacteroidia; order Flavobacteriales; family Flavobacteriaceae; genus CG1-02-35-72. The sequence goes on along the minus strand of JABMNH010000064.1, from coordinate 5,495 downwards.
AAAAATTAAATTATAAATCGGCTTTAAAACAATGTTTAAGCGCCTTAACAGCATCTTTGATCACACCAAATCGGGTGGGAGATTATGTGGCAAAAGCCATTTATTATCCTAAAGATAAAGCTAAAAAAATTGTTGGATTAAATGCCATTGGGCAATTTTCCCAGCTTTTTATAACCCTAGTTTTTGGCATAATGGGGTTAATTTATATGTACTTAAACTTTGGCTTAAACGCTTCAATTAATTTGAATTTTATTTGGATTTTAGTTGCTGTAATTTTAATACTTTCTATGAGTAAATATGGCCGTTTTTATATCAATCGCGTAAAGCAATTTTACATCTCTATACCGCTTTTATCACATCTTAAAGTATTGGGAATTTCATTGCTTCGCTATGTGGTATTTAGCCATCAATTTTATTTATTGATGCTCATTTTCGGTTTGAAAATTGTTTATTTGCCAAGTATGATGGCCATTTTTAGCATGTATTTATTGGCATCAATTGTGCCGACTTTAGCTATTTTAGATTGGGCTGTAAAAGGTTCGGTAGCTGTATTTGTTTTTGGATTTTTACATGCAAACACCTTTTTGATTTTAGAAATAAGTTTGTTAATGTGGGCGTTAAATTTTGCCATCCCTGCTTTAATAGGAAGCGTTTTTGTATTTCAATATAAAACATCAAAAGCCCTCGCGCCAAGTTTATGATTTTTGGAAGTCTATTTATAACTGCTTTATACGTGTTTTTGATGTTGCTTTTAAAAAGAGGTCAGAACAAGTTAGCCCCATTTATTTTAGGATCTTCAAAAAGTATCACACAGTTTTCTGTAATTGTCCCTTTTCGGGATGAAGCCCATAATTTAGAAGCTTTATTAAATAGTTTTCAAAACTTAGATTATCCAAAAGACTTGTTTGAAATTATTTTGGTGAACGATTTTTCATCAGATAATTTTTTAGAAATCATCACTAAGTATAAAGATTTGCTTCCAAATTTGAGTCGTATCGATGCTATAGAATCAAACATGTCGCCAAAAAAAGCAGCCTTAAGTTTGGGTATTTCTAAAGCAAAATACGATTGGATTATCACCACAGATGCCGATTGTATTGTGCCCAAAACCTGGTTAAAAGCCTTTCATCAAAAAATTACAAATGATAAACCATTGCTTGTTGTAGGGTTGGTAAGCTTTAATCCAGTTTCAAGTTTTTTAGACAAGTTTCAGGCTTTAGATTTATTGAGTTTGCAAGCCACTCTTTTGGGAACTTTTGGTCTAAAAAAACCCATGCTCTGTCATGGTGCTAATTTGTGTTATGCCAAATCTTTGTTTTATGAACTTAACGGATTTGAAAGTCATCAAAATATTGCCAGTGGCGATGATGTTTTTTTGTTGGAAGAAGCTGTTAAAAAACATCCCGATAAGGTTGTGGTAATAAATAGTTTAGACGCTGTTGTAGCAACAAAACCAGAGCCCACTTTTAAAGCTTTATTATCGCAACGTATGCGTTGGGCAGCCAAGGCAACTTCTTACAATAATTTACATATCAAGATAGTGGGCTTCATTGTTTTTGCGATGAATTTAGTGTTGGTAAGTACGGCAGTTTTAAGCCTTTTCGGATTGTTTAGTGCCAAGTTTTTCTTGCTTCTATTTTTGGTAAAATTTAATATTGATGCTTTTATTTTATTTTCAATCGCCAAGTTTTTCAAACAAGAATCGGTGCTAAAAAGTTATGTGTTTAGCAGTATTTTGTATCCGTTTTTTAGTGTTGCCAGTGTGATTTTAGGATTTACCTCTTCGTATCAATGGAAAAAAAGGACTTTTAAAAAGTAGTACTTTTTATAATAATCGGTAATTCAAATTGTGTTGTTACGGGTATGCCGCGTTTTATAGCGGGTTGTAATGTGGGCATATTTACAATGTTGCCGCGCAAAATGCTATCTAAAAATTGGATGTAAGCTTTGTTATTACTTTTCGATTTTACCGAAACTATTTGTGTTTTGCCCGTTTGTAATACTTTAAGTAACACCATTAAAGTATCATTGTTTTGAGACGTGGTTTTAATAACACCTTCTTTTAATAAAGTATTAATGTGCTCTGCCATTTTTATTTGAAAGCAGATTTTTTGTTTGTCTCTTGACGGAATGTCTTTACATTCTGGAAATAGCGGAAATGCATCAACAGTATTATAATCTATTAAGGTGTCAATGTTGGGCGATTCAACTTTGTTGTTTTGTGGAAAAAAATAATCACAAGAAGTTAAAATAAGTGCACCAAAAATTAGTAAAATAATGTGTTTGTATAATTGGGCTGATTTCACAATGTGAAAGTAACAAAAATAATCATAAAAAAACCGAGCCTTTTGGCTCGGTTCTATAATTTGTTTTTGATTATTTATCTACATTAAAAACAATGGGTAAACTGTATTTAACCGCAACCGTTTTACCTTGTTGTTTTCCGGGAATTAATTGAGGTATTAAATTGATAACACGGATGGCCTCTACCTCAAGTTCTTTATGAGGTGCGCGCGCTCTAATACCAACAACTTTACCTGTTTTATCAATTTTAAACATGATGAAAATGCGTTTTTTCCCGGGAGTTAATCCTAAATTTTTAGTTAAATTTTGATTGAAATAAGTTGCTACTAACGTGGTTAGTTTACCGCTAAAACACGTTTTTTGATTTTGTGCATCTTCACAGCCCGGATAAATGGGCGCTTGTTCAATTTCTGAAAAAGGGACATAATCAACAGCTTCAACTTCTAGTGTTTCAAAGTTATTTGGTTTGTTTTTTTTAAGCTTTTTAACTGCTTGTTCTGTGATTTCAAAGATTTCTTTCATGTCTTTTTTAGAAAGGGAATCTTTTTTTGCAATACTTTTTTTGAGAGCAGTGGCATTTTTTGTTATTGAACTTCTTGAGGCATTGCAAGAAACATATAATAACATGCTTCCTAACACGGGTACTAACAACAAATACTTTAATTTAAGTACTTGTTTCGATTTGTTTTTGTTTGTCATCATAATACGTTTTTTAATTAATGAATGTTTGTAAAATTGGTTGATAAAATCAACTTTTGTGACTTTGAAGGTTGTGGTTAGGAGGCTGTTAAAAAAGTCGGATTTATTATGTGGTTCTATGGTTTTGGCATCGGCAATAAATTCGTGAAGTTCGGTTATGCGATTTTGAAAAATATAAATGGCAGGATTAAACCAACTCACAATTTTTAAGATTTCGAATAGTAATAAATCCACACTGTGATAATGAGTGATGTGAATTAATTCGTGTTTTATGATATGCTGATGCGTTTGATTTAAAAAGGATTTATCGATAAAAATTTCTTTAAAAAAAGAAAATATAACGCCGGGTTTGTCAATAATTACAAGCGTGTGCGAGGCATGTTTCTCTGTTTTACTTTGATGACGTAAAATAAAAAGTGATGTTAGTTTATATAAAAATAAGCCTAGCATAATGAACATCCCTAATAACAATATTATTGGCATATAATCGGTAAACGAAATAGGCATCACTTTGCCAATACTTTCTTGTGGATTGAGAATTACCGCAGGTAAATACGCTACAAAATTGTTTTGACTGGCCTTTTCAAAAGCATTTATTCTGATAAAAGGAAGCGTAAATGACATAATTGGTGTGACCAATAAATAAGCCCGATTCCAATTAAAAAAAGTTTCTTTTCTTAAAAACACATCATAAATGATGATAAAGAAAAACTGAAATAACACAACTTGAATAAGATAGTTTGCCATAATGAAATGTTTTTATTTTTTATTATCTGTGTCTATATCTTTTAAAATACTTTCTAATTCGGCCATATCAATATCGTTTTGTTTGACAAAAAACGACACCATACTTTTAAAAGAGCCTTCAAAATAGCCATTAACCAGTTTATTTAAACTTTGATTGGAGTAGGTTTCTTTTTCTATCAGAGGATAATATTTATGCCCTTTTCCAAACTTTTTATGCGCCACAATACCTTTGGTTTCTAAAATTCTGATAATGGTAGAAACGGTGTTATAAGCGGGTTTAGGATTGGGTAATTGTTCAATAATATCTTTAACCGACGCCAGATTTAATTCCCATAAAACCTGCATAAATTGTTCTTCTGCTTTGGTGAGTTGTTTCGTCATAACCATATGTTTTTTAGTTTTACCGAGACAAATATAACTAAATATTTAGTTTAAACTAATTTATTAGTTAAATAAAATTAATAATTTAATATGAATTAATAAATTATCAAGAACCGATTAATATCTTTGTGTTATGGACATACTTTTTTTACTTCTTGGTTTATTATTGATGCTTTTAGGTTTAATAGGTGCTTTTATACCCGTATTACCTGGGCCATTGACAAGTTGGGCAGGCTTATTACTATTATCATTTACTAAAGCAGTTGATTTAAGTACGTCTTTTTTAACAATCACTTTTAGCATAGCCTTATTGGTTTGGTTATTAGATTATTTTATTCCGGCTTTAGGAACCAAAAAATTTGGTGGCAGTAAAAAAGGCATTATAGGATCGACCATCGGACTCATACTTGGTTTAATATTTTTTCCGCCTTTAGGAATAATAATAGGTCCTTTTGTAGGCGCATTTATTGGCGAATTAATTCATGATAGCAGTAACAATAACCGCGCCTTAAAAGCAGCCTTCGGGTCGTTTATAGGCTTTTTATTTTCTACAGGATTAAAATTTGCTGTGAGTTTGGTATATTTCGGATTATTTCTTCAAGCTTTTTGGCGTTATAAAAGCCTCTTTTTAAATTGAAAAAAAGCGTGTACCTTTAATAATTACCGATACATTTTAAAATTTATTTCATTATTAATTTTGTTTTCTTAGATTTGCAGAAATTAATAAAAAACTAATAATTAACACACAAACAATGAATAACTTAATTTACTTATTACCCCTAGCCAGTGTGCTAGGTTTTTTGTTTATGATTTTCAAGTCAGCTTGGGTAACAAAACAAGAAGTTGGAACAGAAAAAATGGCAACAATAGCCAAGAATATCTCTGATGGAGCGATGGCATTTTTAAAAGCAGAATACAAAGTTTTATCAATCTTTGTAGTTGCTGTAGCCGTCCTTTTAGTATTTAAAGGAAACTCAGAAGCTAATTCAAGTTGGTTGGTAGCTGTTTCTTTTGTAGTAGGTGCTTTTTTATCAGCTTTAGCTGGATTTATTGGCATGAGAATAGCTACAAAAGCAAATGTAAGAACAACAAATGCCGCCAGAACATCTCTTAATAAAGCGCTCGAAGTTGCTTTTTCTGGAGGTGCTGTAATGGGTATTGGCGTTGTATCTTTAGGCGTATTCGGATTAAGTGTTTTATTTATATTATATGATAATCTTTATGGATCAACCGATAAAGACGGTTTAACAACCATTTTGAATATTATTTCTGGATTTTCATTAGGGGCTTCTTCAATCGCACTTTTTGCGCGCGTTGGTGGTGGTATTTATACCAAAGCTGCTGATGTTGGCGCAGATTTAGTT
>JABMNH010000063.1 GCA_013205245.1 Flavobacteriales bacterium | reverse complement strand
CTAATTCCTTTGGTTTGTGAAAAACCTTGGAATGCAGTTATTAGTAATATGAGGATAAGTAGTACTTTTTTCATAATTACTTCTTTTATCTGTTCGCTTCTATTAATTTTTTAGTTTTCTTTTTTTGCTGTTACCAGCGTCTATTTGAAATGTTAAGTAACAATCCAAAACTTATGTTATCACTTACAATTCTTAATTCTTCTTGATCTGCAGTGTTCGCTGTTCCTTCTTTAAGGTTAAAACTTCTTCCGTGCATATAGTGTGCATAAAAAGAAAGATTTTCTGATATAGGATGTAAAAAACCAAAACCGGCTCTAAAATCAAATAATGTTTTATCAAAATCATCCCTATTTTTTAAATCTATCACCCTATTGTTAAAGGTTTGAGTCCCTTGCAATAAAAACGCTACAGAAGCGGTTCCTTTTATATAAAATTTAGTGTCATTTGCTTTAAAAAGTTCATAATCTAATCCGGTATTAAATTCTAAATAGTTTACATCCCATTCCATATAATTCCCTACGGTATCATCACTCCCAATAGCGCCATAACCTGCATAACTAGCTCCTAATGAAGCATGCATTTTATCAAATAAAACAGGGTTTCTATACCCTATAGCCATAAAACTATGCGCTGTTGCTTGTAAATTAGCTAGGCTAGTACCTTGTGAGTTCTTATAGTTAAATGATGACATTGTTTTTCCGCCCTCTACATACAGTTGTTGTGCTGTGGTAATGGTTGCTGTTAAAAGCAGTAGGATGAAAGTAATTTTTTTCATAAGAATGGTGTTTTGATGTTCTTTTTTAAAATGTAAAAGCTATGAAAGCTTTAATTGGTGGTTATTTTTTAATAATATTTTTTACGAATTGTTTGTTGTTGGCTACTACCTTTATAATATAGTCTGCAACGGAAAGATTGTTAAACTGTACATTTATTTTTTGGTCAGCCAAATAGCTTTTTGAAAATACCAAGCGTCCTAAAACATCAAATACAAACACTTCAATTTTGTCTGATACTTTCTCATTAAAGGATATGGAGATGCTTTCTACAAAGGGATTTGGGTATATTATAGCCTCCAAGTTTAATGGAATTTTATCATCTATAATTTTAGCCAATACATTGGGTTGTATAAATCCTTGGCGAAGAATATAATCTACATTATTAAATGTACCTATCGCACTTGCCTGTCCAATACTTTGCTGTACTACATACGTTTTGTTATTGGCAGAAATAATTTCAGATGAACCTGAAACGCCTGTGGAAGATCTCACTAACTGTTCTGACGAATTGTTTTGTGAGTTTACTTGCTGTATAAATAAAAAAGCTATTAATAATGATAGCAGTTGTTTTGACATAGTGAAACAATGTTGATGAATCTGCAAATTTACTATGTTTCACCCGTTAGCAAGGGGTTTTACCTCCCTTAAAAACCACCCTATACACCCTCAAAAACCACCTGAAATGACTAAAAAAACATGGTTTATCATGCTTTTATGACGGATGTCATATTTAAATAAAAAGTAGTTATCTTAAAATAGTATGAGTTTTTTAAACATTATTTCAACTAAATATTTTTGAAATGTAATTTCAAAAATAATAGTACTATTTGATGGATCTTAAAAATTTGGCGAGGTTTGCTTCCTGCTGAAGATTCATTTCCTTTCTTAATCGACTTCTACTATTTTCAATTGTTTTTGGACTTCTTTGCAATATTTCTGCAATTTCTTTTGTGGTGTGATTTTGGCGAATTAAATATGCAACTCTAATTTGGTTAGTTGACAAATTCGAATAATCTGCAAGGATTTTTTTATAGAATTCACTATTAGCTTCTTTAAATCGGTCATCAAATTCCTGCCATATTTTTTCTTTTTGTGAAATATTCGTGAGTTTTTTAATGGTTTTCTGGATATTAGAATTTTCTATTCCTGAAATATCATCCTTTATTTCACTTAGAATATTTTTATTAAATTCTTTCATAGAAGCAATATTTAACGCCTTTTGAGAAAGCTCCTTGTTTTTTAAATTCAATTCTAGTTGTAGATTTTCGGCATATAAACGAGTATTTATTTTTTCTTGCTCTTTAACATCAATAATCAATCTTTTGTTATACATAAGAGAGATAGTGTAGGTCATTACTATTAAAATAAACTCATACGAAAGAAGGAAAAACCCTTCACTATTATCTAAATTAAAATAGGAATCAATTTGTTGTTCGTGGAAAATAATTACAAAAAGGCGAGCACTTTGAACTACAAAAAGTAAGCAAAAAACAATTCCTACGCCTCGGGTTATTTCTCTATTTTTTTTAGGTACCCTTACTAACATCAACCAACCTATTTGAGCACTTATTAACAAATAAAATATCGATATATCAAGGTTTCTTATACTTAGGTCTGGCTTAATAAAAGTAAAATAGGAATGGACTAGAAAAAAAATAAAAATCAGTAAATAATTTTGAACTTGTGTTCCTTTTTTATTTGTAAATTGTTCAAATCCTATTAAGAGTACAACTGTAGAAGAAATCACTAAGGTATTACCAATCAAAATTGGAATCCATTCTATTAAAAAATCACGAAATAATAAAAGTACATTCCCAGTGGCAGACATTACAAAACTTAGCAATATGGTTAATGTCCTTGGATATTTTTTTCTAACCTGTAAGTATAAGGCGCATATCAATATTACATTTATAATATTGATAATTATGTAAGTAAGAAATACGGTCTTAATGTCGATTTGAAACATACGAATCTAAGTTAAAAATTAATTAATTTTTATTTTTATATGCACTTAATCATAGATACATACAATAATAGTTTTCAAATTTAATAAATAATAATTTGTTGCGTATCAAATATACATATTAAGAATTAAACACCCCAAGTACATACTCAGGGTGATAATTTTCTATTCAATCGCTTCATCTCTTCACTCACTTTATTCTGAACGACCTTGCCATAATGCGCTTGGGTAATTGACATATTGCTATGTCCTAATAATTCGCTTACAATCTCCATAGGCACATCGTTATATAATAGTACAGTAGAGGCAAAGGTCTTTCTAGCAGTATGAGTGGTTAATCTCTTATTAATGCCAACTATTCCAGCAATCTCTTTTAAATATGAGTTGTAATGTTG
>JABMNH010000062.1 GCA_013205245.1 Flavobacteriales bacterium | reverse complement strand
GACGCGCCAGCTTGAGGGGCTGGTGAGCAATAGCTCGTGCAGGTTCAAGTCCTGTTATGTGCACTTTTTTTAAAATAATTGTGATATATTAAGATATAGGTTTTTAATTAAAAATTGAATCTAGGATTAACAATTGTATTATAAATTGACCCAAAAGAATAGCTTAAACCAACGCTTACAAAATAATTATAACCAGATTGCAATTGTTGTTGCTGTAACAACAATTCTTCTAAAGAGATGTCTCCAGCAGGTAAATTTACTTGGTTTCTAGTAATGCTATAATTTCCACTTATATTAAAATTAAAGCCTTTAAAAACCCTAACATTTGCTCCCAAATAGAAACCAAAGGAGTTTAAGGTTGTGTCATGTAAATATTGATTAAATGAGGCTTCTCCATTAACATTTCCCCATTCTTGTTTAACAGTCCCTCCCAATAAAATATTGTGCTCCCATAAATTTTCTGAAGTTTTCCCAAAAACTGATCGTTCTATATATTTATTATATTCAATACCATTTCTATAGGATAAGGTTAATTGTTTTTTAGCAGATTTGTCATATTTAAAAAAGTTGTATTCTAAGGCAGGTTTTAAAGACCAATACATGTCTTTGTTAGAAAAAGTTGATGTTCCAATACGTCCAAAGACACCATAAGACCAATGATTATTTATGCTTAAAATATCACTAATATTTAAATATTTATTATTATTTACTGACACAATATCTTCATTATCAAAAGTAAATGTAGATTTGTTTTCGCTAAACCCTAAATTCATAGAAAACTTATTTTTTGAAGTTACTCTCTTTGCGGAAAGATTGAAGTTTAAATTACTGAATTTACTAGATTCCTGACCATTAAAAAAACCATTTGCACCAACTCTAAACACCCAATAATTCCAAGGATCCTTTTCTTCTTTTTTTTCTTCATTATTTACAGATGGCACATTGATAGTAACTTCATCTGTCATCCCTTTTGCAATCCAAAAACGAACTAAACCCAATTTAATATTTTTAAGGATCCGATTTCTTACATCATCACCAGACATATTCGTATCTGTAGTAAAATTCAACTTATAATTAATGCTTTCAAATTCGTTTTTACCTATAAAATCTATTTCATAACTACGTCCTCCACTGCCATTACTTTGGGTAAGAAAAAACAAATGAACATCACTATAATTCTGATCTCTGACAAATTGTACATTTCCTAGATTTTGTTTCATATAGGTTTGATCGCATATATTACAGTCCAGATATATTTTTAACAATTTTTCTGTAGAGACTTCTTGTGCAAAACTTTGAAAGACAGAAAATAGAGCAAGTAATGTAATAGTGAACTTTGGCATAATTGATTTGATAGTTAAATTTGTTGAGTAAAAATTTATAGCTTCCGACAAGAAGGCAACAATTGTGCCTTTAATGTTTTCAAATAAAAAAATTGAAAATTAATCGAATTTAGAAATATTCACTTCTATTCATATGTACATAATAAAACCCATTAAAAAAGCGTGTAAAAATTTATTTTACACGCTTTTTTTGTTAACATATCAAATTATATAAAGAGCTTTACAGCTGACGGTGCGTTTTATAAATTATCTGTAACCAATATTTCTGATTTACTTTTATTAAAATACTTTTTTGTATCGAATGCAAAAGGTTCATCTGTGTCTTCATCTACCCATTCGATGTCTTCTAAAAAGAGGTCGTTAAATTTTTTATTTGGATTAAATCCTACTGGCAAATACTGTGTGTGGTCAAAATCGAAAGCTTCGTCTTCTGCATCTTCATCAATCCATAAAGTTGGATCTGCCTCATTATCGGTTAAATCGTAAGCATTAAATCCTTCTGGTAAATAAGCTTTATAATCGAAATCGAAAGGTTCATCGGCTTCTTCTTCTTCAATGTAAACGATATCATTTATATTGTTAATATTTGTTTTTTTAGGAGCAAATTGGTTGGCGCTAAATGTGTAGGTAAAACTTAAAACTACTGCTAGGGTTAAAATTGATTTTTTCATAATTTTGTTATTGTTAATATACTTATAAGACTTTATACTTTTATTTTTGTAACACTTAAAAAGGACTTTAATATTTCTTTAACAGTTTCTTATTTTAAGTCTAAAAATTATTGCATCCGTTTTATTAATCGTCCACCCCACTGATTTTATCAACTTTTATTTGTTATATTTGATACCCTTAAAATAATTTTAGGGCTATTTATATTATTTTAAATAAACACACAAACCATATGAAGGCATTTACAAAACAACCAGAAGTCCATAATTTTATTGACGGACAGTTCACCAAAAACGGACAAGATACCATGGATGTTATCAGTCCGCTTGACGGAAGTATCATTTCAAACCTACCACTCTCAACTTATAACGATGTTGATAAAGCTGTAAAATCAGCTCAAAAAGCGTATGTAGGTTGGTCGTCTAAAACACTTAAAGAGCGAATTCAAATATTTTTCACTTACCGCCAATTACTCGAAAAGCATATGGATGAATTGACAAAACTCATCCAATTAGAAAATGGAAAAAACTATGGTGAAGCTAAAGCCGAAGTTGAAAAAAGTATGGAACTCTGTGAATTTGCTGTGTCTATGCCACAAATTATAGGAGACGAAGTTCAGGAAGTAAGCAAAGGTGTAGAATGCAGAATTGAGCGTAAACCATTGGGTGTTGTTGCGTCTATCACACCATTTAACTTTCCGAATATGGTGCCCCATTGGACGATGCCAAATGCATTAGTTCTTGGAAATACCATGGTTATGAAACCTTCGGAAGTTGTGCCGTTAAGCACCATGCGTATGGCAGAATTACTTAAAGAAGCAGGTCTCCCCGATGGCGTTTTTAATGTGGTAAACGGAGGCAAAGATGTTGTTGAAGCACTTTGTGACCATCCAGGTATTGAGGCAGTATCATTTGTAGGTTCTACCAAAGTGGCTAAAATTGTATATAAACGTGCCACTTCTACTTTAAAAAGATGTGTGGCATTGGGCGGTGCTAAAAATCATTTATTGGTTTTCCCAGACGCCAATCCAGATATGACGGCCTCTAACGTGGTTGCCTCTATGTCGGGTTGTGCGGGTCAGCGTTGTATGGCGGCATCCGTAATGGTTGGTGTAGATAAAGTGCAACACATTATTGATAAAATGGTTGTTGAAGCTCAAAAAATAGTAGCTGGCGAGAATCTTGGTTCTGTTATTAGTGCCGAAGCTAAAGCGCGTATCGAAAAATATATCGCTCAAGCTGAAGCTGATGGTGCTAAAATTTTAGTTGATGGTCGCAATACAACAGTTCCTGGTAAGGAAGGTGGTTTTTATGTGGGTGCCACAATTATTGATTACGTTACTACGGATATGTCGGTTGCACGCGAAGAAATTTTTGGCCCTGTTATTTCAATTATCAGAGCAAAGGATTTAGATGAAGCCATCGAAATTGAAAATGGTTCTAATTATGGCAATGCAGCTGCTGTCTTTACCCAAAGCGGTGGCTTAGCAAAACAAGTTATGGAACGTGCCAGTGCCGGAATGATTGGTGTCAATATTGGTGTTCCTGTACCGCGTGAGCCTTTTTCTTTTGGTGGATGGAACGATTCAAAATTTGGTGTAGGCGATATTACTGGCCGCAGCTCCATAGAATTCTGGACACAAAACAAAAAAACGACAACAAAATGGAATCCAGAAGCACAAACCAACTGGATGAGTTAAAAAAATGAAATATTAATTGTCATTGCGAACTTGCCTGCCAAAGGCTGGCAAAGTGAAGCAATCTCTATAATAAACAGATTGCTTCGTTCCTCGCAAAGACGAAAATTATAAAATATTTAAAAAATGAATGACATAGTAAAAAATAATCTCGACTACACCCTATTTTCTTGGGCAAAACAAGGCGGTCTCAATCCTATAAATGCAAGCCATGCCAAAGGCAGTTATATATACGATAGAGATGGAAAAAAATATCTCGATTTTTCATCACAGTTGATGAACGTAAATATCGGTCACGGCAATCAGCGTATTACAAAAGCTGTTTCAGATCAAATGGAAAAACTTAGTTATGTATATCCAGGCATGGCCACAGATGTGCGTGGCGAACTCGGTAAAAAATTAGCCGAAATTACGCCAGGTAATTTGACCAAATCATTTTTTACTTTGGCTGGTGCCGATGCTATAGAAAATGCCATAAAATTAGCACGTATTTACACAGGGCGTCATAAAATAATAACCCATTACCGTTCGTATCATGGGTCTACTTATGGGGCCATTTCTGCTGGGGGTGATCCTCGTAAATTTGCAGTAGATAGCCAAAGCCCAAATAACTTTATACACGTAGAAAATCCATACGCTTATCGTTGTCCGTGGAACTCTTCATCTGTAGAAGAATGTGGCGAACGTGCTTTGGCGCATTTAGAACGTGTGATTCAATTTGAAAATCCCGACAGTGTTGCCGCCATTCTTTTTGAAGGCGAATCGGGGTCTTCTGGTTGTATGAAATACCCACCCATGTATCTAAAAAAAGTACGCGACATTTGTGATAAATATGGCATTTTAATGATTGATGACGAAGTAATGAGCGGTTTTGGCCGCACAGGAAAAATGTTTGGTATAGATCATCACAATGTAACGCCAGATATTATGTGTTTGGCTAAAGGTTTAACCTCTGGCTATTTACCTTTGGGCGCAATGGTTGTAACCGATACCATCGCTAATTATTTTAATGACAAACCGCTGTCTTTAGGACTCACCTATTCTGCACATCCAGTTTCTTGTGCCGCAGCTATTGAAAATCTTAAAATAATCGAAGAAGATAGTTTGGTTGACAAAGCTGCCGAAATGGGAATTTATATGGAAGCCGAGGTAGAAAAGTTAAAAGCCAAACATCCTTCTATTGGTGATTTTAGAAATACAGGTTTGTTGGGTTGTATTGAGTTGGTTAAAAACAGAAAGACTAAAGAACCTATAACCGAATGGAACGCCAAACCAGACGCCATGGAAGTGACCAATAAAATGGCAGCTAAAATACGCGAACTCGGTATGTTTACTTTTGTGCGTTGGAACTGGATTTTTATTGCACCGCCGCTAAATGTGAGTAAAGAAGAAGTAGATGAAGGTCTAGAAATTATCTCACAAGCCATCGCTATTGCAGATGGGTATTGTTATTAAAAACTATAGAACACAGATAACATTGATTTTTTATGATAAACGCAGATAAAATAAAGCTATTAATTGACCAAGTATATGTTTAAAAAGTATTTCGTTAAACTATCAGTACTCTTTATTGTATTACTTGGCAGCTTCTTTTTATTCCATGGTTTTTATTTTGCTGTCAATATAAAAGGCCCCGCTATAGAAAAAAAGTTTTACACTTTTAACAATAAACCTTTTAATGACAGTATAAAATTAAAGCTTCACGTATATAATACGGGTATTAATAAAGTAGCCTCTTTATTAGTAGGCGATAAAAATCCTTGGCGCCCTGTGCCGACCTTTGTTATAGAACATCCCAAATACGGACTTATAGTTTTCGATAGCGGATTGTCTTCTAAAGTTGCCCTAATGGGCAAAAAAACCTTGCATCCCATAACACGCTTGTTATTCAATACGCATTCTCTTAAAAGTAAAGATTTACCTTCCCAAATGGTGCAAGACAGCCTGCTTCCAATCAAGGTAGAAAGGGTTATTTTCTCTCACCTACATTTCGACCATATAGGTAATTCAGATGCTTTTAGTAAAGCTACATATTATGTAGGACAAGGTACTGATTTGGATAATATGACGCGAATGGAAGGATTTGAACCTGATTTTATGGCAAAGTTAATCCATAACCACGCGTTTAAAGAAATAGATTTTTCTGTAGGGAAACCCTTTGCTACTTTTGAAAAGGCAGTAGATTTATTGGGTGATGGTGGTTTAATTGCCATTCAAGGAAATGGCCATTTAACGGGAAGCATTAGCTTATTTGTAAACCTGCCACAGGGTTTGATATTTTTAGCTGGTGATGAGGCAGTACATTTTGATTGGCTAAACAACGATGATGTTCAAAAAATATCTAAAAATCCAAAGCGTGCAGCAGAAATGCGGAACCGCATTAGGATGCTTAGAGAATTAAGGCCGGATATTATTATTTTCCCAGGCCACGATTTCCCTAAAATACCCCTAAATAGAACTGATATTGTTGTAAATAATCCAATATTATTTACAAAAGAGGCTTGGCCCTTAAACTAACTGATAAAATTACTACCAATGAATAAAGACATCGTAGAATTACAAGAAGACGTTTCAAAATCGGCTTTATACAGCGAAGATTTAGCGCCTGTTCCACCCTCAAAACGAACCTGGAATAAATGGAACTTGGCCGCCATTTGGGTAGGTATGGCTGTGTGTATTCCGACTTATTTATTGGCTTCGTATATGATAAAAACTGGATTGAATTGGTACGAAGCACTCATTATTATTGGACTTGCCAATTTAATCATCACCATTCCAATGATTCTTAACGGTCATGCTGGTGTAAAATATGGCGTGCCCTTTCCTGTAATTGGTCGGGCTGCTTTTGGTACTAAAGGCATTCATATTGCTTCGGTAGCGCGTGGTATTATTGCGTGTGGTTGGTTTGGTGTGCAAACTTGGATTGGCGGTTTGGCAATCTATGCTATTTTTAATGCCATTACAGGAACACAAGGCGAATTGGGCTTATCTGTAGGTAAATTTATTGGATTCGCTATTTTTTGGATTATCAATATTTATTTTATATGGAAAGGAACTGAGAGTATTAAATGGCTCGAAACTTACTCTGCACCCATTCTTGTTTTTATGGGTATTGCCTTAATTTGGTGGAGTTACGCTAAAGCGGATGGCTTTGCCATTGTTTTAAAACAAAGTTCCCAACTCGAAAAAACAGCGGCTACACTAACTGATAATGACAATACACTTTATTTAAACCTCAATGTTTTAAATGATAAAGATGGAAATCCAAAAGCCAATCAATATCAAATATCGGCTAACGGCATAAAAAGTGAATGGAAAAATATTAATAAAAATCCCATTGCTATTTCTGAAATAGCCTCGGTTGACGCCATTAAAAGTGGATCAAAAAATATTCAAGTACAATTCAGAAATGACACAGGTGCTGCCCCTATTGATTCTAGTGTGGTTTCGGCATTGTTGGTAAATCCAACTGAAAATGGTGGTTCAAAATTATGGGGATATTTATTATGGCTTACGGCTATGGTTGGTTTTTGGGCAACCATGTCAATCAGCATTGCCGATATTACCCGATATGCTGCCACACAAAGTGACCAAGTTTCTGGGCAGTTTATAGGTTTGCCTGCTACCATGATGCTGTATTCTTTTGTCGGCATATTTGTGACTTGCGCTGCCGTTATCAATTTTAATGACATCCTTATTGCCGATGATGCGCCTTGGGATCCGGTATCGCTTATCTCTAAATTTAAAAGTCCGATTGTGGTTATTATCGCTCAAATATTTATGCTTATAGCTACTTTAAGTACCAATATTGCTGCCAATGTTATTGCGCCGGCAAACGCATTTTCAAATTTATTTCCTAAAAAAATAAGCTTTAAAATGGGCGGTATTATTACAGGTGTTTTAGGAATACTCATTGCACCTTGGTGGTTGCTTAACGAAATTTCAGGATTTTTAATGTTCGTAAGTGGTTTATTAGGACCCGTTTTAGGAATTTTAATAACCGATTATTTCCTTATCAGGCGCAAACATATTGAGCTAGCCGATTTATATAAAGTCGCCGGTATCTATTCCTACAATAAAACTGGCTTTAACAAAGCAGCTATTGTAGCTTTGGTTATTGGTGTATTTTTAGCATTAATCGGATTTTGGGTTCCGGCGCTAAACTTTTTATATTCATTGTCTTGGTTTACCGGATTTATAATTTCATCGGTCATTTATTATCTGTTAATGAAAAAAGAAAAATTAGAATTGCAGTAGATTCTTGTTTTTAAAAAATAATTGCGATATTTAAACTTTAATTTTTATTTAAAATCTATGTCAGTACTCATTAAAAATGGTAGAATCGTTACCGCTTCAGAAGATTATATAGCAGATGTTTATACCGAAGGCGAAAAGATTGTAGCCATTGGTAAAAACCTGAATTATACCGCAGATAAAGTAATTGATGCCAGCAATAAATTGGTTTTCCCTGGAGGGATTGATCCACATGTACATTTAGATATGCCATTTATGGGGACATATTCTAGTGACGATTATGAAACGGGTACACGTGCAGCACTGCATGGTGGTACAACTATGGTCATCGATTTTATCCTTCAAAAACAAGGCGATACTTTACACAATGCTTTAAAAACTTGGCAACAAAAGTCTATTGGTAAAGCTATTGGCGATTATTCATATCATATGGCTGTAACCGATTTTAATGACGATGTAGCTAAAGAAGTTATTCAAATGATTGAAGAAGAAGGGATTTCTTCCTTTAAGACATTTATGGCTTATAAAGGTGCCTTAATGATTGATGATGGTCAAATGGTGCAACTAATGAAAGTTGTTAAAAAGCACGGCGGTATTGTAACCGTTCACGCCACCAATGGCGATATGATTGATTCTTTAATTGCTAAAAACAAAGCCGAAGGTAATTTAGCCCCAATCTATCACTATTTATCGCAACCAGAAGTAACAGAATCTGAAGCTTCTGCCCGATTTGCAGATATGCTTCATTATACCGATTGTCCGGGTTATATTGTGCACATGACTTGCGAAGGCGCATTGAATGCCGTTCGTAAAGCCACACAACGCAATCAGAAAGTATTTATTGAAACCTGTACCCAATATTTAATGTTGGATGCATCATTATATGAAGACGATTTTGAAGGCGCTAAATGGGTTATGAGTCCCCCTTTACGCGAAAAGAAAGACCAAGAAGCTTTATGGTCTGGCATCAATCAAGGATTGGTGCAAGTGGTTGGTACAGATCATTGTCCGTTTATGTGGGAACAAAAGAAAATGGGAAAAGACGATTTTTCTAAAATCCCAAACGGCCATCCAGCAATTGAACATAGGATGGAATTTATGTTTTCGGAAGGTGTTAAAACTGGAAAAATATCATTACCAAAATATGTCGAATTAACTTCCACTAATGCGGCTAAAATATTTGGCATGTACCCCCGAAAGGGAACCATCGCCATAGGCTCTGACGCCGATATTGTCATTTTTGATCCTAAAAAAGAACATACCATTTCAGTTGAAACCCATCATATGAACTGCGATTATTCGGGTTATGAAGGTCGGAAAGTAACAGGCAAAACAGAAACCGTAATTCTAAGAGGAAAAGTAGCTATAGAAAATAATGAGTGTCTGTTAAAAGCAGGACACGGACAATTTATACCAAGAGGAAAAACATCTAAAACAGTAATATAAATAACCTCTCGACTGCGCTCGAGGAGACATTCATTTGTCAGGTCGAGCGCAGTCGAGACCTCAATAATTAAAAATAATAAATTATGCCAAGAAACGTAAAATCAGGATTGATACAAATGAGTCTTCCAATGACCGAAGGCGAAGGCAGCATTCAAGAAATAATGGATGCCATGTACAACAAACACATCCCCTATATTGAGGATGCTGGCAAACAAGGTGTACAAATTTTATGTCTGCAAGAAATTTTTAACACCCCTTATTTTTGTCCGGGTCAAGATAATAAATGGTACGCTTCTGCCGAAGCTGTTCCAGGACCAACCATAGAAAAAATGCAGATGTATGCCAAAAAATATAATATGGTCATGGTCATTCCTGTGTACGAAAAAGAACAAGCGGGCGTTTTATACAATACCGCTGCGGTAATTGATGCAGACGGTAAATACTTAGGTAAATACCGTAAAAATCACATTCCGCACACCAATGGTTTTTGGGAAAAATATTTCTTTAAACCCGGGAATTTAGGTTATCCTGTCTTTCAGACAAAATATGCCAAAGTGGGTGTTTACATTTGTTACGACAGACATTTTCCAGATGGCGCACGCGTTTTAGGCTTGAATGGTGCTGAGATTGTTTATAATCCATCGGCTACCGTTGCCGGACTAAGTGAATATCTTTGGAAATTAGAACAGCCTGCACATGCTGCTGCCAATGGTTATTTTATGGGTTGTATCAATCGCGTAGGCGAAGAAAAACCATGGAATTTAGGTAAGTTTTATGGCCAGTCTTATTTTGTAGATCCACGTGGTCAAATATTTGCAGAAGCTTCACGCGATAATGACGAGTTGTTGGTAGCTGACTTTGACTTAGACCTTATTGAGGAAGTACGCTCTACTTGGCAATTTTATAGAGACAGACGTCCTGAAACTTATGGGCGTTTAACCGAATTGTAAAAATTGAACACTGATTACACAGATTAAGCAGATTTTTGCTGGTTAAAAACCACATTAAATCATAAAAAAAGCAGCGTTATCTGTATTACCTTAATTAAAAACACCAAAGATTAAAATATGTCAGAATATAAAAGACCCACATCAGAAGCTGATTTTAAAAAGAATTTTAAACAGAAAAAGCCTTTGATGAATACTACCGAAGCTTTTTACGAAAGTTCTAGGTGTTTGTTTTGTTACGATGCACCATGCATTCAGGCCTGCCCTACGCATATTGACATTCCGCTTTTTATCAAGCAGATTCAAACAAAAAATACCGAAGGTGCAGCTAAAACAATTTTCGATGCCAATTGGCTGGGCAATGCCTGTGGTATTGTTTGTCCGACTGGTGTTTTATGTGAAGGTGCTTGTGTGTTTAACCATCAAAATGTACCCCCAATTCAGATTGGAAGACTCCAAAATTTTGCTACAAATACAACAATTGATACGGCTAAAGATATTTTTAAGGTCGGGAAAAGTAATGGTAAAAAAATAGCCATTGTTGGCGCCGGTCCAGCCGGAATTGCTTGTGCTTGCGAATTGCGCACTTTAGGTTATGATGTCACTATTTATGAAGCCAAAGACAAACCATCTGGTTTAGCCGTTCATGGCATTGCACCCTATAAGATTACGAATGAAGAAGTTCTTAAAGAAATAACTTTCCTACAGAATCAATTAGGATTTGAAATTTTATATAAATCGCCAATAGAAACAAAAGAGCAACTAAAAAAATTAGAGGAGGATTTTGATGCCATCTTTTTAGGTCTTGGTTTAGGTAAAACTGGCAGTTTAGAAATTGATGGCGAAGACAAAAAAGGTGTGATTGGTGCGGTTGAATTTATAGAGGAATTGCGAAGCAAACAACATCTAACTAAAGTACCTAGCAAAGTTGTGGTGCTTGGTGGTGGCAATACAGCAATGGATGCCGCATCAGAATCGGCAAGAATGGGTGCTAAAAAAACAGTTCTGGCCTATAGAAATTCAAAAGAAAAAATGAAGGCTTATGGTTTTGAATACGATTTAGCCATAAGTGCTGGTGTTGATAGTTTGTTTAACGTTGTCCCAATTGGTATTGTTGGAAAAGGAAAAGTAGAAGGCGTACGTTTTGCCAAAACAGAAATGGTAGATGGTAAACTTAAAACCAAAAATAATGATGTATTTGTTGTGCGGTGCGATATGGTGATTAAAGCGACTGGGCAAGCCAAACAAGGTTCTTTTTACGAATTAATTGATAATTTAGAAATGGATTCGCAAACGAGACTTAAGGTAAATAATGAAACCTTTCAGACATCAAATCCAAAATATTTTGCAGGAGGCGATGCTGTAAATGGCGGTGCAGAAGTAGTAAACGCAGCTTACGATGGTAAAATGGCAGCGCTAGGAATACATCAATATTTAAATAAATAGTATTAACCTCTCGACTGCGCTCGAGGAGACATTCACTTGTCAGGTCGAGTGCAGTCGAGACTTATTTTTAAACATATAACTCAATAAAATGGCCGATTTATCAATAAATTTTGCAGGCATAAAAGCACCAAACCCGTTTTGGTTGGCTTCTGCCCCACCTACCAATTCAGGATATCAAATAATGAAAGCTTTCGAAGCTGGCTGGGGAGGCGCTGTTTGGAAAACCTTAGGTGTGCCTGTTATTAATGTTTCTAGCAGATACGGTGCTGTAAATTATAGAGATACCCGCATGATGGGTTTTAATAATATCGAACTAATTACCGATCGCCCTTTGGCGGATAACCTTCGCGAAATTGAAGAAGTTAAAAAGTATTTCCCAGACCATGCGGTTATTGCTTCATTAATGGTTGAAAGCAGGGCGGAATGGGAACAAATAATAAAAGATGTTCAAAATGCAGGTGCAGATGGCATCGAGTTGAATTTTGGTTGCCCACATGGCATGTGCGAACGCGGTATGGGTTCGGCCGTTGGGCAAGAACCCGAAGTTTTAAAAACCATAGTAGAATGGGTAAAAGCTGCGGCCAACATTCCTGTAATAACAAAACTATCACCAAATATTTCACATATTGTAGATCCTGGTTTGGCGGCTTACCAAGGCGGTACAGATGCCATTTCATTGATTAATACCATAAAAAGCATTGTGGGTATCGATTTAGATTCCTACGCCCCATATCCAGTTGTAGATGGCAAAGGAACAAATGGTGGCTATTGTGGGCCAGCAGTAAAGCCAATCGCCATGCACATGCTTAAAGATTTGGCACAACATCCAGAAATTAGTAAAGTCCCCATTTGTGGGATTGGTGGTATAGAAACGTGGCGTGATGTGGTAGAATTTATTTTGCTAGGGGCAACCTCTGTACAAGTGTGTACGGCTGTAATGCATTATGGATTTGGTATTGTGCGTGAAATGGAAGCTGGTTTGCGTCAGTTTATGGATGATAAAGGTTACAATACTATTTACGATTTTACAGGAAAAGCCTTGCCTAATATAACCGAATGGAAACATTTAAACCTAGAACATAAAGTTGTTGCCGAAATTAATCCAAACACTTGCGTGGGATGTGATTTGTGCTACATAGCTTGTGATGATGGCGCGCATCAAGCCATTGCACTACCTACAGATTTAACAAATAGAGTTCCGAGTATTATTGAAGAAAATTGTGTGGGTTGTAATTTATGCTCATTGGTTTGCCCTATCGAAAATTGTATTACCATGGTTAAAAAAGATGATGGCACCAAACACAGCACTTGGGCAGAGCGTACAGATGCAGATCAAGTACCTACAACTTTTGATGACGATCGCGCTGGTGGTAAAGGGCATTTTGTACCCAAGCCAAGTGATGCTTTGAAGTAAAATCACTTTCTTTTTCACTAATATTTAATATGCTAGACCTTCTTGCTTTTCACATTACTTTAACTATTTTTACCTCATATAAATGTTAATATTGCCCTATGCATAAATTAGTCCTTTTATTTGTCTTTTTAATGAGTGTTCAGATGGGTTTTGGACAAGTGTTTGATAACAGTCAGCAATTAGTTTTAAAAGGAAAAATTGTAGACAACGTCGAAAATAAGCCTTTACAAAGTGCCGATATTTTAAACCTAAATTCGGTTGTAGGTATTACCACAAATAGAAATGGACAGTTTGAAATAGTAGCACAGCCAAACGACACCCTATTTATTTCGTATATAGGTTACCAATCAATAAAATTAAAAGTTACAAACGATTTACTTAAAGGGAACGAACTCCTAATTTCTATGTTCGAAAAAGTTGTGGATCTTGACGAAGTTACACTAAAACCTTATCAACTTATTGGTGTTTTAGTTGTTGATGCTAAAAATGTCCCTTTAGATAAATTTACACGAATTCATATAAACGGTATTTCACAAACCTACGAAATTGGACGGCCTGTATCTAGAAACTATGGTTCTGTTTTAGGGGCGCTATTTAATCCCATTGATTTTTGGTATAAAAAATTTGGTAAAAAACCCAAACAACTCAGACGTCTTCAGAAGCTAAAAGATAAAGATGATTTGCGCGAAATTATGCAGCAAAAATTTAGCCGTGAGGTACTTATGGATTATATGGATATGAGTAAAAAAGAACTAAACGATTTACTTGATGAATGTAACTACTCTGAGTATTTTATAAAAAAAGCAAGCGATTTGCAAATTATAGAAGCTGTCTTAGAATGTTACGAAAATTATAAAGCTCTTAAACAAGGTAAAGTGGGCACAGACTTTATTCCAGATAAAGTCAAAATAGATACCATAAAAAAAGCCAACTAACGTTGGCTTTTTTTTATCCGCTTGACGGAAGAAATTATTTTAGTTATTACCTAAAATTAATGGCAAACCATCTTTACCACCAACAATAACAACTTTTGAATTTGGCGAAGAAGCTAATTGTAAAGTTGCATCAATGCCTTTGTCTTTTAATATTTTATCTGTTAAAGAAGCACTTAAAATACGGTTGGCATCAGCTTTACCTTGGGCTTCAATAATTTGTTTTTGAGCTTCTTTAGTAGCTTTAGTCAATCTAAATTCATATTCTAAAGATTCTTGTTCTTGGCGTAACTTACGTTCTATCGCCTCTTTAATAGCTTTAGGCAAAGTAACATCTCTAACCAAAATAGCATTCAATTGAACGAATTGAGGTTCAACAATAGCTTTTGTTTCTTCATAAATTTCTTCTTGAATAGCATCACGTTTTGTAGAATACAACTGTTCTGGTGTATAACGGCCAACAACGCTACGGGTTGCAGAACGCACAGCTGGAATAATAACATCTTGCAAATAATTTTTGCCTCTTGTTTTGTGCAAATACCCTAATTTTTTAAAATTAGGTTGGTATAAAACAGATGCATCTAAAGTAATGGCCAAACCATTTGATGACAAAACAATCATACTTCGCTCTAATAGCTCTTGTTGTTTTACATTATAAATAGTCACATTATTCCAAGGTGCAATAAGGTTAAAACCTTCGTCTAATGTGTTTTCTGTATCTACACCGCCGCTAAATGTTTTAAATAAAACGCCAGCTTCACCATAACCAATGGTAACAGCAGATTTAGCGACAATAACCAATGCTATAATAAGCAAAGCAACAGCAGGAATTAAAAATTTAGGTGGATTTTTCATAAGTAATAAATTAAAATTTAATAAAAAGTTATGTGAGTCCGTGAATTTTTCTGATAAACCATTCGGTCACGGCCGATACAATTATGAGCAAAAGTAACCATTTAAAAGATAACAAATTGCTTGTAATTACTTTTTTGGTTTCAATACTTTTGAAGCTATTATCTTTGAGTAAAATACTTTTTAAATCGGTGTAATTATTCAATAAAAAAGCTTTACCAGAATTAGATTCTGATAAAGATGTCAGTTTTTCAAAATTGGCATTGTAAAATTGCTGCTCAATTGGAAAATTTAAAATAGTAAATTTTCCTTTCTGACTGAGGCCACTTTTAGTTTCTTTTATTGTAAAAGAATAATCGCCAGCTTCTTGGTTTGATAAATTAATGTAATAATAGTTTGTTTTTAAAGCCAGGGGATAGCTTATTTTATCTTTTGTGTTTTCGTTAGTAATATTTATTTCTAACGAAGCGCGCGAATCAAATTTTCTGTTGGCATCTAAATAATTTACAATGAATTCTAGTGGCTCATTTGAATACACAACTGGTTTATAATCTACTATAAGCTGTTTATTAGCTTTTATTTCTACCAGATACTGGATTAAAGTATTTAAAAAATTATCGAATGCTATAAAATTTTGTTGTCCAGAAAATGATGTCATACGCCACTCCCAAATATTAGCACCAAATAATACAGCTCCCCGCCTATTATCCCTTTTAAAAGTGCTCAATAATGGTTGCTGTGTGATATCATTGCCTATTTTTTGATATAATAGTGTTTGATAATTTGATGTTTTAAAAACAATATTGCCAAAAAAATCTTCTAAAGGTGGAAAATTGCCAAAGCCAATATCTTTTAAAACAAAGGGTGTGTAGTTTGCATTTAATTGTGGTAAATAATCTTGACTTTGAGTTATAAAACTTTTACTAAATGTTGATTGGGCTTTGTTTAAAAATTGCCAATCGGTTTTAGGACCCGTAATAACAAAATAAGGCAGCTTTTCTTTTTCTATTTTTTCAAAGAGTTTGCTTTGCGCATTTGTAGGTTGGTATAGAACAATCAATTGGTATTTGGCCAAATCGGCTAGATTAACTTTGCCGATAACAACGTTTAGTTTGCGCTGTTTATTACTTTCAATACTGCGCTTTAAGACACCTATATCTGGATGATTTATATCGCTAACTAATAATATATTAGAGCGTTCACTTAAAGTAGTAATTGAGAAGTATTGTTGGTTGTTTTTTAAGTTCTTTTCATTAGTAAAAGGACTTATAGTGGCTTTAAATTGATGTGTTCCACTCGCTCTTGTCTTTAAATTAAACGCAAGCGTTTTGCTGTTTTCATCTTTGGCAAAATCGACTTGTTTTGAATAAATTGTTTTTCCTTTTTCACTTACTTTAAAAGTACTTGTAAAAGCTTGGTTGCCATCGCGTGTTAAAAAAACTTCAACAGGAAAATTATTACCAATATAACTATAGGGATTTGTATTAATCTGACTAATTTCTAAGTCATTATAATGAGAAGTATCACCAACAACAAGCGTATAAATAGGAAACTTTGACTTAAAATAGCGATAATCTTCACCTTGTGTTTGATTGCCATCTGATACTATAATTAATGTAGAATTTTTTGAATATAAACTATTTAGTTGTTGTAAAGCTGTTTCTATTTTAGTCTGATTTTCTTTAAAAGAAAATGTATCGGCTTGAACAAGGTTATCACCAAAAGTAAAAGATTGTAAAGCGAATTTTTTAGACACTTCTGCATCCGCTTTAAGCGCATTTATTGTTTGTTTCACATTATCGGCTTCCTTAAAAAATGGTACCGACATTGAGTTATCTATGGCAAGAACCAAATTAGGTTTCTCTACAGAATAGGTGTTTTTATTAAATTTAGGATTTATTAAAAGGGCGCCAATTAAAAAGAAGGTCAGCGCACGTAAAAGTGCCAAATATTTGAATATTGGTTCTTTATATGATGTTTTGTAAAAATATTGATAATACGATATACCCAGCGCCGCACCTAAGGCAATCAATAAAAATAGCGCTGTATATAAGGTCATTATGAATAAATATTTTATAATTAGGTGAGCATGCCACCATCTACATTAATAACCTGTCCTGTGATATAGGTTGCCAAATCTGAGGCTAAAAACAAACAGGCATTGGCCACATCTTCTGGTGTACCGCCACGCTTAAGCGGAATAGCTTTGCGCCATCCTTCAACAGTTGCTTCGTCTAGTTTGGCTGTCATTTCGGTTTCAATAAATCCTGGCGCAATAGCGTTACAACGGATGTTGCGAGAGCCTAACTCTAAAGCTACCGATTTTGTAAAGCCTATAATGCCAGCTTTTGAAGCAGCATAATTGGTCTGCCCCGCATTTCCTTTAACACCAACAACAGAACTCATATTGATGATTACACCATTGCGCTGTTTCATCATTGGACGAATAACAGCTTTGGTAAGGTTAAAAACCGATTTTAAATTTATTTCGATCACATCATCAAAATCAGCTTCAGAAATACGCATTAACAAATTATCTTTTGTGATACCCGCATTATTTACAAGAATGTCTATCGTGCCAAATTCTTTGAGCACATCAGCAACCAAATCTTGAGAAGCTTCAAATTTAGCGGCGTTAGATTGGTAGGCTTTGGCTTTAACACCAAAGCTTTTTAACTCGGCTTCTAAATCATTTGCAGCTTCTACGGACGCACTATAAGTAAAAGCAACATTGGCGCCATTTTTTGCAAAAGCTACGGCAATTCCTCTTCCTATACCCCTTGTAGCACCTGATATTAATACTGTTTTATTTTCGGTTAGTTTCATCAGTAATAAAATTAAATTTAGTCAAATATAAAAAAAAGCTACCATTTGGTAGCTTTTTAAATCATTTATTAAGGGCAAACTACCCTAAAATTTCTTTTACTTTTTTTCCTATTTCTGCAGGTGAGTCAACCACATAAATACCGTTGTCTCTAAGTATTTGCATTTTTGCAGCAGCAGTATCATCTTTTCCGCCAACAATGGCACCAGCATGTCCCATAGTTCTACCAGTAGGAGCGGTTTGTCCGGCAATAAAACCAATAACAGGTTTTTTATTACCTGTGGCTCTAATCCATTTTGCGGCTTCGGCTTCTAACTGACCTCCTATTTCACCAATCATTACAATGGCTTCGGTTTCTGGATCATTCATAAATAATTCAACAGCATCTTTGGTTGTTGTGCCAATAATTGGATCGCCACCAATACCAATAGCGGTTGTAATTCCCAAACCATGTTTTACAACTTGATCGGCAGCTTCGTAAGTTAATGTCCCCGATTTAGAAACAATACCTACTGTTCCTTTTTTGAATACAAAACCAGGCATAATACCTACTTTGGCTTCTTCTGGTGTAATAACACCAGGGCAGTTAGGACCAACCAAACGGCAATCTATATTGGCAATATAATCTTTTACTTTAACCATATCTGCAGTAGGAATACCTTCTGTAATACAAATAATAACTTTAATGCCCGCTTCGGCAGCTTCCATAATAGCATCAGCAGCAAAAGCTGGTGGCACAAAAATAATAGAAGTATCGGCTTTAGCTATCTTAACAGCATCGGCAACAGTATTAAAAACAGGTTTATCTAAATGGGTTTGTCCACCTTTACCAGGTGTCACACCACCTACTACATTTGTACCGTAATCTATCATTTGTGAGGCATGAAAAGTACCTTCACTTCCTGTAAATCCTTGTACTATTATTTTTGAAACTTTATTTACTAAAACACTCATGGGTTTGAATTTTAATTAAGAGACAAAATTAACTTTTTGATAGCTAAATTTGCTATTATTTACCTTTTATTTTTTCGATTTTAACAACTGACGAATGCCAGCCATTTCTTTTAATTTTTCACGAGATTCGGCTATGGGTGTTCCAAAGTAAGATTTACCTCCTTTAACGGATTTTGTAACGCCTGTTTGTCCCATAATCACGGCACCTTTACCAATAGTAATACCACTGTTTGTACCAACTTGACCCCATAAAGTGACTTCATCTTCAATAATTACACAACCAGCAATGCCTGTTTGAGAAGCTATTAAACATCTTTTTCCGATAACAGTATCATGTCCAACATGAACTTGATTGTCTAGTTTTGTGCCTTCACCAATAGTTGTTATTCCAGACACACCTTTATCAATAGTACATAAAGCACCAATATCAACATTGTCTTCTAATTTTACACTGCCACAACTTATTAATTTATCATAACCCGTAACGGGTCTTTTTTTATAATAAAAAGCATCGGCGCCTAAAACACTACCAGCATGTATGCAGCAATTATCACCTATTCTAACACCATCATAAAGACATACATTGGGATGAATAACACAATTTTTACCAATAATAACATTATTGCCAATAAAAACATTGGGCTGAATTATAGTGCCAGCACCAATTTTAGCAGATTTTGCTATCGCGCTTGACGCGGATTTAAATGCGTTAAAATGTTGTGTGATTTTATTAAAGTCGCGAAAGGGATCATCAGAAATTAAAAGTGCTTTTCCGTCTGGACAAGCCACTTCTTTATTGATTAAAATGGTTGTAGCTTTTGAATTTAGGGCTTTATCATAATACTTAGGATGATCTACAAAAACGATATCGCCTGCTTCAACTACATGAATTTCATTAATACCCGTTATCTCAAAATCGGGATTGCCTACAAACTTGGCTTCAATTAATAAAGCAATAGTTTTAAGATTTTGCGGTGTAGAAAATTTCATAAGTTAAATAGATGAAACTACTCTTTAACACGTTCTAAATAAGCTCCTTTTGCGGTATCAACTTTTACTTTATCGCCCTCATTAATAAAAAGAGGTACATTAATAGTAGCGCCTGTTTCTACTGTAGCAGGTTTGGTAGCATTGGTTGCTGTATTTCCTTTTACACCGGGTTCTGTATGCGTAATTTCTAATACAACACTGGCTGGCATATCTACAGACAAAGGCATTTCGTCATCGGCATTAAAAATTACCGTAACTATTTGACCTTCTTTTAAAAGATCTGGTGCATCTAAAATTGACTTTTGAAGTGTTATTTGGTTGTAATCTTCATTATTCATAAAATGAAATGAATCTCCTTCGGGATACAAAAACTGGAATTTTTGTGTTTCCACACGTACTTCGTCTAATTTTCTGCCAGATGGAAATGTGTTATCGAGCACACGACCAGTTGTTAGACTCTTCATTTTGGTTCTAACAAAGGCAGGACCTTTTCCGGGTTTTACGTGTAAAAATTCAACTACTTTAAAAATATCATTGTTATATTTTATACATAATCCATTGCGTATATCTGATGTTGTAGCCATTTATTTTTATTTTAAAATTATTGTTTATTTGTATATCCTTTCATGATGCCACGTTGTGAATTTCTTATAAAAGTGGTTATTTCGTCACGCTCTGGCGAAGCTTCAAATTCTGCTTCTAAAATGCTTAATGCCTGTGTGGTATTGTAATTTTTTTGGTAAAGAACGCGGTAAATATTTTGAATCTCTCTAATTTTTAGCGCATCGAAACCTCGTCGGCGTAAGCCAATTGAATTAATGCCTACATAAGAAAGTGGTTCTTTTGCAGCTTTGGTATAAGGTGGCACATCTTTACGAACCAAAGAACCGCCAGAAACCATAGCGTGTGCACCTATTTGTATAAATTGATGGATGCCTGCCAAGCCGCCAATAATAGCGAATTTGCCAACTTTTACATGACCTGCCAACAACACACCATTTACGATGATAACATTGTTTTCTAAAATGCAATCGTGGGCAATATGCGATGTTGCCATGATGAGACAATTTTTACCAATTTCGGTTCTGCCATAAGCTTTGGTCCCTCTATTTATAGTGACACATTCTCTAATAACTGTATTATCGCCAATGGTAACGAGAGAATCTTCGTCTTCGAATTTTAAATCTTGAGGAATTGCCGAAATGACAGCGCCGGGAAAAATTTGACAATTTTTACCTATTCTTGCCCCTTCCATAATGGTTACATTAGAACCAATCCATGTGCCAGAACCGATAGTTACATTATTATTTATAGTTGCAAAAGGTTCTACAACAACATTGGTAGCAATTTTTGCACCCGGATGTATATAAGCTAATGGTTGATTCATAAGTTTTTATTTTTTTCTAACAATTTGTGCCATTAATTCGGCTTCTACAACTAATTTTCCGTTAGCGTAGCCATAAGATTGCATGTGGCAAATGCCACGACGAATAGGCGTTATTAATTCGGCTCTAAATATTAAAGTATCGCCTGGTACAACTTTACGTTTGAATTTGACATTATTCATTTTCATAAATAATGTGAGATAGTTTTCGGGATCTGGCACTGTGCTTAAAACCAATACACCTCCACATTGCGCCATTGCCTCTACTTGTAAAACACCTGGCATTACAGGTGCTCCGGGAAAATGACCATTAAAAAATGATTCATTCATAGTCACATTTTTCATACCAACTACATGTGTGTCAGACAGCTCCAAGATACGATCAATAAATAAAAATGGGGGTCTATGTGGCAATATTTTCATAATTTGCTCAACATCCATTAATGGTGGCTCAGATAAATCACAACATGGTACGTTGTTACGCTTTTCGAGCTTAATTATCTTAGACAGTTTTTTAGCAAATTGTGTATTTACGGCATGACCAGGTTTGTTGGCAATAATTTTACCCCGAATAGGCATGCCTATTAAAGATATATCGCCAATAACATCTAGTAATTTATGACGGGCAGCTTCATTAGGCCAGTGTAGCGTTAAGTTATCTAAAATACCGTTTGGTTTTACTTTGACTGTTTTCTTTTTAAAAGCCACACGTAGTTTGGCCATGGTCTCTTCAGATAATTCTTCATCAACATAAACAATGGCGTTGTTTAAATCGCCTCCTTTTATCAAGTCATTGTCAAGTAACATTTCTATTTCGTGTAAAAAACTGAAAGTTCTTGCCGCAGATATCTCTTTTTTAAAATCGGAGATGTTATTTAAAGTGGCATTTTGCGTACCTAAAATTTTTGTGCCAAAATCTACCATTGCAGTCACTTCATATTTATCAGAAGGCATAACAATTATTTCGCTACCAGTTACTGCATCCTTATAAGAAATAACATCCTTTACTATATATTCATTCACAAAGGCATTTTGGGCAACAATTCCTGCTTTTTCTAGAGCTTCAATAAAAAACTTTGAAGATCCATCCATAATAGGTGGCTCGGCGCTATTTAATTCAATAATGATATTGTGTATTCCTAAGCCAACAACAGCAGCTAATACATGTTCTGAGGTGTTTATACTAACACCGTCTTTTTCTAAATTCGTACCACGTTTTGTATCTACAACATATTCAACTTTTGCTTCTATTACTGGGCTGTTAGCTAAATCTACTCTTACAAAAGCAAAACCAGAATTAATTGGTGCTGGTTTAAACGTTAGTTTTACTTCTTTTCCAGTATGCAATCCTACGCCAGAAAGAGAAATTTCATTTTCAATTGTTTGCTGTTTGATTTTTACAGTATTCATTAATCTTTCTTTAATTTTAATAATTCTTTTTCTAATGAACTTACTTTATCTACCAATTTGCTTAGATTTTTAAAGTGAACATAAGATTTATAATAGTCTGAATAAGGCAAAGCAGGACTTCCTTGTACGGTTTCGTTATTACTCAGGTTTCTACCTACGCCAGTTTGTGCCTGAATATTAACAAAATCGCCTATTACTAGGTGCCCAGCAATACCAACCTGACCGCCAATTTTACAATTTTTTCCAATTTTTACGGAACCTGCGACACCTGTTTGAGCGGCGATTACCGTATTTTCATCAATTTCTACATTGTGAGCTATTTGTATCTGATTGTCTAGCTTAACGCCTTTGCGGATAATTGTAGAGCCTAAAGTGGCTCTATCTATAGTTGTATTAGCGCCAATATCAACATGGTCTTCAATAATAACATTGCCTATTTGAGGAATTTTAGAAAAAACACCATTCTTGCTTGGTGCAAATCCAAAACCATCAGAGCCAATTATGACACCAGAATGAAAAGCACAATGTGCGCCAATAATACTTTCTGAATAAATTTTTACGCCAGAAAACAAAACGGTATTGTCGCCTATTTCTACATTATCTCCAATATACACATTCGGAAATAATTTGACATTATTCCCCAACTTTACGTTTTCGCCAACAAAAGCAAATTCGGCTATATATGTATTTTCTCCAACCAAAGCAGAATCGCTTATAAAGCTTAATTTTGAAATGCCTATTTTATTGAGTTTGGTCTCATTATAAAATGATAATAATTTAGAAAACGCTTCGTAAGAATCTTCAACCTTTATAAGTGTTGTTTTAAATGCCTTTTCAGGGATGAAAGTATTGTTAACAATAACGACTGAAGCATCTGTGTTATATAGAAAAGGGGCGTATTTAGGATTGGATAAAAAAGTTAATGACCCAGCAACACCTTCTTCAATTTTAGAGAGTTTAAAGACTTCAATATTAGGGTCTCCATCAATTTCTCCTTCAAGTATTTCTGATATTTGAGTAGCTGTAAATTTCATCGATGCAAAAGTATAAAAAATAAAATTGAAATATACGCCTATAATTCTTTAGGAGCATACATAAAATATTTTATAATAGGTTTGGTTAATGTTTCAGATCTGTTAAAATCTGACGCTTTTAAAAAATTAGTAACCTCACCGTTTTTATATAAAATTTTAATTGGATCTTGATTCTTATTGTAAGCCAGATTTTGAATTTTCCCTGAATCTACAAAATAGCTCACCTCCGATTTCTTTATTGGATAAGTTGCCAACACACTTTTTTTAAGTGCATCTAACTGTGCTTTTTCTGGCGCTTTATTATTAATAACTATTCTTGGTAACCGTCTGTTTATAATAGATTTACTTAAAGTTGACAATATAAAATCATCATGATTTTGCCACGATTTTATGGCTGAAAGCACATCGTAATCATCTAATTCTGCAAATATTTCTAATGAATCTGCATCCCAATTTTCTGTATTTACACCATGTTCTAAAAAATAAGAAAAAGCTTTACTTGCAGATAATTCAACACCTTTTCTGCTTAATTCTTTGGCGCGTTTTAAAACTTTTACAAGCGTTTTTTCTGCTACCAGTCCTGTTTTGTGCAAGTAAACCTGCCAATACATTAAACGGCGTGCTGTTAAAAACTTCTCTATAGAATACAAGCCTTTCCCTTCAATAACCAAATCGTTATCTACCACATTAAACATGGTGATTATACGTTCTGAATTGATGTTTCCTTCTGATACTCCTGTGTAAAAACTGTCGCGCTTTAAATAATCCATACGGTCAATATCAAGTTGACTTGTTATCAATTGATGAAAAAATTGTCGTTTGTAATTGCCTTTGAAAATCTGAATGGCCAATGCTAATTGACCGTTAAATTCATGGTTTAAGGCTTCCATAAATTGAAGTGAAATATATTCGTGGCTAATGCCTTCAACAATGCTATTTTCTAAAGCGTGCGAAAAAGCGCCATGCCCAATATCGTGCAACATTATGGCTATTAAAAGGGCATTAGATTCTTCATCCGTAATAACGACACCTTTAAATTTCAATACTCTGATGGCTTTTTGCATCAAATGCATGCATCCCAAAGCATGGTGAAAACGCGTGTGATGTGCTCCAGGATAAACCAAATACGACAGCCCCATTTGAGAAACACGTCTCAAACGCTGGAAGTAAGGATGCTCTATCAAATCAAAAATTAATTCGTTGGGAATTGAAATAAATCCGTAGATTGGGTCGTTTAATATCTTAAGTTTGTTCAAACTTTTATAATTATTTAATACAAAAATACATAATTCCTTATAACTTATTTTATGCAAAAAGTAAAGATTCTTTGGGTTGATGATGAAGTAACCTTATTAAAACCTCATATTATTTTTTTAGAAAGTAAAAATTATGCTGTAACCCCTTGCAATAGTGGCTATGAAGCGCTTGAAATTATAGAAAATACTTTATTAGATGTTGTTTTATTAGATGAAAATATGCCCGGATTAAGTGGTCTTGAAACACTCACTCAGATAAAGATTTTAAAGCCAAATCTTCCTGTAATTATGATTACAAAAAGTGAAGAAGAATATATTATGGAAGAAGCCATTGGTTCTAAAATAGCCGATTACTTGATTAAACCCGTAAATCCCAATCAGATTTTATTAAGCTTAAAAAAGAATCTTGATCATTCACGCTTGATATCAGAAAAAACAACATCCAATTACCAGCAAGAGTTTAGAAAGATAAGTATGGAACTGGCTTCTGTTAATTCTTTTGACGATTGGAACAAATTGTATCAGCGTTTACTCCATTGGGAACTAGAGTTAGAGTCTATAGACGATTTAGGCTTAACCGAAATTTTAGAAAGTCAGAAACAAGAAGCCAATGCGCAATTTTGTAAATTCATATCTAAAAATTATGCCGATTGGTTTCATGATGATGATGCACCCATATTATCGCCTAGTATATTTAAGAATTTTGTAGCACCAAGTATTAAAAAAAATGACAATACACTTTTTATTGTTGTTGATAGTTTAAGATATGATCAATGGCTAATATTCAAACCTCTTATCCAAAAATATTACGCTATTGAACAAGAGGCAGCTTATTGTAGCATCTTACCAACAGCCACGCAATATGCACGAAATGCCATTTTTTCTGGTCTAATGCCATCAGAAATGGAGAAAAAATATCCAGAATATTGGCTCAATGACACCGAAGAAGGTGGTAAGAATCTTTTTGAAAAAGAATTTTTAACCACACAATTAAAGCGTCTTGGTCTTGACATTCCATTCGATTATTTTAAAATTACAAACCTTCAAAAAGGCAAGGAACTCTTAGCCAATTTTGGCGCAAATAAACAAAATAAATTAACGGCTGTAGTGTATAATTTTGTAGATATGTTGTCACATTCTCGTACAGAAATGGATATGATTAAAGAATTGGCAGCAGACGATAAAGCCTACCGTTCTTTGAGTTTAAGCTGGTTTAAAAATTCCACACTTTTTGAGCTTATTCAAAAAGCACATCGGTTAAAATATAAACTTATTATAACCACAGATCATGGTACTATAAATGTCAAAAATCCTTCAAAAATTGTAGGCGACAAAAACATCAGTTCTAATTTGCGTTATAAAACTGGTAGAAGTATGACTTATAACGATAAAGAAGTTTATGCCGTTACCAACCCAAAAGATATCTTTTTACCTAGTTTACACATGAGTAGCTCATTTGTTTTTGCTAAAGAAGACTACTTTTTTGCGTATCCTAACAATTATAATCATTTTGTTAAATACTATAAAAACACCTTCCAGCACGGTGGTATTTCTTTAGAAGAAATGATTATTCCTTGTGTGGTTTTAGACCCAAAATAAATTAAAAATACTTGAATTCTTATAGGGCTTGTTTGTAATAATTTGCAGAAATTTGATGCGTAAATCAAACTCTCTATGAAAATGCATAATTTTAGTGCGGGACCTAGTATTTTACCGCAAGAAGTATTAAAAAAAGCATCAGAAGCGGTGCTTAATTTTAACAATTTAAACTTATCGTTGATCGAAGTTTCGCATCGCAGTGCAGATTTTGTTGCTGTAATGGAAAAAGCACGTCATCTAGCTTTAGAACTTTTGGGTTTAGAAGGTAAAGGATACAATGCTGTATTTTTACAAGGTGGTGCCAGTTTAGAGTTCTTAATGACCCCTTATAATCTGTTGCCCGTTGATGGCAAGGCCGCTTATTTAGACACAGGTGCTTGGAGTTCTAATGCCATTAAAGAAGCTAAATTATTGGGCGAAATCGATGTTGTGGCTTCATCTAAAGATAAAGGTTACACATATATTCCTAAAAATTACAACATTCCTGCGGATGCTGATTATTTTCATTGTACAAGTAATAACACAATCCACGGCACACAAATAAAAGAGTT
This sequence comes from Flavobacteriales bacterium, assembly GCA_013205245.1. Lineage (GTDB taxonomy): Bacteria > Bacteroidota > Bacteroidia > Flavobacteriales > Flavobacteriaceae > CG1-02-35-72. The sequence goes on along the minus strand of JABMNH010000062.1, from coordinate 90,062 downwards.
TCCAAAAACAGATACTTTACTTGTGTGCGATATGAGTTCTGATATTTTCTCACGACAATTAGATTTCTCTAAATTCGATTTAATTTACGCTGGCGCTCAAAAAAATATGGGTCCTGCTGGTACTACCCTAGTTGTAGTTAAAGAAAGTGTTTTGGGCAAAACCGGACGCACCATTCCTTCTATGTTAGATTACCAAATACATATTTCTAAAGACAGCATGTTTAACACACCAGCTGTTTTTCCTGTGTATGTATCAATGTTAACTTTACAATGGTTAAAAGATTTGGGTGGTATTAAAGCCATCGAAAAAATAAATAATGCTAAAGCCGATTTACTTTACGGCGAAATTGATAACAATCCTAATTTTAAAGGAACGGCTGTTAAAGAAGACCGTTCAAATATGAATGTCACTTTTGTGCTTACAGACGATTCTAAAAAAGACGCTTTTGATGCCTTATGTAAAAATGCGGGCCTTAACGGATTAAAAGGACACCGTTCTGTAGGTGGTTACCGCGCAAGTATATACAATGCCTTACCACTAGAAAGCGTACAAGTTTTGGTAAATACAATGCAACAATTATAATATATTAAAAAAACAAAAGAATGAAAATATTAGCAAACGACGGATTAGCCGCTAGTGGTATTAAAGCACTTGAAGATGCAGGATTTGAAGTTTTAACCACAACCGTAGCGCAAGACCAATTAGAAAATTTTATAAACGAAAATAATGTTGTTGTGCTGTTAGTCCGTAGTGCCACAACAGTTCGCAAAGAATTAATTGATGCTACCAATTTAAAAATTATTGGTCGTGGTGGTGTTGGTATGGATAATATTGATGTAGATTATGCCAGAGCCAAAGGTATTAGTGTTATCAATACACCTGCCGCTTCGTCTCATTCTGTAGCCGAGCTTGTTTTTGCCCACCTTTTCGGGATGGTTCGCTTTTTACACGATTCAAATAGAGCAATGCCATTAGATGGCGATACAAAATTTAAAGGTCTTAAAAAAGCCTATGCCAAAGGGCGTGAATTAAAAGGAAAAACAATCGGTATTTTTGGCTTTGGTCGTATTGGTCAAGAAACAGCAAAAATTGCCTTAGGCGTTGGTATGAAAGTTATTGCTTTTGATCCATTTCTTGAAAAAGTACATATCGACTTAGACTTTTTTGATGGTCAAAAAGTAGGTTTCGATATTGTAACACAATCTAAAGAAAACGTTTTAAAAGAAGCCGATTTCTTTAGTTTCCATGTGCCTGCCCAAAAAGACTATCTCATTTCTAATGCCGAGTTCGATATGATGAAAACGGGTGCTGCTCTTGTGAATGCTGCCCGTGGTGGTGTGATAGATGAAGTGGCATTAGTAGACGCTTTAGAAAGTGGCAAAGTTGCTTATGCTGGCGTTGATACTTTTGAAAACGAACCCACACCGGCTATAAAATTATTAATGTTGCCTAATGTATCTTTAACACCACATATTGGTGCTGCTACACTTGAAGCTCAAGACCGTATTGGTTTAGAGTTAGCTAGTCAGATTATAAGCATATTAAAATAGAAAAACTACCTTTGTAGTATGGCAATAGTACGTCCTTTTAAGGCTGTTCGTCCTATACGAGACAAGGCGGCTTTGGTAACAACACGTTCTTTTGAGCTTTACAGCGATGAAGAATTAGCCGCTATCCTTAAATACAATCCTTTTTCGTTTTTGCATATTTTAAAACCGGGTTATAGATATCAGCTCAATTTAAAAGGTGTGCAACGCTTTAAGCTGATACGCAACCGTTATTTAGAATTTAAAGAAAATGATTTCTTTATTCAGGATGCCAAGCCAGCTTATTATTTACATCAAAAATCGTATAAATCAAAAACCTATTGGGGATTTATTGCAACTTCTAGTGTTGCCGATTATAATAATGGCATCATAAAAAAACATGAAGCTACTTTAAAAGACCGTGAAGCTTTATTCGGAAAATATCTCGAAACTACAGGATTTAATGCAGAGCCTGTACTCCTAACCTATCCAGACAATTCAAAGCTTACAGCCTTATTTGATAAATACAAAAAGCAACGCGCCGAATACGAATTTACAAGTAATAAAAAACGTACACATTTATTTTGGGTGATTGATGATGCAGAAGATATTGCCACAATATCATCTGAATTTGCTAATATGGATGCTGTTTATATTGCCGATGGGCATCACCGCACGGCATCGTCTGCCTATTTGGCAAATGCTAAGAAAGAAAGCAATCCTAAGCATAAAGGAGATGAAAACTATAACTTTTTTATGAGTTATTTAATAGCCGAATCTAATTTAAAAATATCTTCTTTTAACCGTTTTGTAAAAACCTTAAACGGCTTAGATAAAGATAAATTTCTGATTGAATTAGATACCTATTTCAGAATCCAAAAACAAGAAAACAAACACTATAAACCTTCTAAAAAACATCATTTTAGCATGTATTTAGAGGGCGATTATTATGCTTTATATTTGCGTAAAACAGCGTATAAAATTACAAATGCTTTAGACGATTTAGATGCGCAAGTCCTTTTTACTACGATTTTAAAACCTATTTTAGGTATTAATGATTTGACTAATAGTGATAAAATAAACTATAAACCAGCAATGCTAAACGCATCGCAACTTAAAGACGAAGTAGATTCTGGAAAATATGCGGTCGGTTTTGGCTTATATCCAACTTCTGTAACTCAGTTAAAATCTATTGCCGATGCCAATTTAACAATGCCTCCTAAAAGTACGTATATTGAACCAAAATTGCGTAGTGGTTTAACCATTTACGAATTTTAAAATTTAATATTTATATTGTGTCACATTGAGAAATGTCATTCTGAGCGTAGTCGAAGAATCTCATCATTAAAACCAAAATTTAAAAAATGGAAATTCTAGATATTGCCACAAAACTAAATCAAATAAAAAGCATTTTACCACCGCAAGTTACCTTGGTTGCTGTGTCTAAAACCAAACCAGAGTCAGCTATTTTAGAAGCTTACAATGCCGGGCAGCGTGTTTTTGGAGAGAATAAAATTCAAGAAATGGCTCAGAAATATGAAGCCCTCCCAAAAGATATTCAGTGGCATATGATTGGACATTTACAGCGGAATAAGGTGAAATATATGGCACAATTTGTCGATTTAATTCACGGTGTAGACAGTTTTAAAACATTGGTTGAAATTAACCGTCAAGCAGAAAAACACAACCGAGTGATAAATTGTTTATTACAAGCCAGCATTGCGCAAGAAGAAACCAAATTTGGATTACCTTTTGATGATATTGAAGAAATTCTAAATTCAGAAGAATTGATTACGTTAAAAAACATTTCTATTGTCGGATTGATGGGCATGGCCAGTTTTACAGATGATTTAGAACAAATTGAAGCAGAATTTAAAAGCTTGAATACCTTTTTTTTAAAACTCAAAACAGTCACCCTGAGCGAAGTCGAAGGGCAAAACTCAAAACTCAAAACTTTATCAATGGGCATGAGTGGTGATTACCTATTAGCCATAAAATGTGGCAGTAATATGGTAAGAATTGGTAGCAGTATTTTTGGAGAACGGCATTATGTTTAATGCAAAATCTTAAACAGCAACTCTTTTAAAATATCACCATCGGGCAAGGCTTGGGCACCCACACCTTTACTTTTAACATCGGCTTCGTGTAAATAGCCAATAATTTGAGACACTTTTCGCATGGGGTAATTTTTACCTGCGGTAGTATATTTACTTACAAAAAACGGATTTATCTTTAGAGCTCTGGCCACATTATCTTTAGACTTATTTGCTAATCCGTGGTATTGAAGAAGCTGTACAAAATAACCAAACAATAAAGATACGGTCATTACAAGTGGGTTGCTTTTGGGATTTTGCGCAAAATGCGTGATAATTTTATTGGCCTTTAAAATGTTTTTATCGCCAATAGCATCGCGTAATTCAAAAATATTATAGTCTTTGCTAATGCCTATATTTTGCTCAATATCTGCTGCCGAAATAGTCGTTCCAACAGGCAAAATAGCCATCAATTTATCTAATTCATTACTAATTTTACTCAAATTTGTTCCTAAAAACTCAGACAACATGAGCGATGCTTTATCTTCTATTTTATAATTTTTACCCGCTAAAACACGCCGAATCCAATCGGGAATCTGATTGTCATATAATTTTTTACTTTCAAAAAGAAGGCCTTTTTTAGCGATGAGTTTGGCCAATTTTTTACGTTTATCTAAGGATTTGTATTTATAGCACATAACCAAAATCGTGGTAGGCTGCATGTTTTCTACGTAAGCGGCTAAATTTTCTATCGTTCTACTTAAAAGCTGAGCTTCGCGCACAATAATAACCTGATAATCTGCCATCATCGGAAAGCGTTTGGCGTTAGAAATTATCTCATCAATTGTTACATCGCCACCATACAAAACCATTTGGTTAAAACCTTTTTCTTCTTCGGTTAAAACACTGTTACCTATCAATTCCTCAATTTTATCAATATAATAACCTTCCTCGCCCATTAAAAAGTAAATGGGTTTTAGACTCTTATTGGCAATGTCGTCGGCTATATTTTTAATAGTGTTCATTTATTTGGATAAAATTGGCTTGCAAAAAGTGACATTATATTTGTATTTTTATTGCGTGATAGCATTAAATCTTCCACCCTATAAATACAAGCTCAAAAGTAACGAAAATAAAACGTTTATTTTTGATGTCATCCGTAAAAAATATGTTGTTTTAACACCCGAAGAATGGGTGCGTCAACACATACTTCACTTTTTAATTATCCAAAAAGGTTATCCAAAATCATTGATAAGTATTGAAAAACAGGTTGTTGTTAATAAGCTAATCAAACGCACAGATATTGTGGTTTACGCTAAGAGCGGATTGCCTCATATTATTGTAGAATGCAAAGCGCCATCCGTTAAGATAAGCCAAAATGCCTTTGATCAAATAGCAAGGTATAATCTTAAATTAAATGCCGATTTCCTGATTGTGAGCAACGGATTAGATCATTATTTTGCACAATTAGATACTCAAAATGAGTGTTTTGCATTCTTGCAAGACATCCCAAAATATTAAGAACATTTTAATAATTAATTGCACGAATTAATGTTAAGTTTGCAATACTTTTAAAAAAGATAATTTTTTGCCGATGACCGTAGCTGTGGTAATATTGAATTGGAATGGTAAACATCTGCTAGAAGAATTCTTGCCAAGTATTGTAGCGTATAGCAAAGAAGCCTCTATTTATGTGGCAGATAATGCTTCTACAGACGATTCTATCTCATTTATTGCATCACATTATAAAGATAGCGTTAAGCTTGTAAAAAACACTTCGAATGGCGGTTATGCTAAAGGTTATAATGCCGCTTTACAACATATAAAAGCCGATATTTATGTGCTTTTAAATTCTGATGTTGAAGTTACAAAAAACTGGCTGCAACCCATTATCAAACAGTTTAAAGAAGCAACTAACACAGCTGTTATTCAGCCAAAACTTTTAAATTATAAAAAGAAAACGCATTTTGAATATGCTGGTGCTGCTGGTGGATTTATAGATTTTTTAGGTTATCCTTACTGTCGTGGACGCATTTTTATGACGCTTGAAGAAGATGTAAAACAATATGATGATATTGCCCCAATATTTTGGGCTACAGGCGCTTGTTTGTGTATTAGAAGTCGCATTTATCATACGTTGGGAGGCTTTGACGAGGACTATTTTGCCCATCAAGAAGAGATAGATTTGTGTTGGCGTGTACATAATTTAGGTTATAATGTCAATTATGTTGGTACTTCTACAGTGTATCATGTGGGTGCTGCCACTTTAAAGGAAACCAATCCTACAAAAACCTTTTTAAATTTTAGAAATAGCCTTTATTCTATTGCTAAAAATGTGCCGAAAAGATTTTTATTTCCGGTTATTTTAATACGCTTAATTTTAGATGCCATTGCTGGATTAAAATTTATTTTAGAGTTACGCCCTATTCATACATGGGCTATTATTAAAGCACACTTCAGCTTTTATGCCCATCTTAATTTAATGCTTAAAAAACGGAAAGAAAGCATCGGTAAAACCACACACTATTATTCTTGCAAAAGCATTGTCTTGCAACACTTTGTTTTAGGACACAATAAGTTCGGTAAAATCTCTTAACAAATTGATTGAAAATGCGCTAAAAGCATTGTAAATTTGCCGCGTATATTAAATTTTTACAATGTCTAAAACACTATTTATTACAGGTGCCACATCTGGGTTTGGTAAAGCCATAGCTCAGCGCTTTGCAAAAGAAGGGAATAATTTAATTATTACGGGACGTCGCGCAGAACGCTTAGAAAATTTAAAACAAGAATTATCTAAAAAATATAACATCAAAGTTTTAACTTTATGTTTTGATGTACGCAATGAATCTGAAGTTAATGATGCTATTAAAAGCCTCCCAAAAGAATGGCAAAATATTGATGTATTAATAAATAATGCTGGATTGGCAAGTGGTCTTAGTACGCTCCAAGATGGCAATACGCAAGATTGGAATGTAATGATAGATACCAATGTTAAAGGCTTATTATATGTGACTCATGCCGTTTTACCTTTACTTTTAAAATCAAAAGCACCTCATATTATAAATATTGGGTCAACCGCTGGAAAAGAAGTTTATTTAAAAGGAAATATTTATTGCGCAACCAAACATGCCGTTAACGCCATATCAAAAGCTTTGCGAATTGACCTGCTTGAAAAAGGTGTAAAAGTTACCCAAATTTCTCCAGGTGCTGCCGAAACTGAATTTTCTATTGTCCGCCTTCACGGCGATGAGGAAGCTGCTAAAAAACTTTACAATGGTTACCAACCAATGGTTGCAGACGATATTGCCAATGTTGTTCATTTTGCAACAACACTGCCAAAACATCTTTGTATAAACGATTTAGAATTGACTTCTTTGGCACAAGCCAATAGTTATTATACCTATAAAACAGAATAAATTTAGGGCAGGTTTTCAAATAAAAAACGTTTGACATTGCCACCCATAACCAAGCTTATTTGAGCTGGTGTGAAATTTAATTTCAACAATTCGTCTACTATTAACGACATGCCAGTTACATCAAAAGGTGCTGTTATAGATCCGTCGAAATCTGAACCAAGCGCCACGTGTTCTGCACCTATCAAATTTACGGTATATTGAATGGCTTGTGCAATATGTTGTGCATCTGCCTTACCTATAGCTTTATCAAAAAATGCAATACCCACGATGCCACCAGTATTGGCAATACCTATGAGGTGTTTGTCTGATAAATTACGGACATTATTATACATGCCTTTAACACCAGTATGAGAACTTAAAATAGGTTTTGTGGTGATAGCTAAAATATCATCTAGCATTTTTTCAGAGCTATGTGCCACATCTACAATCATATTTTTAGATTGCATTTTTTTGATGATTTGTTTGCCAAAATCGGTTAAACCACCATGCGAAACACCATGAGCAGAACCACCTAATTTATTATCGAAAAAGTGAACAGGCGCCATCATACGCACACCAGCATCATATAAAACATCAACATTTCTAAGATCTCCGCTTAAAGCGTGCATGCCTTCAATGCCCAAATAACCAGCAGCTATATATTTATTTGTTTTGCGTTTGTTTATGAAATTTTGTAAATCAGATTTAGACGTGATAACATAAAAACTACCATCAGATTTTTCTGAAAATTCTTTCAAAGCTTTGCATTGAACCAAGGCGCGTTGCGTGAGATTAAACCACGATTTAATGGGACGTCCTTCTAAAATAAATGGCAAAGTGAGGGCATCTGTATCTGCTGTATTTTTATCGAAGTTAATATTTTTTGGCACTTTGCTAACAATGGTAAAAGCCTGAAGTGTGACATTAGATTGTATCATTCTGGGAATATCTACCTCACCAAATTTGTTGTTTTTAAGTAAATCGCGTTTCCAAAGAAGTGCATCGCAGTGTAAATCGGCTATAAAATCGAGGGTATCTGTCAATTGTTGTGCTTCTTGAGATACAATATATGGTGGTTTCTGTATGACAGGATTAAATTTTTTATCTAAAATACTTGGTAAGAAATGAGTGATAAGTGCATATAAAACAAAAAACACTAGGGTCAATCTTAAAGCAATTTTTTTGATTTTTTTCATATCTATAATTTTATTATCGATTGAATATGTTAATTTTGAAATCCTAAAGAAACAAATATATTGGATTTTTCTAATTTCACTCATAATATTCCATTTATTAAAGAAGCCCAATTGGGCGGATTAGATTCGCTTCTTAAAATGGCACCTGCTGTCAGATTAAATTTTGATGTAGATAAAATTGCTGAACGCAAGCCAAAATCGGCTGCAGTTATGGTTTTATTTTATCCCGATAAGGATAATAAAACACATTTTATTTTAACAGAACGTGCCCAATATAAAGGGGTTCATTCGGCTCAAATTAGTTTTCCTGGCGGCAAAATAGAAAAATTAGACACCAATTTAAGTGCCACAGCTTTACGCGAAACCCAAGAAGAAATAGGCATTAAAAATATTACATTAATTAGAGAACTTACCACAACCTACATTCCTCCAAGCAATTTTATGGTAACTCCTTTTTTAGGATATATAAATTCTGAACAAGATTTCACACCCAATATTGAAGTTAATAAAATTATTAAAGTAGATGTAATGCAATTGCTAAATGATGCTAATTTGATAAATAAAAATATGACCACATCATACATGAAAAACATTGATGTACCGTGCTTTATGTTAAATAATTACACAGTCTGGGGCGCTACGGCGATGATGCTGAGTGAAATAAAAGATTTGTTAAATAGCCTGTAAGCGTTAATTTTACTACATTTGCACACCTCAATAAGTCCTATTTATGTCAATATTTGGAAAAGATGTTTTTGGTAATTCTCTTTTTTTGAAAAGAGCCGTTATTAGATTACTCGGACTCGTTTCTCATCAACGCTATCGAAAATTCAACAATCTTCAAATTGAAGGATCTCAAATTCTTAGAGATATTCCAAGTAATAACGTTTTAATAATTTCAAATCATCAAACATATTTTGCCGATGTAGCTGCTATGTTTCATGTGTTCAACGCTTCATTAAGTGGTAGAGATGATTCTATTCGGAATATTGGTTATTTGCACAAACCTAAAATGAATTTATATTTTGTAGCCGCTGGCGAAACCATGCGTGCAGGTTGGCTGCCAAAACTTATGGCTTATGCAGGCGCTATTCCTATAGAACGCACTTGGCGTGCCGATGGTAAAGATGTTAAGAGAAATGTAAAATTTTCTGATATCACCAATATTGGCATGGCTTTAGCCGATGGTTGGGTTATTACATTTCCACAGGGCACTACCAAACCTTTTAATCCCATCCGTAAAGGAACAGCACATATTATTAAGAAATTTAAACCAATAGTTGTGCCTATTGTTATTGATGGATTTAGACGTGCTTTTGACAAAAAAGGATTGATGATAAAAAAAAGAGATGTCTTACAATCTATGGTAATTAAAGAACCTTTAGATATTGATTATGACAATGAATCTGTTGATGAAATTGTAACAAAAATTGAGTTTGCCATTGAGCAACATTCCTCTTTTTTAAAGGTTATTCCTGTAGCAGAATACAAAAAACAAGAAGCTGCACTGAATAAAAAACGCAACTTCTGGGATATGTATTAATTAAGATAACCACGCTTTTAACATCCAAACTGTTTTTTCTTGTTCAGCTATAAAGTCACTCATCATACTATTTGTACCTTCATCATTAGCCGTAGCTGCTGTTTCTAATATATGTCGCTCTAAAACCAAAAGCGTTGTAATGACTTCTATTATTAGCCCAATGGCTTTTTCGTCATTAGAAATGTTTTTACCTACCCTTATTTTAGACTGTGCCATATAATCTGAAAATGTGTGTAATGGCACACCTTCTAAAGTTAAAATACGTTCGGCTATCAAATCTATTTTTTCTTGAGAATCGGTATAAAGTTCTTCAAATTTTAGATGTAATTCAAAAAAATTCTTTCCTTTAATATTCCAATGCAAGCCTCTTAAATTCTGATAATATATCTGAAAGTTAGAGAGTAATTCGTTTAACTGATTTGTTAAAACAGATGTTTCTTTTAGGTTTAAACCTATAGTATTTGTTGTCATAATTATATATATTTTAAATTCTTTACAAATATCTTTTAAAAAAGACCTCCTTTTATATAAATACAATCGATAGTTTTAATATCTTTATCACAAATATTTATAACAAATGACGATTACACAATTAAAGTATGTTTTGGCTATAGCCGAATACAAAAATTTCACTGTAGCTTCACAACATTGCTTCGTAACACAGCCTACTTTGAGTATGCAAGTTCAAAAATTAGAAGAAGAACTCGGTGTACAATTATTTAATAGAAAAAAGAAGCCCATCCAATTAACAGTCATCGGAGAAAGAATTATAGAACAAGCAAAAATTATTGTTGACGAAAGCAATCGCTTGCAAGACATTGTAGATCAACAAAAAGGTTATGTTGGCGGCGCATTTAAACTGGGGATTATTCCTACAATCATGCCAACCTTATTACCAATGTTTTTAAGTGTGTTCACTAAAAAATTTCCTAAAGTTAAATTGAGTATAGAAGAATTAACTACCGAAGAGATTATAAAGAAATTGGTAGATGGACATTTAGATGCTGCCATTGCTGCCACACCTTTAGAAAATAAAATGCTTAAAGAATTGCCTTTATATTACGAACCGTTTGTTGGGTTTGTACCCGATAATCATCCGCTTTCAAGTAAAACAACTTTAGAACCTGAGGATTTAGATGTAGATACGATGCTCTTATTAGAAGACGGCCATTGTTTTAAAGAAAATATTTTAAATATTTGTAAATCGAGTAAAGCAAAACAAGATCAAAAATTCAAACTAGAAAGTGGCAGTTTTGACACACTCATAAAATTGGCAAAAGAAGGCTTAGGCATGACACTACTACCCTATTTACACACATTAGATTTAACTGATGATAAAAAGTATCTAAGAAATTTTACAAATCCTGCCCCTGCGCGCGAAGTCAGTTTGGTTTTTCATAAAGCCCATCTTAAAGTGCAAATGATAGAAGCACTAAAAAGCACCATAGACAGTGTTGTTAGAGGTGCTATCGCTTTTTACGATGTCAAAATTATCAGTCCATTGCCCAATAAAAAAGGAGCTTAAAGCTCCTTTTAATTTTTAAATAAATCTCAAACTCATGGTTAATTCTGGTTTGTTAGCTACAAAAGCGGTCAACCAAATCCTTAATTCTTCAATTTCATAAGGTAATAATCTGTTAACAGCTTTTTCAAGTTCTTTACAAAAAAGTGATGTATCAAAACTCACTTTTTGTAACACCGTTTTGGTGTACTCAAACATTGCTCTTGCCATATTTAAAAAAAATTAAGTTTACTTATATTAGAACGTAATAAAATACTTTTTATTACAAATAAGTTGAAAAAAATTAGTGATTAAAATTTATAAACACAATTATTTACAATTTAGCAATTTTTGCTAAAAGCGCACTTGCTTTTTTCTCTAATTCAGCATTAATAGCTTTAAAATGTTTTTTCTTGTTTTCAACGTTTTTGGTATTAATTTTCACAATTAAAGCATCAAATGTAGCAATGGCTTCGTCAATTATTTTTTCAACTTTATCAGCTTTGGCATCGCCATTTATTAATTGACATACGTAGCACTCTTCAATGATATCAGACAATACGTAATTAACATCCTTTTTTAAATTTTTTATACTTGGCATAATATTAATTTTATTTTTGGCAAAAATACATCTTTTTAAGACAATTAAAAATTATATCCATCAATATAAGTTATTAACAAAAACGCATTTTTGATGATCATAAATTTGCATATTGTTAAAATAATGTTAATTTTATATCATAATATTAACTAACTTATTTAAACAATGGAATTATTATCAAAAATTACCGATTGGACCAAAGGATTATTTGGCCTTTTGGCAGCTCTATTAGGGCTAGGAGTATTTGCAGAATTATTATTTGGAAGCTTTCTAGGAGGCTTTAGTGTTATTGGCAACATTATAAATGTTGTTGGTCAATTTGGAGACAAAGGGTTTGTAGGGTTACTTGCATTCATTTTAGTTGTCCTATTTATTGAAGGCCGCAAATAATATATTGTTTATATTACTAAGTAAAAAAGGTGACGTTTATTTTAAACGTCACCTTTTTTTAGGCTATTAATTTATTTTAAATAAATACTTCTAATAAAGTAGAGGCTTCATCAGCGTTAAACTTAAAGTTCTTTAAGCTACTCGGAATCAAAACTGTTTCGCCCATTACCATTTCTACAGATTGCCCAAAGCTGTAGTCTATTCGTGCTTTTCCTTTGGTACAGATATAGATTACAAATGAATCTTTATCAGTATTATTTATAGCTATTTCTTTAGATAATTCAATAATATTTGTTGTGAAATATGGGCATTCTATAAGCGATGAAACAGTGTTTTCTTGCGTTTGATAATCTGTTTTATACGATTCGTTGGATTTATAATCTATGGCATCTAAGGCTTCTTGGGTATGCAATTCTCTGCCTTTTCCTTCGCTATCTTTTCTATTCCAATCGTAAATGCGGTAAGTAATATCGCTAGTTTGTTGAATTTCTGCAAGTAAAACACCTAAGCCAATGGCATGAATACGTCCTGTTGGAATAAAATAGACATCGCCGGGTTTGACGATATCGGTATTTAATAAATCTGCAATTTTGTCACGATTTAAATAGTCTAGATAAATTTCTTTTGTACAATCTTCTTTAAAACCAACAATAAGATTGGCATTTTTATCGGCTTGCATCACATACCACATCTCGGTTTTACCAAATGAATTGTGACGTTTTTTTGCCAAGGCATCATCTGGATGTAACTGAATACTCAAGGCTTCTTTGGCGTCTATAAATTTAATAAGCAAGGGGAATTTTTCTCCAAAATGTTTATACACCTTCTCGCCTACTAAATCGCCTTTAAATAATGCTATTAAATCTTGTAAAGTCTTGCCTTTATAATCGCCATTGGCGACAACAGAAATATTGTTATCAACATCAGATATTTCCCAGCTCTCACCAATGTTTTGTTTGTTGGAAGCTTTGTTTAAAAGTGATTTCAATTTAGAGCCTCCCCATATTTTTTCTTGTAAAATGGGTTCAAATTTAATAGGATAAGCTATCATAAAGTTGTTTTAATGATTGCAAATATCGGATAATTATTTATCAGGCTAAAATATTGTTCCTTCCTTTTTAATTCTTAATTTTGTTATTATGAAAAATTTTATAGAAAATCTACCAAAAGCCGAATTACACCTGCATATTGAAGGTTCTTTTGAACCTGCACAAATGTTTGAAATTGCCCAACGCAATGCCATTGAAATTCCGTTTAAATCAGTAAAAGAAGTTGAAGAGGCCTATAAATTTGATTGTCTTCAAGACTTTTTAGACATTTATTATCAAGGTGCAAATGTCTTGATTAAAGAACAAGATTTCTACGATTTAACATATGCCTATTTGCAAAAATGTGCGGCGCAAAATGTACGCCATACAGAGATTATGTTCGATCCGCAAACACATACCGACAGAGGTGTTGCGTTTGAAACGGTTATAAAAGGTATCAGTAACGCTTGCGCGGATGCTCAAACAAAATTAGGTGTAAGTTCATTGTTAATAATGAGTTTTTTGCGTCATTTACCAGAAGAAAGTGCTTTTAAAACATTAGAACAATCATTGCCGTTTAAGCATCTAATTACGGCTGTTGGATTGGATTCATCCGAAAAGGGAAATCCGCCTTCAAAATTTAAAAATGTTTATAAAGCTTCTGTAGACGCTGGTTATATTCCACTAGCTCATGCTGGCGAAGAAGGTGATGCCAGTTATGTTTGGGAAGCCTTAGATATATTAGGAATCAAACGTATTGATCATGGTAATAATGCGCTTCAAGACCCTAAATTGATTGAAGAAATCATAAAACAAGATATCGCTTTAACTGTTTGCCCGCTTTCAAATACAGCATTGCAAGTAGTGAAAGACATTAAAGATCATCCGTTAAAGAAAATGATGGATTTAGGTTTAAAAGTGACTATAAACTCTGATGATCCCGCTTATTTTGGTGGACAGGTAAATGCCAATTATATGGCTGTTCAAAAAGCTTTAAATCTTAGCAAAGATGATTTATATCTTTTAGCCAAGAATTCTTTTGAATACTCTTTACTTTCAAAAAATAAAATAAACAAATACGTTGAAGAGTTAAATACCTATTACAAAGCTAATTCTTAAAAGTCCTTAAGAGCTTTTATAGCTTCGCCAATATGCTTTTCGGCGCCAAACTGACTACTAAAAATATAAACAATCACACCTTTGCTATTGGCGATATAAGTAACACGCCCGGGTAATAAGCCTAAAGTCGATTTTGGCACACCAAATAGTTTGCGCACTTGTTTTTGCGTGTCGGCTAAAAGCGTAAAAGGCAAATGGTATTTTTCTGCAAACTTTTTGTGCGAAGCTACATCATCAGATGAAATGCCAATGACTTTGGCATTTAAATCGGTAAAAACCTCAAATTCATCTCTAAATTTACAGGCTTCTTTGGTACAGCCCGGCGTGTCATCTTTTGGATAAAAATAGATAACCAAAGGTTGTTTTCCTACAACATCGGCACTGTTAAACAGAGTATCATTTTGATCTTTTAAACTAAAAATGGGAATGGTATCACCCACTTTAAGAGGTGCTTTAGGTTTTGAAGTCATGGTAGTACTTATTAAAATGCCAACTACTAATACAATAATAACGTAAATAAATTTTCTCATTATTTTCCTTTATAAGTTACAAAATTACGGGGTGTTTCATAGAGTGTTATTTCTATTTCTAGAGCAGCATCAATCTTTTTTCGTAGAATTTGCCAAATAACAACAGCAATATTTTCAGCAGTTGGGTTTAAGGTTTTAAAAGGATCTACTTCTAGATTGAGGTTTTTATGATCGAATTTAGCTTCTACTTCTATTTCAATAAGTTCTTTTAGAACTTTCATATCCATCACAAAACCAGTGTCTTTATTTATTTCTCCAGTAATACCAACTATCAATTCATAGTTATGACCATGGTAATTTGGGTTGGCACATTTTCCAAATACGGTGGCATTACGTGCATCGGACCAATCGGAATTATACAATCTGTGTGCTGCATTAAAATGTGCTTTTCTGTGAACCGTTACTGTCATAATTATAAATTTAGATGCGCTTCGTATTCTTTAAAAATAATTTTAAACCAAGCCGTATATTTTTCTGGATGTTGTTTAATATCTTTTTTAACTTCAATTAAACTCAGCCAAGAAAAAGAAGCCACTTCGTCTGTATTAATAATTGGATCTTGATTGTATTGACCAATCATGACATGGTCTAATTCATGTTCAGTCAAACCATTGTCAAAAGGTGCTTTATAGATAAACCAAAATAGTTCCTTTAAATCGGCTACAAATCCCATTTCTTCTGTAAGTCTGCGCTTTCCAGCGGCTATATTCGATTCCCCTGCTCTTTGGTGACTACAACAAGTGTTTGTCCACAATCCGGGGGAATGGTATTTGTGCAAGGCGCGTTGTTGCAATAATAATGCGCCTTTATCATTAAAGATAAACACAGAAAAGGCGCGGTGCAAAACGGCTTTTTTGTGCGCTTCCATTTTAGGCATCAGCGCTAAAGCATTGTCATTTTTATCTACAAGAATTACCTGTTCTTCTTTCATATATTAAAATAGAATGACAAATATAAGGTTTATCCGCATAAGCACATCCCTCCTTTTTTGTCATTAAAATGTTAAAATTTTAATTATATGTTGCAACACATAATGTTTTAACATATATTTGCTCAGAATTTAATATACAACTAAAAAAATGACAAAAGTATTATTACTCGTTGCGCATCCAGATTACGAAAATTCTGTAGGTAACAAAACAATTACAATTGCTTTGGCTGAATTACCAAACGTAAATGTTCGAAATTTAGCCGATTTATATCCAGATTTTAAAATAGATGTAGCTGCAGAACAAAAAGCACTTTTAGAAAGTGATTTGATTATTTTGCAATATCCTATTTATTGGTACAACATGCCGCCCATTTTAAAGCAGTGGTTTGATAAGGTTTTTGCTTACGGTTTCGCTTTTGGCGATGGCGCTAAATTGACCAACAAAACCATTATGGCTTCTGTTACGGCAGGTTCACCCGAAAATTCATATCCAGAAGGCGAAATGAAACGCATCATGTTGCCCGTTAAGGCTTCCGCCGAATTTTGTAAAATCAATTATTTAGAACCGCTTGCTTCTTATGGCATTTATAGCAGTCCGAATCAAGACGAAGCATCAAAAGCCAGTGTTTTAGCATCCGCGCAAGCGCATATAAACAAATTAATAACAATAATTACTAACTATAAATTTTAAATATTAAAAACAATGAAAACAATGACACTATTTTTAGCACTTGCCTTAACGGGATTTATGGCAACGGCACAAACTACTTGGGATGTTGATAATGTACATTCTACTGTGCGATTTACCATTGCGCATATGGTGATTTCTGAAATCGACGGGAATTTTAACACCTTTTCTGGAACTATTACACATGAGAAAGTCGATTTTTCTGATGCGCAAGTAAACTTTACTATTGATGTAAATAGTGTAAACACACGGAATGCCAAACGAGATGGACATTTAAAGAGTCCTGATTTTTTTGACGCAGCAAAATATCCTAGCATTACTTTTAAAAGTACATCTTTGGTTAAAAAAGATGCCAAACACTTTACAATGACTGGCAATTTAACCATGCATGGCGTCACAAAAACAGTAGCGTTAGAATTACTAGCTGCAGGAACGATTAAAGATAACAGAGGAAATTTAAAAGCCGGCTTTAAAGTGACTGGCGCTTTAAATCGTTCTGACTATGATCTTAAATACAATTCGGTTATGGATAATGGCGGTGTGGTTATTGGTGACGAAGTAAGCTTTAATATTATGCTAGAAACAAATCAAGCAAAATAATTTTTAAATTTCTCTGTAAAGCCTATAAATATGAAAAACAATTTAAATCAACTTATTGATATTTTCGAAAATCAGATTCCAGCCAATAAAATGATTGGTATGAAAGTAGATCAGATTTCGGTTGGTAAAGTGAAGGTACATGTGCCCTACCAAGAGATGTTTATAGGCGATTACAGACAAGGATTTTGGCACGGTGGTATTTTGGCTAGTATTGCCGATGCTGCAGGTGGATTGGCTGGATTTACAACACTTACTTCTCCAGAAGATAAGATTAACACCATAGATATGCGGATTGATTATTTAGCACCAGCTGTTAAATCTGATATTTTTGTAGAAGTCAATTTAATTAAAGTAGGCAAACGCATTTTAAATGCCGATGTGATTTTATATCAAAAAGATATACACAATCCTGTAGCGGTTGCCCGATGTGCCTATAGTGCTTTAAGAAATTAAAATATTTGCTTATGTCTTTAGAAAAAGAGTTACAAACCACATTTAAAAATCCGTTTCAAAAAACGCGTTTAAACATTCATTTTACACATAATTTTTTATCAAATAATGTTAATGAAATGATTAAGCAGTATGGATTATCTGCTTCTCAATTTAATGTGTTGCGCATTTTACGTGGGCAACATCCTGATGCAGCTTGTATTGGCCTTATAAAAGAACGCATGCTTGATAAAAGCTCTGACGTAAGCCGTATTGTTGACAGACTGGTTGTAAAAAAATTGGTACAACGCTATGAATGTTCTTTAGACAGACGTCAAAAAGATGTGATAATTAGCCAGAATGGTCTTGATTTACTATCAAAAATGGATGTCTGCGAAAAAGAATTAGATAAACAACTAGAGCATCTTAACACGAAAGAATTAGAAACTCTTAATAGTCTTTTAGACAAACTAAGAAAGTGAAATTTAAAGTATTTTAAATTAACCTTTAATTCTAATGCCTTTCAAAATGTCTTCTACCACCTGAACCCCTTTTACTATTTTTCCCTTGAGGAGGTTTTATACTGTAAGTAAAACTCAACATGGCATAAGTGCCTAGGTTTTTTCTAAATGTTTCTTCGTAATAATTGGCAGAACTCGTTCTTACTATGCCCAAATCTTTATCTAAAATATCTAATACTTGCAATTTTAAATTACCCCGTTTGCCTTTTAAAAAAACATATTCTACAGCCATATTCCAAATAGGAATTGATTGTGAGTCGAAGTTATTATCGCTATATAACGAATAATCAAACTGGGTATTAAAACTCAAATTATTGGTTATATCAATATCAAATTTTGTAAAATAATTTTGCTTGAAAAAGTTATGATCCTTATCTTGTAAAGAATAAGTTGTTTTATCAATATTGAAATTAGCACCTATGGTTAAATCGACTTTATTTTTATTATCGTTGCTTAAACTTAAGCCTAACCCCACACTTGAACTTTTGGTTTTATTAACATCATTGTTTATAAATGTATTGTAATCATTTACACCAATATTGAATCTTGTGTTATAACGCAGACCAATTTTTTTGATTTTTTGGCTATAATATAACGAACCGCTTAAGCTCGTTTTTTCGCCAAAATTTTCGAATGTAGCGTGTTGTATATAATCATCATCTATACTTCTACTGGTTACTATGGCATTAGAAGTTTTACTGTAATTTAGATAAGAGAAAAAGCTTGTAGCCCGTTTAAATTCATGCGAATAAAACATGATATTAAAATTATCAGATTCTTCTGGCGTTAAAGTTATGTTACCCATTGTTATATACAATGGGTTAAAATCGTTTATAACGGGTGTTACTTGATTTGAGTTGGGCAGCAATGTAGATTTGTTATAACGAAAGCGTAATCTTTTCCCTTTTTTATACTCGTAACTTATTGTAGCTCTTGGTAAAAAATTAGTGTATTTTTTATCAATTACATTATTTGAATCTAAGTCTAAATTTTGTTTCATACTCTCAAAACCTCCAGATAAATAAAATTGGAATTTATCGTGGCTATATACATATCCAAGTTGCGTGTTATAGACCTGTTTATTATAATCTAATTGATAAATAAGAGGTGTTTGTGCAATGGTATTAATAGATTTTGTTTGGTTTAATCCTTCTTCACTATTATTATTTACCACACTTGAAGAAATGCTTATAAAATGATGCGCTACAATAGGTTCCATATACCTAAATGATACGTTAAAATCGAACCCCTTATTTTTTTCGTCACGATGAATGATTTCATCAGACTGTCTAAAATTAGATGGGTCTGAAACGCTGAATTGATTTAAAGAACGTTGGAAATTAGCATCGTCATTATCGAAAAAAGAAAGGCCACTTCTAATTCTAATATTCCTGCCAATATCATTAAATTTTTTACGATAAGAAAAGTTTAATTTACCACTACTCCTGCTATCTATACTGCTTGTAGTTCTGTCGCTATTAGTATTTTCTAATCCAGAATCATCAAAGAATACAGTAGAATTATTAGCATCCGACTCCCTGTCATCCTTTTTAAAATTACCTCTAAACTCTAAATACTTTCCTTTAATAGAACGATCTCTAAGGCTAAAATTAACATTGTGATTATTCGATATATTTTCACTTTTTAAAGACTTATCAGAAGAAAACGTCGTGGTATTTCTAAATTCAGTTCTCTTAGATGTTTCATCTGTTTTATTATTTGAGTAGCCATAATGATAATCTAAATTAAAATTGTAATCTTTTTTAATCTCATAATTGTAATTAGCGCCTGCTGTACCCGTTGTTAAAAAGCCGTTATTACTGCTACTTCTATCGCCATTTCTCATAAAAACAGTAGCGCCTGTATTGTTGATATTGTTCAATTTTCCGAACAAAGCTAATTGAGAGCTTTTAGTAAAACGGTTTAAATCAAAATTAGATTCATATCTATCGTTTGTACCAATACCGCCTCCTAGTTTTCCAAAATAACCAGACCTTTTGCCTTCTTTTAAAATCAGATTTATAATTTTACTTTTTTCGCCGTCTTTAATACCTGTTACACGTGCATCATCGCTCTCCTCATCAATTATCTGAACACTTTTAACAGCATCTGCCGTTAAATTTTTAAGCGCAATAGCAGGATCGCCATTAAAAAACTCTTTTCCATCTACCAAAATTTTTGTCACATTTTGTCCTTGAGCATTTACGGTTCCATCTGGATTTACCTGAACACCTGGCAGTTTTTTAATTAAATCCTCTACATTATCATCTTGTTTAACCTTAAAAGCTTTGGTGTTAAAAGCAATCGTATCTTGCTTTATTCTTATAGGGATAATAGCATTTATGTTTATTTCGTTGAGTTTGTTAACTTGTTTTTTTAACTGTAGAATACCTAAATCAATATCTTTATTAGAAACTTTTATAGTACGTTGATCTACTTCATAAGTCATCAAATAAACCTGAAACATATAGGTTCCTGACTTAAATTCTGATAACTCAAATTTACCATCTGGGCCAGTTGAGGTATAACTAACCATTAACGAATCTTTAGTCTGTAACAAGGCTATAGAGACAAATTCAAGCGGCGTTTTATCTTCATCTATTACAGTACCTTTTATACTTTGCGAATAAATTCTTTGAATAGGTAATAAACTTAATAGAAATATAATAATTATACTGGTTTTAAAGGAATTATAAGTCATTTTGATTTGGTTAATTTATTGTCTATAATGATTAATAAACATGTAAATATCTTTTTATTTAAGGGTTTTATTTCTTACTATATTGTTAAAAATAAACGACAGTAAAAGGTTGTTTGCATGTTTATTATTTAAAAAATTTAGTAAATAAAGGAGGGTAAATTATCTGGTATTTGTTATATAAGCATAAACACATGGCATATTAAATTTACTGTAAAAAAATTATAAAAATGTACGAAATTATTATTATTGGTGCCGGACCAGGTGGTTTAAGCATGGCTGCAGAGGCACGAACATTTGGTGTTGCTACCGATAAAATTCTAATTATAGAAAAAGCCCACGAACATTCTTTTACCATCAAAAAATACTATCCAGATAATAAATTAGTGACAGCTAATTTTAAGGGGTTTACACCGCAATGTACAGGTGTGATGTGTCTTATAGATTCTTCAAAACACGAAACCATATCATACCTCGATAAAACCATTGATAATTACAACCTAAATGTTCAATATAACGAAACGGTTAGTAAAATTATCAAGGCAGATGACCAACAAAAGTTTACAATCATATCCGATAAGGGGACTTATACTTCTAAAACTGTAGCCATTGCAGTTGGTATTCTTGGTAAACCAAACAAGCCAAGTTATAAATTTATGTCTTCAATTAAATCGAGGATTCTTTTTGATCTTACCACATTAGAAATTAAAGATTCAAAAGTATTGGTTGTTGGTGGTGGAGATTCAGCCTCAGAATATTGCCAATTTTTAACAGACGATAACAATCGTAACGACGTTACTTTAAGCTATCGCAGTCGTACGGTATCTCGTATGAACAATATTAATAAAGACAGTTTATTAACCCTTGCCGGTACACAAAAAGTTAAATTATTATTCGATTCTAATATCGAAAGTTTGAGCGATGAGAACGGAAATCCCAAAGTTCATTTTTCTGAACCACAATATGATGATTCGGTGTTCGACCATATCGTTTATGCGCTTGGCGGCACAACGCCTGAGAATTTTTTAAAAACCATTGGTATCGAATTTAATGGTCCAAATCCGGTATTAAAAGAAGGTTATGAAACCAATGTTTTAGGTTTGTTTTTGCTTGGCGATTTAAGTGCAGGGCAAAAAGGAGGTTCTATTATTTGGGCTTTTAACTCAGCCAACACAGCTATGAGAAGTATCTGTAAAAAATATTTATAACAATTTTTAAGATATGTCACAGATTTAAAACCTGCTAGGTTTGCACTAGATTTATTTATCTTTGCGCTTCTATGAAATTTATACCCTCCTTATTTTTAAGTATAATTTTATGTTTTGGATTTGCTCTAAACCTATCGGCGCAAAGCCAAGACAGTATCATCTCTAACGCCAATACCATCCCCTTTTTAAAAGCGTATGGGCAAAAAAACAATGAGTCCTTACTTACGGTAGAAACCAATTTTGGCACATTTACCATGCTTTTGTATAAAGATACACCCATCTACCGTGCAAGCTTTATTTACTTGACAAAAATTGGCTATTTTGATACAGCTCAAGTAGATCGTATTTCGCCCGGATTTATCATTCAGGCAGGCGATTCAGATAATGCCGCCTCCATAAATATGCGCTACAAATTTAAAAACTACACATTGCCAGCGCATTTTTTACACAAACACACACAATATGCTGTAGCAGCTGCGAGAAGCTGGGATAATAATCCTAAAAAGGTATCTTCTCCTTTTGAGTTTTACATCGTGCTAAACAAGCGTGGGGCACACCATTTAGATAAAGAACACTCTGTTTTTGGTGAAGTTATTAGCGGATTTGACGTGCTTAAAAAAATTGAAGCGCAAAAAGCGGGTCGCGATGAATGGCCAATACAAGATATTCCTATCAAAGTAACAATTATAAAGTAATTGATTTTATAGTTTCTCGCAAATCAACACAAGATGTTTCTCATCTTTATCGGTTATAAAAAATAAATACTGATTCCCACCCTCTTTTATACCTGTTTTTTTACGGATTTGAGCTACGGTTTCAGGAAAATTACGGACTGTAATATTGGCTTTATTTGTAGGAATCTCTTTTTTTAATAATTTTTTATTGTAGGCTAATTGTTTTAAAACCTTAAAACGTCGGCCAGGAAAATCAATCAAAGTCTCTGATGTGAAAATATGTGTGTTTGGATGTAATTTAAAGATGTCAAACCGCTCAGAAATATGATTAAATCCACCCGATTTTAAGATAGTAGCATTGGGTTCGTACACATACTTTAATATAAAGTTATAATTTATATTGCATGATTTATCTAACTGGTAATTAAAAGATTGATTTTTATTTTTTAGAATATTAATTGTTTTAATTTGCAGATCACTTGTATAATTTTTCTCTAATAAAAAGAGGACCTCCTTTACTTCATTTTGTATGGACACACAATGCACTTCTTTCACAAATTTAAGGTCATTTATGGTTTTTTTTATGTCTAAAAGTGGCGCTAATTTTATGAGAATATTATCTGAATATTGTAACAGTAAATCTAAATGAATGGTTAAATCGGGTTGGCATTGGTTAAGAAAAAACACTTTCTCTTTAGTATCCGACCGGCGTGATGGATCTATATAAATCCAATCATACTGTTTTTTAACCGTTTTAAGATATTCCAGACCATTTACAGCCTGTTGTGTGATGTTCGTTTTTTTTAATTGTTTAAAATTATGCTTTACAATTGTGGCCAATTCTGTGTCAATCTCGCAATGGGTCACCTCTTTAAATTTATCTGAAAAAGCAAAGCAATCAACACCAAATCCACCTGTAACATCTATAAGTGAATCGCCTGACACTAAACTAGCTTTATAATTTGCCGTAATTTCAGACGACGTTTGCTCAATATTAAGTTTGTTGGGATAATAAATACCATCGGTATTAAACCATGTAGGCAATTTTGTTTTACACCTCTTTTTGGCTTCAATTTGGCTTACAATTTCTTGAATGGTCACATCCGTAAAAGGAATCCCTTTTAAAATCAGTTTAGTAGTATCCGATTTTAAATTGTCATTTATAAATTCTTGAATGTCTTTATGTAGAATGGCCGGATTCACTAGAAATTATGAGACTTCTACCAGTTTTCTCAAACCTTCTAAAACAAAATTCCAGCCTTGATTAGATTGGACGTAACGTGCTTTATCTTCTTTAAAACTACCTTGGGTAATGGTGAGGCGTGTCTTGTTTTGTTCGTCTATTAACGCCATCGTAACCAACGTATGTTTATCTTTTAAAGCCTCTGTTTCTGGAGTAAAACAGGTATAGGCCAACATTTTTTCTGCCATACATAAAGTAATAACACCTGTAACGCATACTATTTTTTGCCCATCTTTTTGCATCACAAAATCTATGGGAGCGCCAACTTCGTAAGTCGAAATAGATTCGCAATCAAAGAAATATTTTTTGATCAATTCTGGCTTTGTTAGCGCCTCCCATACCTTAGAAGTCGGTGCATTGAGTTCAATATTTTTTATTACTGTACCATTATTTTCCATAAACAAAAGGTTTTAATTTACAATATAGCTGTTATTAACTTAATTCTGATAATTTAGTTATAGTTCTCCAGTTTCGTGTGGTGGCAGTAGTGTCTAATTTTTTTTCGAACATATTATTTGTCAATTTAGTTCTGCCATATCCGTTAGGACAATACAAATAAATACATTTATTTACCACTATATATTCATCATCTGGATGTGAATTAAAATCTTTAATCTGTTCAAGATTAAGCGCAGTAGGACATTGATTTAGTAATGTTACATGAAGTTTGCTTATATCTATATCTTCTCTTTTTAGAAAAGGATTAGATAAAAAGATAATTTCTAAATCTTCTTTACTTATTACCAGTCCTTTAATGGCATATCCAAACACTTCATTGACCTTTTCTACTATCTCTATTGATATTTTATCTACATCTAAAGTTTTGGATTTAAAAACAATATTACCGCTTTGTATATAAGTCACGATATCAGTATGGCCTAAGCTTGTAAAAATCTTTTTTAATTCGGGCATTTTTATCCTATTATGACGCATCATATTGATGCCTCTCAATAATGATATAAAAGTAGTCTGAGCCATTATTACAAACTCTTAGTAAGGGATTTAACTATTTTATTGTCGGCTAAAAATTCTTTTAAAATAACACGAATGGCTGTATAAGATGGCACAGCTACCACCATGCCAATGACGCCAAACAGCGTCCCTCCTATTAAAATAGCTAAAAATATTTCGAGTGGATGCGATTTGACACTTTTTGAATAAATAGTGGGCTGACTTACAAAGGCATCAATTAATTGGATAATTACAAAACCAATAAACACATAAACAGTTGTGGGTAAAATTTGTGTCTGAAAATCTAAACCTAAATTACTCGTCATTGTGAGCGTCAGTATTAAAACCAACTCTACCAAAGGGCCTACGTATGGTATTAAATTCAACAATGCACATAACAAAGCAATTATAAGCGCATTTTTGACACCAAAAACCGACAGTAATATCACGTAAAGTATAAATAAAATTGTAACCTGCGTGGCCAATCCGGTAAAGTAACGCGATAATAAATCTTTTATGGCATCCCAGCTTTTACGTGCTTTATTTTCTTGTTCGTTAGGCACTAGGGTAAAAATCATATTGTCTAAAATGGCGCCATCTTTCAGCATAAAAAACGAAATAAATAGTGTGGCTAATAAGCCGATAGAAAAGCTTCCGATAAAACCAACTACTGAGGTAAATAGCGTAGAAAGCGACCCAAATTTAAACAGTTCTGAAAGACTAATTTCTTGAACTTTATCTAATAAATGTAAGCCTTTGTCGCTAAAATACAGATCAATATCACGCACTAATTGGCTGAGTTGTAATTGCGCTTCGGCAACATCTATACGCGATAAATTATGACTTTGCTCAACTAATAGCGGTACCAACAATGAAATAAGGAAGGCTAAAATTCCTACAAAAAACCCCATAGTTACTATAACGGCGAGTATATTTGGAAATTTGAGTTTTACATTAAAAAAGATGACAAGACGTCTGCCAATTAAAGATATAACCGATGCTAAAGCTATATATACTAAAATAGTACTTATCTTATATAGTAAAAATAGTGTTAGCAAAACACCCACCACAATTAAAATGGCGCGCAAGATTCCGTTAGCTATGATTTTTGAATTCATAGGTGTAAAGATAGAAAAATAAGCCAATTATTTTAGTGGCTTTAAAAGGATTTATCTTTTCTAAATCTGACCTAAATAAGCCTTTATGCCATAACTTGCCATCACGCCTTCTCCTGTTGCTGCTGCTACTTGAGCAATGGCGCCTTCACGGCAATCGCCAGCGGCAAAAACACCCTTTACAGATGTTTCGCCAAAGCCATTTGTAGTAATATGTCCACTTTTAGCAAGAGCTACATTATCCTTAAGAAAAGCGGTATTTGGGGTCAAGCCGATAAAAATAAAAGCCCCATCGGCAGTAACAACTTCACTCTGTTGGGTACTGTTATCTGTTATTTGAACCCCTTTAAAAAGATCTTTTTCATCCGCAATAAAGGCTGTCGTATTTTTGTTCATCAGGACAGAAATATTCGGAATCTCATTCAATTTTTCAATATAGGTTTCAGAAGCACTAAAGCTTTCTTTTCTATGAATAATGGTTACTTTTTTAGTGAAACTAGCTAAGAAAATTCCTTCTTCTAAAGCCGAGTTTCCACCACCAATTATAATGACTTCTCTGTCACGGTAAAAAGCACCATCGCAGGTAGCGCAAAAATGAATGCCACTCCCTATCAATTCTTTCTCTCCGGGCACTTTTAAAGTACGATAAGTTGAACCCGTAGCAATAACTACAGATTTAGCAAAATAATCGCCCATGTTGGTTACAAGTGTAAATAAATTATCTTTTTTCTGGATATTTTGTACAATCACACCCGTTTCAATTTTAGCCCCATAAGTTTGTGCTTGCATGGCCATTCTATCCATTAGTTCAGCGCCCGAAACTTCGGTAA
This sequence comes from Flavobacteriales bacterium, assembly GCA_013205245.1. Taxonomy (GTDB): domain Bacteria; phylum Bacteroidota; class Bacteroidia; order Flavobacteriales; family Flavobacteriaceae; genus CG1-02-35-72. The sequence continues at coordinate 63,308 of JABMNH010000062.1, read as the reverse complement.
AACCAGGATAGTTTTCAATCTTTTTTGTTAGTGAGGCATTACCGCCAATAATAGATTTTTCAAGAATAAGTGTGCGTTTTTTATCGCGTTGCGCATAGATGGAAGCTGTCATTCCAGCCGCACCAGAACCAATAATAATGACATCGTAAATTTCTTGTTCTTTAGTGATGTCTAATTTTAAGATGTCTTTTAAAGTGGCATTATCTGGATTTGTATAAGGCGTGCCATCAATAACCAAAGTTGGGATGATGCGTTTTCCTTCGTTTATTAATTCAACCAAAGAGGCTGCTTCTGGCACTGCATCTACATCTACAAACTGATAGTTAATGCCATTATTTTGCAAATAGGCTTTGGCACGTTTGCAATCTGGACACCAATCGGCGCCATAAAAAGTAATGCGGCCTTGTGCGTTTAAACCTAAAGCTGATGCTAGTACATTATTGTCTGGATTTGTATATGATTTCCCCTCAATTATAACAGTAGGAATAATACGTTTGCCATTATTAATCGTTTCTACCAATTGGGTAGCCGATTGGTCTAAATCGACATCTATAAAGTTAAAATCTATATTGTTTTTTTTAAGATATGATTTTGCTCTTTGGCAATCTGGACACCAGTCGGCGCCATATAATTTGATTGTTGACATGGTTTGAATTTTTTAGTATTTTGAGAATGAATAGTCGCTTTTTACAGAAGCTTCTTTCAATTAAAGTTAGACTTGTTCAAAGTTATAAGTTTTAAGTAAAAAGAAAGAATAAAATATGAGATTACTTTAACGTCATAACGAGGAACAAAGTGACGTGGTTATCTCTGATTATGAAACTTAAATTATTCTAGAGATTGCCGCGATTTTTACAAAACCTCGCAAAGATGTTATTCCTCAAACTCACTCGTAAAATGCAATTTAACTGTAGGATATTTATCTTGTGTCATTTGTACCGAAAAAGAAGAGTCTGCAAAAAACACCAATTGATTGTGTTTGTCTTTGGCTAAATAACGTTGTTTAATACGTTTAAATTCTTTAAATTCTTTATTACTAGGATTTTGTGGTTGTACCCAACAAGCTTTGTGTACGTTTAACATTTCGTAGCTACACTTTGCGCCATATTCGTGTTCTAAGCGATACTGAATAACTTCGTATTGCAAGGCACCAACGGTACCAATTACTTTACGACCGTTTAATTCTAAAGTAAATAACTGTGCCACACCTTCGTCCATTAGCTGATCTAAACCTTTGGCTAATTGTTTTGATTTCATCGGATCGGCATTGTTGACATATCTAAAATGCTCTGGTGAGAAATTAGGAACACCTTTAAATTGTAACTCTTCGCCTTCCGTTAAGGTATCGCCTATTTTAAAGTTCCCTGTATCGTGTAAACCCACAATATCACCTGGATACGATATGTCTACAATTTCTTTTTTCTCTGCAAAAAAAGCATTGGGACTCGAAAATTTAAGTTGTTTTCCCATTTTTACATGCAGGTAATTGGTATTGCGTTTAAAAGTGCCCGAAACAACTTTTATAAATGCCAAACGATCGCGGTGCTTGGGATCCATATTGGCGTGAATTTTAAAAACAAAGCCCGTCATTTTATCCTCTTCAGGATTTACAATGCGGATGTCTGCTTGCTTTGGTCGTGGCGATGGTGCGATATCAATAAAACAATCTAACAATTCTTTGACACCAAAATTATTTAAAGCCGAACCAAAAAAGACAGGCTGTAACTTTCCTTCTAAATATTCTGTTTTATCAAAATTTGGATAAACCTCATTTACCAACTCTAATTCTTCACGCAGTGTATTTGCGGCTTTTTCGCCTATAATTTTATCTAATTCGGGATTTGAAATATCTTCAAATTCTACACCTTCAGAAATGGTTTGCTTGGCATCGCCAGAAAAGAGGTTTAATTTTTTGCCCCACACATTGTAAATACCTTTAAAATCGTAGCCCATACCAATAGGGAAACTTAAAGGCGTTACACGGAGTCCTAATTTTTGTTCAACTTCGTCTAACAAATCGAAGGCATCTTTACCCTCGCGGTCCAATTTATTGATAAAAACTATCATCGGAATCTGACGCATGCGGCAGACTTCAACCAATTTTTCGGTTTGTTCTTCTACCCCTTTTGCCACATCAATCACCACAATCACACTGTCAACAGCCGTTAAAGTTCTAAAGGTATCTTCGGCAAAATCTTTATGCCCGGGTGTGTCTAAAATATTGATTTTTTTATCCTTATAAATAAATGCCAATACTGAGGTTGCCACCGATATCCCACGCTGGCGCTCGATTTCCATAAAATCGGATGTCGCCCCTTTTTTGATTTTGTTATTTTTTACCGCGCCCGCTTCTTGAATAGCTCCCCCAAATAACAAGAGTTTTTCTGTTAAAGTGGTTTTACCCGCATCTGGATGCGAAATGATTCCAAAAGTACGGCGGCGTTTTATTTCTTTTAAAAAGGACATATGTTTAAAGGCAAAATTTAAGTGTGCAAATATAGGGATTCTCCTTTCGTTTAAAAGGAATTGGAAAATTTAAAATTATCCACTTATTTTTTTAACTACTTTAGTCGCAAGTAAACATCCATATTTAATGAAAGTCCCAAAACACGTCTTACCCATTATCGTTTTTGCGCAATTTTGTTGTACCTCTTTGTGGTTTGCGGGTAATGCCGTGTTGCCACAACTAATTGATAAATACCATTGGGCAGCCAGCAGTTTGGGTAATTTGACTTCGGCAGTACAATTTGGTTTTATCTTGGGCACTTTGGTTTTCGCAATTCTGAGTCTCGCCGATAGATTTTCGCCTTCAAAATTATTTTTTATAAGCGCGATATTTGGCGCTCTTTTTAATGTTTTAGGTTTACTGGTGGCTTCTAATTTTATAGCGCTTTTATCTTTCCGCTTTTTGGTGGGATTTAGTTTGGCAGGTATTTACCCTGTTGGGATGAAAATTGCAGCCGATTATTATCAAAAAGGTTTGGGTAAATCATTGGGTTATTTGGTTGGCGCACTTGTTATTGGCACGGCCTTACCACACTTAATTAAAAGCGTCTTAGGGAGCGAACTGCCATGGACATGGGTCTTTATCCTCACTTCTGCCATTGCCTTTTTAGGAGGTCTTTTAATTGTGCTTTTTGTAGGCGACGGTCCTCACCACCAACAAATGAAAGGCTTTGATATTAAAAGCATATCACGAATTTTTAAAAATAAAGATTTAAAATCTGCCGCTTTTGGCTATTTTGGGCATCAGTGGGAATTGTATACTTTTTGGGCTTTTGTCCCGCTTCTTATAACTTACCATGCGCAATTACATAACACGTCTGTTTTAAACACCTCTTTTTATGCGTTTATAATTATTGGCATAGGTGGTTTGGCTTGTGTTTTGGCAGGTTATACTTCCAATTATTTTGGCACTAAAAACACGGCAGGATTGGCATTATTTTTATCGGGTCTTTGCTGTTTATTGTCGCCATTGTTTTTGTTATGGTCATCGTTCCCTGTATTTATTGCCTTTTTAATTTTTTGGGGATTTAATGTGGTGGCAGATTCTCCTTTATATTCCACTCTTGTGGCTCAGAATGCAGAGCCAAGTAGTAAAGGCACATCACTTACACTTGTCAATTCTATTGGTTTTGCTATTACAATTGTAAGTATTCAGCTTTTATCTTTATTACAAACTGTCATTCCACCTGCCTTTTTATTTATGATTTTAGCCCTTGGTCCTGCTTTTGGATTGCGTGCTTTATATCGTAAATAATATTTTTGCTTTTGCAAAAAAAAATCATTAATAAAATATTAAAAACTATAAAGGATCTTCTAGAATAGCATTATATTTATCAGAAATATTTAACGCTTAAAAATAGTTATAATGAAATTAAAATTACTAATAGTATTCTTAGCTGTAGCATTTTTACAAACCAGTTTTGCACAAGAAAGTGCCTCAAGCATTTTAGATAAAGCCTACAAACAAGCCGCACAAGAAAATAAAAATGTACTTATTATTTTTCATGCCTCTTGGTGTGGTTGGTGTAAAAAAATGGATGCCAATATAAATGATGCTTCTTGTAAAGCCTTTTTTGATAAGAGTTATGTCATTGAACATTTAGTAGTTCTTGAATCAGAAAAGAACAAACATTTGGAAAATCCAGGCGCTTTAGATTTACTAAGAAAACACAAAGCCGAACATTCTGGTATTCCCTTTTGGCTATTTTATGACAGTAAAGGAAATCTTTTAGCCAATGCTTTTAACAAAGAAGGTCAGAATATTGGCTGTCCGGGCTCAAAAGAAGAAGTTGATGCATTTGTAAGCATCCTTAAAAAAACATCACATTTAACAGATGATGAGCTTGAAATTATTTCAGAAAAGTTTGTGATAAAAGAGTAAAGCCTTAGGACAATTATGAACCAAACCATACTGATATCTAACAGGCTTACTTTGCGATTTATGCAAAAATCAGATTTAGAAGCCATTCATAATTTGCAATCTATTCCAGAAGTAGATCAATACAACACACTGGGATTACCTAAAGATTTAGCCGAAACAGAAAAAATTATGGCGCCTTTATTCGCGGCATTAGAACAGTCTGAAATTAATAAATATACTTTTGTAGTTGAATTGTCTTCAACCCAAAAATTTGTTGGGCTTATCGCTTTAAATCTAGGGAATCCAAAATATAAAAGCGCCGAGGTTTGGTATAAACTACTCCCCACTTTTTGGGGGAAAGGTTATGCTACAGAATCCCTAACCCAGCTATTAGATTTTGGTTTTAACGATTTAAAATTACACAGAATTGAAGCTGGTTGTGCTGTAAATAATTTAGCATCAGTAAAAGTATTAGAAAAAACTGGTTTTTCTTACGAAGGTAGAAAATGCCAAACATTGCCTTTAAAAACAGGGTGGAGTGATAATTTTGAATATGGCATTATTGAGAAAGACTTTAAAAACAAGCCTTTAAATTAACTCACTATCTTTATCTTGTTTATACTAAATTCAATACCTTTGCATGCAATATAAAGAACTTTGCGCGATCAAAGTTGATATAAACCTAAGCAAATTTATAGATGAGCACTAAGCACACATTCCACATCCCAGTAATGGGCATCGGATTTACCATAGACACACCTTTAAAAGTGTCGAAATATGGCATAGATTCTGTCATTTCTCTTGTAGATGATATCCTTCTTGAAAAATTACGAAAGATGTATTGTGATAAATTTACAAGACCCTATCAAGAAATCACCAATAAAATTGAGGATTTTCGCGCCAAACGTATTACTTCTTATCTTAACTTAATTAACACTTTATCTCAAGAAAAATTTGATGAGTTAAAAAATGCCTCATTTGATAAAATAGACGATATAAAAGCCTATTTTCAAATGCTTCCAGAAGGCTTATCTATAAAACAAGAATTTAAAAAATTAACAGCATCTCATTTTAATATTGAAGATGTTAAAGCATGGGTAAATAATAAATTAACAATGGGTAGTATTGATGTGAATATTATGACCAAAGTTGATAAAGAAAATTATCTTAAAGGCGAATTGTTACCTTCAATTTACAATGATGCACATGCGGCTTTAAGAGGTTTTGCAGAAAGTGATTTAGAATCGGCAGTTATATTATCTGCTGGCATGAACCCTAGATTATATGCCTATATTGAAGAATTTGATGATTTTTATCCTGATGTAAACGGAAATATTAAAAAGAAAATTATTTTAAAAGTAAGCGACTATCGCTCAGCTTTAATTCAAGGAAAATTTTTAGCAAAAAAAGGCATTTGGATTTCTGAATATCGCATAGAATCTGGTTTGAATTGTGGTGGCCATGCTTTTGCAACAGACGGCTATTTAATGGGACCTATCCTATCTGAGTTTAAAAACAAACGATTAGAATTAGGTCAAGACGTTTATGCCATTTTAAAAACGGCTCTCGGAAATAAAAATAGGGTTATCCCTACAGAAAGTTTGCCTATAAAATTATCAGCGCAAGGTGGTGTAGGTACATCAAATGAACATCAATTTTTATTAAATCATTACAATGTTGATTCTGTTGGCTGGGGAACGCCCTTTTTATTGGTTCCAGAAACTACTAATGTCGACAAAAACACTTTAGACCAATTAGTTGAAGCCAAAGAAGATGATTTGTATTTAAGTGGTATTTCGCCTTTAGGTGTGCCGTTTAACAGTTTAAGAGGCAATACAAAAGATGTTGAGCGTTTGGCTAAAATTGCTGATGGAAAGCCTGGAAGTTCTTGCCCAAGACAGTTTGTTAAATTGAATAAAGATTTTACAGACAAAGCTATTTGCGTGGCATCAAGACAATATCAAATTCTAAAAATAAAAGAGTTAGATGACCAAAATTTATCATCTGTAGCCCATCAAAAAAAGTATGATGGTATCGTTGAAAAAGCCTGTACATGTGTTGGATTAGGCACTTCTGCGCTACTGGTAAATGACTTAAATACCAAAATAGAAGGTGCTGGTGTATCTGCTTGCCCAGGCCCAAATATGGCTTATTTTTCTAAAATAATGACATTAAAAGAAATGGTAGATCATATATATGGCAGAGCAAATGTTATGTCACGTACCGATCGTCCAAATATGTTTATCAATGAAATAAATATTTACATTGATTATCTTAAAAATAAAATAGACGAAGCCAAAGAAGCCATGACATCTAAACAAGAGAAGTATTTGTTGGCTTTTACAAATAATCTTAACGATGGTATTAATTATTACCACGATCTTTTTACTGACTTTAAAGATAAATTTGAAGAAACGAAGTCTAATATTTTTAGCGATTTAGAAGATTGTAGAGAAGCATTAAACCTTTTGCATTTAAAAATTGAAAATCAAGCTAAATTGATACCAATAACAGTCTAATTTTCTTATTCCCACTATACAAATGAAAACATTCGTAGTCATTGGTGGTGGCGCGGCTGGTTATTTTGCGGCTATAAATGCCGCCGAAAAACATCCTGACTTAAAAGTCATCATTTTAGAGGCATCGGCTAAGGTTTTACAAAAAGTTAAGGTTTCTGGTGGCGGACGCTGTAATGTTACAAACGCGTGTTTTGACCCTAAAGAATTAACGGCGTTTTATCCACGTGGTCAAAAAGAACTGCGCGGCCCATTTCATCAATTTATGACAGGCGATACCATGCAATGGTTTGAAGACCGTGATGTGCCTTTAAAAATTGAAGATGACAATCGGGTTTTTCCTAAATCAAATAATTCACAAAGTATCATTAGTTGTTTTCTCGGTCAAGCCGATAAATTTGGCATTGAACTGCTTACAAATCATCGTGTAAGCGCTATTAAAAAGCAAGGAAATGTTTTTGAAATAGCAACTTCTCAAGAAACCTTTATGGCCGATTATGTGTTGATTGCTACCGGAAGCACAGCTAAAATGTTTCCTATTATAGAAAAATTAGGACATGAAATTATGGCGCCTGTTCCCTCTCTGTTTACCTTTAATATTAAAGACGAGCGCCTCAAAGATTTGCTGGGTATTTCAGTTCCATTTGGAAGTGTAAAAATTGTGTCAACAAAATTAAATGCGCAAGGTCCTATTTTAATAACCCATTGGGGATTGAGTGGCCCAGGTATTTTAAAACTCTCTGCTTGGGGCGCTCTAGAATTACATCAAAAAGGTTATCAATTTGAAATTGAAGTTAATTGGCTGTCAAAAAATCAGGAAGATGTTTTAGAGTTATTAAAAAAGACTAAAACTGAAAATCCGAAAAAGAAAATAGCACTTCATTCTCCTTTAGAAACCATTTCGAAGCGTTTGTGGGAACGTTTGGCAATCTCTTCACAGATATTAGAATCTACAACTTGGGCAGAGCTAAGCAGTTTAAAAATGCAAAACTTAGCCAAACAACTCACACAAAGTATTTTTAAAGTCAATGGTAAAAGCACTTTTAAAGAAGAGTTTGTCACCGCTGGTGGTGTCGATTTAAAAGAAATAAACTTTAAACGTTTTGAAAGCAAATTGCATCCCAATTTATTCTTTGCTGGAGAAGTCTTAAATATTGATGCTGTAACAGGTGGGTTTAATTTTCAAAACGCTTGGACAGGTGGATGGATTGTGGCAAATGCGCTAAACTAAAAAGCCATCCTTTTAAACAAAAAGACGGCTTTTATATAGATTATGCTAAGTTATGCTGTTCGAAACCAAGTCAGAAATATAATGCCTAGTCTGGCTACTAAAAAAATAAACGACCCAAAAACGGGAACAATTAGACTAACTTTTATACCTGCCGACATGATAGCTGGTGAGACACTGCCAATAGCTTCAATTGAGTCAAACGCCCCAATCATTCCTATTATATGGCCTAGAAAACCCCAAACAAGGGCAAATAAACTAATAGAACTAATCAAACTAATAGTTTTAACAATGTTTCCATTTTTAAGAAAACCTTTGACTATTAGAACCAATACTAAAATTAAAATTAACAAAAGTGGGAACATGAAACCTTGTCCGCCATCATTAAAAAGAGATGAAATAGATAAAAACATAATTGGTAAAATTTAAAGTTATACAGGCTCAAAAGTATCAAACAAATATAAGGTCTTATTTTAAATGCGACAGTCTCATCATTTAGATACTTTTATGACTAAATAAGCCCTATTTAACGTAAAATTGTATTTTTGATGTAGAAAGCCTTCTAAAATTGGTAGTTGGTCTATTTTAATATTTTTATTGACTAAATAATTGTCATTTTGTGAAAATGAATTTATCACAGTTTATTAGTAAAACAAAATTAGTCCCATTACACTTTCTATTTTGGATTGGTGTTTGGTTTTTTTTCGTTTATTTTTTTAGTTATAACTCTACCAACACTAATTATGTCACTTGGTTTTCAAGTTTTTTGCTGCCCATAACAATGGTAACCACCTATTTTGTGGTTTACTATTTAATTCCTGAATATTTACTTATTAAAAAATACAAACGTTTTATTTTATACAGTATTTATACTTTAATTTTTTCGACCTACTTAATTTTAGTAGCCATTTTTGGAAGTTTTATTTTCCTTTCGAATATGGAGTTGAAAAATATGCCACCAATGAGTCGCAACTATGCATTTATTTTAATATTGGTGTACTTGGTTGTTTTTATTGTGAGTTTTGTGAGTATCTTAAATAATAATTTTAAAACGATATCAAAAAACAAAGAGCTTCAAAACAAAATTTTAGAAACGCAATTGCAAATTAAAAATCAGGAATTGCAGTATTTAAAGAAGCAAATTCATCCACATTTTTTATTCAATACCTTAAATACTATTTATGGATTTGCGCTAAAACAATCTAAAGACACACCAGATATCATTCTAAAATTATCGAATTTATTAGACTATATTTTGTATCAGGTCAACAAACCTAAGGTGAGTTTGAAAGAAGAGATATTGCATATTAAAGAGTATATTGCATTAGAAAAAATTAGATTTCAAGATACATTGGCTATTTCATTTAGATCTGACACCATTTCTAATGACATTCAAATAGCGCCAATGTTGCTTATCCCTTTTGTAGAAAATGCCTTTAAGCACGGCAATTTAATTGATGGTTTTTTAACAGTTGAAATTGATATAAAGCTAAATAAAAATCAGTTGGCATTTTCTATAAGTAATTCTGCTTTAAAAAATACACAAAACCAAAATGAAGCAGGTATTGGGCTCGAAAACATTCAAAAAAGATTAAATTTACTTTATAATAAAAATTATCATCTAAAGATTGATAATCAAAATAATAGCTTTGTGGTAAATTTGATAATTAACAACTTAAACAATGGCTAAATTTATTCAATGTCTTATTGTTGATGACGAACCTATTGCACGTGAAATTTTAGAAAATCATTTGCAAAAAATAGATGCCGTAACTGTTGTTGCATCTTGTAAAAATGCCATTGAAGCTTTTAACATACTCAATTCAAACAATATTGATTTAATTTTTTTAGATATTAATATGCCTGAGATTTCGGGTTTATCATTTGCTAAAACCATCAATAAAAATATAAAAGTCATATTTACAACTGCTTATCGCGACTATGCTGTTGACGGATTTGATTTGCAAGCTGTAGATTATTTATTAAAACCCATTTCTTTTGAACGTTTACTACAAGCAGTACACAAATTTTTAGAAGGAAGTATGCCTGTAACTCCTGTATCAGCATCAGAAATAATTCAAGAAAAAAGTGATTTTATTTTTGTTAGGTCTGATAGAAAAATGCTGAAGATTAATTTTGCTGATATCCTATATATAGAAAGTCTAAGCGATTATATTAAAATTTATACCAAAGACAAAATTATCATCACCAGAGAAACCATTACTAATATCGAGGCCAAGTTGCCAACCATTTCATTTTTAAGAATTCACAGATCGTATATCATTGCTATTGCATTTGTAAAATCATACACCAATGAATTTGTTGAAATTGAAAATATAGCCTTGCCAATAAGCAGAACATATAAAGAGTCCGTTTTGAAAAAACTCGAAAAGTATTAGCGCCCCGTTAAACTTATGTTAAGACATTTGTTCTTTAAGTAGTATCTTTGTTTTAATCAATAATTTTGTCAAAAACTTACATCAAAACATGAAAAGCTATAGAACTTATATTTTAGTCATTGTTGTCATCCTTTTTAATACACATCTATTCTCTCAAGGCCAAAGTAAAGGTAATGGTCAAAACCACCCACAAGAGAATAAATCTGAAGACTCTCGATTTAGTCCAGAAAAAATGACGCAAATTGTTTTTTATGATACCGAGGAAATTACTAAAAAAATTAAATTAAAAGATAAAGGAAAAAAGGCACAAGTTAGTTTGGCTTTTGAAGACTTTAACGATAAAATGACAGAAATAAAAGCTTTTGATTCTGAATCTTTAACCTTTGCTAAAATCTATTGGGAGAAAAAAACAAAAGAAGCCCAACAAAGTGGTGATCGTTTTATTCTGCAAGAAGCGCAGGTTAGGGTAAAAGAGATGTTAGCACCTCTTCGTAAAAAAATCACAGCGCAAAACATCCTTTTAGATGCCACGCTTAAAAAAACACTTTCCGAGAAACAGTATGACAAATGGTTAAAATATCAAAAAAGTAAACTAAGACCTAAAACACCTAGTCAGAGTGGGCAACCTCAAATGCAACAAAGACGTGGACAGGGTCAAGGTCAAGGCAGGCGTAATTATTAAATAAGTCTTTTTTTTAATCTTCTATAACTCCCAATATTTTTTTTAATAATATTTGGAAGTTTTTTATTGTTATATTTTCTAAATATACGTTTCGATATTTAGAAATTGTTTTTCTTTCTTTTGCAGATATACCAGTTGGTAATTTACGGTAATTTACAATTTACCCATTTTTACGGTTGCAGTACTTTTCTTATACCCGCACATTTGTAGTGTTATTAAAAGTAAAACAAAAAAGTATTAATCATTAAAATCTTAAGTTATGAAAAATTTAATCCTTATTGCCCTTCTTACAAGTTCAGTAGCATTTAGTCAAGTGCCAAAATTAGAACTTACTCCTAAAGGAATAGAACCAGTTATCGTTAATGCTAACATGATTCCAGCTTCTAACATTTATGCCAAAACCATTGAATGGATAGAAGCAAATTATGACAATCCAGATGATATGATTGTTGCCAATTTAGAAAACAAAGAGTTAAGTCTTAAAGTTATAGAACCTAAAGTATGGGTTTCAAACAGAATTGGTACTGACAATAATTATGACATGGAATACACTTTAAAAATTGAATTTAAAGATGGTCGTTACAAAATATCTTACAATCTTGGTAACTTTGAAAAAAATGGGACACGTTTAACAACTACTTATAAAGATTTATTCAAAAAATTTGATGGCAGTGTTAAATACAATTATGATGGTGCTGTATCTGGTATCGAAGAAAAATTAAACGAAAAAACAACATCATTATACAATCATATAATGGGCATTGATAATGGTGAAGATTGGTAAAAAACCATTCAAAATAAACGCTAATACTCTAAAAACGTAGATACTTAAGATGTTTATATAGATGCTTAAATGCATCAAAAAAAATCTGAAGCAGGGGGCTTCGGATTTTTTTGTTTATATAGTTTTATACGAATAGGCAGTTTTATAAGACTCCCAAACAGATGGCGTGTTTATGTTAACTGTTATTTGAGAATCATCACAAGGAGATAGTATTGTATTCGGCATATTACTTATATAATTATCTAACCTTGTTGGAGATGGTTCACACAATAATTTGGCAACCACGTCTTTTCTTAAAATTATGGGATGTCCTGTTTTTCCTTGACATTGAGGTTTGATAATTGATCCCTCCTGTTTTAGTAAATTCTGAAGCGCTGTTTTATTTAAAACAGGCACATCTATAGGCACTATCAAAACATCTTTATTCTTAGGAATTACCTGCAACACATTTTTTAAGGTTGAAAAAGAGCCCAATTCTGGGGTCTGATTTAGCACAACGCTAATGGATAATTCTTCCCAATTTGTTGAACCATTTTGGGCTTCCGCTAAAAACGGGATGGCTTTAAAGTAATCTTTATAATCATAACCCAAGCCAATATAAACAGTGTTAATACCGCCCAGTTTTAAACGTTTGAGTTGTTCTAATAACCAGAAAGTTCCATAAAAATCTAAAAGTCCTTTTGGCTGCCCCATTCTAGACGATTTTCCGCCAGCAAGAATAACAGCCACACACTTATTTAAGATCATTTACTTAGGTTTAAACCAAATCAAAATCAGATAATGGCAAACTGCGATAACGTTTTCCCGTTGCATTATAAATGGCATTTATTAAAGCTGGTCCAATAACAGGTACGCCCGGTTCGCCAACGCCAGTTGAAACGGCATCACTTTCAACAATTTCTACATTTATTTTTGGCACATCTGGCATGCGCAACATCTTGTAAGTATCAAAATTATCCTGCTCAATAGCGCCATCTTTGGCGGTAATTTTGCCATAATAACTTAGTGATAACCCGAATACGGCTGCGCCTTCAAATTGCGATAAAACGGTGTTGGTATTTACCACGCGTCCGCAATCTAAAGCCGTGTGAATGTTGTGCACTTTTAATTTACCATCAATAACCGACACTTCTACAACCGAAGCCACATAAGTATAAAAACTATAATGCACAGCCAAGCCCATACCATGGTTTTTTGGTAAGCTTCTGCCCCATCCAGCATTTTTAGCAGCAATATTCAGCACGTTTTTCAAACGTTTGGTATCAATTTTATAAGGCGAATTTGATGCGATAACACGGTCAGCACCAATCATTTTTAGTCTAAAAGCTAAAGCATCCTTTTTAGCAGCAACCGCCAATTCATCGGCAAAAACATTGCTGGCAAAAGCATGAAAAATATTACTTACCGAGCGCAACCAGCCAATACGTACATGCGCTTCGGCTTGACCGTTTTCACAACGGAAATTTTCAATATCATAGGGTGTGTTTATCAAGCCCATATCAAACTCTCCAGACATACCGTGATCTTTTCCTTTTATAAAAGTTGAGGCTATACTTGGAAACGTAGATCGGTGTAACCAACCAGTCACATTGCCTTTGGCATCGACTGCACCTTTTAAATACTGTGCACTAACCGAATGGTAATAACTGTGTTGTATATCATCTTCGCGGGTCCAAACTACCTGAACAGGATTGCTCACAGCTTTTGATAATATGGCAGCTTCTACGGCAAAATCGGGTTTAGATTTACGTCCAAATCCACCGCCAAGAAAAGTAACCTTAACCGTTACATTTGCTTCTTTTAATCCAAGATTCACAGCCACTTCTTTTCTGGCCGTTTGCGGATCTTGCAATGGCGCATAAATAGTGCATTTAGTGCCGTTAAAATCTGCCGTAGCATTAGGCACTTCCATAGGCGCATGCACCAAATGTGGTAATTGATAGGTGCTTTCTATCACCTTATCCGCTTGAGCGAAAGCATCACTCACACTGCCTTTATCTATAACTACCAAAGCATCTTTTTGAGAATGCGCGGTAATGGTTTTCATGTAAGCATCGCTATTGTACGCTTTATTTTTACCGTAATTCCACTCTATTTCGAGGACTTCTTTACCCAAAAAAGCAGCCCAAGTATTGGTGGCAATAACAGCCACGCCACCCAAAGGTCCAAACGGACGGTCAATTTTAGGGATTTCTACCACTTTTAAAACACCCGGAATTTGCATGGCAGCATCAGAATTAAAACTTTTTACCGTACCAAATGTTACGGGACATCTGGCAATAGCAGCAAATTTCATGTTGGGTAAACGGATATCCATGCCGAATTTTGCTTTGCCTTGAGCATAGTCTAAAACGTCTTTGCTCGGCAAATTTTTACCAATATATTTAAAATCTTTTGGGTCTTTTAAGGGCACATCTGTTGGCACCTCTAAGCTTGCGGCTTTGGCAACCAAATCGCCAAAAGCTATTTTTTTTGCACTTGGTTTGTGGTATATAAAATGATTTAAAGCGTAGCATTCCTTTTCTGGAACGTTCCATTTTTGCGCTGCCGCGGATATCAACATTGCACGCGCCGTAGCGCCCATTTGACGCATCGGTTCTAGTAAAGTACGGATACTTCGAGATCCATCAGTATTCTGATTGCCAAATTTGGCATCGCCTGTGGCTTGTTTTATAATAACACGTTCCCAATCGGCTTCCATTTCATCGGCTATGACCGAAGTTAAAGATGTGCGTATGCCCTGCCCCATTTCTGACCTTGATGCCAAGAGTATCAAATCGCCATTAGGCAACAATTGCACAAACAAATTGGGATTGAAAGCACTTGTGTCTGCCATGAGTTCTTTTGCCAAAGAAGATGTGGGAAAACTACATGCAATTACCAGTCCGCCTGAAGCCAAACCAATACCTTTAAGGAATCCTCTACGACTTACATTTTGAATTGTGCCCATTAGTTTTCGGTTTTAGAATTAGCGGCTACGTGAATAGCTTGTTTTATACGTTGGTAGGTACCGCAACGGCAAATATTACCAGCCATAGCGTTGTTTATATCTTCATCAGATGGATTTGAATTGTCGTTTAAAAGTGCGGCTGCACTCATTAATTGTCCGGGTTGGCAATAACCACATTGCGGCACATTTATAGCTTCCCAAGCTTTTTGCAAAGACGCGTGGGTGTGTTCTAAATTTTCTATGGTTGTAATTTTTTTACCGATAGCCACCAAAACTGGTGTAGAGCATGACCGAATGGGCACACCATCTAACCAAACAGTACACGCACCACAAAGGCCTTTGCCACAGCCAAATTTTGTACCTGTAAGTCCAACCAAATCTCTGATAGCCCATAACAAGGGCATATCTGTAGTGGCGTCTATTTCGTACTCTTTATCATTAATTGTTAAAACCATCTGTAAAATTTTAAAATTGATTTCGTAAACTTAGTAAATTAAAATCAGTAACACAATTGGGATAAGAATATGTTATATTTGTGTTGGTTCCTAAAATAAAACAATGCGTCTTGTAAAATCAGGTTTTTTAGTAATTTTTCTTTTCTCCCTTTTGGGGATGCCTTCACTTTTTGCGCAAAGCTTACAATTAAATAACGAACAAAGCGAACTAAACATAACAGGCACTTCTAGCCTACACGACTGGAATGTAAATGCCAACTCATTAAGTGGCGAAGGTCTTTTTACGATAAAATCTGATACCTTAACTGACATTACCAAATTAACATTTTTTGTGTCGGTTGACGGCCTTAAAGGCGAAAAACCTGGCATGGATAAAAAGATTCAAAGTGCTTTAGATGTTTCAAAACAAAAAACAATTGCTTATCAGTTTGAAAAAATAATTAAAATATACACCATTAACGCGCATACTTTTACAACAGAAACATCAGGACTTTTAACAGTAGCTGGCACAACTAAGAAAATAAACTTGCTTCTTACAATTACAATAGAAAATAAGACCATTAGAATTAAAGGCGAAAAAAATCTTAAGATGACCGATTTTAATATCCTGCGGCCTAAAGCCCTTTTGGGCATGCTAAAAACAGGCGATGACGTAAAAGTAGCATTCAATGTGCTTTATCAATAACAGCAGCAATACATTATGGAAACAAACAAAATAGACGGCAAGACACGCAAGCATATAAAAATTGGGGCACAAGTTGAAGTTGTTCAAAAACAAGACCAACGCACGGGCAAATTAACCGAAGGTGTGGTAAAAAAACTGTTAACCAATTCACCAACCCACCCGCACGGTATTAAAGTAATGCTAGTATCTGGTATTGTGGGCAGGGTTAAATGGGTTTTGGGTTAAAAGTAATTCTATACTCCTAAACCTTATAGTGTTAAAAGATAAAAAGTTATATTTGTTAGGATATAGCAAGTTGGCAAAAAATAGAATATGAATAATATAGCCGAAAAAGACATAATTAAATATTTTGATATAATAATTAAAGAAATAGATGACCTTTCATTTTTTAGTATTAATAATATTTTAATTCATAAGAAATATTTAAATACTGATACTGATGAACAAAAAGATTTCTTCTTTAGCCTTGTCAGGGCAATAGAATCATTTGGTTTATCTCGTGGTTTTTTTAATGAAAACAAAGGTGGTGGTGGGTGGCTTAAACTTACAAGTAAAGGAATCGATTTAAAAGATTCAAAAATGGGATATGCTAAATTCATTAAAAAGGCAAAAATAAAGCCTATAGATTGGTATAAAATAATTGCTATTTCTTTAACAGTTATTTTTGGAAGTTTAAATCTTTACCAGAAGTATGATTATAACAATTTAAAATCTCAATATATTTCTCTGAAAACCATTAATGAGGATTTAGATAATAACATTCTACTTAAAAATAGTGTAAATAAAATATTCTCAAATCCAAATAAAAAAGACAAATTCACAATTTCAATAATTGGAGAAAGTATCCTAAAAGGAGAAATGGTTTTTAAAATAATCGATTCTGATGGAACTGAATTACTGAATGAGAGATATCCTTCAAATGATTTAATTAATGGATATATTTTTGATGATAAATCAACCAGCAATGAATTAGAGGAATATATTAAGAAAAGAGTTTCAGAATTCTTCAAAGAGGATAATTTTTTAACTCCAGCTCTGAGCAAGGATGCAGAGTTTGATTTAGATTATTCTAATAAAAAGACTTGGACTGATATTAAGTCAGATTCAACTGCGGTCGGATTTTATTATTTAATTGGATTAGAAAATGGATGTAGAATTGCTTATTCCAAGAAACAAAAGAAGGTTCTGAAATATTTTTGTTGTTGTTAGCAAAAAAGATTTGCCGCTAATGGGTAAAAAAATTGCTAAATTCTTGTAAAATAGAATGTTTCAAATCCAAATAAAAATTAAACAACATTAACTTTCTATGAAAAACAAAAACCTTCTTAATCTACTCTCTTTTATAGCAACACTGGTTTTTGTTTCTTGTACAAACACACCACAAAAAAACAGTGCACTTTACCAAACAGGTACTATTAACGCCTTACTTGATGGCTTATATAATGGTGAAGTAAATTTTAAACAACTTAAAGAAAAAGGCGATTTTGGCATCGGTACTTTTAACACATTAGATGGCGAAATGCTTGGTTTTGATGGCCAGTTTTATCAGGTAAAATCTGATGGTATTGCTTATCCGGTAAACGATAGTCTTAAAACACCCTTTGCGGTTGTGACGCATTTTAATAAAGATATAAGCACCCAATTAAGAGACACACTTAATTACAAAGGGCTCATACAATATTTAGACAGTAAAATACCCACAGCAAATATTTTTTACGCCATTAAAATTCAGGGTGAATTCAATTATATAAAAACCAGATCTGTGCCCAAACAAACAAAGCCTTATCCAACTTTGGTTACTGTTGTTGCCAAGCAATCTACCTTTACCTTTACCAATGTAAAAGGCACTTTAGTTGGTTTTCGGTTTCCCGATTATACCAGTGGTATAAATGTACCAGGTTATCATTTTCATTTTATTACCGATGATAAACTAAAAGGTGGGCATCTTTTACAACTGTCTGGCATAAATGCTACTGTAGCTATTGATGCCATCCATTCCATACAATTAGATTTACCTAGAAATAGCATATTCTATGAAATGGATTTATCGGCTAACAAAGAAAAAGATCTTGAAAAAGTAGAAAAATAAATTTTAGGTAAACAAAATAGACAGTAAAAAATGCAAGAACATTAAAATACTACTTATACTTCTTAAAATTTATACTTAAATTTGAGCTAAATATAAACCAACAAACTTTTAATAATGACAGACCAAACAGATAATTATTTAGACGCACATTATATACAAAGAAGTAATTGGCTTCGCGCGGCAGTTCTTGGTGCAAATGATGGGATTTTATCTACAGCAAGTATTGCTATAGGGATTGCTGCAGCAAGTGCTTCTAGAGAACCTGTAGTTTTAGCCGCTTTGGCAGGATTGGTTGCAGGAGCATTGTCTATGGCCGCAGGTGAATATGTTTCTGTAAGTTCTCAAACAGATATTGAAAATGCTGATATTGAACGTGAAAAACAAGAATTAGCCGAAATGCCCGAAATTGAATTAGAAATGTTGGCTCAAATTTATGAAAAAAGAGGTTTGAAAAAAGAAACTGCAATGATTGTGGCTAAAGAATTTACAGAACACGATGCCCTAGGTGCACATGTTAGAGACGAATTGGGAATTAATGATATAAGTCAAGCACAACCCATACAAGCTGCCTTAGCTTCGGGTGCTGCATTTACAGTTGGTGGCGCACTTCCGTTTTTGGCTGCTGTTTTTTTACCATTAGAAAATATGGAGTATTACTTGTATAGCTCTTCAATTATTTTTCTGATTGTTTTAGGAATAATAACTGCTAAAACAGGAGGGTCAAGTGTTGCTAAAGCAATATTAAGAATTACTTTTTGGGGAACTGCAGCAATGGGATTAACAGCCTTAGTGGGCTATTTATTTGGGGTGAGTATTGGTTAATTAAGGTAAAAAATATTTAAGCTTTAATTTACTTGAAATATGATATTTATATTGACAAAATTTTAATTTATGATTGAATTTGTTTTAAACAACAAACTTATAAAAACAGATGCCCATGCCGGCATGACACTTCTTGATTTTATAAGAAGTGAACAACAATTAAAAGGCACAAAAATTGGCTGTCGCGAAGGCGATTGTGGTGCCTGTACCGTTTTGATTGGCAGTTTAAACGATAAAAAAAAGACCCATTACAAAAGCATCACATCGTGTATTTCGCCATTGGGGAATGCACATGGCAAACATATTGTAACGGTTGAAGGCATTAATTTAGAGGGTAAATTAAATACAGTTCAGACAGCTCTAAAAAACAACAATGCAACACAATGTGGTTTTTGTACACCCGGTTTTGTAATGTCTTTGGTAGGACTTACATTACAAGATAATTTAATTTCTAAAGCAGATGCCATAATGGCCATTAGCGGTAATATTTGCCGTTGTACAGGGTATAAAAGTATTGAAAAAGCAGCTTATAAAATATATGAAAATATCATAGAAATTCCCATAACCAACCGCCTAAGTTGGTTGGTAGAAAACGCCTTTTTACCTGACTATTTTTTGACAATTCCTACACAATTAAAAAAAATAGCCACCAATATACCTACTCATAAAAATGGCACAATAGTGGCAGGTGGTACCGATTTATATGTCCGTCAAGCGGATAATTTGGCAGCATCTGAAGTCCATTTAATCAACCAAAATCAGAAATTAGCGGGCATCACTTTCTATAAAGACCGTTGTATTATTGGTGCAGAAACCACCGTTAATGGCTTGTATTACAACACTGCGATGCTTACCTATTTCCCAGAAATTCGAAACTATTTAAAATTGGTATCATCTGAACCCATAAGAAATATGGCTACCGTGGTAGGAAATTTTGTAAACGCCTCGCCTATTGGCGATTTAACCATTTTCTTTTTGGCTTTAAATGCCAGTATCACACTTCAAAATGAATCACATTCTTTGAGAACCATTTTATTAAAAGATTTTTATAAAGGCTACAAAATATTAGATTTTAAATCAGATGAACGCATTGTGAGCATCGCTTTTAACGTGCCTAAAGTAGACTCTAAATTCAATTTCGAAAAAGTGAGTAAACGAAAACATCTCGATATTGCAAGTGTAAATTCTGCCATCCAACTAAGTGTTTCAAACAATAAAGTTGATTTTATATATCTCTCGTTAGGTGGTGTTGCACCCATTCCATTTTATCTAACAGCAACCTGCCAGTTTTTAACAGGTAAAACTTTAAGTGTCGAAATTTTAAAAGAAGCGGCGCAAATTTTACAACAAGAAATTCAACCTATTAGTGATGTAAGAGGTGACGAAAGCTATAAACGTTTATTAGCAAGACAACTGTTTTATGCACATTTTTTAAAACTATTCCCCCGGGCTTTTCAAATTTTAGAACTCGTAAATTAATGAAAAACACAGATTCATACAGTCATTTACGCGGCGAATCGCTTTATATTGACGATTTAAATACACAACAAGGTACGCTTTACGGATTGGTGTTCGATGCACCAATAGCCCATGCTAAAATTTTAGATTTAGACATCGCTAAAGCGGAAGCCTTAGCTGGTGTTATCAAAATATTTACACACAAAGATGTGCCGGGTCAAAATCAAATTGGCGGCATTATTCCAGATGAACCTTTATTGGCTGAAACCGATATTCATTTTTGGGGACAACCCATAGCTTTTATCGTTGCAGAAAGTGAAGCCATCGCTAAAAAAGCACGCGCACTTATCACCATAAAAATGGAGGCTTTACCTGTCATTACAACAGCTACCGAAGCTTTTAAAAAGGGACAGTTTGTGTGTGCACCACGTACTTTTAACTTAGGTAACACTACCGATGCTTTTAAAAATTGCGATTATGTTATCGAAGATTTTACCTTTAGTAATGGGCAAGAGCATCTGTATTTAGAAACGCAAGGTGCTTATGCCGAATGTCAAGAAAACGGTAAAATAAAAGTCACCTCATCTACCCAAGGACCTACCCAAGTGCAAAAAGCCATTGCCAAAGTTTTGGGTGTGGGTATGCATCAAATAGAAGTAGATGTCATTCGACTTGGTGGCGGATTTGGCGGTAAAGAAGATCAAGCCACAGCTTGGGCAGCCATGGCGGCTTTAGCAGCAAATCATTTACATAAACCAGTAAAATTTGTATTGAACCGCCATGACGATTTACGCATGACTGGCAAACGACATCCCTACGAAAGTACTTTTAAAATTGGCTTAAATAAAGACTTGAAAATTCAGGCTTTCGAAGCCACTTATTTACAAAATTCAGGCGCCGCAGCCGATTTATCGCCAGCCATTGCCGAGCGCACTTTGTTTCATGCCACCAATGCATATAATATTAAGAATGTGCATACCACGGTTCATTCGTGTAAAACCAACTTACCACCCAATACCGCTTTTAGAGGTTTTGGTGGCCCACAAGGGATGTTTGTCATAGAATCGGCTATAGCCAAAGCAGCCGAAAAATTGAATATTCCTGCTTATAAAATTCAAGAGGCTAATTTATTACAAGAAAACGATGAATTTTCTTACGGACAAATAGCGACTCAAGTTGAAGCTCAAAATACATGGCAAACCGCCATAAAAGATTTCGATTTTGAGGACGATGTTAAGGCTATCCAAAAATTTAATACCAAAAATACTGAATTAAAAAAAGGTATTTCGGTCATGCCGATTTGCTTTGGTATTTCATTCACCAACACGCCTATGAATCACGCACGGGCTTTGGTTCATATTTACCAAGATGGCAGCATTGGTTTTAGCACAGGCGCTGTAGAAATGGGACAAGGTGTCAATACCAAACTCAAACAAATTGTAGTCCAAACTTTAGGATTGTCATCCGATAAGATTATTGTTGAAACCACCAATACCACACGTGTTGCTAATACTTCGCCCAGCGCGGCAAGTGCTACTGCAGATCTTAACGGAAAAGCTTTACAATTAGCTTGTGATTCTTTAAAAGAGCGTTTGCTAAATGTAGCATCAGAAGAACTTCAATTAGATAAAAAGAATTTAACAATTAAAAATGCATCGGTTTACAACCAGCAAAAATCAACCTATTTAACTTGGGAATCATTAGTTCAAATGGCATTTTTAAAACGCGTTAACTTATCGGAACAAGCGCATTATGCCACGCCAGAAATTCATTTTGACAAAACAAAAGAAAAGGGACACCCGTTTGCTTATCATGTTTACGGCACAGCAATTTCAACTGCTACGGTAGATTGTATTCGAGGTACTTATGATATTGACAGTGTTAAAATAATTCACGATTTTGGTAAAAGTATGAATCTAGATATTGATATGGGACAAATTGAAGGAGCCTTAGCACAAGGCATCGGTTGGATGACAATGGAAGAAATTGCTTATGATAAAAATGGGCGTTTGTTATCTAATGCCTTATCGACGTATAAAGTGCCAGATGTGTTTGCCATGCCAGAAATTGTGGAAGTAAAAGCTTTAGAATCCGCGGGACATGAGATGGCTATTTTAAAATCGAAAGCTGTGGGCGAACCCCCATTAATGTATGGTATTGGCACTTATTTTGCCATTCAAAATGCCATAAAAGCATTTAACAAAAACCATTCTTTAAAATTTGATGCACCCATGACACCCGAAAAAGTTTTAAAAAATTTATATCAAAACTAAACCATGAATACGTTTTTAATTTACAGTAAAAAATGTTGGGTTGATGCTAAATTTGTAGAAGCGACGCTACATATTCATGAAAATAAAATTTTAAATATTTTTTTTACCAAACACAAAATAGAAAATATACCCTTTTTAGATTACGAAAATTTAATTATAATGCCAGGTATTATTGATGCCCACGTGCACATTAACGAACCTGGCAGGACACATTGGGAAGGGTTTGATACAGCAACAAAAGCGGCAGCGCTTGGTGGTGTAACGACGTTGATAGAAATGCCTTTAAATGCAAATCCGGTGACTACAAATGTCAAGGCTTTTGACATTAAAAAACAGGCTACTAAAAATAAACTCCATGTTAATTGTGGATTTTATGGCGGTGTCATTCCTGGAAACACAAATGATATTGAACCCTTATTAAAAGCAGGCGTATTTGGTATAAAAGGTTTTTTAACCCATTCGGGGATTGATGAATTTCCGAATATCAGCAAATCCGATTTAGAAAAAATTGGCCCTACATTGGCAAAATATGAAGCGCCTTTACTTTTACATTGTGAATTTGGAGAATCAGAAAAAATAAATCCAAAAAGCTATAAAGATTATGTCTCTTCAAGACCTGAAGAATGGGAATTGAACGCTATAAAAATAGCCTTAGAAATTCAAGAAAAATACAATACCAAAGTTCATATTGTTCACTTAGCAACGGCCAAAGGTTTGAAATTAACCAATACTAGAAAAAAGCAAACCAATAAATTAACCGTAGAAACTTGTCCGCATTATTTATATTTTAACGCAGAAGATATTCCGGATGCTTCACCAATTTATAAATGTGCACCTCCGATAAGAGACAAAGAAAATAATGATTTATTGTGGAAAGGTCTCCTCAACAACGAGTTTGATTTTTTAGGTTCCGATCATTCCCCTGCACCACCAGAAATAAAAAAACTAGAAGAAGGGAATTTATTTGAAGCGTGGGGTGGCATTGCTGGTTTGCAATTCACTTTACCTGTACTTTGGACAGCAGGTTTAAAAAAAGGCCTTACATTAGAAAAATTAATACCCTTACTCACAACAAATCCAGCAAAATTTTTAGGTTTAGAAAATACAAAAGGAGAACTAAAAAAAGGTTTTGATGCAGATATAACAGTTTGGAGCAATGATGAAGAATTTAAAGTTACCGAAAATATAATAGCCCATAAACACAAAGCCACGCCTTACGCAAATCATACGCTAAAAGGTAAAATAATACACACTTTTGTAAATGGAATTCAAGTCGTAAAAAATAGTGAACTAAAAACGTTTAATGCTGGCAAATTACTCTTAAAAAAATGAAACAAAATTTATTAAAATATATCGATTTAGCTTCCGAAAGAATTGGCGGAAAAGTACTTTACTGTACTGATGATTTTTTTGCTGAAAAAGAAAATCTCATCAAAGAAGGCAGAGGTGTTTTTATAGAAGGCAAATACACCGAACAAGGTAAATGGATGGACGGATGGGAATCTAGGCGAAAAAGAACACCTGGTCACGATTGGGCAATTGTTAAATTGGGAGCTTCTGGAAACATCAAAGGTTTTGATATAGATACCAATCATTTTTTAGGCAATCACCCCCCTTTTGCTTCAGTAGAAGCAATTTCTATAAATGACAACAACATTGATTGGGCTAAAGCGGATGACTTAAATTGGGAAGAAATTTTAGAAAAAT
The DNA here is from genome assembly GCA_013205245.1 of Flavobacteriales bacterium. Lineage (GTDB taxonomy): Bacteria > Bacteroidota > Bacteroidia > Flavobacteriales > Flavobacteriaceae > CG1-02-35-72. The sequence continues at coordinate 38,894 of JABMNH010000062.1, read as the reverse complement.
CGCCCTTAAATCCTGGCTCACAACATTTTTTTGAGATTTCATCCGATAAGATTTACACACATGTGCGTTTACACATTTATCCAGATGGCGGCGTGGCCCGATTTAGAGTTTATGGTGAGGTATATAAAGATTGGTACACTGTAAATGAAAAAGATATAATTGACTTAGCCCTTGCCACAAATTGCGGCAAGGCTTTAAGTTGTAACGATATGTTTTTTAGCGCGATGGATAATTTAATTTCACCTTCTTTGGGTAAAAATATGGGCGATGGTTGGGAAACCAAACGCAACAGAACGCCCAACAATGAAGATTGGGTAATTTTACGATTGGGGCATCAAGGCATTGTCAAAAAAATACTCGTTGACACCAAACATTTTAAAGGAAATTATCCAGACAGTTGCGCCATAGATTATTGTAATTGCCAAGATGATCAAATTGTAATAAATGGAAAATCGGATTGGAAACCTTTACTTACAAAACAAAAATTACAAGCAAATCAAGAGCATATTTTCAAAGCCGATATTCTTGAAAATAACAACCCAATAACACATGTTAAACTTAAAATTTATCCTGACGGAGGCATAAGCAGATTACGGATTTTCGGGACAATTACGCATTAAATTATGATTGGAATAATAACATTAATACTTTGGTTTATTGCTTTACTTATTGCAAGTAAATTCACCTACATCCTATATCATAAAAGAAAAAAGGCGAAAATAAGTGATGACGAAATGGCGGTACAAAAGGTGGCAAAACAACAAGACATTGCCTACACATTTGTGGTTAGTTTAAGTGTTTTAGGGGCCTTTATTATTTATCACTTCTTTATAAAAAATACCATCTACCAAAGTCATTTTTTTGAATGGTTAAACCTTGCTATTCGCTGGATTCATATCACTTTTGGCATTGCATGGATTGGCGCTTCGTTCTATTTTGTGTTTCTTGAAAACGCTTTAAATCGCACTAAAAATGTGCGTGATGAGTTGGCAGGAAACTTATGGGCCGTTCATGGCGGTGGCTTTTATTATGTAGAAAAATACAAACTAGCTCCCAAAGAAATTCCTAAAGATTTACACTGGTTTAAATATGAGGCTTACTTTACTTGGCTCACAGGTTTTTGTTTGCTTTTTGTAGTGTACTATTTTAATGCAAAATCTTATTTAATTGATCCCGAAGTACTAGATATAGAACCTTTAACAGCCATTGCCATTGGTGTTGGTTCTTTAATTGTGGGATGGGTTATCTATGATTTAATCTGTAAAAAACTAATAACCTGTAAAATCATTTTCACCATTGCTATAACCGTATTTTTAATATTTTTTGCATGGTTTTACAGCCAAGTTTTTAGTGGCAGAGCAGCATACATCCATTTTGGGGCACTAATTGGTACTTTAATGGCAGCAAATGTGTTTTTTATTATTATTCCGGGACAAAAAAGAATGGTAAATGCCGCAAAAAAAGGCCTAGCACCAAATCCAGCTGATGGCGAAGCCGCATTTATACGCTCTTATTCTAATAATTATTTTACCCTTCCTGTCCTTTTTATAATGATAAGCAATCATTTTCCGAGTACGTTTGGCAATGTTAACCAATGGCTAATTCTTTTAATAATTTCTTTGGGAAGTGCTGGGATAAAACACTATCTCAATCTTCGTGAAAAAGAACAATTATCTGTTTGGGTTTTGCCATTTTCCATTTTATTGTTGCTCACCGCAGCATTTGTAACATCACCCACTCCTATAGTTGATGGTTGTAAAGAAGAAGTAAACATCACGCAAGTAAACGCAATTGTTCAAAATAGATGTGTCACTTGCCATTCGGCTACACCCACTGATCTGATTTGGAAAGTTGCTCCAAATGGTGTTAAATTTGACACCCCTCAGCAAATTATAAATTTTAAAGATAAAATCTTTCAGCGCGTGGTTGTGAGCAAAGACATGCCCTTTGCCAATCAAACTAAAATTACTGACGAAGAACGCGCCACTATTGAATGCTGGATAAATCAAGGAGCTCAAAAATAACAGTTATGACGTACACAGAATTTACCAATCTATCACACCAAGAGGCTTATAACGCTCTAGAAAAGTGTTGTGTGTCAAAAACTTGGATAACTAAAATGATTGAGAAAAGGTCTTTTGCTTCCGCGGATGCGCTTCTTAAAAAAGCAGCAACAATTTGGTATACCCAATGTGATAAAAACGATTGGAAAGAAGCTTTTACAGGACATCCAATAATTGGCGATGTGGCAAGTCTTAGAGAAAAATTTGCAAACACTAAAAACTGGGCTACAAACGAACAGGCTAAAATAGCAGACGCCGGTGAGCAAATATTACACAGCCTTGCAAAAGCAAATGCCGATTATTTAAAAAAGTTTGGTTATATTTTTATTGTGAGTGCCAGTGGTAAATCCGCTAAGGAAATGCTACAAATTTGTTCCACACGCCTGCATAATTCTGTTGACGATGAACTTGCGGTAGCTATGGGCGAACAACATAAAATAACTGTTATTAGATTGGCTAAATTGTTAGATAATTTGAATGCAACCGCAGATTTGCGAAGCCATATCACCACGCATGTTTTAGACACTACAACAGGGATGCCTGGAAAAGGAATGTCAATCACTTTAAAAGGATTTACAAACGATATTTGGAAACCAATAACCAGTGGTATTACCAATAACGACGGCAGAATTTTAGATCTTTTACCTCCTGGTAAAAACCTAGACGCAGGCAATTATCAAATGGTTTTTGATACAGATACTTACTATAAAAATAAAAAGCAAGAAGGTTTTTATCCAGAAGTTGTCATTCAGTTTACCGTGACAAACCACGAACATTATCACGTACCTCTACTTATCAATCCTTTTGGATACACAACCTATAAAGGGAGTTAATCAAAATATAAAATTAAACGATGAAAATAACCATTTCGGATACACATAAAAACGCCATTTTTGGCGAATTAGCTATAGCAAACCAAACTTTTAACGCCATTTATAAAGGTGATAGAGAAGACAGACAACCCATTCACACCGTGTATGGTGGCGCAAATCTTTTTAAATACAACTCTGTTAAAAAGTTAGGAAATACGGCTTTAAAATCATTATTGGATTATGCGCCTAATTTTATAGAGTTTGCAGTTGCTTTTCAATTACGTGGCTATGAGGCTCTTCCACGCGATAAAAAAGGACAAGAAAAATTGTTAAAAGAATTAGAAAAATTATCGGATAGTGAGCGCAAAAAACTCCCAGCCAATTTTTCTTATACTATTTATAAAAAAGTGATTGCCAAATTGCAAAGTGAAGCCATTGAAGATTTTAGAATCGATTTTGAAGATGGTTTTGGTAACAGATCTGACAAAGAAGAAGATGAAACTGCCGTAAATGCAGCTCAAAATGTTGCCAAGGGCATGTCAGAAAACTCTCTCTCTCCTTTTATTGGGATAAGAATCAAACCTTTTACAGAAGAGTTAAAAGAGCGTGGCTTACGCACATTAGACATTTTTTTGACAACCTTATTAACAGAAACCAAAGGGAAATTGCCCAATAATTTTGTGGTCATGTTGCCAAAAGTTACCATCCTAGAACAGATTATTGCTTTGGTTTCTTTTTTCGAAATTATCGAGAGAAATTTTGAGCTTCAACCCAGAAGCCTCAAAATGGAATTTATGGTAGAAACCACACAATCTATCATTGATGAAAATGGTATAAATCCGTTAAGGAAATTCATTACAGCAAGTAAAGGCCGCTGTATTGCGACGCATTTTGGCACGTATGATTATACAGCTTCGTGTAGCATAACAGCTAGTTATCAAGAGATGGATCATCCCGTTTGCGATTTTGCGCATCATATGACAAAAGTGGCGTTGGCGCATACAGGTGTTTGGTTGTCTGATGGGGCAACAAATACGATGCCTATTGGTCCACATAGAGGCGATTTAACAATAAAACAAGAAGAAGAAAATAAAGCCGTTGTACACCGCGCTTGGTTAAAAGGTTACAAACACATTCGTCATTCGCTTTGGAATGGCTATTATCAAGGTTGGGATTTGAATCCTGCCCAATTACCCATGCGATATGCTGCCGTTTACGCTTTCTTTTTAGAAAGTTATGACGATGCTGTTATTCGATTAAAAACTTTTGTTGAAAAAGCGGCAAGAGCCACCTTAATAGGCGATGTTTTTGACGATGCTGCAACTGGTCAAGGCTTGCTCAACTATTTTTTAAAAGCATTAAATAGTGGTGCCATTACAGAAGAAGAAGTCCTAGTAACAGGACTCACTTTAGACGAAATTAGAACCCGATCTTTTGCTAAAATTCTAAAAGGGCGAAGAGAAAATTTGTAAAATAAATGAGGCTCTGGAAATTTATACATTCAAAAATATCACAAAATAAAACAGTTTATCTTTTAACCGTTTTACAACACAAAGGGAGTTCTCCGGGCAGGCAAGGATTTAAAATGGCTGTTGCCGATGATACCGAAATTTGTGGTTCTATAGGGGGCGGATTGATGGAATTTAATTTGGTAGAATTATCCAAAGAATTGTTACAAAAAAAAGAAGCAACCGTCTTTTGCAAACATCAAATTCACAGAGGATTTATAGAAGATGGGTCGGGAATGATTTGTTCTGGTGAACAGACTGTTATTTTTAATCCGTTAAACACATCACATATTCTAACTATTGAAAAAATTTTAGATACCTATACAAACACAAAAAGTGGTGTTTTATCTCTGTCGCCCACTGCTTTTGACTATGTTACTAATGACGAATTAAGCACAATCTTTAGCCATACACACAACTCTAAAACCGATTGGTCTTACAAAGAATTTATAAACAAAAAGGATATTGTTTACATTATTGGCGCCGGACACGTTGGGTTGGCAACCTCAAAACTCCTTAAACAAATAGGATTTAAAGTGATTGTTTACGATAACCGAGAAAACCTAAACACCTTTGAAGAAAACAGTTATGCCGACAAAAAGCAGGTTATAGATTTTAAAGCCATTGCAAATTCTATTGAAGAAGGTTCTAATGTTTATGTGGCAATAATGACCTACGGCTTTAAAGGAGACAAAATAGTTTTATCGGCCTTATTGGATAAAAAATTAAAATTTTTAGGTGTTTTGGGCAGTAAAGCAAAACTAAAAATAATGTTTGATGTCTTGGCCAAAGAAGGGTACGATCAGAATTTATTAGACAAAGTATATGCACCAATTGGCATATCTATAAAAAGTAAAACACCTGAAGAAATTGCGGTAAGCGTAGCAGCACAACTCATAAAAGTTAAGAATACTGAATAAAGAATTTCTTGAAACCAACTATAACCTAGGTAGGTCATAGGGGTATTTAGCTGGTTTCATTTTGATCTAAAAATCAAAAATCGAAATTCTATTATTTTACCTCACCCGAAACTGCAAAAAGGCAGTTCCGACCTCTCCAAAGGAGAGGTGAAAGTAGAAACGGCGACGCAGAGCATAGAAGAATTATTTTAAATTAAAAATATATTTTCTAATTAAAAATTTAAAAATATCATGGCAACTTTAAAACAAAAAGAGACCGTCAATTTTAAATTAATTATCATAGGGTTAATCATTTTCTTTGGCATCATTTTCTTTGTAGATCTACAACCCGGCAAACCCGAAGTTACTTATACTGCAGCCATTGCATTTTTAATGGCATTTTGGTGGATTAGTGAAGCGCTACCCATAGGCATCACATCATTTTTACCTGTAATCCTTTTTCCTCTTTTAGGAATCCTAAACGGAAAAGCTATTTCTAACGCCTATATAAATTATGTGATTTTTTTATTTATTGGTGGGTTTCTAATGGCTCTAGCCATGGAAAAATGGAATTTACATAAAAGAATAGCCTTAAAAGTATTGTCTATTGTTGGCGGGAGTCCGTTTATGATTTTATTTGGATTTATGTTTTCGGCTGCTTTTTTATCGATGTGGATGTCGAATACAGCCACAACCATGATGATGTTACCAATAGCATTTTCTGTATCTACAGCCTTAGAAGAAGTTCATGGAAAAGCTAAAATAAAGACCTTTGTAGTTGGCTTGTTATTGGCTATTGCACACGCATGTTCAATTGGCGGTATAGCGACTTTAGTTGGCACACCTCCTAACCTATCATTTATGCGTATTTTTGAAATTATGTACCCCGGAGGTCCTTCAATTTCATTTGGTCAATGGATTACTTTTGCACTTCCTATTACCATCATTATGTTTATTTTTACATTATTCTTTTTGTATTTTGTTTACAAGCCCAAAGAAAAAATTGAAAAACTAGACAAGTCTTTTTTTAGAGATAAATATATTGCTTTAGGAAAAGTAACAGCAGAACAAAAAAGAGTCTTTGTTTTATTCATAATCTTGGCTTTATTATGGGTATTTAGAACAGATATAAATCTTGGCATTTTTAATATTACTGGTTGGAGTACCATATTTAAACATCCCGAATTTTTAAATGATGGTACTGTAGCTATGCTTATTGCTGTTATCTTATTTATCGTTCCTTCTACTAAAAAAAATGAGGCTTTATTAACTTGGCAAATTACCAAGAAACTGCCTTGGCATATTGTGTTTTTATTTGGTGGTGGTTTTGCTTTAGCAAAAGGATTTATAGATTCAGGATTATCTACTTATATAGGCGGTCTTTTGACAAACGCTGGCAGTTTATCTCCAACGGCACTTGTAGCATCTTTAACTGCAGTGATGTCATTACTCACCGAATTCACATCAAATACGGCCACAACAGAAATGATTTTACCTATCATTGGTGGATTGGCAAATGAAATACACGTAAATCCTTTATTAATAATGATACCTGTTACCTTAGCAGCTTCAATGGCGTTTATGTTACCCATTGCAACACCTCCAAATGTCATTGTTTTTGGAACTGGAAAACTCACCATGTTACATATGATGCGCACAGGTTTTTTTATAAACCTTATGGCTATAATTGTTATAACAGTATTAACGATGATTTGGGGAACAATAATTTTTGATATTGACCCAAATGTGTTTCCAGATTGGGCAACTCAAACGGTTAATATTGCAAAGCCCTAAACTAATCTTTAGATTTACTAAGCGCTTTTTTGTGTTACCGCTCTAAAAATAACATATTGGGCAAGAATATAAGAACTCATAACGGCTATATTTAACACTTCCATCGGGTTATAAAATTTATTAATTGCCAACATACTATCTGATGAAATAAAAATTAATGCCCCTATTAACATTAGTAACGAAGCTTTTGACTTATGCTGTAGATGATTGATAAAACTTAATCCGCCAAAATTTGTAATCACCAAACCGTAAATAACTACTGGGATTTTCATCGCTCCTAAATGGCCTTTTAAGACGAACAACAAACCTATTAACAGACCGAAAAAAATCATAAAACTTAATAAAATATCATTTGTTTTTGGCTTATGCAACTGTTGAGAAACAAGTGTGATATAAAAAATATGGGCTAATAAAAAGGAACCCAACCCGAACATAAAATACGTTTGTCCGTTAAAAAGCAAAAACACATCGCCTCCAAAAGAGAAAATTAAAGCCAATATGTACCATTTGTTTTTTGATGGGCTTGCCAAAAAATAAAGTAACATTAAAGATAAAATTACCATAGGCTTAGAAAAATAGCGCAAAAATTCTTTTTGCAATACAATTCCAATAATGTCTAAAGCTGATACTACTATAAATAGTACTGTTGCTACTTTTAAATTTCTTTTTGTATTCATTTTATATCATTTTTAAAAATTGATCTTCAGAAATAATGGTTATACCCAAACTCTCAGCTTTGGCTTGTTTACTTGGCCCCATATTATCGCCTGCTACTATATAATTGGTCTTTTTAGAAATTGAAGTGCTTACTTTTCCGCCGTTATCTTCAATGCTCTTTTTCAATTCTGGACGTGTTATTTTTTCAAAAACACCCGAAACTACAAAGGTTAATCCAACCAATTTATCAGTCTGATTTTCTTGAGAAGCTTGTGACATTTCGAATTGCAAACCCTTTTGTTTTAATTTGTCGATAATTTGAATATTTGATAAATCGTTAAAAAAATCGATCACACTTTTGGCAATCACCTCACCTATTTCATCAACATTCACTAACGCTTCAAAATTTGATAGTATTAGTTTATCAATACTTTTATAATGTCTTGCTAATTTCTTAGCTACGGTCTCTCCCACAAATCGAATGCCTAAAGCAAACAATACTTTTTCAAAAGGAATCTCTTTAGATTTGAGTAATCCATCAATAATATTTTGAGCAGATTTATCTGCCATCCGCTCAAGCGGAATAATTTGCGCAACTTTTAAATCGTATAAATCGGCATAATTATTAATAAGCCCTTCTTTAAACAAAAGCTCAATAGTCTCAGCGCCCAATCCATCAATATTCATCGCCTTTCGGCTGATAAAATGCTGTATGCGACCTGTAATTTGCGTTGGACATCCATATTCATTTGGACAAAAATGTTTGGCATCACCTTCGGTTCTTACCAATTCGGTATCACAATCGGGACAATGCGAGATATATTTAGTCGGTTCAGAATTTTGTGGTCGTTTTTCTAAATCAACTCCCACAATTTTAGGAATAATCTCACCACCTTTTTCAACAAAAACGGTATCGCCTACGCGGATATCTAATTTTGAAATCTGATCTGCATTGTGCAAACTTGCACGTTTAACAATGGTTCCTGCTAATTGTACAGATTCTAAATTGGCAACTGGCGTAATGGCGCCGGTGCGCCCAACTTGATACGTAATTTCATTTAATATTGTTGAAACTTGCTCGGCTTTAAATTTATAAGCAATCGCCCAACGCGGTGCTTTTGCAGTAAATCCCAATTCGGCTTGCTGTTGTAAATCATTTACTTTAATAACCACACCATCGGTTTCATAAGGAAGTTCATGACGTTTTTTATCCCAAACGTTGATAAATTCAAAAACGGCATCGATATTTTGGCAGACTTTTATGGTATTGGGAATATTAAATCCGACTTTTTTAGCCTTCATCAAAGTTTCAAAATGCGAATCAAAAGGTAATTTTTGTCCCACAACTTGATACAACAAACAATCTAACGGACGCTTGGCAACTTCGGTACTATCCTGTAATTTTAAACTGCCACTAGCCGTATTTCTCGGATTGCTGTAAGCATCTTCGCCAATTTCAACGCGATCTTTATTCATAGCATTAAATCCGTCAAGCGGGAGAATAATCTCGCCACGAATTTCAAAATCCTGAATAAAATCATCGGATAAAACCAACGGAATCGATTTGATGGTTCTCACATTTGCTGTAACATCATCGCCCTGAACACCATCACCACGGGTTTCGGCTCTCAGTAATTTTCCGCGCTCATAAACCAAATTAATAGAAGCCCCATCATATTTTAATTCGCAAGTGTAAGAAACTTGATTTTGATCAAGAATTTTATGAATACGGCTTTCCCAATCTTGCAATTCATCTTTAGAATATGAATTGGCTAAAGAGTACATCCTATTTTTATGTACAACTGTTTCGAAATTTTTGACAATATCTCCACCAACCCGTTGCGTTGGTGAATTAGGATCAAAAAATTGTGGATATTGATTCTCTAAATATTGTAGTTCTTGAAGTTTTAAATCAAATTCATAATCAGAAATACTTGGTGCATCTAAAACATAATAATTGGAATTATGTTGATGAAGTTCTTTACGGAGTGCATCGATTTTATGTTTTATAACTTCTGACATGTCTATTTATAAAAGAATAAAAATACGGTATTCTACCCAATTATCAAACCCTTATTTTGCATTTCAAGAAAGCATATGTAACCTATGATACACAGGAGCTTGACTATGATTTATATCATATTTCCCACATTCATTTAGGTGTAATTTTGTGGTATTAAATTCATATAAATTAAAACATAAAAAAATCGTTATGAAACAATTACTCATATTAGGTGCAGGTACCGCAGGAACGATGATGTCAAACCACCTCCTTCCAAAATTAAATAAAAACGAATGGCAAATAACTATTGTTGATCAATATAAGACACATTATTATCAACCTGGATTTTTATTCTTACCATTTGATATTTACACAGAAAATCAAGTTAAAAAAGTGGGTAAAAAATTTATCCAAAAAGACGTCAATTACATTCAGAAAAAAATAGAGAAAATCATTCCTAAAGAAAATAAAGTTGAATTAGAAGATGAAACTTTAAATTACGATATCTTAATTATTGCAACAGGTTCAAAAATAGCCCCTGAAGAAACTGAAGGGCTAATTGGTCCACTTTGGAAAAAAGATATTTTCGATTTTTATACTTACGAAGGATCTTTGGCCTTAAGGAATAAACTAAGAAATTGGGAGGGCGGTAAATTAGTAATTCACATCACCGAAATGCCCATAAAATGCCCAGTTGCACCTTTAGAATTTGCATTTTTAGCAGATACCTATTTTCGTGAAAAAGGGATGAGAGATAAAGTTGAGATTACCTATGTCACGCCACTTACAGGCGCCTTTACAAAACCAACCTGCTCAAACGCTTTAGCTTATCTTTTAAAAGAGAAAAATATACATATGGAATCTGATTTTGCTATTGAACACGTTGATAATGATAGCAAAGAGATTGTGGATTTTGAAGATAGAAGAATTCCTTTTGATTTATTAGTAACCATTCCAACAAATATGGGAGACGACGTTATTGCAAAATCTGGTTTAGGAGATGATTTAAATTTTATTCCTACTGACCATAATACACTTCAATCAAAAGCACACGAAAATATTTTTGTAATTGGCGATGCAACTAATGTCCCAGCTTCAAAAGCAGGTTCTGTAGCACATTTTCAAGCAGAAACATTAACTGATAATATTCTTTTGTATATGGATGGGAATCCATTAAAAAAAGAATTTGATGGTCATGCAAATTGCTTTATAGAAACCGGAAACAACAAAGCCTTATTAATTGATTTTAATTACGTTACTGAGCCAGTTCATGGGAATTTTCCTTTTGCAAAAATAGGACCTCTGAAATTATTAAAAGAAAGTGTATTTAATCATTGGGGCAAGTTAGCCTTTAGATGGATTTATTGGAATATGTTATTAAAAGGAATTGCTATTCCTTTTGTTCATAGAAATATGAGCTTTAAAGGAAAGGTATTTGATATAAAATCGGATAAAAATTAATAAATAATTAACAACTAAAAAATAAATATTATGTCAGTAAAAACAATTGCAGGAGTAGAAGTAAATGTTTCGGAGGAAGGTTATCTTGAAAATATGTCTCAATGGAACGAAGAAATTGCAAAAGAAATTGCAAGTGAACTAGGAATTGAATTAACACCAAAACATTTTGAGCTTATCAATTATTTACGCAAAAAAACAGCAGATAAAGAAGCGCTTACAATAAGAAGCGTTGGTAAATCGGGTATTGTAGATGTTAAAGGATTGTATGAATTGTTCCCAAAAGGACCTTTAAAATTCTCATCTAAAATAGCCGGAATACCAAAACCCACAAGTTGTATATAAATTACATTATTATAAAAAATTAAAAAAATGGAAACAATAGCAGTTGAAAAAAAAATAGTTGCAAAAGAAAAAAAGCCTTTAGAAAAGGTTTGTATTATATGCGCTAAAGGAAATTTAGAAGATGTTTACGCCTCTTTGGTTATGGCTAATGGTGCGGTTATGGAAGGGATCGAAACAAATCTGTTTTTTACTTTTTTCGGACTTGAGGGTATTACAAAAAAATCGATGAACCATTTACATACGGCAACAACCGGAAATCCCGCTATGAAAATGCCAGGGGGTTTGCCTTTTCCTACGATGCTTGGCGGATTACCAGGCGTAGAATCGGCTGTTTCTGGTATGATGCGAAAACAAATGGAAGATTTAGACATGCCTCCTGTTGATGAATTTTTAGAAATGATTACAGCAGGTGGTGGTAAAATTTACGCTTGTAAATTAGCTGTTGACATGTTTAAATTAAAGAAAGAAGACTTATCAGACGAAGTAGATAGCATTATCACCATTGGTCAGTTCTATGAACTTTGCGATGGAGACAGAACTCAAATAATTTTTACTTAATAATTTTATTAATTATAAAAAGCCCCAAAATGGAAATCCATTTTGGGGCTTTTTAGTATGATAAATAATTTCTAATAATAAGTAAATTTAGATACTTGCGATACATATCGCGCTAAACGCATCACTTGGTGACTATAGCCATATTCGTTATCGTACCAAACATAAAGCACCACATCGTCACCTTTAGCACTAACTATGGTAGCATTGCTATCGAAGATTGCTGGAGCGGCCTCGCCAACAATATCAGATGATACCAATTCGTTGCTCAATGAGAATTTAATTTGCTCTACCAAGTTGCCTTCTAAAGCATATTTCTTCAAGATATCATTCACTTCTGTTTTAGTTGTTTTTCTTTTTAAATGCAAATTCAAAATGGCCAGAGAACCATTTGGAACTGGAACACGAATGGCATTTGATGTCAATTTACCTTCGAGTGATGGCAGTGCTTTTGCAACAGCACTTCCGGCGCCGGTTTCAGTGATTACCATATTTAATGCAGCAGCACGACCTCTTCGGTATTTTTTATGAAAATTATCAACCAGATTTTGGTCGTTTGTATAAGCGTGAATGGTTTCAAGATGCCCGTTATTGATTCCGAAATTATCCTCAATCACACTTAAAACAGGCGTGATGGCGTTGGTGGTACAAGATGCCGCTGAATAAATGTGAGTGGTATTAGGATTGTAATCATTTTGATTCACTCCATAAACAATATTTGGGACATTTTTACCCGGCGCAGTTAATAAAACTTTGGCTACACCTTTTGCTTTGAGATGTCTTCCTAAAGTAACTTCATCTCTAAAAGCGCCTGTATTATCAATAACCAAAGCATTATGAATGCCATATTTTGTATAATCTATGTCTTCGGGATTATTAGCCGAAATCATATAAACGGTTGAGCCATTAATAATTAAAGCTTGTTTTTCAAAATCGGGGATAACCGATCCTAAAAAATCGCCGTGAACGGAATCGTTTCGTAAAAGCGCCGCACGTTTTTCTAGAAAAAATGGCGAATTATCATCTCTGGTAACAATCGCTCTTAAACGCATTTGTCGCCCTTTGCCCATTTTGCTCATGAGTTCTCTAACTAACAAGCGACCAATTCTACCAAATCCGTATAAAACGACATCTTTCGGCGAATTGTCATTATTGCTTTTTGCTTTGCTGAGTTTTTCTTTTACAAACTTTAATTTATCAGTCGATAAATTTTCGTCTAAAAGGCATTCGTAAGACAATTTACCAATATCCAATTTTGAAGCCGGTAAATCTAAAGTTGCAATAGCTTTAGCAATTTCTAAAGCATCATAAATTGAAATTGGTTTTTCTACAAACGCCGCCGCATATTCTAAAAGGTTTAGAATTTCGCTAACATTCCTGTCGATTAACTGATTTCTGAATAGCACCAATTCTATGGTTTTATCATACCATAAATCGCCTATAATTTTAATAAATTCAATAGTAGCCTGCCTTCTATTTGTTTGAACAGCAAGCTCTTGTTCGTAACTTTGTTGTAGTGGCATAATAAGTTGAGTTGTTGGTTGAGTTTGTGCAATTTAACAAAAATTGATGTCATTAAATAAAAAAAGCTGCTAAAAAATAGCAGCTCTTTAACCAAACTAATTAACCTAATCCAACCTAATTGATACATAACCTATTCTTCCTTGATGGTTAAGAATCTGCAAGGTTACATAATCTTTATTTTCATTATTTTTTAAATAAATACTCAATTCATTAACACTATAAATTTTAACATCGTTGATAGCTAAAATAATATCATTGTTTTGCAACCCTTTAGCTAATAATTCCTTATTCTTCAATTTGATGATTTTAACACCAAAATCAATATTAAATTTCGATTTATCTGTATCTGATAACACTTTTGTTTCGCCGATATAATAATCTACATAATCGGTTTTTGAAACGGTTTCTTTGCCAAATCTATTTTTAAGTGTTAACGGAATGGTCTTGGTGATTCCCCCTCGTACAAAGGTTATAGAAATTTTATCACCCGGACGTTTTGAACCAATATATCCCGATAAATCGGCGAAATTTTTAATAGCCACATCATCCATTTTAATGATGACATCATTTTTTTTTAATCCGGCTGTTACGGCTGCACTTTCATCCAAAACATTGACAATAATAACGCCTTCGGTATTTGGAATCTCATAAATTTTTGCTTTATCGGCATTTAAATCATCAACATTTATGCCCAAATAAGCACGTTGTACATTACCATAAAGCATCATATCTTCAATTACTTTTTTGGCAATATTAGACGGAACCGCGAACGAATAACCCATATATGAACCGGTAATTGACTCAATAGCAGAGTTAATTCCGATAAGTTCGCCACGCGTATTTACCAAAGCGCCACCACTATTTCCGGGGTTTACAACGGCATCTGTTTGAATAAACGATTCGATTGCGCGATTGTTTTTATTGATATTGATATTTCTTCCTTTTGCACTAATAATTCCGGCAGTTACGGTTGAAGATAAATTAAACGGATTGCCAACGGCTAAAACCCATTCACCAACTTTAACATTATCTGAGTTGCCAAAAGGAATGTATGGCAAATCTTTTTCATCTATTTTAACCAAAGCAATATCGGTATTTGGATCGGCACCGATGATTGTAGCATTGTATTTTCGTTTATCGTTTAAAGTAATTTCAAGCGTTTTTGCATTTTCTATCACGTGGTTGTTGGTGATAATATAACCATCTTTTGAGATGATTACACCAGAGCCAGTACCCACTTGTTTGAGTTCTCTTGTACTACTTCCGCCATAAAAAAATGAAGAAATAGGATCTTGAACTTCTTGAACCGATACGTTTTTTACGTGCACTACCGCAGCTAAAGTAGCATCGGCCGCAATTGTAAAATCGGTGTTTTCGGCTGGTAAGGCATAATTTACCAAATTGGATTTGACTGTGGTTTGTGTTACAACATCAGTTGCATTAACAGCAGTGTCTTTTTCTAAAAATAATTTGTAACTCCCTAAAGTAAGCGCTCCGCCAAGAGCAGAAGCTAAAATTAATGTGCCTATTTTTTTCATTTCTAATATTTTTTATTATCAACAACCAAAATTATATAATATTGTGATTGCTATTTTGAGTTTAACACTCTGTTAACGTCATTTTAACTGGTTTTTAACAAAACAAGCTTTAGAAAATATCATTACATTTGTACACACGATTTTTTACATTCATGGAATTAGCTTTTTACAAATATCAAGGTACCGGAAACGATTTTGTTTTAATTGATAACCGGTTAAAAACATTCGACACTTCTAACACCAAACGCATCCAACATATTTGTGATCGTAAATTTGGCGTTGGCGCCGATGGATTTATTTGTTTAGAAAACGATGCAAACTTCGATTTTAAAATGGTGTATTTTAATGCCGATGGCAACGAAAGTACCATGTGTGGTAATGGTGGTAGATGTATTGTGGCCTTTGCAAAATATTTGAATATCATTGAAAATTATGCGCATTTTGTTGCAATTGATGGCCCACATAATGCCTCAATAAAGAATGATATCATCAGTTTACAAATGCAAAATGTAGCAGACATACTTGTCACCGATACACATGTTTTTCTAAACACAGGCTCGCCACATCACATAAGTTATCAAAAAAACATACATCAATTAGACATCAAACTTAACGGAAGTAGCATAAGAAATGGTGCACCCTATTTTAAAGAAGGTACAAATGTAAATTTTGTAGAGCAAATTGATAACAACACTTTTAAAGTAAGGACTTATGAGCGCGGTGTAGAAGACGAAACTTTGAGCTGTGGTACTGGTGTTACGGCTGTAGCTATTGCCAGTCATAAAACAAATAAAACACATAGTTCTGTTATAAATTTACAAACCGAAGGCGGTAATTTAAAAGTTAGTTTTAAAGTAAAAGACAACGTTTACACGGATGTGTTTTTAGAAGGTCCAGCAGTACAGGTTTTTAAAGGCAATATTTCTATATAATGGATATCTTAAAAGGTGAAAATATTTATTTACGCGCACTTGAGCCAGAAGATTTAGATTTTCTTTTTGCGATAGAAAATGACGAAAATCTTTGGGAAGTAAGCGGCACTCAAATGCCTTTTTCTAAATTTATTTTAAAACAATATTTAGAACAAGCACATTTAGATATTTATCAGGCCAAGCAATTACGATTGGTTATTTCTAAAAAAAATGAAGATTTACCTATTGGATTAATCGATTTATTTGACTTTGATCCACAACACAAACGCGCTGGGATTGGTATTGTTATAACAGAAAATAATCAAGGGCAGGGTTTTGCCAAAGATGCCTTAGAAACTTTAATTAAATATTGCTTTTCTACTTTGCAATTACATCAAATTTATGCTAATATTTTAGAAGATAATCATAAAAGTATAAGCCTCTTTACCCAACAAGGTTTTGAAAAAGTAGGCCTAAAAAAAGATTGGGTTTCTTATCAAAACACCTTCAAAAACGAAGTCTTATTTCAACTTATAAATAAATGATTTTAAAAACAATAAGTACTCTTTTTTCAAAATTAATGTCACGTAAAATTTATATTTTTACACTGGTATTTTTACATTTATTGGGCTTCTCTATCTTTGGGACTATTTATACTGATAATGTAAAAACATCGGGCTATATTTTGATTCCACACAACAGTTCCTTTAATGATGTAAACACATCTATAGCACCCTATTTAAAATCAGAAAAAACATTTAAATGGGTGTCTCAGTTAAAAAGATACAGAACGAGAATAAAATCGGGGCGTTATTTTATTGAAAAAGGAATGAGCAACAATGAGCTCATTAATAACTTGCGCAGTGGCAATCAAAAACCTATTACCATTTTATTTAACAATGAGAACAGTTTAGAATTATTAGCAGGCAACATTTCAAAACAAATTGAAGCCGATTCTATTTCGCTTTTAAATGTGATGTTAGATAGTGTGTTTTTAAATCAAAACAAGCTAACAATTGATGATGCGCTTGGTATTTATATTCCAAATAGTTATCAATTTTATTGGAATACTTCTGCCGAGAAATTTAGAGACAAAATGCTTAATGAATTTAATAAATTTTGGTTAAAAAATGACCGTTTTCAAAAAGCCGATTCTCTAAATTTAAGTCCACTTCAAGTGTATGCTTTGGCTTCAATTGTTCAAAAAGAAACGGCTAAAGTTGATGAACGCCCTGTTGTAGCAGGCTTATATTTAAACAGACTAAAAAGGGGCTGGCCTTTACAAGCCGACCCTACAGTTATTTTTGCGATACAAAAAATGTATAATAAGGATACCATTATTAAACGTGTTTTAAATAAAGACTTGCTTATTAAATCGCCCTATAATACTTATCTCAATAAGGGTTTGCCACCTGGTCCCATTGCTATGCCAGACGTATCTAGTATAGATGCTGTTCTTAATCCAGATAATCACCGTTACTTTTTTATGTGTGCCAGTACTACAAAAATGGGCTATCATGAGTTTGCAAAAAACACATTTCAACACGCCATTAACGCCTCAAAATACCAACGTTGGATAAGCAAACAAGGTATCCGCCGCTAAAGCAAATAAAAGAATTTCTTAAAAGTAATTATTCGAGGCAGAGCTATAGGAGTGTTTTCTTAGTTTCATTTTGACCAAACAAAATTCTGTTATTTTACCTCTCCCAGAACTGCTAAAAAGCAGTTCTGACCACGCCTTAGGCGTGGTGAAAGTCAGAAACCTTGAAGCTATGCTTCAAGGAATTATTTAGATTAAAATTTATGGATGATAAAAATAGCTGGTCTTTTGTGCAGATTCGGTTTGTGACTCTTCCAATCTTTTATGCTAAAGGTTCTAATATATTCGGTTGATAAAGTGATATCTGCCGCAATACACAAATGCGTTGCGGGTGTTAAAACCTGACATAAATGCGTGAATAATTGATCATTACGGTATGGTGTCTCAATAAATATTTGAGACTGATTTTCAGTTTTAGATTGCTTCTCTAACTGTTTTAATTTATGCTTTCGGTCGTTGGCATCAATAGGTAAATAGCCATTAAAAGCAAAATTTTGCCCGTTAAATCCCGAACTCATCATCGCTAATAAAATAGAAGATGGCCCAACCAAAGGCACCACTCTTATATTTTTTTGATGTGCCAATTTTACCATATTTGAACCCGGGTCTGCAATGGCAGGGTTGCCAGCCTCTGACAATAAACCCACATCTATACCATCATTACAAACATCCAGATAATGTTGTGTGTCTTGTTCTTGTGTAAATTTATCGATTAAATGTACCTCTAGTTTTTCTTGAGATTTTCTAGGTGTGATTTTTTTTATAAAACGTCTGGCCGATTTTTCGTTTTCTACAATATAATAATCAATCTGTTCTATGGCTTTTCTAACAGACAAAGGCAACACTTCTAAAGGCTCATTATCGCCTAAAGTAGTTGGTATTAAATAGAGTTTTCCTTTTTCGTTAGTCATTGTTTAACTGATTTGCTAATTGGGTTGTGGCTTTATCTAAGATATCATAAACTTGCTCAAACTGAAACATGCCTCCGGTATAAGGATCGGGCACATCCATATTTTCGCCAGGAAATAAAATATCTAACAAAAGTTTGACTTTTTGTGTGTCTTTATCAGATTTTGCCATTTCTCTAAGATCCTCATAATTATTGATATCCATCGCATAAATAATATCAAAATTATCAAAATCGACTTCAGAGAATTGCCGCCCACGTTGGTCAGAAATGTCTAAATTGTGTTTGTCGGCTACAGCTATAGAACGTTTATCGGGTTGATGTCCAATATGCCAAGAACCTGTTCCAGCCGAGTCAACAAAGTATTTAGAAGTGTCTAGTTTAGATTTTAAAAGCCCTTCGGCTAATGGAGATCGACAAATATTGCCCAAACATACCATAAGAATACGTAACATACGCTTAGGTTTTAGAAAGTCAATTTTTTAGTAATATCTTCTACGTATTTTCTAAATTGCTTGTCGGTTTCTGTTAAATTATTAACAGTTTTACAGGCGTGAAGTACCGTTGCATGGTCGCGTTTGCCAATTTGTGCACCAATACTTGCCAACGATGCTTTTGTCATTCGCTTAGCGAAAAACATGGCCAATTGTCTGGCTTGTACAATATGACGTTTGCGTGTTTTTGATTGTAAAGTAGCCAAATCTATTTCAAAATATTTTGAAACTGTTTTTTGAATATGTTCTATAGAAATTTCGCGATTTGTATTTTTAACAAATTTATCTACAATTTGTTTTGTAAGCATTAATGTGAATTCTTTTTTGTTAAAAGAAGCTTGGGCAATCATAGAAATCAAAACCCCTTCAAGCTCTCTTACATTACTCTTAATATGTTTGGCAATATATTCTATAATTTCGTCTGGCATTTCAACACCATCTCTATATAATTTATTTTGAAGGATAGAAATACGTGTTTCAAAATCTGGTGTTTGCAATTCGGCAGAGAGTCCCCATTTAAAACGCGACAACAAACGTTGTTCTATATCTTGCATATCAACTGGTGCCTTATCTGATGTTAAAACAACCTGTTTGCCATTTTGATGTAAGTGATTAAAAATATGGAAGAATACATCTTGCGTACCTGTTTTTCCTGATAAAAACTGAACATCATCAATTAACAAAACGTCAATCATCTGATAGAAATGAATAAAATCATTTCTTGAATTGGTTTTTACAGCATCAATATATTGTTGTGTGAATTTTTCGGCAGAAATATATAAAACCGTTTTATCAGCATATTTATTTTTAATTTCTACACCAATAGCTTGGGCGATATGTGTTTTACCTAAACCAACACCTCCGTAAATTAACAATGGATTAAAAGAAGTGCCCCCAGGTTTATTAGCAACGGCAATTCCTGCAGAACGTGCCAATCTATTGGCATCGCCTTCAATAAAATTATCGAAATTATAATTTGGATTTAATTGTGACTCAATCTTTACTTTTTGAATACCTGGAATAATAAACGGATTTCTGAGTTCTCTTTTGTTTAACTCAAGAGGTACAGAAATGTTTTGCCCATACATGGGTTTTCTGTTAGAACTTGGTATTTTAACCGTATGAGGCTGCTTACTGCTATAAGCATTCTCCATGCGAACATCATAAATTAATTTGGCATCTTTACCTAACTCCCTAACCAAAGCCACACGCAACAATTTTATATAATGCTCTTCTAGCCATTCGTAGAAAAATTTACTAGGCACTTGAATGGTTAAAGCATCTGCAGAAAGCTTAATGGGTATAATAGGCTCAAACCACGTTTTGTATGCCTGAGGTTTAATGTTATCTTTTATAAAAGATAAGCAGGCCTGCCAAACAGTAGAAGCTGTATTAGTCATTTTTGGGTTTAGGTAGTTTGATTTATTAATTAGACAATAATTAAAGAAATTATCCTCTTTTTAATTGCTCTACAAAAATGTGCATAATATTTATCATAAAAAAATCTATTTGCTATTGATTTTTCTTTTTTTTTATTGTATTATAAAACAAACTTAAAATCAATCATTTTTAATGATAACACACACTACAAGTATAAGGGTTCGCTATAGTGAAACCGACCAAATGAAATATGTTTATTATGGCAATTACGCTGCTTATTTTGAGGTAGGTAGAGCCGAATGGCTTCGTAATTTTGACCTATCTTATAAAACTATGGAAGATAACGGTATTATGCTACCCGCTATAGAATTAAATGTAAAATATCATAAACCAGCTATTTATGATGATTTACTGCAAATTACTACCAAACTTATAAAATTACCTACTGCAAAAATAGAATTCGATTTTGAAATGAGAAACCAACAAAAAGAACTTATTACGACGGGTAAAAGTATTTTGGTTTTTTGGGATATGAAAAGAAACAGGCCTACTAAAGCGCCACAAATTTTTATGGATAAAATAAAACCCTTTTTTAAGACTGATTTATTGTAAAATCGACACCATAAAAATCTGTTAACAATTGCTCAATTTTTAACGCTTCTGTTTTTCTAACAGATAATTTTATGTTGCAATTCATTTCCATAGTTTGACTAACTATGTGCAGATTATTGTCTTTTATAAAACGCATCACATTATTGAGGTCTTTATACTCGAATTTTATGGTGAAAGTTACTTGCAATCTTTTTTCTACAATTGTAGCTTCTTCTAAACAATATTGAGCGGCTGTTTTATAGGCTTGAATCAGGCCACCTACACCTAAGTTAATACCTCCATAATAACGGACAACAACCGTTAATATATTGGTCACATTTTTTGAAAGCAATTGTCCGTAGATAGGTTTTCCTGCACTGTTACTGGGTTCGCCATCATCATTGACGCGGTATTTAATATCTTCAACACCCAATTGCCATGCATAACACCAGTGCCGTGCTGCATGATGTTCTTTTTTTAACTGCTCTATAATTGGTTTTACATCATCTTCTGATGTTATTGGAAAAGCATAGCCTAAAAATTTACTGCCTTTATCTTTATAAATAGCACCACTGGCAGGCGAAGTTATGGTAAAATAAACATCTTCGCTCATCTTTTAAAAATTGACAATTGATCTTCTAAAATATTTTGAGCACTTATTAAAGTCCCTTTTAACTCTGGCGCTTTAACACCCTGTTTTAAAAGAGATTCCCCTTTAAAAATACGAGCTTCATCCCACAAATCGGCATCTATAAAACTTTGCAAAATTTGAGAACCGCCTTCAATAATAAGTGACTGTATTTTGCACTTATATAATAAGGTACAAATCTGTTGTGGCACTAAGTCCTCAAAATTAATAGGTTCAAAAATGAGGTTTTCATCGCTTTTAGCTGATGATATATTGGATGCCTCGGTTAAAACAATCGTTTTTATAATTTTATCAAAAAGGGCACTGTCTTTAGGAATTCGTAAAGTGCGGTCTAAAACAATCCTTATTGGATGCTTGCCTTTAACATGCCGCACATCTAGTTTTGGATTGTCGGCTACAGCCGTATTTGTCCCCACCAAAATAGCTTGTTCTTCGGCGCGCCATTGATGTACCAATTGCAAAGAATAGGCTTTTGTAATAAAGTATGGCACGCGCTTCTGTCTATCTTCAATGTTTTTAGCAATAAAGCCATCCGCGGAAGCTGCCCATTTTAAAATAATATAAGGGCGCTTTAAATTATGATAGGTATAAAAACTTTTGTTCAAAGCCAAACACTCTTTTTCTAAAACACCAACAGTAACATCACAGCCGTTATTTTTAAGATGCAACACCCCTTTGCCACTCACCTTTTCATTGGTATCTAAAGCGCCAATAATGACTTTTGGAATTTCATGTTTAACAATTAAATCGGCACAAGGCGGTGTTTTGCCATAATGCGAACAGGGCTCTAAATTGACATACAATTCAGCCGATTTTAAAAGCGATTTATCGGCTACAGCATTAATGGCATTAACCTCTGCATGCGGTTCACCCGATTTGTAATGCCAGCCTTCGCCTATAATTTTATCTTGATAAACAATAACACAACCAACAAGTGGATTTGGATATGTTGTTCCCAAGCCGTTTTTAGCCAATTCTAAACAACGTTTTATGTATTTTTGCTGTATATTCACACAACAAAAGTAAAACAATAAGATGACTAATAAAATTGAGATTAGACTTGTTAAAAAAGAAGACAATGTGGCGCTTGCCAAAGTTATTCGCAATGTCTTGACCGAGTTTGGTGCCAATATAAAAGGAACAGCTTTTTACGATACAGAAACCGACGCCATGTCTGAAGCATACCTATCTGAAAAGGCCGTGTATTATGTGGCTTTAGTTGACGGAAAACTTGTTGGTGGTGGCGGTATTTCGCCTATTAAAAATGATGATACAGATACCTGCGAGTTGGTAAAAATGTATTTATCGCCCGATGCCAGAGGTTTGCAAATTGGCAAAACCATTATTTTAAAATGTTTGTCATTTGCCAAAGAAGTAGGTTATAAAAATTGCTATCTCGAAACTTTTCCTTCAATGACGCGTGCTATTGCCTTTTACAAAAAAAATGAATTTAAAATTTTAGATAAACCAATGTCTCAATCTTGTCATTATTCATGTAGTGTTTGGATGCTTAAAGCCTTATAATTTAGCTATGAATATTAAGACTTTAAAATCGGCGTTTATAACTGAATTATCAGATATATATCCTGTTTCAGAAATTAATGCCTTTTTATTTTTGTTGATCGAAAAACGACTCAAGCTTACCCGGATAGATCTTGCTTTAAAACCAAATTTAGAAATAAAATCAGTAGACCAAACATATTTTTTAGAAGCTCTTAAAAAACTCAAAAAAAGCACTCCCATACAATATATTATAGGCACAACCGAATTTTATGGATTGCCTTTTAAGGTTGATAAAAATGTATTAATTCCGCGCCCCGAAACCGAAGAATTGGTGTCTTGGATTTTAGAAGAAGCTAAAAGTCAAAAGCCAACAGCCAACAGATATAACATTCTAGACATCGGCACAGGAAGTGGCTGTATTGCCATTGCCTTAGCCAAAAACCTGCCCCAAGCCAAAGTTTGGGCTTTAGACATTTCAAAAGACGCCCTTAAAATAGCCAAACAAAATGCCGATTTAAATAAAGTTAAAATCAATTTTATTAAAGCAGATATTTTAAATCCAGCTGTCATTGCGATCCCGTATTTACGGGAGAAGCAATCTCTAACTAACAAAGAGATTGCCTCGGTCGCTAAGCTCCCTCGCAAAGACGAACAAAGTGTCACTTCGAGCGCAGTCGAGAAGCTTCCCCCTCTAAAATTCGACATCATCGTAAGCAATCCGCCATATGTAAAACAAGATGAAAA
This sequence comes from Flavobacteriales bacterium, assembly GCA_013205245.1. Taxonomy (GTDB): domain Bacteria; phylum Bacteroidota; class Bacteroidia; order Flavobacteriales; family Flavobacteriaceae; genus CG1-02-35-72. Next base: position 14,960 of record JABMNH010000062.1, on the reverse strand, counting down.
ATCTTTAATGCAACCAAACGTTTTAAACCACGAGCCTCATTTGGCTTTATTTGTAGAAGATAACAATCCCCTTATTTTTTATGATAAAATAGCCGATTTCGCCACAAAACATTTGAATGAAAATGGGCAGTTATATTTTGAAATAAACCAATATTTAGGTAAAGACCTAATTAAGCTGTTAAAACAAAAAGGCTTTGATAATATTGAATTGAAACAAGATTTATTTGAAGCGGACAGGATGGCGAAAGCTAATAAAAGTTAATAATTTTTCTTGCTATCTATCTAAAAAACAACTAGCTTCGCTTATCGGACGATATAATCAATTGAAACTGATCATATCTTAACCAATAAGCGCAACGCCAAAAACAAATTCCAAATTCCTATCTTTGCCCCATGCGTATAGATATCATTACCGTTTCTCCAGAACTTATTAAAAGCCCGTTTGAATATTCCATCATCAAACGCGCTATTAACAAGGGTTTTGTCGAAGTCCATTTCCACAATCTAAGAGATTATGCCCTCAATAAATACGGCCAAATAGACGACATGCAATATGGCGGTGGTGCCGGCATGGTTCTAATGATTGAACCCATTGATAAATGTATGTCGAAATTGTTGGCAGAACGCACTTACGACGAAGTTATTTATATGACACCTGATGCGCCAACTTTAAATCAGCAAACAGCCAACACCCTATCTTTAAAAGAGAATATTCTTATTTTAACAGGCCATTATAAAGGTGTAGATCAGCGTGTGCGCGATAAATTCATCACCAAAGAAATCTCTATTGGCGATTATGTTTTAAGTGGTGGCGAGATTGCGGCAGCTGTTTTATGCGATGCCATTATCAGATTAATTCCGGGTGTTTTAGGCGATGAAACGTCTGCCCTAACCGATTCTTTTCAAGACAATTTATTAGCGCCTCCAATTTATACGCGCCCATCAGAATATGACGGATTAAAAGTGCCAGATGTTTTACTCTCTGGAAACTTCAAAAAAATAGACGCATGGCGTCACGATCAAGCTTATAACAAAACACAAATTTTAAAACCCGATTTATTAGATGAATAAGACAATTCTAACACTCTGTATTTCTTTGGCTATTTTTAGCCAAAACATCGGCTACAGCCAAAAAACGGATAGCATTTCAACCAAAAAAAGTACTTTTTTAAAGAAATCTATTGCACCTCTGTCGCTTATTGGCACTGGTATTTATGTAAATTATGCCGGTGGAGGTTTGGGTAAAGTACAATTGCAAAACAATATTCAAAACGGATTGAATTTCCATACACGTGCAGACGATTTTTTACAATTTGCACCCATAGCTGTTTTAGCTTCAGCAGATATGTTTGGTCTAAAAACTAAAAACACAATAAAAAAACAGGCTAAGAATATTATTCTAATTACAGCTGCGAATTATGCTGTGGTTAAATCTATAAAATTAATAACAAACGAAACCAGACCAAATGGCAGCAGTCATGCATTTCCATCTGGACATACCTCTAATGCCTTTGCCATGGCAGGTATTTTACATCACGAGTTAAAAGACAGCCATCCTATTTTGAGTTATAGTGGTTATGTTTTTGCCACAACTACGGGCGTTTTTAGAGTACTTAATAACAAGCATTGGGTGTCTGATGTTTTGGTTGGCGCGGGTGTTGGCATGTTGGTTACAGATGTGTTTTATAAAATGCAATCGAAAAATAAAACATCTAAAAAAGAGCGAAAAACTACGTCTATATTTGTACCAACAATTAATCAAAATACGGTTGGTTTTGCTGGAATAATTACATTTTAACTGTGAAAAAATTTATTCAAAATAGGCCTTTATTAGTCATCGTATTGGCATTTCAAATCTTTCGGTTTTTGCTACTACCCTTAATGGGAATGATGCCACAAGATGCCTATTACTATTTTTACGGACAGCATTTAGCCCTATCTTATTTTGACCATCCAGGTATGATTGGTTATGCCCTAAGATTGTTTTCTGAAATATTTGGACAATCAGCTTTTGTAGTAAAATTGACCGATTTTACTTTAACTTCGTTTACGCTGATTGCCTTTTACAATTTATCTCAGTTATTTTTATCAAAACAAAAACAGCAACACGCTTTGGTTTTAATGAGTACAAGTGTGATGCTGTCTATATTATCGATTATTTCTACACCCGATGTACCACTCTTATTATTTTGGACACTTTCATTAATAGCTTTACACAAAGCTGTATTTAATAACAATTTTAAACAGTGGTTGTTGGCTGGCATCTTTATGGGGCTGGCTTTCGATAGTAAATACACCTCTATCTTTTTACAATTTGGATTGGTGGCTTTTTTAATATTATCAAAAGAACATCGTAAATTACTTTTCTCTAAAGGTTTTGTTACAGCCATCATTGTATCGGTGTTAACAGCCTTTCCGGTTTTATATTGGAATTACCAACACAATTTCGCCTCATTCTTATTTCAATCTACCCAACGCGCCGAAAGCGTGACATCATTTGGATTAAAACCCTTGTCGTTTTTAGGAACCGTTGGTCACGAATTGCTTATTTTAATTCCGGCTTTATTTATTTTTGTTGCTATTATCACTTTTAAAACACTCAAAAAACACCTTTTAAAATGGCAATTGCCAAATGCCTCAAATTTATTTTTACTGTGTTTTTTTCTCCCTACTTTTTTAGGCTTTTTTGGTATTTCGTTTTTTTATTGGGTTAAAATAAATTGGCTTATGCCTGCCTATGTCTCGGGTTTAATTTTTACAAGTATTTACATCTCAAAAAAATGGATAAGAGTCAACACTATTTTAGCCATAATTATACACATCGCTTTAGCGATAGAAGTTGTCTTTTATGTTGTCCCTATTAAAAGTGATGATACTTGGTTTGGCTGGGAAGAGCTTTCTCAAAACGTTGAAAACATCCAAAAAGAATATCCAAATACCTTTATTTTTTCTGCCGACAATTATAAAACAACGGCTATTTTGAATTTTTATGGCAATCAGAAAGTTTATGCGCAAAATGTAATTGGCAAATTTGCGCTACATTTCAATTTTATAGGCGATGATTTGTCAAAATTAAATGGTAAAGATGGATTGTTTATAGACTCAGATAGAAGAATAAAATCGGATGCTAAATCGGGCCAAATACCTAAAGAATTACGTCCCTATTTTAGCGCAGTTACAGAGGTAGAACCCATACTCATAAAACACCATGGTAAAACTGTTCGTAAATTTTGGGTTTACCATGCCACTAACTATCAAAATATTCCAAAAAATTAGCGCTAATTAAAAATAAATTTTTAAATTTGCGCACTCAAAATCAACCTCTGGCGAGAATCGCGAATGTTGCTTTATGATTAATTATTTTAAACCATTTAAAATGGAAGATTTAGTAAAATTTGTACAAGACGCATTCGTTCCAAAAAACGAATTCCCATCATTTTCAGCTGGAGACACAATTACAGTGTACTACAAAATTGTTGAGGGCGTAAAAACCAGGACACAGCATTTTAAAGGTGTTGTCATTCAAAAAAGAGGCAGTGGTATTTCTGAAACATTTACCATCAGAAAAATGTCTGGAACCATAGGTGTAGAACGTATTTTTCCAATTAACTTACCAACATTAGAAAAAATTGAGATTAACAAAAAAGGTAAAGTGAGACGCGCAAGAATATTCTACTTTAGAGGCCTTACTGGTAAAAAAGCAAGAATTAAAGAAGTTAGAAAATAAATTGATTCCAAATCAGTTTCTAAAACCTGCACTAAACAGTGCAGGTTTTTTTTATGCTTTTTAAAAAATTGTTAAAGTATCCTTAATTAGCTTAAAAGAAACTCAATGATAATGGTTTTTTGCTAAGAATTTACTAAATTTGCATCACTTAAAAAAATCCATAATCATGACAAAAATAAAAGTTGCAAATCCCGTTGTAGAACTAGACGGCGATGAAATGACACGTATTATTTGGAAATTTATTAAAGACCAATTAATACTTCCCTATCTAGATTTAGATATCAAATATTACGACTTAGGTATTGAATATCGTGACGAAACCAATGACCAAGTAACCATTGATGCTGCCGAAGCTATTAAAAAATACCATGTAGGTATTAAATGCGCCACCATCACACCAGATGAAGAGCGCGTCACAGAATTCGGATTAAAGAAAATGTGGAAATCGCCTAACGGAACCTTAAGAAATATTGTTGGTGGTACTATTTTTAGAGAACCCATTATAATGCGTAATGTACCACGTTATGTACAAGGTTGGACAAAACCAATTTGTATGGGACGTCACGCTTTTGGCGATCAATACAAAGCTACAGATTTTGTAACCAAAGGAAAAGGCACATTAACCTTAACTTTTACACCAGAAAATGGCGAAGCCCAATCTCACGAAGTTTATAAATTTGATGGCGATGGCGTAGCCCTTGCTATGTACAATTTAGATTCTTCAATCTATGGTTTTGCGCGTTCTAGCATGAATCAAGCTTTAGTTAAAGGGTGGCCTTTGTATTTATCTACAAAAAACACCATTTTAAAAGCTTACGATGGCCGTTTTAAAGATATTTTTCAAGAGGTATTTGAAACCGAATACCAAGATAAGTTTAAAGCTGCTGGCATCACTTACGAACACCGTTTAATTGACGATATGGTTGCATGTGTGATGAAATGGAGCGGTGGATTTGTTTGGGCGCTTAAAAATTATGATGGCGATGTACAATCTGATACCGTTGCACAAGGTTTTGGTTCATTAGGACTAATGACTTCTGTTTTGGTAACACCCGATGGTAAAACTATGGAAGCAGAAGCTGCACATGGTACGGTAACACGTCACTATCGTTTTCACCAACAAGGCAAAGAAACGTCTACAAATCCGTTAGCATCTATTTATGCTTGGACACGTGGTTTAGAACACCGTGGCAAACTAGATAACAATCAAGCTTTAATTGATTTCTGTCATACTTTAGAAAAAGTATGCGTTGATACTGTTGAAGGTGGTAAAATGACAAAAGATTTAGCCCTTTTAATCCATAAAGATAAAATGACTAAAGATAATTATCTAACTACTCAAGAATTTTTGGCTGCGCTAAAAGAAAATTTAGACAAAGAATTAGCTTAATTGCTACCTCTATAAATTCTAAAGCGCCAATTTTTATTGGCGCTTTTTTTATTACATTTGATTGATGGATTTTACCAAAACTACAGAACAGGATTCTCATTACAATCATTTAGAAAAAATGTCTGTAACAGAATTACTTATAAATATAAATACCGAAGATAAAAGCGTGCCTTTGGCTGTAGAAAAAGCGCTGCCACAAATAACAAATTTAGTAACACATATTGTAGAAAAGCTAAAATTGGGCGGGCGTTTATTTTATATTGGCGCTGGCACAAGTGGCCGGTTAGGTATTTTGGATGCATCCGAATGTCCGCCTACTTTTGGTGTTTCGCACGATTTGGTTATTGGTCTTATTGCTGGTGGCGATACTGCCATCCGTAAAGCAGTAGAATTTGCAGAAGATGATACCACACAAGGTTGGGCAGATTTACAGAAATTTAACATTAGCTCAAACGACGCTTTAATAGGTTTGGCAGCTTCTGGTACCACGCCTTATGTTTTAGGCGCCTTAGAAAAGGCTAATCATCATCATATCCTTACGGGATGTATTACCTGCAATGCCAAAAGCCCTTTGGCTAAATTAGCCCAATATCCTATTGAAGTTATTGTGGGTCCAGAATTTGTTACCGGAAGCTCTCGCATGAAGGCAGGCACAGCCCAAAAACTCATTTTGAATATGATTTCTACAACGGCCATGATTCAACTAGGTAAAATAAAAGGCAATAAAATGGTAGACATGCAATTATCAAATAATAAATTGGTAGATCGCGGCACCAAAATGTTAATGGATACTTTAAAAATAGATGAAAGGTTTGCCAATAAATTACTACTAAAGCACGGTAGTGTTAGAAATGCCATAAATCAACTTAAAAATGACTCAAAATAAAAACTATCTTAAAAAGGGATTCACTTCCTTTTTATATGCTTTACCTCTTTTGGTGGCTGGTCCGGTTGTAACAACCATCGGCTTTAAAGCGATAAAAAAAGATGCCAATTATTTATTTTTTATCTTAGGTTTCATCATTTCAATTACTGCCATGGTACTTTTGGCCATTGCCGTCAAGCGGATATTACAACACCTTTTTGATAAATAAAATGATTCCTAAAAACAATTTTTTTTTAAGTTTAAAAGAAAAGTTCAATTGGGAGTTTTGGCCGACCTATATGTTTTATATTCCGCTATTTCCGTTGTATGTTTATTACGCTATTAGATCTGGGAGTTTTGCGTATTTCACGGCAACAAATCCGGCCATTAAAAATGGTGGCGATGCCACAGAATCTAAATTCGACACCTTAAAAATACTGCCAAAATCTTTGATTCCTACCTCTCTTTTTATCCCTAAAGAAACAACCATTACTACTGTTATAAATGACCTTGAAAAGCATCAATTAAGGTATCCACTAATTATAAAACCAGATATTGGCTATCGAGGTCTATTGGTGAAAAAACTGAATAACTTAGCAGACTTACAAGACTATCTTAAAAAATACACCTCCATAGATTTGATCATTCAAGATTTTGTAAGTTATCCTAACGAATGTGGCATTTTATACGTCCGCTTTCCAGATAAAAAAACAGGCACAATAACGTCTATCACGCTTAAAGATTATCTACATGTAAAAGGAGATGGCACATCATGTGTGTCAGATTTAATTGCTAATAATGCACATGTTTTACGATACGAATCTATATTTAAAGATTTAATTACAAATAAGTTAGATTACAAACCTAAAAAAGATGAAGCCTTTGTTTTAAACGAAATTGGCAATCATTGTAAAGGGGCTTCTTTTATTAATGGCAACCATCTTATTACTGATAAATTAACCCAAACTTTTGATGCACTTAGTCAAAAAATTGTTGGTGTGAATTTTGGCAGATTCGACATAAAATACGACAGTATCTCAGCATTAGAAGAAGGAAAAGCCTTTAAAATTATAGAATTAAATGGTGTTATTTCTGAGCCAACACATATTTACGACCCTAAAAAAAGCTCCTATTTTATCGCTTTAAAAAGCTTGGCACTCCATTGGAAATTCGTGTACCAAATTGCAAAAATAAGTCATAAAAAGTTTGGTGTGAAATATCAAAAAATTCAACCTGTTCTTAAAGGTTTATTTGCCTTAAGGCCTTATAATAGAAGTATAAAAAGTTTAAGCGAACTTTAGTTTTCTAAATTTTGTAATCTTGGTGTCGTAGGATTAAATCCAAAATCGGCATCTGGTAATTCAATGCCTAATTGAGAAATAATATAGCCAATACTGGCAAAATGATGCGTAGCATGACTGTGCGCTTGCGCTAAAGCGGCCGCTACGGTATAATTTACAACAACAACGCCCAAGCCTAAATCGTCTTTAACTTCAACTATTTCGTTAAAATCGGAATACCTTAAGCTCTTTAATTTGTCTAAAATAGTTTCAAAATAAATAAGCCCATTTAAAGTATATTCTTCAACAGAAGCATTTCGTTTGCGTGCTGCCAAATCAATTTTTTTATTAGGCAAGCCTTCAAAAATACAATCAAAAATATCTAATATATGACGCATATGTCCACCAATGCTAGAATAATAAGGCGCCACAGATTTATCATTATACTGTTTATCTGTAATTGTGTTTAGTAATGTAACACCTCTTAAAAGATTTTTCTCTATGGCATTTATCATTTTTATTGCTGAATTTAATGGCTTTAGTCGCAAATATAATAATTAATTACGCAAAATAATTAACAAGTTTCTAAATATCATATATCTCAAATTTCTTAAAAATTATATCTATTTTTGATACCCATTTAATCTTTCTATTTATGAAACTATTAAAAACCTGTCTGTCCCTTTTTATTATAAGTCTTTTGCTAGCTAGTTGTAAAGAAGTTATTGATAAAAGAAAAGATGAACCTCAAAAAAAACAGATTGACGCCACTGCATTTAATTCATTTGCGAAAAATGTCAATGCGCAAGATTTCAAAACTTTAATTGATGCCAATACAGGATTAATTTTAGATGTAAGAACATCACAAGAATATTACAAAGGTCATATACCTGGTGCTATTAATGTAGATTGGAAAAACCAAACCGAATTCACTACAAAAATAAAGGCTTTAGCCAAAGATAAAACAGTGCTTGTTTATTGTCATTCGGGTCATAGAAGTGGTTTGGCAACCCTGTTTTTAAAAGAACATGGGTATGAAAAAATATATAATTTAGAAAGTGGTATTGTGGGCTGGAAAGCTGACAACTTTGACGTTGAAAAATAAATTTATGGAAAATTTAGAAGAAGAACTTGATTACCCACCAAAAGAAGAAAGATTAAATGTCCTTTCGCATGGTCTAGGATTCATTTTAAGCGTTATTGCTACAGTATTTTTAGTTATCCATTCTAGTATAGATGGAAATGCTTGGCATATTGTGAGTTTTAGTATTTATGGTGCAAGCCTTATTATTTTATACCTTGCCTCTACCCTATACCACAACGCCAAAAGACCCAAATTACGCGAACGCCTTAATGTTTTTGACCACGCTTCAATTTATGTGCTTATTGCCGGAACTTACACGCCTTTTACACTTGTCACATTAAATGGTGCTTGGGGTTGGACTATTTTTGGCATTACATGGGGACTGGCATTGACAGGCGTAATTTTAAAACTTTTCTTTACAAACAGATACAACATACTGTCTACGGTAATGTATATCCTTATGGGATGGGTGGTAATTATTGCCATAAAACCACTTTTAAATAATTTACCTATGGATGGTGTTTTATGGTTATTTGCAGGTGGTATTTCGTATACTATTGGCGCTGTATTGTACAGTATTAAAAAGATACCATACAATCATGCCATCTTTCATTTACTCGTTTTAATAGGAAGTTTTTGCCATTTTATGACGATTTATTTTTATGTATTGCCATAAACCTTTCTAAACTAGGCACTTTTTATTACCTTTATGGCTCATATTTAAAATCTGGTTATGAGAAAAATAGTATCCCTCTCCTCTTGTTTTTGCTAACCACTATCCTTAGTGCTCAAATAAGTGTTACATCTACATCGGCTACAGCAACAGTTATAAAAAAAAACGTCTATAACAGTTTATGACAGCACCTATAATTATCCTGGTAAAAAGATATCACTTTTAATTGGTCAAAATTTATTTGTAAAACCCAAGTCTGAGGATTTAAGAAAATTTGGTTACAAAAAATTTATTATTGATGTTAACAAATCTGAATTTGCAGCACCTAATATTTACAAACACAGTAAAGGGATTTTTTCTGATTATAATGCATTGGCAAACCGCTATTTTTTACTTAAAGATATTATAAAATCAAAATCGGCTAAACAAGTATTGGTGCTTTTTGATGCTGTTACTGATGAAACTATTCACTTTATTTATAATGATATTGACGAAGACTCTTTTCCGTTTTTAGTAGCCGGCTATTTTAAAAAGTTAGAAACTGAAAAACTAGGTAAAAAATATATCTTACGAAAATTAACCAATCCAATTATATACATTACGCAAGGGTTTGAAGCTATTGCAGGTGAAGAAAAATTATGGGAAATTGATAAAGTTACTCTCGATGATAAATTATATGCCATCTCTTATGTTTTAAAAGATAGCAGCAATAATCAGGTATTAGTTTATAAAGCCGATTTTGAGAAAACATCCTTATCTGAAGCCGATTATCTATTAATTAAAAATAATTACCCTGAGAAATATACCATTATTTTAAACGAAAATGTTATTGTAGGTATGACAAAAGAAGCTTGTAAATATGCTTTAGGAAATCCTGATAAAATTAATCATAGTGGTAATCTTGAACAGTGGCTTTATAAAAATGTTACGTTATACTTTAAAGATGGTCTTTTGTCTTCGTATAACTTGAAATTTCTATTTTTAAACCAATCTAAACAATTAGAGATATCTATCTTTTTCTCCCCCTCAAAATTGCAATAGTTTTTATTAGATAATTTTTTATATATAAAATCACACCTACTAGTATCTACCAGTTTGTTTTAAAATTTATATATATATTTGCAATATGAGTATAATAAGCGTTAAGAAAAAAATCGGATTACCTAAATACAAGCAAATTATTGCTTCAATAGAAGAGGGCATTTTATCTGGCTCGTTGAAAAAAGGAGATAAATTACCTTCTTTAAATAGTCTTAGAGACACTCATAAACTTTCTAGAGATACTGTTTTAATGGCGTTTAACGATTTAAAAACAAGAGGTATTATTCAATCTGTTGTTGGGAAGGGCTACTATATTATAAACGACAATATCGAAGTTGTTCAAAAAGTATTTTTATTATTTGATGAGCTTAATTCATTTAAAGAAGATTTATACAATTCCTTTATAAGCACTCTTGGATATAATATAAAAGTTGACATCTATTTCCATCATTTTAATTATGAGGTTTTTAGCAAACTAATTAACGAAAATATTGACAACTATAATTATTATATAATTATGCCTGCCAACTTCAACAATACAAATCTTATTCTACAAAAACTACCACAAGATAAGGTTTACATCTTAGATCAAATTCATAATGACCTAGTTCAATATTCGGCCATTTATCAAAATTTTGAAATGGATATTATTAATAACCTTAATAAAGCGTTACATCTTATTAAAAACTATAAAAAATTAGTTTTGCTTTTTAATGATGACAAACAGCCCCAAGGCATGCTTGATGGTTTTAGAAAATTTTGCTCTATAAGTGGTATTAAAAATGAGGTTATTAATTCAATTCAAGATCAAATTCCTGAAAAAGGGGATATTTATGTAATTCCAGAAGATAAAGATTTATTAAGAATCATTAAGAAAATTAAAGAGACCAAATTAATCCTTTCAAAAGATATTGGGATTATTTCTTATAATGACACTTTACTCAAAGAAATAGTAGAAGGTGGCATTACAACCATCTCAACAGATTTTAATAAAATGGGAAAGCGATTAGCAAAAATGTTGCTTAATAAAGAACAATTGCAGATAGAAAATACTAATACCTTAATACTAAGAAATTCATTATAACTTAAAATTAATCAACATTGTACGTCATTAAACATACACAAGATTTAATAAATAATCTTGACTTTATTGAAATTGAAGATGCTCAAAAAACGGCATATGCCAAAATATGTTTAAATTTAGGTGCTAGTTTACAGGAGTTAACTATTAACAACCTGCATATTATAAAGAATTTACATCCATTAACTTATGATATTACTTATGCCTCTTCTATTTTATTTCCATTTGCCAATAGAATTGAAGATGGCAGGTATACTTTTGAGAAAAAGCACTATCAATTTGAAATAAATCAAACCGATGAAAATAATGCCATACACGGATTGGTTTACAACAAAACATTTGAATTAATCGATCAAAAAACCACAAAAGATGAAGCAATGGTTAAACTTAAATACGATGAACAAAATTACGCCAAAGGTTTTCCATACACTTATACCGTCATTTTAAAATATATTCTAACCAAAGATAGTATTGATTTAAATATTACAGTAAAAAACACAGACACCAAGACATTCCCTTTTACAATTGGTTGGCATCCTTATTTTAACAGCAGTGATCTATTTAAAAGCTCTTTGAGTTTTAAGAGTAATGAAACTATCTTTTTCAATAAAAGAAATATTACCCTCGGAATCAAACATATAGATATTGATGATGAATTTATGATCAAAGACAAAACCCTAGATGATTGTTTTGTATTAGACCCCAATGAAATTTTGTTTGAAACCCCTAATTACAGTTTTGTTTTGAGTTCCTCTGAAAAAGACAGCTTTTTGCAATTATATACACCAGCACATCCAAATACAATTGCGATTGAACCTACTACAGGTGTTTCAGATAGTTTTAATAATGGTATAGGATTAAAGACATTAAAACCTAATGATGCGTATAATATCTATTGGAACATTAAACTATACTAATAATAAATAACAAACTAGATTAGAGATGAATACTGCGTTAATTAATACCATTAAGAATAGTTTCATTGCGAAATTTCAAATCGAACCTGTCATGGTTTTTTCGCCTGGCAGGATTAATATCATTGGTGAACATACTGATTATAATGATGGCTTTGTTTTTCCTGCGGCTGTAAATAAAGGTATTGTGATTGCTATTGGAAAAAGTGATTCAAGTATATCAACAGCTTTTGCATTTGACAAACAAGAAACTATTGCGTTTTCTTTAAAGAATATAAAACCTTTGGCTCAAGGAAGCTGGCAAAATTATATTCTTGGTGTGGTTGCAGAAATTCAAAACAGAAGTAAAATTGTTGGAAATTTCAATATACTATTTGGAGGAAATATCCCAAGTGGTGCAGGTATGTCATCTTCAGCAGCATTAGAAAATAGTGTTGTATTTGGATTGAATGAGATTTTTAATTTAGGACTCTCTAAACATGATATGATTTTAATCTCACAAAAGGCCGAACATAATTATGTTGGGGTCAAGTGTGGTATTATGGATCAGTATGCCAGTATGTTTGGCATAGAAAACAATGCCTTACTATTGGATTGCAGAACCGTAAAATCAAAGCCATTTGAAATAGATTTTAAAAACCATGAACTCATTTTAATAAACACCAATGTAAAACATAGCTTGTCTGATAGTGCATATAATGACAGACGCTCTGTTTGTGAATCTATTGCTGGTATGCTCAATGTGAAAGCACTTCGTGATGCTACAGAATATGATTTAGAATCTATTAAAGATAAGGTTACCGATGAAAACTATCAAAAAGCCCTATATGTGATTCAGGAAAATGATCGCGTTATTAAAGCTTCAAAAGCTATTGAAAACCGCGATTTAAAAGCACTGGGAAGCCTTATCTACGCTTCACATGATGGATTACAAAATCAATACAAAGTAAGTTGTAAAGAATTAGATTTCCTCGTAGAACAAGCAAAATTAAACAGCCATGTTTTAGGAGCACGAATGATGGGTGGTGGTTTTGGTGGCTGCACCATTAATCTCATTGCAAAAACAGAAACAGAATCATTCAAATCACAAGTTTCCGAATCATATAAAAATAAATTTAATTTAAATTGTTCTATTTATTCTGTTGAACTTTCAAATGGAACAGGATTAATAAAATATAATTAATTTTAATATGAATACAGATTTACAAGATTACGCGCATAAACGTTTAAACATCCTTACCTGAGAATGGGTTTTAGTATCTCCGCATCGCGCCAAAAGACCATGGCAAGGACAAAATGAAGCAGTTTTAGCAGAAATTGCAGCTCAGAAATTGAAAGAACTTATTTAAAGTTATTATATTGATTTGAATAATATAATTTACGAAGATTTCAAGTAACATCTTAACCTCACCATTCACGCCGAGCTAATATTTACGGATTAATGTTTAAACCCAAAGGTTTATTTGTCTTGTTCAATATAGACTGATAGTTTATGATTCTGTCCTAGCTTTTTCCATAGGGCATTAACGGCCACTTCCCATTTAAGCCCAGAAACACCTGCTCCTTCTCCTACAAATCGGTAGGCTTCATCGGCATAATAAATTTCTATTCGTTCGTTTATTTGTGGATTAATGGTTTGTAAATCTTCAAAATTCAGGATAATTCTTTTCTTGTTAGAAAGGCTTTCTATTTCAATTTTGTCGGTATATAATTTTAAATTTACAGTATCTATAAAATCCATTTCGCCATCAGAACTGCTGTGAAAGAATTTTGAATTTTTATCTTCAAAAATCACATTGGCACTTTTATTATCAAACTTGTTGTTTACATAATTGAGCAACCACTTTTCTTCCCAATTATACCAATCTCTTATATTGTTAAAAAACAACTCCCCCTTAGAAATCCGCTTATAAAAACCATACACATCAATATGAATATCATAATGGCAATCGGTACAACTAAAATTATTTCCGGCAGCTCTAAAACTATCAATAGCATAACAACTAGGGCACACATATAAGGCGTGACCAATATGCTCTGCCTTGTTTCTGGAATATATTTTGTGCATATGCTTTCGCTGATAGGCCACCTCGTCATGATGTAGAGCCGCATTTAATTTATCGTAAACCGCACTGTGAGATAGTTGCTCTAAAGTATCGGTAGTAAATACCAATTTATAATCTACTTCTACCCTGGTATACCTTAATTTTGTTGACCATCGCGGATTAAAAAGACTCATTCCCTTTATTACAGGTACAACCACAGGAACCTTTAAAAACTTAATGAGCTTAACAATAGAAGGATCTATTTTAAAACTACTCCCAGACCAGCTTCTCAATGCCTCTGGAAATATGCCGACATTCTCCTCTTGTTTGATTACCGAAATTATACCCCTTATGGCTTTGGTATCACGTATATTTTTCTTTATTGGGATAGTGCCCAAACGTGTTATAAAAAATCGAATAAAAGGACTGCGAAGTGTGGTATCTGAAGAAATGAAATGCGTAAAATGGGGTAAAAAATATCCCATTATAAAAGGATCCCAATAACCCACATGATTACCTAATACCAAATAAGGTGGTTTTAACTTTAGAACTTCGAGAGGCATGTTCTTTTTAATTCTAAAAAGTTTTGTGAATACAGCAAATACCAGACCTACAAGAAATCGGATGGCATATTTGGTTGGAAATTTTTTGGTGTTCTTCATAAAGAATCTGCTTTACAAAGTAAATGATTTTTTTTAATTCCATTCTATTTCTTTTGTAAAGTAATTACTTAGTCGAGCCTTAATAACTATTTACTATTTTATTATTCAGCAATTTATGTTGATTATTAGACGTTTTATTAAGGCTTAAATTGCAAGGAAAGTGGTATATTGTGGTATAAACCTTGCAATATATGATAG